>NZ_JMCL01000132.1 GCF_000690905.1 Pseudomonas sp. Ant30-3 | reverse complement strand
AAGCTGTCCGGATAGCCGGCGCCCTTGGGGTCTTTGACCTTGAGCAGCTTGCCCGAATTGCTGAAGGTCCAGCCGTGGAACGAGCAGGTGTGGGTGGCCTTGTTTCCACTCCTAAAGCGACAGAGCGTGGCGCCGCGGTGACTGCAGGCATTGATGAAGGCATTGAGCTCACCATCTTTGTTGCGTGTGATGAATATCGGCTGCCGGCCCATCTGCGTGGTGTAGTAGTCGTTCTTCTCGGGAATCTGGCTCTCGTGGGCGAGATAAATCCAGTTACCCTCAAAGATGTGTTTCATCTCTAAATCGAACAGCCGAGGGTCGGTGAACATCTCGCGCTTGCAGCGGTAGATGCCCTCATTCTCATCTTCTTCAACGAGGCTATCAATATAGTCGAGACCCAGGTTCATTTTCGTGCCTCCATTATTATTGTTTCAGTTGCATAAAGCCTAAGAGCTAGGCCTTTCTAGAGATAGCCATTTTTTGCACTCCTGTATCCGTTTCTTGCAAGTCCTGAAAACTGCAGCCGATATAGCCCACAGGCCTCTCAGGAAACGAGCGGCAACAGGAAAACGACTATGGCAGTTCGCCCTTCGGTCGCGGTAGGGATGGCAGTTACCTGCCCCCCCCGCACAGATCCGTACGTGCGGAACTACGCATCCGGCTCCTGCCTCAGGTACGTGACGCGAAGCGCTCCTCTGGGTAAGGATGAGCAGTTCTGGGCCTTGGTATATAGCAGTCGGCAAGGCGTCCGTAGCGTGACCACTGGAGTCGGTTACGCTGGCTGCTTCGCTTGAGGGCTTGCTACCATAGACGACATACCGCCACTCGAAAACCGTCCAGACGTATCAGGTTCCCCGGCACCGCGTGGTAATTGAAGTATCCGCTGACCACCCGGGTAAGCCCCTGACCCACGACCCGAACAGGCTCATGACGTCGGCGTTTCAGCTCATCCCGAATGGCCAGCAACGTCACACGCATTCGCTTCTTTACCGTCGGTCGCAGTATTTGAAAGCCATCGCTTCTGTTGGCACTACAGCAGTGTGTGAACCCCAGGAAGTCGAACGTCTCCGGTTTACCTAGCCCTCGCCGCCTGCGATTCTTTGCAGCGAAACGACCAAACTCAATCAGCCGTGTCTTCGAAGCATTGAGGGATAAGCCAAACCTGGCCAAGCGTACCTGCAACTGCTCCAGAAACTGCTGAGTCTGCCATTGCGTCCTGAAACCCAAGCACACTGTCGTCTGCGTATCGCACAGCAATCATCTGACCTCGTGCAGTACGCTCGCGCCATTGCCTGATCCACAAGTCCATCACGTAGTGCAGGTAGATGTTGGCAAGCAACGGTGAAATAACGCCGGCAACAATAGAGCAAACTCTCGGATAAACTGGGGGCTGCGCATTGCCAGGGAGAGTTTTGCTCCGAGGTATGCAGGATGCCCCGACGTCGAGATTGTTCTCGTCACTTCAGTCATGAGCCGAAAACCGCGGATCTGGCATATTCGTCTGGCTTTCGAGCCAAATCGGTTCTCTTGTGAGCAGCTCGAGAGGGTCTACGAGCAGCTAAAACCGACAGATGCGCGCGGTTCCTCAGAATTGCCACAACCCCAATCCTCTGTGACAAAGCATCGTGCTGCCAAGCGAGGTGAACAATGAGCCAGGCTGTGATGGTGGCGTTCTATGCTCGCGTATCCTCTGATCAACAGGCTAAACGCGGCACGATTGAAAGCCAGATTGCCGCGTTGACAGAGCGGATCGTGGCTGATGGTGCCCACGTTGCTGAGGACATGCGCTTTGTCGATGCAGGCGTCAGCGGCGCGACGCTGATTCGCCCACAATTGGAACGGCTCAGAGACCGCGCTGCACTTGGCCTGGTGGAACGTCTCTACGTCCTGTCCCCAGACGGCTGTCGCGAAAATATGCTCACCAGGCCTTGCTGATGGAAGAACTATCGGCGTGCGGCGTACAGGTCGTGTTCCTCAATCATGCCATTGGCGTCACGCCAGAGGAGTCGTTGCTGCTGCAGATGCAGGGCATGATCGCGGAATATGAGCGTGCCAAAATCATGGAGCGCCATCGTCGCGGCAAGCTTCATGGCGCCAGACGCGGCAGCATCAATGTGCTGTCGACTGCGCCGTACGGTTATCGCTACATTCGTAAGCAACTTGATGGCGCACCCGCACAGTACGTTATCGACCTGCCGCAAGCGGCGACGGTCAGAACCATCTTTCAATGGATTGGGATGGAGCGACTGAGCATCGGCGAAGTGGTGCGACGCCTTGGGGCAACCGGCACCGTCACCGCCTCAGGTAAACCGTATTGGGATCGCAGCACTGTATGGGGAATATTGCAAAATCCAGCCTACATGGGCCGGGCCGCTTTCGGTAAAACACAGGCGCGTGATCGTTTACCTCGGATACGCGCACAACGCCACAGTGCCGAGGTGTCCAGGAAGGGCTACTCCACCGTACGTACCGATCCGAGTCAGTGGATCGAGATAGCCGTACCGGCGATTGTCAGCGAAGGGTTGTTTCAGTCGGTTCAAGAGCAACTTGCTGAGAATCGCAAAGCGACTCGTCAGCGCCGTCATGGTGCGGTCTACCTGCTTCAGGGCTTGACCGTTTGCGGCCATTGTCACTACGCCTATTACGGTAAAAAGGTCAGCAAGGCAGCGGCCAAAGTCCAACGTCGGGACTATGCCTATTATCGTTGCATTGGAACCGATGCCTACCGCTTTGGTGGCGAACGCGTCTGTGACAATCAGCAAATACGAACGGACCGTCTCGATGAACTGGTGTGGCAGCAGGTTGTTGAGCTGCTCGCCCACCCTGGAAGGCTAAAGAATGAATATGAACGTCGGCTGGGAATCCTCGAAGAAAAAGAAAAAACAAACCTTGATACGGCCGCACTGGAACGACAACGACTGCAGCTGGACAAAGGCAGGTCGCGGCTCATCGATAGTTATGCCGAGGGTATGATCGACAAAATGGACTTTGATCCGAAGATGCGGCACTTGAAGAGCCGTCTGGAGCAGCTTGATCAGCAGATTCAGGACTCACGGCGTCATCAGGTGGGGCAGCGCGAGCTGTTTCTCGTGATTAATCGTCTCGAAGAGTTTGCCGCGGCTGTCCATGACCGACTGGGCACTGTCGATTTCGTCACCAAGCGGGAGATCATCCGCGGTCTGGTCAAACGCGTCGAGATTCACAAAGACGAGATTTTGGTGGTGTTCCGGGTTGATCCGGATCCCGGGTTCAACGCCAGCGAGACGTCGACTGGCTCCGGCACCAGAGAAAAAAGTATGCAAGATCGTACGCGGCGTAATCACTGCGCCTTGGGGAGTTCCCTTGGTCGCAGCCACCCTACGGCCATCCTCCATTACTCCCGCCTGAAGCCATTTACAGATGAGTCCGAGCATGCGTCGGTCTGCAATCCGATGCCCCAGAAACATCAGCATCCATTCATGGTCGATCTCATCAAAGGAAACCACGACAGACTACCCCTCTCCACGACGCTCCTGAATCGGTCGTCATCACGCGAACGGGTCACCCGTTCGAAGGCCAACGCCTCAAGGTCATTAACCGAAGGCAGTGCGCCGGACGATTGCACCTTCTACTGATTTTTCCCGATGAGTCACGCGGATTGATTCCCGTCAATTGGACCGATTTTGTCGTCGGTTCCGACGAGGTTCCCAAGGCCTCGGTGGCCGACGCGATTGGCTCACTTGCCGACTTACTCCACGCTCGCCTGATCATTGATGCTTTGCTGCGCCAGACGGAACAGGAGAGCAACGATGCAACTGAACCTAACCCTCGCAGACCTGCCCCCGGACGACGACAGTCTGTGGGAACAACTCGACGAAACAACACGCCAAGCGGTGATCGACAGGCTGGCTCAAGCGATCGCGAAGGTCGTGACGGGCAACGAGCCGACCCACAGGGAGAGCGCTGATGAGTGACACTGCCAACAAGATCGGTTCCAGCCATTTGCAGCGTGCGGCGTTCGTCTACATTCGACAGTCCAGCGCCAGTCAGGTAGAGCACAACCGGGAATCGACGCAACGCCAGTACGCGCTCGCACAACGGGCGACTGGCCTCGGCTGGTCCCAGCAGCAGATCAATGTTGTCGACGATGATTTGGGACTCTCGGGGGCCAGCACCGCTCGCCGGGGCGGTTTCGCGCGGATGACCGCCGAAGTCGCGCTCGGTCACGTCGGCATTATTCTAGGATTGGAGGTCTTCCGTCTGGCGCGTAATAACGCTGACTGGTACCGACTGCTCGACCTGTGCACCATGACCGACACGCTGATCGGCGATGCCGACGGCGTGTACAACCCCGCGCTGTTCAACGATCGCCTGTTGCTTGGACTCAAGGGCACGAGGCCGAACTGCACATTCTGCGCGCGCGTCTGGACGGCGGCATTCGCAACAAGACTGCTCGAGGTGAGTTGCGCCGGGGTCTGCCGACCGGACTGGTGTGGGGCGAGGCCGACGGCGAAGTCAGGTTGCATCCCGATGAAGCCGTCGTGAGCGTACTACATGCCGTGTTTGCACGTTTTAACGAGTTTGGCTCGGCCCGCCGTGTTTGGCTGTGGTTGCGTACCGAGAACTTATCGTTCCCTCTGCAATTCAACCGCAACGAGCAAATCCGCTGGGTCGCACCGACCTACAACGCCATTTACAATGTGCTCACCAACCCGGTTTATGCGGGAGCCTACTGCTATGGCAAGACGCGTACGGAACGCTATGTCGATGAGCACGGCACGCTCAAGACACGCTTGCGGCGTCTACCTCAATCGCAATGGGCCGTGCTCATCCGTGAGCACCATGAAGGTTATATCGATTGGGCAACCTATGAGGCCAACCAAGTGCGTCTGGCTGCAAATACCAAGCCCCGGCCCCATGAAGCAGGGGGAGCCGTGAGGGAAGGTGCCGCCTTGCTGCAAGGCCTGGCCATCTGCGGCCACTGCGGCCGGTCGCTTAAAACCCACTACCGCGGCACGAATCAGACGCCGGGTTACCATTGTTCGAACAAAGGCATCGAGAATGGTCGTGGCGTCTACTGCCTCAATATTGGTGGCCTGCAGATTGACGCCGCCGTTGCGCAGGCCTTCCTGCAGGCCGTTGAGCCGGCGGGCGTTGCAGCGGCTGTACGCGCCGCCGAACGCCTCGAAGCCGACCACGACGCCGCGCTCGCGCAGTGGCGACTGACCGTGGAACGGGCGCACTACGAAGCGTTGCTTGCCGAGCGACGCTACCGTGCCGTGGATCCTGAGAACCGTTTGGTGGCGCGCGGACTTGAAACACAATGGGAGACACAGCTGCGTGAACTCGAACAAGCGCAGCAGGAACTTGCCCGGCGCGAACAACTGCGTCCCCGCACCTTGGGCGCGGAGGAACGACACCGCCTGCTCGCGCTCGGCCAGGATCTCCAACGCCTGTGGCATGCTCCGACCCTCACCGTGCGCGACAGGAAGCAATTGCTGCGCACGCTGCTCGAGGAGATTTCGATTACCGTGCATCGCGAACAATACCGAGCGCAGCTGAAGCTACGCTGGCGCGGCGGCAAGCTCACCGAATGCGACGTTGCGTTGCCGCGCTCGCGACCGGCCACCATTCGCACCGACGAAGACACCATCGCCCTGGTACGTCGACTGGCGCAGCACTATCCCGATGCGACCATCGCGGGCATCCTCAACACCCAAGGCCGTGTGACCGCGCGGGGCCTGCGTTTCAACCAGAACCTCGTGGGCAACCTGCGGCGTCATTGGAAGATTCCCTGTTTCGAACGATCCGCCGAGCTTCCCGACGGTGAGCTGCTCAGAATTCGCCAGGCCGCCCGTGTACTGGGTACAGAGCCGTCCACGCTGCACCGCTGGGTCAACGACGGCTTCATCGCCGGGGAGCAAACGACGCCTGGCGCACCCTGGCGTATTCGCATCACTGACGCGTTGCGAAGCCGCTTCGTCGAGCACAGCCCAGAAGGCTACGTCGTGATGCAGGATGCAACCAGGCTACTCGGCGTCACCCGCCAAACCGTGTTGCAGCGTGTAAAGCGCGGCGAACTCGACGCTGTCCTGGTCTGCCACGGACGCCGCAAAGGCTTGCGCATCAAGGCGGTCGACGATCAGCCTGACCTCTTCGAACACACCTCATAAACCAAAGGGCATTGTTATGCAGGATCCAAGAACGACGTGATATCCGCATCCAATATCCAGTTCACCTTCTGGCCTTGAGCGCGACCGTTAACGCATCCAGCGCATCGTGCTGGCTACGTCCCGGTCGAAACCCATACGAGAACCCTAGAAAGTATTCTTCATAAATCGCATTCAGAACGAGGCTCTTGCAAAACACCCCAGCGCGAGTGAATTTCTGCCTGCTAGCAACGGCGCAAAAAGAGTGGAGCGGGGGTCGCCATCGAAGGCATGATTGTGGTCTCAAATCAACAACCACACCCGCCGAATGAATACTGCCCTGCGCGAGCGTTTGACGCAATTCCATCATCATTTTCAGCACCAGTTGTTGCCCTTAGCGTAGGGATCAGAACCTCGCCTGTAGTAACGCCCAGTCAAGGGAGTGGGGGCAGGCTCTCCTCGGGATCAAGCCACTTCATTTTGCGCCGACGCAGGGTGTCGGAAGGCAGCTCGCCGAAAGTGCTCCTATAGTTCTCGGCGAAACGTCCCGTATGAAAGAAGCCGTAGTCTAGGGCCATCTCGGTGACACTACGCACATTTGCATTGGGATCGCTCAAGCGGGCGCGTATGCACTCGAGCTTGCGGTTGCGGATGTAGTTCTTCGGCGTGGTGCCAGCATGCTTCTCGAACAAAGTGTAGAGCGAGCGTGGGCTCATCAGCGCCAGCTCCGCCAGTCGCTCAAGGCTGATGCTCTGTTTGAGATTGTCCTCAATGAACTGAACGACTCGCTCGAAGGACGGGCAACCTTCGCTGAAGGTCTCGCGGCTGACATTGCTGCTCAGCATCTCGAGCAGCTTGGTAGCAATGATCCCCGTATAGTATTCCTGGACCCGAGGCATCGAATTTGTATGCTCCGCTTCGTCACAAACCAGCCCAAGCAGATTGATAAAGCCATCGAGTTGCTGCAGGTTGTGTCGCGTGGTGAAGCGGATACCCTCACTCGGCTTGTGCCAATAGCTCTCACTGCATGCCCGATCGAGGACCACTGAGGGTAATTTGACGATGAATTTCTCACAATCCTCCGAATAAGTCAGGTCCGCTCGGTCATCCGGATTGATCAGCAATAGTTCACCCGGCGAAAAATAGTGCTCCAGGCCATAGCCACGCCACAGGCAATGGCCCTTGAGCAGTACCTGCAGGTGATAGCAGGTTTCCAAGCCTGGCGAGGTCACCCTTACGCTACCGCCATAGCTGATTCGACACAGATCAAGGCTGCCGAAAGTGCTGTGGTTCAGGCTGGCTTCCGGGCACCCACTCTTGGGCAGGCGAATACAGTGCGAACCGACATGTTGGTTAACGTAGTCGGAGACGAAGTAGGGGTCGGCATTGACGAAGATCCGACTTTTCTCGTTCAACAAGCGACAATCCATAACTCACGGTGCTCTTATATTTTTTATGTGGGTTACGAGGAACTCAAGGCCTAGGCTGCCCACCTCGCACACTCCATTGATACTCGCAATATGCCCAAGCCATGACGCGAGCCGATCAACGGTCAGCCAATGACCAGCCCCCGCCATCGAAGCACCATAGTGCCCGGTCAAATCGGCTGCGTAGAATAATATAGCGGCCAGCGTTAGGAAAGCGACTAAGAAGGAGCACTCCGACGCTCTATAATCACCTAAATTTTTCTCTACCACTGTCCTATGTCACGGTTGATCTTTCTCACTGACCCAATAAATTTAGGCTCTGTTCGCGTTCGCCGTGGGCTATCCCATGGGGCATGCCGGAGCCAGGTCTCGGCACTGAGATCTTTGCCAGCACGTTCCAGTAATCGCCGCCAGCCCAAGTAATTGGGTAAATAGCAGGTGGCTACGCCATTGAAGCGGCGCATTCACTGCTTCAAGCGCGAGTCGTAGGCGTTCACATGCTGGATATGAAAGACGCGTTGCCTGACCCGCGCACCCTGCGCCAGGTTCAACGGCTCATGCGCGATTGCTTCTGCCTTGGTAACTGCGAGATATACGCCAGCACCATCGGTGCATAGCACCGACTCAGGGGGCAGCAATTGCGGCAGCAGGCTCCCTAGCGTCTGTTTATCAACCTTAGGAAGGACAGCATCATAATGCTTGCCTTGCCGATCCTGGACGACCAGCACCGGGATTTGCTCGACAGACAGGCCGCGTTTTTTGGCTCATCCGCCACGATGTCGGGCCTGGCGTGGCAGCTCACGCTGACCTTTGAAGGACTCCAAGAAGTAGGTCTCGTCAGCCTCGACGATATTCTCCAGTTCGGTATCGTTTTCGCTGGCTGGAAGCGCCAACATCCCGGTGGCGTCAGCAGAATGAGGTGGTGCGATCCACTCCAGACTCCCGAGCAGCCTTACGTACTACAAGGGCTTCCCCATTGAGCGCAAGCGCAATAGCGATTTAGTTGTCTACTGCTGCGCGTGCCGGATCGACGTAAGAAGGTGAAGGACTGCGGTACTACAAACGGTCATATTGAGCTGATGGCTCGGACCCTGATGAAAGACGCACGTGAGGACCTCGTTCGCTAACCGGGACTGAATTCCCCATACGATTTTCAGGTATACCCCACGTAGGTCCAACCCGCTTCACATCAACGACGGCAGTGCACATTGATCTTCTTTTTATCTGCTCATGGTTCCACCGTGACGCCTTAAAAGTTGAGCAATAGGAAGCCAGGGCCTACGCACCAGTTGGTTCTACCTGCTCAAGCTTGAACGTGTCGCCGTAATGCAGGACGGCCCAGGCCATCCTTGCATTCTTGGCGGCAATCGCGACGGCCGCACGCCAGTAACCGCGACGTTCAATCAGATTGCGGATCCAGCGACTAAATGGATCTTGTTTATCGCCCAGGTTGGCCATTACAGATCGAGCCCCGAGCACCAGTAGACTCCGTAAATAGGCATCCCCGGCTTTGGTGATACTCCCCAAACGCTGCTTTCCACCGCTACTGTACTGACCCGGCGTCAGTCCGAGCCATGCAGCCACTTGGCGACCATTTCTGAAGTCGTGCCCATCCCCAATACTGGCAACCAAGGCACTCGCCGTGGTCGAGCCAACCCCGCGCAATTGCAGCAATCTACGGCTACGATCATCTTCACGAGCAATCTGGCTGATTGCTCTATCAAGCTCTACCAAGCGGTCCTCGATATGGCTGGTGTGCTCTAACAGTTCACTCATGCACCG
>NZ_JMCL01000131.1 GCF_000690905.1 Pseudomonas sp. Ant30-3 | reverse complement strand
GGCGGTGGTGGCTTGAGCGCGTGGCCGGTGAAATTGCCACCGTCGCGAAAGCCGGGCGTGTCCATGACTGCCGGGTAAATGTCGCATACATGGATATCGGCAAACCCGGTCAATTCCCCGCGCAATGCCTCGCTCAAACCGCGCAAGCCATATTTGCTCGCCGAGTAGGCGGCGGCGTACGGCTGCGCGACCCAACTGCCGATGGATAATGTGTTGATCAGAATCCCGCGCTGCTGCGCCTTGAAATACGGCCAGGCCACGTAAGCGCCGCGCAGGTAACCAAGCAGGTCGGTCTGCAGTACCTGCTCGTGCGCCTCCAGCGGTGTGTCCTCGAAATTGCCGACCGCGCCGACACCGGCGTTGTTGATCCAGATGTCGATGCGACCGTCACCGTAGTCAGCAGCCTGTTCCGCCAGCGCTCGCATGTTTTCGCTGCTGGTGACATCGGTGCGCACCGCCAGCGCGTCGGCGCCGCGTTCCGCACATTCTTCGACGACCTCTGCCAAGGCTGTCGTATCCCTGGCCGCCAGTACCAGGCGCGCACCTTCGTCAGCGAAAGCATGGGCGGCCGCGCGGCCAATGCCGCTGGAGGCGCCGGTGATGACCACCAGTTTGCCCTCAAGCCGGCGAACGCGAGACGGCGGCCGGTGAGTGACATCGGATTTTTGCGCAGACGAATCGAGATAAGCGCGATAGGGCAATTCCTCGAGCTTCAGGCGTTCCCCGTCGACCATCGTCAGGGTCAGGTCTTCAATGGTGCCGGCAAATCGATCAGGGAATACCGGCTCACCGTCGAGGTCGAGCTCGTCGTACATGAACTGGCGGCCTTCAAGCCAGCCGACTGCGGTTTGCAGCTCGGCCGCCAAGTAATATTTGCCGTCGAGGAAGAAGCCCGGAAACTGGTGCGCGCGCTCTCCGCTGTTGCGATTGAAGGCATAGCGTTCGCCTGGCTTCATGCCGGTTGCTCGATCAAACATGGGGAAATCCTCCTGTGCTGATCTGCGATAGAGGATCGGGCGGCGAGCGGGTTCCATCGGAATGACTGAGCGACTGGCTCGTGGAGTGCAGTTCGTCGCCTGACACATCGGGTGTGCGGGTTGCGATTCACATTTCTGTCATGCCGGTCGATAGCTTGGTATGCAACCGACATGCACCACGCCAAGCGGGAATTTATGCCGACCGATCTTCACCCCATCGCCTGTCCCTTGTCCAATCGCTCAAGCGTGGCACTGGCGCGTGCCTCTCTGTACAAATTCGTCGGTTTACTGGCCGGGGTCTTTCTGCTCGCCAGCTATGCGCTTATTTACCTGGCGCATGATCTGGATCGCACAGAGGAGGTCGAAAGTGCCTTCTACACCAACAAGGCGATGCAATCGCTGGAAAAGTCCCTGCGCATCACGGTCAAGGATTACGCGTACTGGGGTGACGCCTACGAGCACCTGCATACTCGGGTAGACGTTGACTGGGCCTATGTGCGAAAGAATATCGGGCCGACGTTGTACTCCGATTTCGGTTTTCAGGGTCTGTTTGTCGTTAACGACGTTGATCGCACGGTGTATTCCGTGATCAACGGTGAGCTGGAAAATATTGAGATTTCCACATGGCTGGGCCAGTCCGTCAGCGCGATTCTCGATGAGGCCCGTGCCGGCGCGGAAGAGGAAACGCCGGTTACACGCTTCATCAATGTCAACGGCGTGCCTGCATTGATAGCAGCGGCAGCACTGACGACCGGCACTGACCCGACGGTGGAGGCTGATGAGCGGACGTCGTCGGTGCTTATTTTTGTGGACATGCTCGATAGCACCAAACTTGCCGCCATCGGCAAGGATTACGGGATCAACGGCCTGCACGTCGCGAGCGCCAGAGAACCCGAAGAGAAACTTGTTCACCCGCTGGGCGAAGATGGCACCGCCGGCAGTTTGCACTGGAATCCACCGAGGCCAGGCCTGCACTTGCTCGGCGTCGGCCTGCCTTTGCTTGGTCTCGCCGCATTGCTGGTGTGGCTGATGATCTGGGTGATCCTGCGGCGCACCACGGCGGCCGCCCAGGCATTGGACGCCAGCTTTGAGTCGATCCACAGCAGTCAGGCTGCGCTGGCCACCAGTGAAGCGCGCTTTCGCGATGTCGTCGAGGCGAGCTCGGACTGGGTCTGGGAAATCTCCACCGACGGCCGTTTCACCTATCTGTCCGAACGTTTCGAGGCGGTGACAGGGCTGTCCAGAGACGAATGGTGCGGCGCGAAAATGGACGATCTGTTGCACACGGAAATGGGCGCACTGTCGCAGTGGCTGAGCATTCCCAACCGGCGACCGGACATCAGCGTCCAGTGTCGCTATGTCGATACCAAAGGCTGCGAACGAATCACGCGTCTTTCGGCCCGGGAAATGGACGGCCGAGGTTTCCGCGGCACCGCAACCGACGTTACCGAAGAAGTCGAAGCGCGCCGGCGCATCGAATTCCTCTCGCAGCATGACGCCCTGACCGGGCTGCCCAACCGGACCCGTCTGCAGGAATTCCTGGACGGCAAACTCAAGGCAATGCCGACGGCAGATCAGCCGCTGGTGATGCTAAGCCTGGACCTTGACCGCTTTAAACCGGTCAACGATTTGTTGGGGCATGCGGCGGGGGATCTGGTGCTCAATGAAGTGTCCAATCGGCTGGCCGATTGCGTGCGTCACGGCGACCTGGTGGCACGGATCGGGGGTGACGAGTTTGTCTTGATTCTGACCGATGTCAGCTCGCAGGAAGAAGTCGAAGCGCTGTGCCGTCGCCTGATCGAGTCCATCGAGCGGCCAGTGGAAGTCGAAGAGCAGGAAGTGTTTGTCAGTGCCAGTATCGGCATCGCGATGGCGCCGAATGATGCCTGCGAGGCGACCGAGTTGCTGCGCTACGCCGACATTGCCTTGTACGAAGCCAAGGCGGCCGGGCGGAACACCTGGCGCTTCTACGCCGGTGACATGAACGCCCGGATCATCGAGCGGCGGCGCCTGGAAAGTGATCTGCGTTATGCGATCAAGCACGGAGAACTGCGGCTGCATTTCCAGCCGCGCTATCGCATCGCCGACGGTCACATGGTCGGCGCCGAAGCGCTTGTGCGCTGGCAGCACCCGGAACGCGGGCTGATTCCACCCGACACCTTTATTCCGATCGCCGAAGAAAGCGGGCTGATTCTGGCCTTGAGCAATTGGGTCATGGAGACTGCCTGCGCCTGCGCGGCACAGTGGCCGGAAGAGCTGTTCGTGTCGGTTAACCTGTCGCCCAGCGAGTTCAAGCGGGGCAATATCATCGAGCGTGTGCAGCAAACGCTGGACGAATCGGGCATCAGCCCTGCGCGCCTGGAGCTGGAGATCACCGAAAACGTCATGCTCGAAGATGCCACCGGTGCACTGGAAATCATGCGCACCCTCAAGCGCCTGGGCGTGCGTATTGCCATGGACGACTTCGGCACCGGGTATTCGTCGCTGAGCTACCTGCGCACCTTTCCGTTCGACGGGCTGAAGATTGACCGCAGCTTCCTGAATCGACTGGTCGGCAGCGAGGATGACAGATCCATCATTCAGGCGATTGTTGGCCTGGGCCGCGCGCTGTCGCTGACGGTGACGGCGGAAGGCGTCGAGACGGTCGAGCACTTGCAGATGCTCAAAGAAGTATCGTGTGACGAAGGCCAGGGGTATTTCCTCAGCCGGCCACTGGATAACGAGACGTTCAACGCGCTGATAGGTGTTGAGGAAACGGCAGGCAGCTGAACCTGCAGCGCTGCGCTTGTGGCGATTACATGCAACGAATGGCGCCTCGCGGGCTCATATACACACTACCCGCGCCGTTGGTACAGGCAAGACAGTGCTCCATGGGGCGGATCGAATGTTTGAATCTGACTGCGAGCGACTGTACTTATGGCGAAAGAGAGCAACGAGCATGTGAACTGGTTGGTCGAGCAATCGATGCTGAATGCAGCCCGGCAACGGGCGAAACTGTATTCCGGACAGGGACGACTCTGGCAGCAACCTTTCGCTCATACCCGTCCCAGAGATGCGTCGGCGCTGGCTTCGGTATGGTTCACCGCTTATCCCGCTTCCATCATCACCGCCGAAGACGGCACGGTATTGGAAGCGCTCGGCAATGAAACGCTGTGGCATGCTCTGTCCGAAATCGGCATTCAGGGCATCCACAACGGCCCGCTGAAAACCTCCGGTGGGTTGCAGGGGCGCGAGCACACGCCCACCATCGACGGCAATTTCGACCGCATCAGCTTCGGCATCGACCCACAACTGGGCACCGAAGCACAGCTGCAGGGCCTGAGCCGCATCGCCGCCGCGCACAACGCGGTCATCATCGATGACGTGATCCCGTCGCACACCGGCAAAGGCGCGGACTTCCGTCTGGCCGAAATGGCTTACGAAGATTATCCGGGTCTCTACCACATGGTGGAAATCCGTGAGGAAGACTGGCCGTTGCTGCCCGACGTGCTCGAAGGGCGCGATGCGCAGAACCTCACGCCGCTGCAGGTCGATGCCTTGCGCGACAAGCACTATATTGTCGGTCAGTTGCAGCGGGTGATCTTCTTCGAGCCGGGCGTCAAAGAGACCGACTGGAGCGCGACCGCGGTAGTCATCGGCGTGGACGGCAAGCCGCGACGCTGGGTGTATCTGCATTATTTCAAGGAAGGCCAGCCGTCCCTCAACTGGCTGGACCCAAGCTTCGCCGCACAGCAGATGATCATCGGCGACGCGCTGCATGCCATCGATGTGATGGGCGCGAAAATCCTTCGGCTGGATGCCAATGGCTTCCTCGGTGTGGAACGCAAACTCGATGGCACGGCCTGGTCCGAGAGCCATCCATTGTCGATCACCGGCAACCAGTTACTCGGTGGCGCGATTCGCAAGGCCGGCGGTTTCAGTTTTCAGGAATTGAACCTGACCATCGACGACATCGCTTCCATGTCCCACGGCGGCGCCGACCTGTCTTATGACTTCATCACCCGGCCGGCGTACCAGCACGCCTTGTTGATGGGCGATGCCGAGTTTTTGCGCCTGATGCTGCGTCAGGTCCACACCTATGGCATCGACCCGGCCTCGCTGATTCACGCGTTGCAGAACCACGATGAGCTGACCCTGGAACTGGTGCACTTCTGGACGCTGCATGCCCACGACACCTTCCTTTATCAAGGTCAGACGTTCCCCGGCAACATTCTGCGCGAGCACATTCGCGAGCAGATGTATGAGCGTCTCGCCGGCGAACATGCGCCTTACAACCTCAAGTTCGTTACCAACGGCGTGTCCTGCACCACGGCCAGCATCATCACGGCTGCGCTGGGCATCCGCGACCTGGACCTGATCAGCAAGTCCGACATCGACCAGATCCGCCAGATTCACCTGTTGTTGGTCATGTACAACGCCATGCAGCCCGGGGTGTTTGCGCTGTCGGGTTGGGACCTGGTCGGCGCGTTGCCGCTGCCGGCCGAGCAAGTGGCGCACCTGATGCAGGATGGCGACACGCGCTGGATTCATCGTGGGGCCTATGACCTTGTCGATTTGAATCCGGATGCGCCGCTGTCGGCGGGGCAAATGCCGCGTCCGAAAACCTTGTATGGCAGCCTGCCGACTCAGCTCAAGGACCCGGATTCTTTTGCTTCGCAACTGAAGCGCATCCTCGCCGTGCGTCGCTCGTACGACATCGCGGCCAGCAAGCAGATCCTGATTCCCGATGTCGAGAATCCGGGGCTGCTGATCATGGTTCACGAACTGCCGGCAGGTAAGGGCACGCAGATCACTGCGCTCAACTTCAGCGCCCAGGCCATCGTTGAAACCTTGCACCTGCCTAACATTGCGCCGGGTCCGGTGGTGGACATCATCAATGAGCGGGTTGAAGGGGATTTGACGGCGGAGGGGGAATTCACCATTACCCTGGATGCCTATGAGGGGCTGGCGTTGCGGGTGGTGAGCAGTTCGCCGTTGATTTGATTGGGCGGGTGGTTTGGTGGGGCTTTGGAGTCTGTGGAGCCTATACAGCCCTTGGATTCTGTGGAGCCTGTGGGAGCAAAGCTTGCTCGCGATGGCGGACTTGAATGTTGCTCGGTTCTTGAGGGTGTATTCAGTCAACTGTAGGAGCTGGCTTGCCAGCGATGGCTTTGTCTTGAGCGACCGGGCTTTGCTGGTGTACATATCCGTTGCTGTGGTTGCTTCTGATATTGGTTCCGCTTTTACAGCGGGTCACTTGGAAGAGCACCAAGTAACCAAGTGCTCTTGCCCCTGACGTCCGGTGGCTCGCTAGTGCTCGCCATGCCTTCGCTCCGGTCCTGCTCCGTGGGCCCGGCGTGATCGGCCATCCTTGGCCGTGCGCGCCTAACCCGGCATCCTTGCCGGGTTGCCCACTGCGCAGAACCTCCACTCAGCCTCCAGAGGGGGCGCTAACCGCCACAGCCGCCGAGGCGGCCTGATAGCCGACCTGGCTGCGCGAGTTACGCCAGAACGCAAATCCCTGTAGCAGCTGGCGCAGCCTGCGTCCGGCTGCGCAGCAGTCGTAAAATCAGGCGGCGCGGTTTT
>NZ_JMCL01000130.1 GCF_000690905.1 Pseudomonas sp. Ant30-3 | reverse complement strand
GAGGGGATTTATCCCCGTTCGGCTGCGCAGCAGTCGTAAATCCGGCTAACGCGACCTGTCTGTCAAACCGCGTCTGCCAATTTGGGGCCGCTTCGCAGCCCAACGGGGATAAATCCCCTCGCCACAATGGATCCCTGCCAAACCCCACTGAGGTCCCATGCCCAATCGCCTGCCTCTCGACCCCGTCACCGCGCGCTGGATTCCCTGGGTGGTCGCCATTGCGTTTTTCATGCAATCGCTGGACGGGACAATCCTCAACACCGCCCTGCCGGCCATGGCCCGCGATCTCGCCGAAGATCCGCTGCGCATGCAGGGCGTGATCATCGCCTACATGCTCACCGTCGCCTTGCTGATCCCCGCCTCGGGCTGGATCGCCGACCGCTTCGGCACCAAGAAAATCTTCTTCAGTGCCATTCTGTTGTTCAGTATTGGCTCGCTGCTGTGCGCGTTGTCGAGCAGCCTCGGCATGCTGATTGGCGCCCGGGTGATTCAAGGCCTGGGCGGCGCACTGATGCTGCCGGTCGGGCGGCTGGTGGTGCTGCGTGCGTATCCGCGTTCGGAGCTGGTGCGGATCATGGGTTTCATCACCATCCCCGGTCTGCTCGGCCCATTGCTGGGGCCGACGACCGGCGGCTGGATGGTTGAATACCTGTCGTGGCACTGGATCTTTCTGCTCAACCTGCCGGTGGGCGTGATCGGCTGTTACGCCGTGTGGAAATTCATTCCCGACTTGCGCGGCACGGAACGCACCCGTTTCGACGGCATCGGTTTCCTGCTGTTCGGCGCGGCGATGGTGTTGATCACTGTCGCCATGGAAGGCCTCGGTGAATTGCATCTGCCGCACTTGCGGGTAATGTTGCTGCTGTTCGCCGGTATGGCGTGCCTGGCCGCATATTGGCTGCGCGCCGGGCACATCGACAATCCCTTGTTTGCGCCGTCGCTGTTCAAGACCCGGACATTTGCCGTCGGCATCCTCGGTAACCTGTTCGCGCGACTGGGCAGCGGCGCGTTGCCGTTTCTGGTGCCGTTGCTGCTGCAAGTGGCGCTCGGTTACTCGCCTTCTCAGGCCGGCATGAGCATGTTGCCGCTGGCCGCTGCGGCGATGGTCGCCAAGTCGGTGGCGCGCCCGCTGATCGAGCGTTTCGGTTACCGCATTGTGCTGACCGGCAACACGCTGGCATTGGGCATTATGCTGGCGAGCATGGGCCTGGTCAGTGCGCAAACGCCTTATTGGCTATTGCTGGGCATGCTGGCGGTGCTCGGCGCGATCAACTCCTTGCAGTTCACCGCGATGAACACCGTGACCCTGATCGACCTCGATGACGCCAGCGCCAGCAGCGGCAACAGCCTGTTGTCGGTGGTGGCGCAATTGTCGCTGAGTCTTGGCGTCGCCTGTGCCGGCGCCCTGCTCGGCGGCTTCACGGCGCAAGTCGGTAATGATGGCGTGGACACGGTACTGGGCGCGTTCCAGCTCACGTTCGTGACGGTCGGCATCATGGCGATGCTGGCGGCGACGATTTTTTCGCAGCTGTCGAAGGAAGACGGACGGCGCGTCAGGCGTCCGGAAGAACATATCGAACACTGACCTGTAGCAGCTGCCGAGGAACGAAGGCTGCGTTGCGTGTCCGCAGGACCGCCCTCGGGGGCCGCTTCGCAGCCCGACGCAGCCTCGTGCCTCGGCAGCTGCTACACGTCGGCGGCTACGACTGCTCGTCCATAATTTGCAGGTGAGCAGCGCGGGACTGATACACTGCGCGACATTTTGTTTTGCAGGCCAGTCCCGTGACCACCATCGCCACCGCTTTTAATACTTTGCCGCTGTCCGCCGCCATGCTGGCTAACCTCGACTCCCTCGGTTATGCCCAGATGACGCCGATCCAGGCGCAAAGCTTGCCGGTGATCCTCAAAGGGATGGATCTGATCGCTCAGGCCAAGACCGGCAGCGGCAAGACGGCTGCCTTCGGTATCGGCCTGCTGAACCCGATCAATCCGCGCTTCTTCGGTTGCCAGGCGCTGGTCATTTGCCCAACCCGCGAACTGGCCGACCAGGTCGCCAAGGAAATCCGTCGTCTGGCCCGCGCCGAAGACAACATCAAGGTCCTGACCTTGTGCGGCGGCGTGTCATTCGGTCCGCAGATCGGCTCGCTGGAACATGGCGCGCACATCATCGTCGGCACTCCGGGCCGCATTCAGCAGCACCTGCGCAAGGGTTCGCTGATACTGCACGGCCTGAACACGCTGATCCTCGACGAAGCCGACCGCATGCTCGACATGGGTTTCTACGATTCCATCGAGGAAATCATCGCGCAGTGCCCGGAGCGTCGGCAGACCCTGCTGTTCTCCGCCACGTACCCGGTGGGCATCAAGCAACTGGCCTCGAAGTTCATGCGCAACCCGCAGATCGTCAAAGCCGAGGCGTTCCACGACGACACGCAGATCGAACAGCGCTTCTACGAAATCTCCCCTGAAGAGCGTATGGACGCAGTGGTCAAGGTGCTCGCCCATCACCGTCCGGCGTCCACCGTGGCGTTCTGCTTCACCAAGCAGCAGGTTCAGGAAACCGTCGATCACCTGACCTCAAAAGGCATCTCCGCCGTCGGCCTGCACGGTGATCTGGAGCAGCGTGATCGCGATCAGGTGCTCGCGATGTTTGCCAACCGCAGCACCTCGGTGCTGGTAGCCACCGACGTCGCCGCACGCGGTCTGGACATCGATGCGCTGGACATGGTGATTAACGTCGAACTAGCTCGTGATTCGGAAATCCACATTCACCGTGTCGGCCGTACCGGTCGTGCCGGCGAGAAAGGCATCGCGATCAGCCTGGTCGCACCGTCCGAAGCGCACCGCGCCCAGGCCATCGAGCAACTGCAGAAGTCGCCGTTGAGCTGGGATCAGCTGGACAACCTCAAATCCCAGGGCGGCGCACCGCTGCTGCCGGTGATGAGCACGCTGGTGATTGGCGCCGGTCGTAAAGACAAAGTGCGTCCGGGCGACATTCTCGGTGCATTGACCGGCGATGCCGGCATTCCGGGCGCTCAGGTCGGCAAGATCGCGATTTTCGATTTCCAGGCCTACGTGGCCGTGGAGCGCGGAGTTGCCAAACAGGCCGTGCAGCGCCTGAACGACGGCAAGATCAAAGGCCGCTCGCTGCGCGTGCGTATCCTCTGACTGTGGTTGATACCTGTGGCGAGGGAGCTTGCTCCCGCTGGTCTGCGTAGCAGACCCGAAACTGCAATCGCGGTGCTCCCATCAAGCATGTGGCAGCACCTTTTGCGAGTGCTTCGCACTCGAGCGGGAGCAAGCTCCCTCGCC
>NZ_JMCL01000129.1 GCF_000690905.1 Pseudomonas sp. Ant30-3 | reverse complement strand
CGTCCGATGAGGCTTGCCCAAGCCTCATGCGCGGCCCGCTCTGTCTGTACCCAATGACCAGTCGGGCGGCGTTGCTGGAGTTCCTTCGTCATGATCCAGGGGTAGCTCATTCTGCGGTAAGGTTGCCGCATTCTTGCTGAAAAATTCAGCAAGAGCAACGTAAAACTTGGCAGATTTTTACAGCTTTCCTGCGTCAAATAATGGCAGGGTTACCGCATCCAGGGTGCGGTAACCCTACCGCATCCAGGGTGCGGTAACCCCATTGCGCAAGTCATTGATTTTAAAGGGTTTTGATTTTCCCCTTTCTTATGATCTATGGAGGCCGTGCGCGCTTGCGCGCGCGGCTAGGTGGTGCCGCCTGCGGCGCCACCGCTTGCGGCCTTGCAGGCTGCCATGAAGGCAGCCGCCGGCCTCGGTGGTGCCCTCACCACCGTGCTTTTCCTGCTCCTACGAGTAGGAAAAACGGTGCTTTTTGAAGCCCAGGTCGCCGAGCGGAGGGGGCGAAGCCGCCGCAGCGCAGGGGACCCGACAAGCGAAGCGCGTCAGTGCGGATCGCCAGGCTACGCCGTGGCGGCAGTTATCCACGGGCGCAGCCGGTGGGTAACTGCCATGGGCTGACCTAGGCGGTGCAGCCACCACCGTAGCCGGCGCGTAGCGCCGGGGCGGCCGCAGGCCGCCTTGTACCTGGCAAATTTTGCGCGAGCCTGATGTCGGCACCGTTCCAGTCGCTGCTGGCCGCCCACCACCGTGCAACGCCTGGTAGGCCGTGCAACGGCGCATTCGCTCCTTCACGGTGCTGCCTTCGGCCTGCGCGCTTCGCTTGCGGGTAATCAGTGGAGGGGGTGGCTAGGCCCCGGCGCCTGCAGACTATTGTCTGCGAGCGACCAGACGCAGCAGTGTCTCAGACCCCTTGCCATCCTCGCCGAGAACGGCCTTGCGCTCGTACTGTCGTGACAGGAAGCGATCCATCAGGGCCAGCAAATCGTCCAGCCCCTCGCCGCCTCGCTGGATCTGGTCGAGCAGAGCGGCGCCGACCAGGACTTTCACCTTGTCATCAGCCTTCTTCTGTTGGGCACGTTCGCGGGCCTCGACCTGCTGAATCTTGGCGGTCAGTTGGTCGCGCTTCTGCTTCAAATCGTCGAGGGTAGCCACCGGCTTTTCTCCTGCTTTTCACGTAGGAACAGCCTACTCAGATTCGCGGGTTGGCGCTAGACTATCAGCGTGCACGGACATCCCTGAGCAACAGCGAAGGGCGCACTTATGCAAACTTCGTTTGCGTGCGGTCGGCTTCGCCGACAAGAGCCAAAGCAAAAAGCTCAGGAGCAAAAGCCGTGGCGATCTACTCCGCCAGTGTGAAGACGATCAGCAGAAGCGGTGGCCGTTCGGCCACTGCTGCTGCTGCGTATCGCACTGGTGAGGAAGTGGTAGATCAGCGCACGGGCGAGGTGCACGACTACCGCCGTCGCGGCGGTGTCGTCGGCGTGTCGATGCTGCTGCCGGAAGGCGTGGCGGCGATGAACACCGCCGAGCTGTGGAACCTGGCCGAGGGCGCCGAGAAGCGGAAGAACGCGACCGTGGCCCGTGAGCTTCTGGTGGCCCTGCCGCACGAGCTGGACACGGCCCAGCGCCAGGCGCTGGCCGAGGCCATCGCCGGCGACCTGGTGGAGCGCTACCAGGTCGGCGCCCAGGTGGCGGTGCACCTGCCCGACGCCGAGGGCGACAACCGCAACCACCACGCGCACATCCTGTTCACCACGCGCCGCCTCGGCCCGGCCGGGCTGGGCGAGAAGACCCGCGAGCTGGACGACCTCAAGCGCGGCCCGGAGGAAGTGAAGTGGATCCGCGCCATGGTCGAGGGGCGCACGAATGCCGCCCTTGAAGCGGCAGGCCACGCCGAGCGCGTGGACCGGCGCAGCTTGGCCGACCAGCACGCCGCCGCCCTGGAGGCGGGCGACCAGGTGAAGGCGATGGAGACCGACCGGGCGCCGACCATCCATGACGGCCCGGCGATCACCAAGGCCCGCCGCGAGGCCGAGCGCCGTGGCGAGCCGGCGCCCGACCTGGACAAGTTGGCCCGGAGCGACCTGCGCCGCGACCAGCGGGAGCTGGCCCAGGTCAGCGCCAAGATCTACGAATGGGAAGTGCTGGCCGAGCGCCGAGCCAAGGCCGAGCAGATCCGCCGCATGGTGCCGGATACCGCGCCGGCGCCGGCGCAGATCCACGACCTGGCCGCAGCACGCGCCCAGCGCGGCCTGCCGGCAGTCGAGCAGCCGGCGCCGGCCAAGCGGGAGAACGAGGCGCAGCGCGTCGAGCGCCTGCTGGCCGAGGCTGCCGCGGCGAAACGACAGTGGGATGACCTGGTGCACGAGTGCCAGGCCATCCAGAAGCGCCAGGCGAAGGGGCAGCCGGCCTACGTCAAGGACGTGATCGAGCTGGGTCACAAGCGCCTGGAGGCCCAGGCCAAGCTGGAGGCGGCCAAGGCCGACCAGGCGCGGCAGGAGCAGCGCATGGCCGCACACCCGAACCCGCTCGCCGACTGGGCGACCCGGCTGGGCCACAAGACCAAGGTAGATCTCGCTCGCCGCGAGGCGAAGCGGGCTGACCAGGCGTTCCGGGGGCATCCGGACTACAAGCGGGCTGTGGCCTGGAACACCAGGAACAAGGCCGACCAAGCGCGCCTGGCCCGTCCTGCAGGGCGGGACGCGCCGCAGATCGACCTGGAGATATCCGAGGCCCGGGCCCGCGCCGAGGCTGCCCAGCGGGCGGCCGACCGGGCGGCGGCAGATCCTCGCGAGTTGGTACGGCAGATGGACGCCGCGCTCCTCGATCGGAAGAACGCGCTGGCCGAGCTGCCCAGGAACGCCCAGGCCGAGCGCGAGCTGGCCGCCGACCGGGAGATAGTGCGGGCACTGCGGCAGCAGATCGAGCAGCCCGACCGCCCCTCGGCCGAGGCGCTGTCGGAGATCCTGGAGCGCCATCAGGTGCAGGCCAGGCACTGGCAGGGCGTGGCCGAAGGGGTTACCCGGGAACGTACCCGGCGCCTCCTGCAGGAGCGCCAGAGGGCCCAGCAGGCGCTGCGCGAGGCAGTGGAGCGAGAACAGGGCATCGAGGCCGCCCAGGCCCACGAGCTGGCCCGCATCGAGCGCGAGGAACGGCGGATCGAGCAGCTACTCGCCGACGTGGACGGCTTCGACCAGGGCAAGCCCAAGCCATTGCCGGCACTGGCCGAGGAACGCCAGCGCCTGGAGCAGGACCGGCAGCGCCTGGACGAGGTGCCGGCATGGGCTGAGCAAGCGCGTGCCGAGGCCCTGGAGCAGGAAGAACACCACCGGCCAAGTCCGTTCCGGCCCTGGTGATCCGGCGTCCCTGCCGGCGCTGGTGGTCTAGCCCGGGCCAAAAGCCGCCCGGGCTAGACGCGGCATCCATGCCTCACCAGCTCGATGATTGGGGGTGAACCCCGGTTACCCAGGATGATCAAAAATGACGAATAGCCCTTTAACTATTCAACGAATGGTTGAATAATGGGGCCACTGACAGGTAGCGCCGACCGGTGTAAGCGCCCGTCCACCTCGCAAGAGGTCCGCACCATAGAGTGGGATAACCAAGAGACTCCGGATTAAAGAAGAAGCCCCGCATTGCGGGGCTTTTTCTTTTTCAGCGCGGCACCTTGATCTCTTTGCCCTGGTACCGGTTCAGCAGGATGAACTTGAAACTGATGGGCTTCTTGTACTGCAGCGGATCGTAGCGCTCGTGGGCACTGTTCACGAAGAGGTTGAGGTGCGCCCCCTCGGCCTTCTTGGCCTTGGTCACGGTGAAGAACACTGCGTAGTCGAAGGTGCGCCCCTGGTGGACCACCTCCAGGGTGACGAACTCCTCCCGGCCCGTGTGCATACATCGGCGCTCGGTCAAAGTCGCGACGATCCCTGGCAGTTGCTTCGACAGCTCCCATCGCAGGTCGCAGAACACCCGTTTCTCGCGTGAATCGCTGTACCAGCGATCCTGGCTGACCTGCTCACCTGGTAGCGCGTCCCGGGCGAAGCAGTGCAGGCCATAGGTGACATTCACCTTGAGCACCAGGTCGGGTTTATCGTCTTTGCCCGGGATGGTTACCTCCCAGAGGTGAGGGTGCAGGTGGCCCAGGTCGTAGGCCACACCCCCTATGGTTGCTGCCTTCCAGGCAATGCCGCTTGTTGGTTTTCCCATCTCGTGCAGTTCGCTCAAATCCCCAATGGCCGCCATTTTGCCATGCGCGCACTCAATCGCCTGTTTCTGGTCGGTAGTGACGTCGCTGGTAGGGAAGCAAGGGCTTGGTGTCCAGGCGGTCGGTGTCATCCAGCCCCCAGGCCTGGAGCAATGCCGGCAGTGGCCCCCCGCGAAAACTAACTTTCAGGTCGACCAGGTCGCGTAGTTCCCGGCTGCGCTCTGCCGGCGTGCAGGGGTATCGGCGGAGTATGTCCAGGGCGAACCTGGCGCGGCGCTGCTGGATGCCCTCCAGGGCCTCCAGGGCGCGTTTCAGCGAGGGGAGAGGGTCAGGGTCGTACCAAACGAGCAGGGCGACCTCGATCAGGGCCTCAGGCGCAGCCTGGGCCAGCGGAGCGCTGGCCAGGCTGGCGAGAGGGTGAGTCACAGCACGACTACCGCCACGACGATGGCGGCGAGGACGAGCAGCAGGAACAGGAAGCCCCCGGCACCACTGGAGCCGGTGTTGCGGCCGCTGTTCGGATCAAAAGACCAGCCCATGTTCAGCCCTCCTCTGCCAGGTTGACCAGGAAGCGCCGGAAGGCGCGTTGCGTCGAGCGGGTGGCCGACGCCGCCTGGTAGGCGGCGACGACCTGGTCGAGCGCCGGTTGCAGCAGAGCGCTGAGCGCCTGCAGGTACACGTCGCCCTGCGGCGAATCCAGCCCGGGGCTGGACTCGACCAGCAGATCGGCGGTGATGTTCGGGGATACAATCGCAACAGCCATGGTGACCTCCTAGCGGTCTCTGTGGTTAGGCGCTAGTCGAGGGTTGCCGCCCTCGGCCGGCGCCGGTTCTTACCCGTTCCGGGTGAATAGCGGCCGTCGCCACCAGGGCAACGGCTTGTCATCTGGCACACTTTCAGCCGTGTCAGGCTGTGCCGACTCCGGCTTGTGCTCGATCAGGCGCATAGCCTGGCGCAACTCGGCGACCTCCTCTCGTAAAGCCTTCAGTTCGGCCAGGATCAGGGCCGTATCCTGTGTGCCAAGGCCAGTGTCGCCATGTGCCGTTTTTTCGGGTTCTGGCTGTGCCAGGGGTTTCAGCTCGCCATAGACGCGGATCAGCTCGGACGTTTCCAAACGGCGTGCACTGTCGCCCTCAGGCTCCCAGGACAAGCGGCCTGCGGCCATGTCACGGTAGAGCGTGCGGCGGCTCTTGCCGGTCAGCTTCTGCGCTTCCTGGATGGTGTGCCAAGCCATGTGTCACGTCTCCTTGATGGGGTGTGCCACTCTACTCTTTGTCGGCCTGGCCATTCACCCAGTCCAGGGTGCGAGGATCTCGAACCAGGCTAGGCTCCATCCCCTCCAAAATCGGCTGTGACGGCGGGGTGTCGCCTGGGCCATGGGGTATGGCTGTCTCGCCAGGGAAGAGGGACGGGATGCGTTGCAGGGGGTCGGTGGAAAGGGATAGGGGATCCTGGTCCTCAACATCCGCTATGACCGTCGCGCTGAACATCGACAAGCGCAGTTGGTCACGAGCCTGCCCCCAAGCTACTCGGTCATTGATCACGTATGCCGCTTCTTTGCCCTTCCCGATCCGAACGATCTGGATCCAGCGCTCAGCCTCCAGAACCTTTAGCGCCCTCTGCACCGTGTCGACGCTGCAGTTCATGATCTTGCCCAGCACCTTCTGAGGGACTACCACCGCGTTCTGATGGCCCATGCGAGCCACCAGGTGGTGCATGAGCTCGGCAGCCTTGGGTTTGCGTCCGATGAGGCTTGCCCAAGCCTCATGCGCGGCCCGCTCTGTCTGTACCCAATGACCAGTCGGGCGGCGTTGCTGGAGTTCCTTCGTCATGATCCAGGGGTAGCTCATTCTGCGGTAAGGTTGCCGCATTCTTGCTGAAAAATTCAGCAAGAGCAACGTAAAACTTGGCAGATTTTTACAGCTTTCCTGCGTCAAATAATGGCAGGGTTACCGCATCCAGGG
>NZ_JMCL01000128.1 GCF_000690905.1 Pseudomonas sp. Ant30-3 | reverse complement strand
GGAGCTTGCTCCCGCTGGGTTGCGTAGCAGCCCTCTGTTTTGGGGCCGCTACGCAGCCCAGCGGGAGCAAGCTCCCTCGCCACAAATGTGTAGGTCACCGGCAATGCGGTGTCTGCGACGCAGTATTCTTGGCTAATATCACTGAGGGATGCGTAGAAAACGCGTCCCGGCTCTTTAAGAGATCTAACGAATGACCCTGAAGACCATCGAAGGTACCTTCATCGCCCCTCAAGGCCGCTACGCTCTGGTAGTGGGCCGTTTCAACAGTTTCGTGGTTGAAAGCCTGGTCAGCGGTGCAGTTGATGCCCTGGTTCGCCATGGCGTGAGCGAAAGCGACATCACCATCATCCGTGCGCCAGGCGCCTTCGAAATCCCGCTGGTTGCGCAGAAAGTCGCTCAGAAAGGCGAGTTCGCAGCCATCATCGCGCTCGGCGCGGTCATTCGTGGCGGTACTCCGCACTTCGAATACGTGGCAGGCGAGTGCACCAAGGGTCTGGCCCAGGTGTCCATGGAATTCGGCGTGCCGGTCGCATTCGGCGTGTTGACCGTGGATTCCATCGAACAAGCCATCGAACGTTCCGGCACCAAGGCCGGCAACAAAGGTGCTGAAGCTGCTCTGTCCGCTCTGGAAATGGTCAGCCTGCTGGCGCAGTTGGAGGCCAAGTGATCAACGACGACAGCGATCGTTTCAACCCGCGCGATCCAAAGCCTGCAGACGCCGGCAAGCCATCGAAAAGCGTCAAGCGTCGCGAAGCCCGTCAGCTCGCGACCCAGGCGCTGTACCAATGGCACATGGCCAAGCAGTCGCTGAACGAAATTGAAGCGCAGTTCCGGGTCGATAACGATTTCAGTGATGTCGATAGCGCCTACTTCCGCGAGATCCTGCATGGGGTTCCGGCGCAGAAGGACAAGATCGATGCCGCGCTGAAGCCTTGCCTGGATTTGACCATCGAAGAGCTGGACCCGGTTGAACTGGCCGTTCTGCGCCTGTCGACCTGGGAGCTGCTCGAGCGCGTCGACGTGCCTTACCGCGTTGTGATCAACGAAGGTATCGAACTGGCCAAGGTGTTCGGTTCTACCGACGGCCACAAGTTCGTCAACGGCGTGCTCGACAAGTTGGCCCCGCGTTTGCGTGAAGCAGAAGTGAAGGCGTTCAAGCGCTAACCTGCGCTTGATACCCAATGGGCGAGTTTGAGCTGATCCACAATTTCTTCGCCGCCGCGCCTTGTGCGCAAGGCGGCGAAGGCGTTGTGCTGGGGATCGGCGACGATTGCGCTTTGCTGGCTGTTCCCGCCGGGGAGCAGTTGGCGGTGTCCACCGACACGCTTGTGGCCGGTGTGCATTTCGCAGATCCCTGCGACCCGTTTCTACTCGGTCAGCGCTCGCTGGCCGTGGCCGTCAGTGACCTGGCAGCCATGGGCGCCACCCCTGTTGCCTTTACCCTTGCCCTGACTTTGCCGACGGTGACTGCCGAATGGCTGCAAGCGTACGCCCGCGGTTTGAACCTGATGGCGCAACGATGCGGGGTGGCCCTGGTGGGCGGTGACACCACCCGCGGGCCGCTGAGCCTGACCCTGACCGTGTTTGGTCGGGTGCCCAGCGCTCAGGCATTGATCCGCAGCGGCGCGCAGCCGGGTGATCTGCTCTGTGTGGGCGGCGAACTGGGCAACGCCGCCGGGGCTTTGCCGCTGGTGCTCGGTCAGCGAACGGCCGCAGCTGCCATCGCCGAGCCGCTGCTGGCGCATTACTGGTCGCCGCAGCCGCAACTCGGCCTCGGCCAGGCGTTGCGCGGCAAGGCAACAGCGGCGTTGGACATCTCCGACGGTCTGCTTGCCGACTGCGGCCATATTGCGCTGGCGTCGAAGGTCGGCATTCAAGTTGAACGGGACCGATTACCGCTGTCGAACTCTTTAGTGGCGTTCCTCGGTCAATCCGGCGCAGAAGCAGCGGCCCTGAGTGGCGGCGACGATTATGTGTTGGCGTTCAGCCTACCGTCCGTCGAGTTGGCGCAGCTGCTGGCAGAAGGATGGCCCATCCACGTGGTCGGGCAAGTGGTGGCGGGGCAGGGCGTCGTGCTGCTGGATGCCTGCGGACAGGACATCACCCCGCAAATCCGGGGCTACCAACATTTTCGGGAGACACCGTGACAGATCATCCCAATCAGGTTCCTGCGGAATTCGTACCGCCTTCGGTATGGCGCAACCCATGGCATTTCATCGCCTTCGGCTTCGGCTCGGGCACCTTGCCCAAGGCTCCTGGCACCTGGGGCTCATTAGTTGCGCTACCCTTCATCCCGTTATGGCAGATGTTGCCCGACTGGGGTTACTGGCTGATGCTGGGCATCACCATGCTGTTCGGCTTCTGGCTGTGCGGCAAGGTGGCCGACGATCTGCGGGTACACGACCACGAAGGCATCGTCTGGGACGAAATGGTCGGGATGTGGATTACCTTGTGGCTGGTGCCTGAAGGTTGGTACTGGTTGCTCGCGGGTTTTGTCGTGTTCCGTTTTTTCGACATTCTCAAGCCGTGGCCGATTCACTGGATCGACCGGCACGTGCACGGTGGCGTCGGGATCATGCTCGACGACGTAGTGGCCGGGGTGTTTGCATGGGCAGCGATGCAGGGGCTGGTGTGGATTTTCGCCTGACGGGCGATACAGGGGACTAAGGATGGCTCGACGCTGGCTGGCTGGGATGATGTTCTCGATGCTCGGCACGCTGGCCCTGGCGGCTGAGACGCCGATGCCGTCGGTGATCCATCTCGCCAGTGAAGAATGGGAAAATTACACCGCCCCCGACGGGCGTGGCCTGGGCTGGGACGTGCTACGGAAGGTTTTCGAGCCGGCCGGCGTGAAACTCGAGATTCGCACCGTTCCCTACACGCGATCCATCGGCCTGGCGCAACGCGGCGAAGTGGATGCCTGCGTGGGCGCCTACCACGATGAAGTCAGCGATCTGCTATACCCGCGCTGGAATTTCGATACCGACCACATCTACGCATTGGGGCTGGCCAGCAGTCCGGTGCCGACCCGAGAGACGCTGGGCGCTTACAGATTGGCCTGGGTCCGCGGTTACGACTATCAGGACTATTTGCCGAACGTCACTCGATATAACGAAGTGGTGCGGCGTACCGGAATTCTGTCGATGCTCACCCACGATCGCGCCGATTATTACGTCGATGCGCTGAGCGAAATCGAATTCATTGTCCGTGGTGCCAGGGATCCTGCGCTGTTCCGGCAGACGCACATTACCGAGTTGCCGCTCTACCTCTGCTTCGCCAACACACCCCGCGCGCGAAAGCTCATGGCGCTGTTCGATCAACGCATGGAGCATCTGGTGAAAAGCGGCGAGCTGAAGCCGATCTTCAAGCGCTGGAAGCAGCCTTATCCGTTTGATCCCGAGTGAACACGTCTCTGTAGCAGCTGGCGCAGCCTGCGTCCGGCGGCGCAGCCGTCGCATACCCTGCCAACTCGATGGCCCTGATATTGGGATGTTCGAATTTTACGACGGCTGCGCCGCCGAACGCAGGCTGCGCCAGCTGCTACAGGATCTTACGCGGGGCGCAGCATCCAGATTCTTGATCGTTATGCCCCACAATTCAGCCTGAGCGTCTGCAGGAACCTGCTGCTACAATGCCGCCTCTGCGAATCTATAGATCAGGAGCACACCGGTGCCTGTCGTTTTTGTCGCCGCTTCCAAGCTGCCAACGCCTTTTGCGCAATTCACCATGCATGGCTTCCTCGATGAGGAGAACGGGCGTGAACACGTGGTTCTGAGCCTGGGTGAGTTCGACGACGGTGCGCCGGTACTCGGCCGTTTGCATTCCGAGTGCCTGACTGGCGATGCCTTGTTCAGCCAGCGTTGCGATTGCGGTTCTCAGCTTGAAGCCGCCCTGCAGGCGATTGCTCGCGAAGGCCGCGGCGTGTTGCTCTATCTGCGCCAGGAAGGCCGAGGTATTGGCTTGCTGAACAAGATCCGTGCATATGAGTTGCAGGATGGCGGTGCCGATACCGTTGAAGCCAACGAGCGTCTGGGTTTTGCCGCAGATCAGCGCGATTACGCCATGTGCCTGCCGATGCTGCAGCACCTGGGGGTGAAATCCCTGCGCCTGATGACCAACAACCCGCGCAAGGTCAAAGCCCTGACCGACATGGGCATTGTCGTTGCCGAGCGCGTGCCGTTGCACACCGGCCACAATCCGCACAACAAACTCTACCTGGCGACCAAGGCCAGCAAGCTCGACCACATGATGGGCAACGAGCACCAGGGCGAGGTAGACCGCGCGTGACTCGCGGTCAGGTGCGGCGGCGACTGGCCGTCAGTTGGTGGCAATACCTGGCGCTGGCGCTGTTGCCGTTGTTCGTGATCAACGGTGTATTCGGTCAGAGCGAGGCAATCCTGCCGGTGTTGGCCATGCCGATGTTCATTGCCGGTGTGGCTTCGATGTTTGTCAGCCTGAAGTTTTTCGGTGGCTATAAGCACGGCCTGATCGCCACGCAGAAAGCCCTCGATACCCCTGAAGAACCTGCCGCCTGGATCGCCTTGGCTGCCAAACGCCGTGCGGCGTTCATCGCTGCCGGGCTGCCCGCGTGGATTGGCGCCCTTGCGGTATTTTTCGGGCTGGAAGCCGTGCCGCTGATGTTGCTGGCGCTGTCCACCGCCGTGCTGTTCTACCTCTACCGTATCCCGCGTCAACTCGCCTGATGTTCCGCGTTTGGCTCGCGGTTCTGCTACTTGCCTTGGGCGCGTCGGCGAATGCCGTCGAGCGGGTCGTCAGCCTCGGGCCGTCTCTCTCCGAAATCGTTGTCGAGCTGGATTCTGCCGATCTGCTGGTTGGCGTGCTGGATGCCGGTGAGCGTCCAGCCGCACTTCAGGGTCTGCCCTCTGTTGGCCGCTATGGTCAGCTGGACATGGAGCAACTGCTCAGTCTCCGGCCGGATTTGCTGCTGCTATGGCCCGACAGTGTCGGCCCGGCACAGCGTGAGCAGCTCAAGCGTTTGAACATTCCGACTTACGTCGCCGAACCGCACAACCTTGATCAACTGACCGCGCACATCGAAGCGATTGCCGTGCAACTTGGCCGTGCCGAACGTGGAGTTTCTTTAGCTGCGACTTTGCGTCAGCGCCTCGATTCATTGCGCGAACGCTACAGGCGCGATCATCCTGTGCGGGTGTTTTATCAGGTCTGGGACCGGCCGCTGTATACCGTCGGTGGCGCACAGATTATCAGCGATGCGTTGCAGGTGTGCGGCGCGCGAAATGTGTTCGCCGACCTGACGCTGCCCGCGCCGCAGATCAGCGTCGAGGCGGTGCTGCAGCGTAATCCTGAGGTGATCCTTGCCAGCGATCAGGCGCAACTCGATGCGTGGAAAGCCTGGCCGCAGGTGGCGGCTGTTCGGCAGGGGCAGTTGCTCATGGTGGCCGATAAAGGCCTGGAGCGGCCGAGCGGGCAGATGATCGAGGCGACGGCCAGGCTGTGCGAGTTGATTGCGCCCGACCGCTGACCTTGTGGCGAGGGAGCTCGCTCCCGCTGGGCAGCGAAGCAGCCATAAATTCCCTCAAAGAGTAAAGTCAGATCTGATTGCATCCGCCATTTACGTCTGCCTCGCAAACGAGCGGGAGCAAGCTCCCTCGCCACAGGTGACCGAGTCGTCTAGATCTCAGGCGTCCACGTCACCCCGAACATCCACGCCCGGCCTTCCTCGCGATACCCGTACTGACTGCCATCATGGCTGTACAGCGCCCGGCTGTAACCCTTATCCAGAACGTTATCGACCTTCACATCAAGCTTGACCTCGCGATTTAATGCCCAGCTGCTGCGTAACCCGAGCAGCGCATAACCGCCCAGTGGCTGCAGATTGTTCTCGTCGTCATAACTGCTGCTGACCGCTTGCCAGCTGGCACCGAGCCCGAGGCGGTCAAACTGCCGATCCAGATCCAGACTCAATGTCCGCCGCGCACGACGGGCCAGCGTATGACCGCTGTCACGGTCGCGCGGATCAATGATCGCCACCCCGAGGTTGCTCTGCCAGCCAAAAAACTCCTGCTCGAGTGCCGCTTCAAAGCCATTGATACGGGCTGATGCAACATTCTGCGGCCGCGAGTTGCTGCCGAAGATGATCGCGTCCTGCAGGTCGGTGCGGTACAGCGAGGCTTCAAGACGAGTGCCTTCAGTCAGCTGACTGCGCCATTGCAGCTCGTAGCTTTTCGAGGTTTCGGGCTTGAGGTCCGGGTTGCTGAAATCCGGGTAATACAAATCATTGAAAGTCGGGGCACGGAACCCTTCGCTGTGGCTCAGCAAAACATCGTTGTCGGGATTCAACGGCAGGGTAAAGGTGCCGCTCCAACTGTTCTGACCGCCGAACTGCTGATTCTGGTCGCGGCGCAAACCCAGCTCGGTAGAAAAGCTGTCCGCCTGATAGCGATGCTGCACGAACGCCGCGCGGTTCCAGCGACTGTCCTCGTCGAACGCAGTGCTGCTGTTGACTCGGTCTTCATACCAGTCGCCGCCGACGATCAGGCTGTTGCGTGCATCGAGCGTCAGGTCATTCTGCCAGTTCACCGAATCGCGGTAGGTGTTGAACACGCTGCGCTCGCTGCTGAGTTTGTCGAAGGTCTCTTCGCGATTTTCGCTGTGGCCCAGTTCGACACGGGTTTTCCAATGCTCGTTGATCCGTGCGTCGACGTAACTGCTGAGACCGCTGACGGTGAAATCGTTGTACGGCTGCTCCTGTACCGACTCGAAGGTGTCCATATCGAAGCGGCCGAACGGATTGTCGAAGGCATTTTTGCCACGGTTATCCAATAGATTCGCGCCGACTTCGATGTCATCGGTGAGGGCGTGACTCAAGCTCAGGCTCAGCGATTTATTGCGGTATTCATCGTGATCGCCGTCACTCGGATACGACTCGTAAGTGCGGTCGATCCCGGAGGTTTCATCAAGGCTGGCACCGAGATTGAAGCGGGTATTCTCGTCGCCACCAGACAGTCCTACGCTGCGCTCCCAGCTCTGGTTGCTGCCGAAGCCAACGTGCAGGCGTGGTTGCAGGCCCAGCTTGCCGCCGCGCCGGGTGAAAATCTGAATGACCCCGCCAATTGCATCGCTGCCATAAATCACCGAACGCGATCCGCGCAGTACTTCCACACGCTCGACCTGTTCGATGTTGATGTGCTGCAGATTGCTGTCGCCGGAGGTTGAGTTACCGATGCGCTGGCCGTCCACCAGCACCAGGCTTTGTGCCGACTTGGTTCCGCGAATGTAAATTCCCGGCAAACTGCCACGACCACCAGTCTGGCCGACCTGAACGCCGGGCACCCGGCGCAACAGATCGGTAACGCTGGCCGGTTGCAGGCGGTCGATGTCGTCGCGAGTGAACACGGTGTTCGCCGCGCTGCTGTCGTTGCGGGCTTCGACCTGGCGGTTGGCGCTGATCACTACGTCGGGCAGCTTCAGCGCCTGATCGCGTTCGAAGGTGTCGGCGAACAATGGGCTAGTCGGCAGGAGCGCGAGCGACAGGGCGAGGGGAAAGAGTTTCATCGGCAGTCCGTGATGTTTCAGGTGTGCACAAATCAATGTGGGAGTGAGCCTGCTCGCGATGGCGGTGTATCAGTCAACATTGAATCGACTGACAGTCCGCCATCGCGAGCAGGCTCACTCCCACAGGGGTATTGCGTTTATTTGGTGAGCAACTGCATCCGCTCGCGCACCGACGCCTCAATCCCGGCCCCATCCAGCCCACATTCGGCCAGCATCTGCGCAGGCTTGGCGTGCTCGACATAGCTGTCCGGGAGGCCCAGGTGCAGCATCGACTTGAGGATGTTCTCGCGTGCGAGGAATTCGCTGACCGCGCCGCCGGCACCGCCCATGATCGCATTCTCTTCAATCGTCACCAGCAGCTCATGGCTGCCGGCAATGTCACGCACCAGCGCCTCATCCAGCGGCTTGACGAAGCGCATGTCGACCACGGTCGCGTTCAGCGTTTCGGCGACTTTCAGCGCTTCGGCCACCTGCACGCCGAATACCAGCAGGGCAACATTTTGACCCTGACGACGAACGACGCCTTTGCCGATTTCAATCGGTTGCAGCTCGTTCTCGATGGTCGCATTCGGACCATTGCCGCGTGGATAACGCACCGCCGCCGGGCCGTTGTACAGGTGGCCGGTGGTGAGCATTTTGCGCAGTTCGTTCTCATCGCTGGGTGTCATCACCAGCATGCCAGGGATGCAGCGCAGGTACGACAGGTCGAAACTGCCGGCGTGGGTCGGGCCGTCTTCGCCCACCAGACCGGCACGGTCGATGGCAAATAGCACGTCGAGGTTTTGCACCGCAACGTCGTGGATCAACTGGTCGTAACCGCGCTGCAGAAACGTCGAGTAGATCGCGACCACTGGTTTTGCGCCTTCGCAGGCCATCCCGGCGGCAAGTGTTACGGCGTGTTGCTCGGCAATCGCTACGTCGAAATAACGCTGCGGGAAACGTTCGCTGAAGGCCACCAGATCGGAGCCTTCTTTCATCGCCGGGGTGATGCCAACCAGGCGTGAATCCGCTTCGGCCATGTCGCACAGCCATTGACCAAACACGCCGGAATACTTCGGTCCGCTGGTCGCTTTTGGCGCAACCGGTGCATCCACGGGTTCGAGTTTGGTGATGGCGTGGTAGACGATCGGGTCGACTTCTGCCGGGGCGAAGCCTTTGCCTTTCTTGGTGACCACGTGGAGAAACTGCGGGCCTTTAAGATCGCGCATGTTTCGCAGGGTGGCGATCAGGGTCGGCAGATCGTGGCCATCGATCGGGCCGATGTAGTTCCAGCCCAGCTCTTCGAACAGCGTGCCGGGGACCAGCATGCCCTTGGCATATTCCTCGGTGCGACGGGCGATTTCCCATGCGCCGGGCAGACGCGACAGTACTTTTTTACTGCCCTCGCGCATGCTCGCGTAGGTACGGCTGGAAAGGATTTTCGCCAGGTAATTCGACAAACCGCCGACATTGCGCGAGATCGACATGTCGTTGTCGTTGAGGATCACCAGCATGTTGGCGTTCACTTCCGGCGCATGGTTGAGCGCCTCGAACGCCATGCCGGCCGTCAACGCGCCGTCGCCGATCACTGCGATTGCCTTGCGATCACTGTTCTGCAGGCGGGCGGCGATGGCCATGCCCAGCGCTGCACTGATCGATGTACTGGAATGGCCGACGCCAAACGTGTCGTATTCGCTCTCGGAACGGCGTGGGAAGGCAGCTACGCCGTCCTTCTGGCGCAGGGTGCTCATGCGCTCGCGGCGACCCGTGAGGATTTTGTGCGGATAGGCCTGATGACCCACGTCCCACACCAGCCGGTCATCCGGGGTGTCGAAAACGTAATGCAACGCGATCGTCAGCTCGATGACGCCCAGGCCCGCACCGAAATGCCCACCGGTCTGACCGACCGTATAGAGCAATTCCAGGCGCAACTCATCGGCCAGGGTTTCCAGCTCGGCTTCGCCTAACCGGCGTAGCCCGTCCGGCGTGTTGGCACGGTCGAGCAGGGGCGTGGTCGGGCGCTTGCGGGGAATCTCATGAAACGTCGTGGGCATCAGGCGAATCGTTATAGGTATAGAAGATGCGGCAGTTTACCTGATGCATCGGCCCCTGCCCACGCGTTGGTATTTTTTGGCGGATACGCCATCAGTTGCGCCGGTCGACGATATAACGGGCCAGGTCGCGCAGCGGTTCGGCCGCCGCGTCAAACGGTCGCAGCGCGTGCAGCGCCTGATCGCGCAGCTCCAGCGCATAGGCCTTGGCGTGGTCGAGGCCGAGCAGGGCCGGGTAGGTAGGCTTGTCCCGCGCGATGTCGGCACCTTGGCGCTTGCCCAGGGTTTCGGTATCGCTTTCGACGTCGAGAATGTCGTCCTGCACCTGAAATGCCAGGCCGATCGCCAGGGCGTAATTCTTCAGGGACTTGAGTTCATCCTTCTCGGCGCGGCCACTGGCCAAAGCGCCAAGCTTGACGCTGACTTCGATGAGCGCGCCGGTCTTGTGGCGGTGCATGTATTCGAGGGCTTTCTGATCGAGTTTCAGGCCGACCGAGCCGAGGTCGATTGCTTGCCCGCCGACCATGCCGGCGGGGCCTGCCGCAAGGGCGAGTGCGCGGACCATTTGCAGGCGGATTTCGGCGTCGGAGGTGTTCAGGCGCGGATCGAGCAGCGCGCTGAAGGCCAGGCTTTGCAAACCGTCGCCGGCAAGAATCGCGCAGGCCTCGTCGAATTTTTTGTGGGTGGTCGGCAGGCCGCGACGTAAATCGTCATCGTCCATGGCCGGCAAATCGTCGTGCACCAGGGAATAGGCGTGGATCAGCTCGACAGCGCAGGCGGCGCCATTGGCTTGCTCGGCTTTGCCGCCCAGTGCTTCGCAGGCGGCGTAGGCCAGCAGCGGACGCACGCGTTTGCCGCCATTCATCACGCTGTAGCGCATCGCTTCGTAAAGCCGCGCGAGTTCAGGGCCGGGCGCGGTGAACAGGCTTTCCAGTGCCGCGTTGACGCGGGCCTGGCTGGTCGCCGAATACGCTGCGATCATTCTGGCTCATCCGCGTCGAAGGGTTCCTCGGCCAGCTCGCCATCACGCTCGAGCAGCACTTGCACCTTTTGCTCGGCCTGAGCCAGCGCTGCCTGGCAATCGCGGGTCAAACCGATGCCTTGCTCGAAAGCTGTCAGCGAGTCTTCCAGCGACAATTCGCCATTCTCCAGACGCTCTACCAGCGTTTGCAGGTCAGCGAGGGATTGTTCGAAATCCAGTGCAGCTTTTTTGCGGGCCATGGCGGCTATTTCCGGTTGTCGGTAAACCGGCGCGACACTAGCAGACATGGGGGGCATGGGCAAATGAGGCGGGAGGCTTGCCACCCTGGTCTCGAGGTGAAAACAACCCTTGTGGCGAGGGGGCTTGCCCCCGTTCGGCTGCGAAGCAGTCGTCAATCCGGACACATCGGTCTCTTTGTGCGGACGCTGGGGGCCGCTTCGCGCCCCAACGGGGGCAAGCCCCCTCGC
>NZ_JMCL01000127.1 GCF_000690905.1 Pseudomonas sp. Ant30-3 | reverse complement strand
GGCGTCAAAAAGGTCGAAATGGCTGCCCCCGCCGCAGCGCAACGCTCGACCGGTTATCTGCTCGGAGGCATCAGCCCGTTGGGGCAAAAGAAGCGTCTGCGTACGTTCATCGACAATTCGGCTCAGCCCTTCGTCAGCATTTTTGTCAGTGCCGGGCGGCGCGGACTGGAAGTCGAACTGGCACCGGCGGTGCTGGCCGAACACACCCAGGCGAAGTTCGCCGACATTGGCCGCGCTTGATGTCCAGCTTAAGATGGCTGCATGCTGGGTGATCGAACACAAGGAGAGGTTTATGCAGCTCGAGTTTTATCAGGTCGACGCGTTCAGTGACCGACCGTTCAGTGGCAATCCGGCGATGGTTTACCGGCTCGACGCCTGGCTTGCCGATGAACTGATGCAGAAGATCGCCGCCGAGCACAATCTGGCGGAGACTGCGTTTGTTGTCAGGGAAGGTCTGATCTGGCATATCCGCTGGTTCACTCCAACCACAGAGGTGCCCTTGTGTGGTCATGCAACGCTGGCCAGCGCCTTTGTGCTGTTCAACGTTTACAACGAGCCGGCTGAACGCTTGGACTTCATGTGCAAATCCGGTCCGCTGAGCGTGAGTCGCGACGGTGAACGCCTATGGCTGGACTTTCCGGCTATCGCCCCCACGGAAGTGGGTGTGACCCTGGACGTCGAGCGCGCGTTGGGTGTCGAAGCGGTCGATGTGCTGGGCGGCAATGAACTGTTCGTGGTGCTGGAGTCAGAGCAGGCGGTTCTGGATTGCCAGCCGGACATGACGGCGCTGGCCAGGCTGCCGTGGTTGGGGGCGATCGTGACGGCGCGAGGCATTAAGCACGATTTTGTCTCGCGCTATTTCGCTCCGGCTGTTGGCATTAACGAAGACCCGGTAACGGGCTCGACGCATTGCAGCCTGATCCCGTACTGGTCGAAGCGTCTGGGCAAGTCGAGCCTGACGGCGTATCAGTGTTCGAAGCGCGGTGGCGAGCTGTTCTGTCGACTGGAAGAGGATCGAGTAAAAATCGGCGGGCATGCGGTGCTCGTAGCGAGCGGCACCTTGATGCTGGGTTAAACACAATGCTGGAGCAAGCTTGCTCGCGATTAACAATGACGCGTTACTGCTATCGCGAGCAATCGAGCGTCGACCGGCTGCTCCTACACAAGCAGAGAGGGTGTCAGCTGGCGGCGCTATGACGCCGGACTCCGGTTTCGGCCTGTGGAATCTGCGCAGCGGTGCTGCCGGATGCCTGAAACAACACCAGGTGTTCAGCAGCGACACGAATACCGACCTCGGCACCAATCAGGTGATCGGCATGGCTTGGGAAAATCGATTCCAGCTGCGCACCTGTCGGCATTTGCAATCGATACAGCGTCGACGCGCCCTGAAATGACTTGCCGACAATTCTAGCCTTCAAACCGCTGTCCGGTGCATAGACGATATCGTCCGGACGCAGCAACACGTCGACAGCGCCGCCAATCGGCCAGGTATAAGCCCGATTGCCGCGAAGCTCACCCAATTCCGTCTGCACCGATTCCGGGCTGCTTAACTGACCGCGAATGAAATAGCCCTGGCCGATGAAGCTGGCGACGTAGGGTGTAAGCGGTTCGTGGTAGAGGTTGTAGGGCGTATCCCATTGTTCGAGGCGACCTTCCTTGAAAACCCCGACGTGATCGCTGACTGCGAAGGCTTCTTCCTGATCATGCGTCACCAGGATCGCACTGGTGCCGCGAGCCTTGAGGATGCCGCGCACTTCATGGCTGAGCTTGCGCCGTAGTTCGCCATCGAGGTTGGAGAAGGGTTCATCGAGTAGGAGCAATTGCGGCTCGGGCGCCAGCGCGCGGGCCAGTGCGACGCGTTGCTGCTGACCACCGGAAAGTTCGTGCGGAAAACGTTTACCAAGATTTTTCAGATTGACCAGTTCGAGCAACTCTTCGGTTACGCGATTCTTATGCGGATGCTTGCGAATGCCGAAAGCGATGTTCTCGGCCACGCTCAAATGAGGAAACAGTGCGTAATCCTGGAACACCATGCCAATACGGCGTTTGTCGGGCGCAAGGGTGTAGCCGGCACGGGAGATCGTCTCACCCGCGAGAGTAATGTCGCCTTCGTGCACCGGCTCGAAACCGGCAATTGCGCGCAGGGTAGTGGTCTTGCCGCAACCCGAGGAGCCAAGCAGGCAGCCGATGTCACCGGCATTCAAGTGCAGGTTGAGGTTCTGCACCACGCGTTGATCCTGGTAGCCACAGGCGAGGTTGCGCAGGTTGAGCAGTAATGGCTGGCTCATGCGTGGTGGTACGCCGGTTCGACGAGAAACTCGAGCAGGGCCTTCTGCGCATGCAGACGGTTTTCCGCCTGATCCCAGGCCACGGAGCGTTTGTCGTCGAGCACGTCCAGACTGATTTCCTCGCCGCGGTGGGCAGGCAGGCAATGCATGAACAAGACATCCTCGGCAGCCAGATCGAGCAGGGCGCGGGTAACCTGATACGGCGCGAACAGCTTCAAGCGCTTGGCGGTTTCCTCTTCCTGACCCATCGAGGTCCAGACGTCGGTGCTCACCAGATGAGCGCCGCGCACGGCCTCCTGCGGATCACGAACGATGGTGACTCGATCACTCGCCTTCGCGACGAATTCTGGATTGGGTTCGAAGCCTTCCGGGCAGGCAATGCGCAACTGGAAGTCGAACTGGATTGCCGCTTCTATATAGCTGTTGCACATATTGTTGCCGTCGCCGATCCACGCCACCGTCTTGCCCTGGATCGAGCCGCGATGCTCTAGAAACGTCTGCATGTCGGCCAGCAACTGGCACGGGTGCAGGTCATCGGACAGGCCGTTGATCACCGGCACGCGGGAGTTGGCCGCGAATTCAGTCAGGGTGCTGTGAGCGAAGGTACGGATCATCACCGCGTCGAGCATGCTCGACATGACGATCGCGCAGTCGCCGATCGGCTCGCCACGGCCCAGTTGCGTGTCGCGTGGGGACAGGAAAATCGCCTGGCCGCCAAGCTGGATCATGCCCGCTTCAAAGGAGATCCGCGTGCGGGTCGAAGATTTTTCGAAAATCATCCCGAGCACGCGGTTTTTCAGAGGCTCGAACAGTACGCCGCGGTTACGCAGGTCTTTGAGCTCAACGCCTCGACGGATCACGCTGACCAGCTCTTCGGGCGTGCAATCCATCAGGGAGAGAAAGTGCCTTGCGCTCATCATTGACTACCTTTTTGCAACGGACCGCAGATACTCAAAGCCTTGTTTAACGGAACAACGGGCGAGACCTGCGGCGTAAGCCGCACGGGGCGACGAAATAGGGGAAGGCGCGATCTTATAATTAAATGTCGCGTCTTTCCAATAGAGGCTACGGTGTTTAGGGGATTTCAGAGGGGCTACGGGTAAACCGCAGTAGCGCATTTGAAGCCTGTTTCCTGACAGCAGCCGCCCATTTGTACACCGTGCCCGCGGGGCTTTGCAATCGAAGCGGGCAGTGATGGCGCGCTGATGGTCGGTTTCCTGCGCAGGATTTTGATGGATGACAGAGAATGTGCTCCCCTTGAGCCACTTGCTAATGCATAGTGCTGGGTTATAAATAAGACACGAGCGACGCAGGAAGCCTTCGAAATGGAATCGAAAGAACAACAGTTGATGGAATTACTTGGCCTGACGGCCCGCTCGCTGACTCACCTCACTGCGTCCATGACCTCAATGTCCTTTGAGTTGTTGCGCAGTAACGACGAAATCACCAAAGCCGCCGGCCGGCGAATGATTGATCGCATGGCCACCATCAGCGCAGGGCTCGACGAGCACTGGCGACTGATCGGCGAACTGACCGGCGTGCATGTCGCTCACGAGCAGATCGAGACGATCCAGGAGATTCAGTTGCAGGCGCCGCCGAGGCTGCCGTCGAACTGATTTCGGGTGGCCATCGGCTGGCCTGATGGTCGCCGATTCACGAGACGAACGTCGCTGGCGCAACAGCTGGGCACGGGCCATAGTTTTGTTCCCGCGGTCGACATCGTCCGCCCAGAACAGACAGAGACTGGCCATGACCAAGACTCTCCATCACCGTGCCTGCCACCTGTGTGAAGCCATATGCGGCCTGACCATCGAGACTACCGAAGCCGATGGCAATGTGCAGATCACCTCGATCAAGGGTGATCCGCTGGACACTTTCAGCCGCGGGCACATTTGCCCGAAGGCTGTCGCCTTGCAGGATATCCAGAACGATCCGGACCGCTTGCGCCAACCGATGCTGCGCGTGGGCAGCGAATGGCAGCCCATCGAGTGGGAAGATGCCTTCAGTCTTGTCGCCGAACGTCTGGCAGCGATTCAACAGCGTCACGGACAGAATGCGGTGGCGGTCTATCAAGGCAATCCCAGCGTTCACAATTATGGCTTGATGACCCACAGCAATTACTTTCTCGGCCTGTTGAAAACCCGTAACCGATTTTCCGCGACATCCGTCGACCAGTTGCCCCATCACCTGACCAGTCATCTGATATACGGCCACGGTTTGTTGCTGCCGATTCCGGACATAGATCACACCGACTTCATGCTGATCCTCGGCGGTAATCCACTGGCGTCCAACGGCAGCATCATGACCGTACCGGATGTCGAGAAGCGCCTGAAAGCCATTCAGGCTCGCGGCGGCAAGGTGGTGGTGGTCGATCCACGTCGTAGCGAAACGGCGGCGATTGCCGATCAGCATCTGTTCGTGCGACCGGGCGGCGATGCGGCATTATTGTTTGGCCTGCTCAACACCTTGTTCAAGGAAGGCCTCACCCGTGACAGTCATTTGCTGGTGGACGGCCTTGAAGAAGTGCGCGCAGCCATCGCGACGTTCACTGCCGACGCCATGAGCCCGCTGTGCGCGGTGCCCGCCGAGCAGATCCGCCAATTGGCCCGGGACTTCGCAGCAGCGCCAACAGCGGTCTGCTACGGGCGGATGGGTGTTTCGACCCAGGCGTTCGGCACGCTGTGTCATTGGCTGGTGCAACTGATCAATCTGGTGACCGGCAATCTGGATCGCGTGGGTGGGGCGTTGTGCACCGAACCTGCGGTGGATCTGGTGGCATCCACCTCGGGCGGGCATTTCAACCTGTGGCAAAGTCGCGTGTCGGGACGCCCGGAGTACGCAGGCGAACTGCCAGTGTCGGCGCTGGCCGAAGAAATGCTCACCGGCGGGGAAGGGCAGATAAGGGCGCTGGTCACCGTCGCCGGCAATCCGGTGTTGTCGACGCCTAATGGCCGGCAGCTGGAACAGGCGCTGGACGGCCTGGAGTTCATGGTCAGCATTGACCTGTATATCAACGAAACCACGCGCTACGCCGACCTTATCCTGCCGTCAACCTCGGCTCTGGAAAACGATCACTACGACACCACGTTCAATATGTTTGCGGTGCGCAACGTCAGCCGCTTCAACCGCGCGATTCTGGCCAAACCGGTGGGTGCGTTACATGACTGGGAAATTTTTGTCGGGCTGGCCAAGGCCTTTGCCGCGAAGACTGAGAAGGAATTGAAGCCGACGATTCCACCTGCACAGATGATTGATCGCGGTTTGCGCATGGGGCTGTATGGCGATGCGTCGACGCACAAATTGTCGCTGGCTACCCTGTTTGATCATCCGCATGGCGTGGATCTTGGCGCACTGAAACCCAATTTGGCAGCGCGTTTGAAAACCGCAAACCAGCGAGTCCAGGCGGCGCCCGCCGCAATTCTTGCCGACCTTGCGCGCTTTGCAGCCGTGCAGTTGCCTGCCGCCGATGAGCTGCTGATGATTGGCCGCCGGCATGTGCGCAGCAACAATTCCTGGATGCATAACTATCATCGTCTGGTGAAAGGCAAGCCGCGTCATCAACTGTTGATGCACCCGGAGGATCTGGCCAGCCGTGGGCTTAATGACGGGCAGCGGGTGCGCGTGAGTTCGCGGGTCGGCATGATCGAAGTCGAAGTGCTGGGCAGTCTGGACATGATGAAAGGTGTGGTCAGCCTGCCGCACGGCTGGGGCCATGCGCGGCCGGGCGTGCAGATGACCATTGCCAGCAGCCAGCCAGGTTCCAGTGCCAATGACCTGACTGATGAGTGCCAGCTAGACGAGTTGTCGGGCAATGCGGCGTTGAATGGCGTACCGGTGACGGTGGCGGCAGCGTGATTGAGTCTGTCGGGGAGACCGAGCATGGCGCTCGGGTTTCCGTTACAATGCGCCACCGTGCCGACCCTTGAGTCGGAAAGTTCAGCCGAGGTGTTCCATGGATATCATCGAAACGATTAAAGAGCAGATTGCCAACAACACCATTCTGCTTTACATGAAAGGCTCGCCGAATGCCCCGCAGTGTGGCTTTTCCGCGAAAGCTGCGCAGGCCGTGATGGCGTGCGGTGAAAAGTTTGCGTACGTGGACATTCTGCAGAACCCGGAAATCCGCGCCAACCTGCCAAAGTATGCCAACTGGCCAACCTTCCCGCAGCTGTGGGTCGGTGGTGAGTTGGTCGGCGGTAGCGACATCATGACCGAAATGGCTGCAGATGGTTCGTTGCAGACTACGATCAAAGCGGCTGTCGAAGCGGCTGCAGCGAACAAGACTGAAGCCTGAGCACCTGGCTCCCTGTAGGAGCTGTGTAGGAGCTGTCGAGTGAAACGAGGCTGCGATCTTTTGATCATCAGCCATTAAAAAGCCCCGCCTCTCGAAAGAAGGCGGGGCTTTTTATTACGCTTGATAAGTCGTGTCGGTGTCGCCGCTGTTATCGCCAGGATCGCAGCCTCGTTGCACTCGACAGCTCCTACCCAACTCCTACGCAGCGCTTACTCATCACCCATCTGCGATTGCAGATAATTCTCCAGGCCAATCTTGTCGATCAGGCCCAGCTGGGTTTCCAGCCAGTCGATGTGTTCTTCTTCAGCTTCAAGAATATCTTCAAGCAGTTCACGGCTGCCGAAATCGCCAACCGTTTCGCAATGAGCGATGGCTACTTTCAGATCCGCGTGACCCGTGCGTTCGATACGCAGGTCGCACTCGAGCATTTCCCGAGTGTGCTCGCCGATCTGCAGCTTGCCCAGATCCTGGACGTTCGGCAGGCCTTCAAGAAACAGAATGCGCTTGATCAGTTTGTCAGCATGCTTCATCTCGTCGATGGATTCAGCGTACTCGTGCTTGCCGAGCTTGTTCAGACCCCAATCTTCATACATGCGCGCATGCAGAAAGTATTGATTGATCGCGACCAGCTCATTGGCAAGGATCTTGTTGAGATGCTGGATGACTGTAATGTCGCCTTTCATGATGGGGTCCTGCCCTGTATTCGCTGTATATAAGGCCGAGTTTGAGCCGCGTACTTCAGAGTGTCAAACCTAAGTTATTGAAAGTTAAGTGAAAATTAATCGGAATAAGAATGTTTGTGTTCCGCGTCTAGTGCGTAAGCGATTGATTTGCAGACATAAAAAAACCGGACATCAAGTCCGGTTCTACAAAACAGGGTATTTACGCGGCAGTAAATTCAACCGGAAAAGGAATCGCCGCCTGGGCAGTCTGCACTTTGGTCAGGGTTTCACGCACCACTTCCTTGGCCAGGCAGGCGCATTTACCGCATTGACTGGCTACGCCGGTAGCCTGACGGACTTCCTTGTAGCTGCAGCAACCTTCATAGATTGCATCGCGGATTTGACCGTCGGTGACGCCAGTGCAGAGGCAGACATACATAAGTGAGAACCGTCGCTGGTTGTGACTCAATTGCGATGGATCTTAATGTTAACGAGAATGATTGTCAAAGTGGTTTCTGAAAGCTTCGCGTTATATGCGCCAGCCACTGACGAACGGTTTGTTCTGATGAATCACCGTCCTTTAATCCGCCTCCGATCTGAAAATCCGTTGAGGACAGCTCAAAAACGCAGTGTATGATGGCCGGTCCTTATGAAGCGGGTGGGTGTCACAGGGCTGTCGCCTGAGGGTGGCAGGCTGGCACAAACCCGGAACTTCACGTTTCTACACCAGGAGATATTCAATGAGCGTACTCGTAGGCAAGCAAGCACCTGACTTCACCGTACCGGCCGTACTCGGCAATGGCGAAATCGTCGACAGCTTCACCCTGTCGTCGGCCATCAAAGGCAAATACGGCCTGGTGTTCTTCTACCCGTTGGACTTCACCTTCGTGTGCCCGTCCGAGCTGATCGCTCTGGACAATCGCATGTTTGACTTCAAGGCACGCAACGTTGAAGTGATCGCCGTGTCGATCGACTCGCACTTCACTCACAACGCCTGGCGTAACACTCCGGTGAACAATGGCGGTATCGGCCAGGTTCGCTACACCATGGCTGCCGACATGAAGCACGAAATTGCCAAGGCCTACGATGTTGAATCCGAAGGCGGCGTGGCTTTCCGTGGCGCGTTCCTGATCGACGACAAGGGCGTTGTCCGTTCGCAGATCATCAACGACCTGCCGCTGGGCCGTAACATGGAAGAGCTGATCCGTCTGGTCGACGCTCTGCAGTTCCACGAAGAGCACGGCGAAGTCTGCCCTGCCAACTGGAAAAAAGGCGACAAAGGCATGACCGCTTCGACCGAAGGCGTTGCTGCTTACCTGACCGAAAACGCTGCTGCCTTGTAAGGCGCGTTCGAGGCATAAAAAAACCGGCCATCACGGCCGGTTTTTTTTGTGCGCGGGATTCGACCCGGCAAACGCGAGCAAGCTCGCCCTTGCCGTACATCAGTCGTTAAAGTCTTCCCAGCCGCCCATTTGCTTCCAGCGATTGACGATGCCGCAGAACAGCTCGGCCGTCTTCTCGGTGTCGTAGCGGGCTGAGTGAGCCTCGCGACCGTCGAAGTCGATGTCCGCCGCCTGGCAAGCCTTGGCCAATACGGTCTGGCCGTAAGCCAGGCCGGCAAGGGTTGCAGTGTCGAAGCTGGAAAATGGATGAAACGGGTTGCGCTTCATGTCCAGGCGAGCGACCGCTGCGTTGAGGAAGCCCAGGTCGAAGCTGGCGTTGTGGCCGACCAGAATCGCTCGCTTGCAGCTGTTGGCTTTCAACGCCTTGCGAATGCCGCGGAAAATGTCGGTCAGTGCCGCTTCTTCACTCACTGCCATGCGCAGCGGATGATCTAGCTTGATCCCGGTGAACTCAAGGGCAGCCGCTTCGATGTTGGCGCCTTCGAACGGTTCTACGCGAAAGAAGTAGGTGTGATCGGGATATACAAATCCTTTCTCGTCCATGCCGATCGTGGTCGCGGCGATTTCCAGCAGAGCGTCAGTGGCAGAGTTGAAACCGCCGGTTTCAACGTCGACAACGACTGGCAGGTACCCGCGGAAACGCTCGGCCATCGGGTGGCGTGAACCACCTCCGCCGCCTTGACCGTCCTGTTCGTCGTCGAAATGGTCTTCACTCACGCGTGTTCCTCCAGCAGGCGCCAGCGCAGTTTTTCACCGGCGCGCAGCGGGATGACGGTCAGCTCGCCAAATGGCAGGCTGGTAGGGGCGGTCCACTCTTCGCGGACCAGGGTGATGCGATCGGTGTTCACCGGCAAACCGTAGAAACGCGGGCCATTAAGGCTGGCGAAAGCTTCCAGTTTGTCGAGCGAATTACGCTGTTCGAACGCCTCGGCATACATCTCGATTGCTGCATAGGCGGTGTAGCACCCGGCACAGCCGCAAGCCGCTTCTTTGGCGTGCTGAGCGTGGGGCGCCGAATCGGTGCCGAGGAAAAACTTCTCGCTGCCACTGGTGGCAGCATTGAGCAGGGCTTCCTGATGCGTGTTGCGCTTGAGAATCGGCAAGCAATAAAAGTGCGGCCTAATCCCGCCCACCAGCATGTGGTTGCGGTTGTACAGCAAGTGATGCGCGGTGATGGTCGCGCCGACATTGGCCGGCGCTTCATTGACGAACTGCACGGCATCGGCGGTGGTGATGTGTTCAAACACTACTTTAAGCGTCGGGAAACGCTCAACCACACGGCGCATGTGCTCATCGATGAAAATCTTTTCGCGATCGAACACATCGACATCGCTACGGGTGACTTCACCGTGGATCAGCAACGGCATGCCGACTTCGGCCATGGCCTCGATCGCAGGGAAGATCTTGTCGATGCTGGTGACGCCAGAGTCCGAATTGGTGGTCGCGCCAGCCGGATACAACTTGGCGGCATGCACGAAACCGCTGGCCTTGGCTTCACGAATTTCTTCGGGCTGGGTACGGTCGGTAAGGTACAGGACCATCAGCGGTTCGAAACGGCTGCCGGCCGGACGTGCAGCGAGAATCCGCTGGCGATAGCCGTCGGCTTCAGCGGCGTTGCGCACCGGAGGGACCAGGTTGGGCATGATGATGGCGCGGCCAAAAGTGCGCGCAACATCCGCAACGGTATTGGTCAACACGGCACCATCGCGAAGATGAATGTGCCAGTCGTCGGGACGCAGCAGGGTCAGGCGGTCGGACATGAGGGGATTCCAGGCGGGTCAAACTGAGGGGAATGCTACCGGAAAAGACTCTTGCAGGCACTCGCTATCAAGTTTTGCAGGAAGCTTCCGATATCCAACAGGTATGCCGTAAACATCTGTATCGGTCTTTTTGTTGTAGAAGCCAGTGGAGCCTCCCGTGCGCCAGCGTTATTTAGCCTTGCTCAGTGTGTTTGCCAGCCTTCCCGCGATGGCGCTCACTTTCCAGACGCGTCTGGAGAGCATTGAGTGGACGGTCGAAGGGGACAAGTTCGAATGCCGCCTCACGCAACCGATTACTGATTTCGGTTCGGGCGAGTTCGTGCGCCGTGCCGGCGAGCAGGCGACGTTTCGTTTAAAAGCCTACAACGCAGTGATGGGCGGTGGTTCGGCAACCTTGTTGGCGGCGGCAGCGCCGTGGCAACCAGGACGTGGCGACATCAATCTCGGTTCCGTGCACATTGGCAGCGGTAATGTGCTGTTCAATACGTCGCAGGTCCAGGCGGGGCGTTTGATCAATGGTTTGATGGACGGACGCAGCCCGGTCATCCGGCGTGCATCGGGCGATGGGCGGGTGTCGGAGGTGCGCCTGTTGCCGGTCAAGTTCAACAAGGCGTTCAACGATTACCAGAGTTGCGTGGCGAAATTGCTGCCGAAAAACTTCGAGCAGGTCAAGCAGGCGCAAATCGGTTTCCCCGGCGAGGGCAATGACCTAGACGCCCAGGCCAAGGCGCAGCTGCAAGTGATGCTGGAGTTCATGAAGGCTGATCCGACAGTCAACCACGTCGAGCTCGACGGTCACTCCGACAACAGTGGCAATCGCCTGACCAATCGCGACCTGTCGCGGCGGCGCGCGCTAGCGGTTGTGGACTTTTTCAAGGCCAACGGCATTCAGGAATCACAGATCACCGTGCGTTTCCACGGCGAGCGATATCCGCTGGTGCCTAACACCAGTTCGGCCAACCGGGCCAAAAACCGCCGGGTCAACGTGCACCTGGCGCGGGTTGCTCCTGCCGAACCTGCGGCGCCGCAAACCACCGCATCGGCGAGCACCGCGAAGAATTCCTGACCAGCCGGTCATCGTCGCGCGATTGACACATTCTGTCGCTTCGTCGTCATAAGCTGTCGCGCCTCTGTAAATTATTCTGCATGACCGGTAGACTTGACGGCTTTCCGTAGAACCCCGTGGAGTGATGGCATGGCGGACGTAAACAAGGTCGTTCTGGCGTATTCCGGCGGCCTGGACACTTCGGTGATCCTCAAGTGGCTGCAGGATACTTATAACTGTGAAGTGGTGACCTTCACCGCTGATCTGGGGCAGGGCGAAGAGGTCGAACCGGCCCGCGCCAAGGCTCAGGCCATGGGCGTCAAAGAAATCTACATCGACGACTTGCGCGAAGAATTCGTCCGCGATTTCGTTTTCCCGATGTTCCGCGCCAACACTGTCTATGAAGGCGAGTACCTGCTGGGTACTTCCATCGCTCGTCCGTTGATCGCCAAACGCCTGATCGAAATCGCCAACGAAACCGGCGCTGACGCCATTTCTCATGGTGCGACTGGCAAAGGTAACGACCAGGTACGTTTCGAACTGGGCGCCTACGCCTTGAAGCCAGGTGTGAAAGTGATCGCACCGTGGCGTGAATGGGACCTGTTGTCCCGTGAAAAGCTGATGGATTACGCTGAAAAGCACGCAATCCCGATCGAGCGCCACGGCAAGAAAAAATCGCCCTATTCGATGGACGCGAACTTGCTGCATATCTCCTATGAAGGCGGCGTGCTGGAAGATACGTGGACAGAGCATGAAGAGGACATGTGGAAATGGACCGTCTCCCCGGAGAACGCTCCTGACCAGGCGCAGTATCTTGAGCTGACCTACCGCAACGGCGACATCGTGGCGCTGGACGGCGTCGAAATGACCCCGGCCACTGTGCTTGCGACCCTGAACCGTATCGGCGGCGAACACGGTATCGGCCGTCTCGACATCGTCGAAAACCGTTACGTGGGCATGAAATCCCGTGGTTGCTACGAAACCCCGGGCGGCACCATCATGCTGCGCGCTCACCGTGCGATCGAATCGATCACGCTGGACCGCGAAGTGGCTCACCTCAAAGACGAGCTGATGCCGAAATACGCCAGCCTGATCTACACCGGCTACTGGTGGAGCCCTGAGCGCCTGATGCTGCAGCAGATGATTGATGCTTCCCAGGCACACGTGAATGGCGTTGTGCGCTTGAAGTTGTACAAAGGCAATGTGATCGTCACTGGCCGCAAGTCTGATGAGTCGCTGTTCGATGCCAACATCGCGACCTTCGAAGAAGACGGTGGCGCTTACAATCAAGCTGACGCTGCGGGCTTTATCAAGCTCAACGCCTTGCGCATGCGCATTGCTGCGAACAAGGGCAGGAAGCTGTTCTGACGCGTCTGATGGTGTGACGGAATATGTGGCCTGGTCTCTGACCCGGCCACATATTTGAGAATAGGGATGATGGTTCTGACATTGCAATTATTCATTCTTGTTGTTTTTTAGTCTGTTTTCGACTGCTTTTCCAACTCATCATTCTTGCTGAGCCGGCGCCGGTTCCTCCGTTGCGGATGGCCAGGCTCCAGCCATCACCTTCATTTCATGTGAAATCACGTTGTATGCGACACAAAATACCGAACTGCATCGTCTCCTCGCATTTTCAGTAAGCTCGGGCACACATGACTTCAGTAATTTTTCCGGGTCACGAGCTGTGAGGAATACGATAACTCGTGCCGTCTCACTCTTTTCTCGCTGATGTTCTGCACGAAGATCGCGTAAATCGATCTTCCTGTTCTTTCCTCGTGTATCGATGATGTGCAGATCCTTGAAGGGGACGGGGAGCCGAACCAGTTGCCGGGTGCATGGATAATTTCGCACGCCGTGCGGCTCCGGTGGATCCTCAATGATATCTGGTCGCTGATGACGCTGTTGACCGGTGAATGTTTTCGAACTTCCGTGTTCCAAACGGTCGTTGTCCATAACTCTAATAAAGTGCTTTCCCTTCTCAAAATCGGAGGGGGCATAAAGCGAGCGATAATTAAAGTTGAGTGTAATGAAAAACAAAAATATCAGGTAAAAAGGGAAGCTTATCAAAAACCATATATAAGTCTGTCTTTCCTCGTTATCCAGAAACGGTAACGAGATCGCTGCGGAAGTTTCAGACAGTGTTGCGAATATCGCGATGACTGTCATGGGGTTGGTAATCGTTTTTTTGAATTTCATCATATCTTATACTCATAATGGTGCTGTTTTCTCAGAGGGTTAATTAATTGGGGTGTGGGTTTGAATTGTTATATTAACTGCTTTCGGTATTCGCGACACAAATTTGTCATTTGCTACTAAATGCCGGAGCCTCAGGGTGCTGCGATCAAGAATTAATAAGGGTGTCGCAGGTTGAAGATAGCGCTTTCTGCTCGCGCTGCCTGCAGATTATTACCAAATATTGTTATTTTCTTTTACTCTTATAATTTGATACAGAAATTCCGCGACATTCGAAACATAATGTAATCGCTGTGATTTTCGAGTCGGGTATTATTGAATTTTTGTAGGAGGCTTCTGAGTTGTTTGTAGGAAATGTCTTTCGTTGTGGGTGACTGGGGGAGGCGGCATGCCATGGATCAAACGACTAGGCTATTGTGCGGGCTCTAAAAATTCGAACAGCGAAAATTGGACTTTCCCATGAATAGAGTGCTGATCGTGGATGATCACCCTGTCATTCGTCTTGCGGTACGAATGCTGATGGAGCGTCATGGCTACGAAGTCATTGCAGAAACAGATAATGGCATCGACGCACTGCAACTTGCCCGGGAACATATGCCAGATATTGTCATACTGGATATCGGGATACCTAAACTCGACGGGCTTGAAGTCATAGCGCGCCTGTCATCGGCGGCCATGCCGATGAAAGTGCTGATATTGACTTCTCAGGCGCCTGGGCATTTTTCAATGCGCTGCATGCAGTCCGGTGCTGCTGGATATGTATGTAAACAACAAGATCTCACCGAGCTGCTCAGTGCAATAAAAGCGGTTCTTTCAGGTTACAGTTATTTTCCGAATCAAGCCTTGCATACCGTGCGTTCCAGTTTGGGAAATGCCAGCGAAGCGGATATGGTGGATCGCCTCTCGGGGCGGGAGATGATGGTGTTGCAACAGTTGGCGCGAGGCAAGACTAACAAGGAGATCGCTGATGGCATGTTTCTCAGTAACAAAACCGTAAGTACCTACAAGACCCGGCTGTTACTTAAACTGAATGCACGATCGCTGGTTGATCTGATCGAATTGGCCCAACGTAATGGGCTGGTGTAGCTCGCTCGGGTCAGAGAGGGCAGCTCGGATTCTCGCAACGTTCGTATCAAGCAAAAAGCCTCCATTGCGGGAGGCCTTCAGGTATTACAAGTCAAAATCGTAATCGGCCAATTGCTTCTGCAACCGACGTTCCTCCAGCAGGTTATCAATGGTGCGGCGTTTGCTCAGATTGGTCTTCGTCACTTCCACCACAGGTTCCGCGTCGTTCACTTCAATCGCTGTGAAGTCATCTTCAACATCCAATTGCTCTTTGCCAGTGCTCATAGGACTACTCCAGGCTAAGGCGGCCTTGGCGCTCCTTATATCGACAATCTTCCGGCGGGTACAAAAGATTTTTTCAATCGACCAGACGCAAAAACGGGCGGTGTCTCAATCGTCTGAGGTTTTGTACTTGTATTCGCACAGGTCTTCAATCCGGCAACTGCCACAGCGAGGCTTGCGAGCGAGGCACACGTAGCGTCCGTGAAGGATCAGCCAATGATGGGCGTCGAGCAGGTACTGTTTGGGCACAAACTTCATCAGTTTATGTTCAACTTCGACCACGTTCTTGCCGGGGGCAATGCCGGTGCGGTTGCTCACCCTGAAGATATGAGTGTCTACGGCCATGGTCAGCTGGCGGAAAGCGGTGTTGAGTACGACGTTTGCGGTTTTGCGGCCGACACCGGGTAGTGCTTCCAGCTCTTCACGGGTTTGTGGCACCTCGCCTGCGTGACGCTCCACCAACAGGCGACAGGTTTCGATCACATTCCTGGCCTTGCTGTTGAACAGGCCAATTGTCTTGATGTATTCCGATAAACCCTCGACCCCTAACGCGTAAATGGCTTGCGGTGTATTGGCCACCGGATACAGTCTGGCGGTGGCTTTGTTGACGCCGACGTCTGTCGACTGCGCCGACAGGATGACAGCGATCAGCAATTCGAAGGGCGAGGAATACGCCAGTTCGGTTTTCGGTTCCGGGGTGTCTTCATGCAACCTGCGGAATATTTCCTGACGTTTTGCTGCGTTCATGGACGATCAGTTTCCTCGAATACGTTTATTGCCGGGACGTTCTGCGCGGCCAGGCCTGCGAGGCGGCGAGTAGCAGGCCGAGCAGGATGAATCCGCCAGGCGCCAACGTCGCCAGACGCCAGTCGCTGCTGCCGAGGAACGTTCGCAACGCCCCTAAACCCAGCATCAATGCGCCAAACTGCAGACACAAGCGCAGGCGATCACGCAGGGCATTGTGGAAAAACCCGGTGTGTTCCAGGACAACGCATTGCAACGCGATCAGTCCTGCATAAATGCCCATTGGGCGATGCCATTGTAGCGACCAGGCTTGCGTGGCAATTTCCGCACAACTGGTCAGGGTCGCTGCCAGAAGAATACTTGCCAGCAGGCGTGCCGGCGGAACCAGCCGGGCGCGCAACAGCGACATGCTCGCCCCATAGGCGCCCACCACGACGATAAACATCAGCCATACGCCCAGGGCGCTGGCGAAGGAAGCGGTCGCGCCAATCAGCGGCGCCAACATCAAGCAATTCTGCAGCGTCCAAGGCTTATTCATTGGGGCGGATCCTCGTCAGCGTCTGTGCATGCGCGTCGAAGTATCGCAACGCGTCATGAACCGCGTTAATCACTGCTCTTGAAGTGATGGTCGCGCCTGCAATCTGATCAAACTGCCCCTGATCTCTCTTCAACGCCCAGGCATTGTCGGGCGGCTCGTTACGCGATTTGCCGGCAAACCCTTGAAGCCAGGCATTAGGCCAGTCGGCGATACCCGCGCCGAGCCCTTGCGTCTCCGATTGCGAGAGCGTTTTCACAGCCAATAGCTTCCCGTGGGTATCAACCGCAATCATCAGCACGATGGCGCCTGCGTAACCGATCGTCTCGCTTTGCAGCAGCACGGCGCTGGGCTGGCCGCCCTTGGTGGCCAGGTAACCCGCCAACAATGTGCTGTGGGTCAAAGCGCTGTTGTCGAGTTGCAGCGGCTGTTGCAGCGGATCGTTGTCGTAACTGTCCCTCGGCAACAAATCCAGAAGGTTTCGGCTATCGATCAGACGTTGCTCGGCGGCAATGTGCGGCGCGCTGCTGTAATCAACGAAGTAAGTCGCGCCCACCCCTATCACCGCCAGTAACAGCAGAATGATCACGCTGGATGTGCGGTTCATGGTGCCATTCGCTCCGGTCTGGAGGCGACCATTCGCTCCAGCGCCGGTACGCCCAGGTTCATCAACAGGACCGCAAATGCCAGCCCGTCCGGATAACCACCCCACGTGCGAATCAGATAAGTGAGCAGCCCCACACCGACGCCGAACATCAGTCGTGCGCCGGGGCTTTTGGCGCCGGACACGGGTTCCGTGACGATGAAAAACGCGCCGACCATGGTCGCGCCTGTGAGCAAATGGAACAGAGGCGAGCCGTGCGAATCCGAGCCTGTTCCGTTCCAGCACAGCAGGCTGATGATGAACAGACTGGCGAGCATGCCGGCCGGCGCATGCCAGGTAAATATGCGTTGCTGCAGGAGAAAAGCGCCGCCCGCCAGGAAGGCCAGGTTGACCCACTCCATCCCGCGCCCACCGAAGGTGCCGAACGCCGGGTTGGACGAAAACAGTTCCTCCATCGTCAGGCTTTTATTGATGCGCACACTGTCCAGTGCCGTGGCCTGAGCCCAGGCATCCGGTGCTCCGGTGTCGAATCCAAAAACATGCTGCATACCACCGAGCAGGTCCATGCCATGAACCGCCGGCCATTGAGTCATTTGCTGCGGAAACGACACCAGCGCCAGCGCGTAACCCAGCATGGCCGGATTGAATGGATTGCCGCCAACCCCGCCGTAAAGGTGCTTGCCCAACAGCATGGCCGATACCCCCGAGCTGACCGTCAACCACCACGGGCAATAGGCGGGCAATGCGATCGCCAACAACACTGCACTGACCAAAGCACTGCCGTCCATCAGGCTTGGCTTGAGTGGACGTTTACGCAGTTTCAGCGCAAGCGCTTCAATCGCCAGCGATGAGATTACGGCCAGCAAGAGGTTGATCAACACCCCCCAGCCATAAAACCAGAACAGTGTAAGCAGTCCGGGTATCGCCGCTAGCAGGACCCGCTTCATGGCGTGTTGAAGGCGTTGGTCTGGCGACTCAAGGCGCGACATAGGCGTCGACCTGACGTTGCGCCTCGTTCACTGCTTTTTCCAGTGAAGCGACGTGTTCAGCCGACGCACCGGCGATGTGCGCTTTATTGAGTTCGGCGCGGCGCATGGCCAACTGAATCTTCGCCCGTTTCAGCTCGGCACTTTGCGTCGGGACTGCAGGGGCAGGTACTGGCGGCGCAGTGCTTTCCAGATCCGCCAGCACACCTTGCGCCGCCTCGAATTGCTGCTGCAGCACGATCAATTGCGATTGCTGTTCGAAGGTCGGTGGGTGCCCGAAAGCCTTCAGCGATTTGTTCAGCTGGGCGCGGCTCATCGCCACTTCAATCTTGGCTTTCTTCAGCGCAGCATCGGCATTGGCAACCTTTAGCGCGTTCACCCTTTCGAGAGCAGCATGCACGGGATCTGCCGTTGCCTCTCCGGGCTGATGCGCAGCGCGTTGCGCACGGGCCTGGCGCTCGGCCAGTCGCTGCTGCTCTTCACGCTGGAGTCGGGCGTTGCGCTGCTCGAAACGCCGCCGCGCATGATTACGTTTGGCAGCACGGGCCTGCTGTTCTTCGAGATTGAACGCCAGACCGCCGACAATCGGCACCACTGTCGCCGGTTGCAACGGTCGCATCTCGATGCAATCGACCGGGCAGGGCGCCACGCACAGATCACAACCGGTGCATTCATCAACGAGCACTGTGTGCATGAGTTTCGCCGCGCCGACGATGGCATCCACCGGGCAGGCCTGGATGCATTTGGTGCAACCGATACACTCGGCTTCGCGAATGTAGGCCAGTTGTGCCGGGGCCGAACCACGACTGACGTCCAGTTCAATCACCGGCACTTTCAATAGCTCAGCCAGCGCGGAGAGGGTTTCGCGACCGCCGGGCGGACACTTGTTGATCGGTTCACCATTGGCGATGCCTTCGGCGTAGGGCCTGCACCCGGGATGCCCGCACTTGCCGCATTGGGTCTGCGGCAGCAATGCATCGATGCGTTGAATCAGACTCATGTTTTGATCAGCCCGCTGAATCCGAGAAAAGCCACTGCGATCAATCCGGCGCCGATCAGGTCGATCGGCAAGCCACGAAAAGGCAGGGGGACATCGTTGTCGAGTGTGCGCTGGCGCAAGTCGCCGAACAGAACCAGTATCAGCCAGAAACCCAGGCCGGCGCCAAGGCTCAACGCGGTGGCGTAGAAAATCCCCTTGTCCTCCTGAGCGTTGAACAGTGTCAGCCCGAGTACGCCGGCATTGCCCAGCAGCAGCGGCCAGAGTCCCTCGAACGGCAAGGCCGAAAACACTCGGGCAAGCAATTTCAGCAAGGGTGTGATCAGCAGCACACTCAGCGGCAACAACACGAAAAGCTTGAGGGACGCCAGTTCCAGCGGAACGAGCGCGCCGTGGTAGAGCCCGTAGCCAAGCACGCCGACAATCAGCATCAGACACGTTGTCGCAAGGCCCAATGCGTGAACCTGACGGCGTTCGGCAGCCAGCAGCGGATCAACGCCCAGCGGCCAGTGCAACACGAAGTTGTTGATCAGGGCAGCGCTGATGAGCGTAAGAAGCAGTTCGGTCATGATCGTCCGTATGCACACATTATTGCTGGTCGCGAATGATTCCGCAGGAGCCGCCGAGGGCGGCGATCTTTTGATCTTGCTGGTTAAAATCAAAAGATCGCAGCCTTCGGCAGCTCCTACACAATAAGGCCTTTCTTGAGAGATATTCTGGGCCAGATATGAAAAATCCCACAGTCGCATCGGGCACGACTGTGGGATCGGTTTCGCGCAGAACCTTACTTGATACGCTGACCCGGCTTGGCGCCGCTGTCAGGGCTGAGCAGGTAGATTTCTTCACCGCCAGGGCCGGCCGCCATCACCATGCCTTCGGAAATACCGAACTTCATTTTCCGTGGCTTGAGGTTGGCAATCATCATGGTCAGCCGGCCATCGAGCTTGGACGGGTCCGGGTAAGCACTCTTGATCCCGGAGAAAACATTGCGTTGCTCATCACCGATGTCCAGGGTCAAACGCAACAGCTTGTCTGCGCCTTCCACGGCTTCGGCCTTGAGGATCAGCGCGACACGCAGGTCCACCGCGGCAAACGCATCGAAATCGATTTCCGGCGACAACGGGTCCTTGGCCAGTTCGCCGTTGCCGGCTGGTGCAGCGCTGCCGGTGTCGGTCTGGCTGGCGGTCAGGTCTTCTTTCGAGGCGTCTGTCATGGCTTGTACTTTCAAGGGGTCGATGCGGGTCATCAACGGTTTGAATTCGTTGAGCTGATGGTTGGTGAGCAACGTCGCGTGGTCGTTCCAGGTCAACGGCGCGACGTTCAGGAATGCCTCGGCGTCGGCGGCCAGCAATGGCAGCACCGGTTTGAGGAAGATCACCAACTGGCGGAACAGGTTGATGCCCAGTGCGCAGATGGCCTGGACTTCATCCTGCTTGCCTTCCTGCTTATTCAGCGACCAGGGGGCCTTGTCGGCAATCCACGCGTTGGCGCGGTCGGCCAGACCCATGATCTCGCGCATGGCACGGGCGAAGTCGCGGGCTTCATACGCTTCAGCGATGCTCGGCGCGGCCGCCAGGAATGCATCGGTCAGTTCCGGCGCGGCGTTGCCGGCCACCAGCACGCCAGCGTTGCCTTTGTGGATAAAACCGGCGCAACGGCTGGCAATGTTGACGACTTTGCCAACCAGGTCGGAGTTGACCTTCTGCACGAAATCTTCGAGGTTCAGGTCGAGGTCGTCGACGCCTCGGCCCAGCTTGGCCGCGTAGTAGTAGCGCAGGTACTCAGGCGAGAGGTGATCCAGATAGGTCCGGGCCTTGACGAAGGTGCCGCGGGATTTCGACATTTTCTGGCCGTTGACGGTCAGGTAGCCGTGCACGTTGATGCCGGTCGGCTTGCGGAAACCCGCTCCCTCCAGCATCGCTGGCCAGAACAGGGCGTGGAAGTTGACGATGTCCTTGCCGATGAAGTGGTACAGCTCGGCGGTTGAATCCTTGTTCCAGAACGCGTCGAAGTCCAGCTCAGGCGTACGGTCGCAGAGGTTCTTGAAACTGGCCATGTAACCGATTGGCGCATCCAGCCAGACGTAGAAGTATTTGCCCGGCTCGTCGGGAATTTCGAAACCGAAGTACGGCGCATCGCGGGAGATGTCCCACTGTTGCAGGCCGGCATCCAGCCATTCGGCGAGCTTGTTGGCCACGGCTTCATGCAACGTGCCGCTGCGGGTCCAGGCTTGCAGCATTTCCTGGAAGTCCGGCAGTTTGAAGAAGAAATGCTGGGAATCCTTGAGCACCGGCGTGGCGCCGGAGATGGCCGACTTCGGATCTTTCAGGTCGGTCGGCGCGTAGGTTGCGCCGCATTTTTCGCAGTTGTCGCCGTACTGGTCTTCGGTGCCGCATTTCGGGCAGGTGCCCTTGATGAAGCGGTCGGCCAGGAACATTTTCTTTTCCGGGTCGAAATACTGAGTGATCGAACGCGTGGCGATGTGCCCGGCGTCGCGCAGCTTCAGGTAGATCTGACTCGACAGCTCACGGTTTTCTTCGGCGTGGGTGGAGTGGAAGTTGTCGAATTCGACCAGGAAATCGGCAAAGTCGGCGCTGTGTTCAGCCTGGACGTTGGCGATCAGTTGTTCCGGCGTGATGCCTTCCTTTTCCGCGCGCAGCATGATGGCCGAACCGTGGGCGTCGTCGGCGCAGACATAAATGCATTGGTTGCCGCGGTGCTTCTGGAAGCGCACCCACATATCGGTCTGGATATATTCCAGCATGTGGCCAAGATGGATCGAACCATTGGCATAGGGCAGGGCGCTGGTGACGAGGATCTGGCGTGGCTCGGACATGGGGCTCGGCTACTTGATGAAACGGAGGTCGGCCACTATAAAGCGCCGGCGCATATTTTTCACCCCCGCCTCCGGCATCCACGGCCCTGTAGCAGCAGGCGAAGCCTGCGTCCGGCTGCGAAGCAGTCGTTAAACCGGACACCTTCGTGTTGCAGGTAAACCGAGTAGCCTGGATTTACGACTGCTGCGCAGCCGGACGCAGGCTGCGCTAGCTGCTACAAGTTTTGAGGTCAGCCCTGGATTGAAGACACATTCTGAAAGCATGCCGTCCAGACTTTAGAACAGGTACGATACCCGCCTGATTTTCCAGTCTTGTAACCGGAGTTGCCCATGAGCGCCGTCAATCGCGCAACGGTGGAAACCGTCCTTCGCCAATACACCGACCCTTATCTGAACCTGGATCCGGTCAGCGCCGGGTGCGTGCGCAACATCGATATCCAGGGCGATCGCGTGAGCGTCCAGATCGAGCTGGGTTACGCCGCCAACCTGTTCAAGAACGGCTGGGCGCAACTGCTGCAAATGGCCATCGAAGGTCTTGACGGCGTCACCAGTGCTCGCGTCGACATCACCAGTGTGATCGCTGCGCACAAGGCTCAGGCGCAGATTCCAGGCCTGGCCAACGTCAAGAACGTCGTGGCCGTGGCCTCGGGCAAGGGCGGCGTAGGCAAATCGACCACCGCCGCAAACCTGGCACTCGCACTTGCCCGTGAAGGCGCCAGAGTCGGGATTCTCGACGCGGACATTTACGGTCCGAGCCAAGGCATCATGTTCGGCATTCCCGAAGGCACCCGCCCGCAGGTCAAGGAGCAGAAGTGGTTCGTGCCGATCGTGTCCCACGGCGTCGAAGTGATGTCGATGGCGTTTCTGACCGATGACAACACCCCGATGGTCTGGCGTGGGCCGATGGTTTCGGGCGCGCTGTTGCAGTTGGTCACGCAGACCGCGTGGGGCGATCTGGATTATCTGGTCATCGACATGCCGCCAGGCACCGGCGACATCCAGCTGACCCTGGCGCAGAAAGTTCCGGTGGCCGGCGCGGTGATCGTCACTACCCCGCAAGACCTCGCATTGCTGGACGCGCGCAAAGGTGTGGAGATGTTCCGCAAGGTCAACATTCCGGTGTTGGGCGTGGTGGAAAACATGGCCGTGCACATCTGCTCGAATTGCGGGCATGCCGAGCATCTGTTCGGTGAGGGTGGCGGGGTGAAGCTGGCCGACCAGTACGGCGTCGAGTTGCTGGCCTCGTTGCCGCTGGATATGGCCATCCGCGAGCAGGCCGACGGCGGCAAACCAACGGTGATCGCCGAACCGGACAGCCCTGTCGCCATGGTTTACCAGGAACTCGCCCGGCATGTCGGCGCGCGGATTGTGTTGCAGGAAGCGGCATCGCCGGCGATGCCGACTATCACCATCAGCGACGATTGATTTACAGAAAGGATCGCAGCCTCATCATGTAGCAGCTGCCGAAATGTAGCAGCTGC
>NZ_JMCL01000126.1 GCF_000690905.1 Pseudomonas sp. Ant30-3 | reverse complement strand
GAGGGGGCTTGCCCCGTTCGACTGCGAAGCAGTCGCAAAACCTGCCTGCATCAATCGACTGGACCAGTGCCAGGCTCCGCTTCGCCACCCAACGGGGGCAAGCCCCCTCGCCACAGGATTGCGCTTCACTCGAACACGAACAGCGCATCATTACAGAACTGCGCCTCGAACCTGGCTGCCGGCATCGGCCGTCCGAACAGGTAACCCTGAACCTCATCACAGCCATGTTCACGCAGGAATTCGAGCTGCTCATGGGTTTCCACGCCCTCGGCGATCACTGCCAGGTTCAGGCTGTGCGCCATGGCGATGATCGCCCGGGCGATCTGCGCATCCTGCTCGCCGGACGGCAGGCCATCGACGAATGTCCGGTCGATTTTCAGCACATCGATCGGGAACTGCTTGAGGTAGTTGAGCGATGAATAGCCGGTGCCAAAGTCGTCGACCGCAATGCTCAGCCCGAGATTTTTCAAGCCGTCGAGAATCTGCATGGCCTCGTTGACTTCACGCATCAGGATACTTTCGGTCAGCTCCAGTTCCAGGCACGCCGGCGGCAGCCCGGTATCCTTGAGGATGGTGGCGATGCGCGTGCCCAGTTGCCCGTCGGAGAATTGCCGCGCAGAAATGTTCACCGAAATCTTCGGCACGCGTACCTTGGCCTGATGCCAGGTCTTGAGTTGACGACAGGCTTCGCTGATCACCCAGTCGCCGACATCCACCACCAACCCAAGCTCTTCCAGCACCGGAATGAAATCCCCCGGCGGCACCAGGCCACGGCGCGGATGGCGCCAGCGCAGCAGGGCTTCGGCACCGGTCAGACGCTTGCCGTCGCCGCTGAACTGCGGCTGGTAATACAACGTGAATTCGTCCTGCTCGAGGGCGTGGCGCAAATCGCTTTCCAGCTCCAGACGCTCCAGCGCACTGGCGTTCATGTCGGTCTGATAAAACTGGAAGTTGTTCTTGCCGCGCTCTTTGGCGTGGTACATCGCGGTGTCGGCGTTTTTCATCAATTGACTGAGTTCACTGCCATCCTGCGGGCTCAGCGCGATGCCGATGCTGGCAGTGACAAAGAACTCGCGACCTTCCAGCACAAACGGTTTCACCAGGCTGGCGAGAATCTGCTCGGCGACATGAATCGCCCGGTTCAACGCCACCTCGCGGCTAGCCCGCGGTTGCAGCAGCAGGGTGAATTCGTCACCGCCCATGCGCGCTACGGTGTCGTCATCGTCAACGCAACCGAGCAGGCGCGTGCCCATTTCCTTGAGCATGCGATCGCCGGCAGCGTGACCCAGGGAATCGTTGATCGGCTTGAAGCGGTCCAGGTCGAGGAACATCAGCACCACCCAGGACTTCTGCCGCTCCGCCGATTGCAGCGCAGTGTGCAGACGATCCTGAAACAGGGTGCGGTTGGGCAAATGCGTCAGGGCGTCGTAATAGGCGAGGCGGTGAATCCGCTGTTCGCTGGCCTTGCGCTCGCTGATGTCGCTGAAGAAACACACATAACTGGCCAAGTCGCCTTCGTCATCGAGCACCGCCGTGATCCCGACCCAGGCCGGGTAATGTTCGCCATTGCGCCGGCGCAGCCACACTTCACCTTCCCAGGTACTGTGCTGATTCAGCTGCTTGATCACATAACGCAGATGCGCGTTCTGCTGTTCATCCACGGTGAGCATGTTCGGCAGCTGATCGAGCACTTGCTCCACCGCATAACCGCTGACGCGACTGAACGCTTCGTTGGCCTGGACGATGTAGCCGGCCGGGTCGGTGATCAAAATTGCCGACGTCGAGTGTTCGAAAACGGTGGCCGCCATGCGCAAATCCTTCTCGGCGCGGCGTTGCTGACTGACATCGCGACCGACACCCAGCACCCCTTCGAAAGCGCCATGTTCGTCCCAAACCAGCACCAGTCTTAGCTCGATCGGGATCTTGCGTCCGTCGGCGCGCAGGCAATCGAACAGAAACAGCTGGGTTTGTACCTGATTGCGCAACTGTTCCAGCTGCTCGGGTTTGTCCAGCGCCTTGCTCACCCGGTCCATCAACTCGGTGATGCCGGCCAATTGTTGCGGGTTGGCGATGGTCGATTGCCAGCCGTTCTGGAAAATCCAGTCAGCGTCGTGGCCCAGCACGGTTTGCACTGAAGGGCTGACGTAATTGAGCGACAGTTTGCTGTTGGTGGAAAAAATCACGTCGCTGATGCTTTCGGCGAGCATTCGGTAGCGTTGCTCGCTGTCGCGCAAGGATTCGCTGGCTTCGATCTGCTCGGTGACATCCTTGGCTACACCGATGATCCGCGTGACCTGTTCGTGCTTGTCACGCGCCAGCGCTTGCTCGCGTATGTCGAAGCGCCGCCATTGGCCATCGCGGTGACGGAAACGCAGCTGACATTGCAGTAACTGGCTGTAACCGGCCTGCCGCTGAATCTGCCGGGAGCGGTGGTAATGGTCGGCGTCTTCGGGATGCAAAAGAATTTCCCAGAAGTATTCGCCCATCTGGTGCAGTTCAGTGCGGTTGTAGCCGAGGGTCTGGCCCAAGTGGTGGTTGCTGAAAATCATCCGCTGGCTGACCACGTCCTGCACGTACAGGTGATCAGGCACGGTGCGCACCACGTCCGACCAGAATCCTTCACGCTCAAGCAGTGACAACTCGATCAGTTTACGACTGGTAATGTCGCTGATACTGAGGATCACCGCTTTATAGTCGCTGGTGTCTTCGGGCAGACGCAACACCAGCCACAGATGCTGATCCCGGCCGTTGGCGTCCTCGCGCGTGATCTCCAGTTCCAGCTGTTTCTGTTGAGTAAGGACCGCTTCCAGGACCTGAGTGCCGATGGCCGCGCCGTCCAGTGAATGGCCGGCGATCAGCACGTTCCAGGCTTGATCGGGTGAATTGACGTTGAGCAGTTGCAGGGCGACCTGATTGACCTCGGTGATACGCAGTTGCTGCAGTAACAGACGTTTTTGCTCCGGCACAGCCAGCCACGCGCCCAGTTCCGCGCCGGTGCGCAGCCTGGCCTTGTCGAAGACGCCCTTCAGGCTTGAGACATCCAGGACACAAAGCGCCACGCCGGTGCCGTCGAAAATATCCTGATAGCGCCGCCGACCCTCGCTAACCTGAAGTTGACGGCGTCGCATGTTCAGCAACGCAATCAGTGGCAGCAGGGAGAATGCCAGTCCCAACAGGCATTTTCCGATAAAGGCTGGCAGTAGCTCCTCGATCACACGTTGTCGGTTAAACAGGCCACGCATCTGCCAGTCGCTGCTGCTCAGGGGAACCGTGAGCACGCTGTCGGCCAGATCGTCCGCCGTCAGCAGGGCAGGTCGGATCGCAGGCAGCATCTCGTCGCGACTGATGATCTGGTGATTGAGACGATTTTCCACCAACCATAAAGGCCGGATGACTCCATCGTCGTGCTGGGTCAATGACGAGAAAAACGTGGGTGTCAGACGCAGCGCCCAGTAGCCACGACCGCTGCCACTGGCCTGATGCAGCAACAGATGCACGGTCGAGCCGTCCTCGGCATTGCTGAAATAGTGGGCCTGATTACGGCTGCGGCGTACCAGATCGGCGAGGTAGTCGGCGTCGGTGGCGTTGTCCGCAGTGTCGCTGAGAATTTTCCCGGATGGGCTCAGCAGCGCGAGGCTGCGCACCTCCGGCAACGACCGTTGCACTTTGCGCAACAAGGCCTGCTGCTCGGCGGCGCTTTGCGGCTGCTCGACAATGGGCAGCAGGTTCAGCGCGATCTGCGCATTCAGGGCCATATTGAGGCTGACTTGCGCGGCCAGGTCCGCAGTGTGGTCAATGGTGTACTGGCGCTGGTTCTTCTGGGTTTCGCGCAGCTGATCGAGCAACTGCCAGAACAGCAATGCCAACAGCAACAGCACCAGTGTCGCCAGTGCGCCTTTCAGGGTTCCGCGCAGAGGGGAGCCGGGCGCAACGGGGGCTGCACGAGAGGTCAGGGTCGAAGAGGCATTGGACAAACTGTAATCCTGCGGTTTGGCTGGACTGGCGCGACGTGCACTATAAGCCGGACGCCCGAAGGGCGGCTAGCATGCCTTGAGTTGTGGCAAAGTGCCAGTCCCGCTCGGCTGGACTGCCACCCATCATTAAGGTAGCTTTGCCGGTTACGTGGGAGCGTTCCAGCTCCTAGACTCAGACTTTCTTCAGCGCGCACGCATTGGTCCTTATCAGGCGGACGACGCGCACGGTCTGGCCGGGCCTCGCCCGCGCTCCAATCATTCATCTGTCACTGACCCAAGGTTCTCCATGGCTCAATACGTCTTCACCATGCATCGGCTGGGCAAAGTTGTTCCGCCGAAGCGGGAAATCCTGAAAAACATTTCGCTGTCATTCTTCCCCGGCGCCAAGATCGGCGTGCTCGGCCTCAACGGTTCGGGTAAATCCACGCTGCTGAAAATCATGGCCGGCGTCGATACCGAGTTCGAAGGCGAAGCCCGTCCGATGCCGGAGCTGAACATCGGTTACCTGCCGCAGGAACCGATCCTTGATCCCACCAAGACCGTGCGTGAAGTGGTCGAGGAAGCGGTCAGCGTGATCAAGAACGCCCAGGCTCGCCTGGACGAGGTTTACGCCGCTTACGCCGAAGAAGATGCCGACTTCGACAAGCTGGCTGCCGAACAGGCCAAGCTGGAAGCCATCCTGCAAGCCAGCGACGGCCATAACCTGGAGCGTCAACTGGAAGTCGCCGCCGACGCGCTGCGTCTGCCGGCGTGGGACGCCAAGGTCGAATTCCTCTCTGGTGGTGAAAAACGTCGCGTGGCCTTGTGCCGCTTGCTGCTGTCCGCCCCGGACATGTTGCTGCTCGACGAACCGACCAACCACCTGGACGCCGATTCGGTCGCGTGGCTGGAGCATTTCCTCCACGACTTCCCGGGTACCGTGGTTGCGATCACGCACGACCGTTACTTCCTCGACAACGTCGCCGGCTGGATTCTCGAGCTCGACCGTGGCGCCGGTATCCCGTACGAGGGCAACTACTCCGGTTGGCTCGAAGCCAAATCCGACCGTCTGGCTGCCGAATCCAAGTCGCAATCGGCCCACGAAAAAGCCATGAAGGAAGAACTGGAGTGGGTGCGCAAAGGCGCCAAGGCCCGCCAGTCGAAATCCAAGGCACGTCTGCAACGCTTCGAAGAAATGCAGTCGCAGGAATTCCAGAAGCGCAGCGAAACCAACGAGATCTACATCCCGGCGGGTCCTCGCCTGGGCGACAAGGTCATCGAATTCAAAAACGTTTCCAAGGGTTATGGCGATCGCGTATTGATCGACAACCTGTCGTTCTCCATGCCTAAAGGCGCGATCGTCGGCGTGATTGGTGGTAACGGTGCCGGTAAATCGACCCTGTTCCGCATGCTGATGGGCAAGGAAACGCCGGATTCGGGCAGCATCGAAGTCGGCGAAACCGTGCAACTTGCGTGCGTCGATCAGAGTCGCGAAGACCTGGACGGCAGCAAGACTGTATTCCAGCAAATCTCTGACGGTTCCGATCAGATCCGCATCGGCAACTATGAGATTCCGTCGCGTACCTACGTCGGTCGCTTCAACTTCAAGGGTGGCGATCAGCAGAAGTTCGTCAAGGACCTGTCCGGTGGTGAGCGCGGCCGCTTGCACCTGGCGCTGACTCTGAAGGAGGGCGGCAACGTCCTGCTACTCGACGAACCGTCCAACGACCTCGACGTTGAAACCCTGCGTTCACTGGAAGAAGCCCTGCTGGACTTCCCGGGCGCCGCCATTGTGATCTCTCACGATCGGTGGTTCCTTGACCGTGTCGCGACGCACATCCTGGCGTACGAAGACGACTCGCAAGCGGTGTTCTTCGAAGGCAACTACACCGAATACGAAGCCGATCGCAAAAAGCGTCTCGGCGAAGCGGCTGCCCAGCCGCACCGTGTACGGCACAAAAAACTGGCCTGATGTCGGGTCGGTTGCATGGAAAACGGAGCCTTCGGGGCTCCGTTTTTTTGTGCATTCTTTCAGTGACACCGAGTCGCGTTCTTCGCGAGCAGGCTCGCTCCCACAAGGGGGCGATGCCAGCCTGTAAAACGCGGTCCAATGTGGGAGCGAGCCTGCTCGCGAAAGCAGCGTAACTGTTGGTGCACAACTCAATTGTGAAGACCCAATCAGGTGCAAAATAAGTTCGTAAAAGATCTCTATTTATATTCTGTGCACCATTTAACTTCATAAATGCGACGATTTAATCTATTCCGGTACACAATCCGTTTGTTACAGTCCGGCTCAATCTCCTCCAACGACAACAATTTGCCGAGACTTTTCCATGATCGAATCCGTCGACCATTTCCTCGCTCGCCTGAAAATACGCGACCCGGATCAGCCCGAATTTCACCAGGCCGTAGAAGAAGTCCTGCGCAGCCTGTGGCCGTTTCTCGAAGCCAATCCGCACTATTTGAACGCCGGGATTCTCGAGCGGATGTGCGAGCCGGAGCGGGCTGTCGTTTTTCGTGTTTCCTGGGTCGACGATCATGGCAACGTGCAGGTCAATCGCGGTTTCCGCATTCAGATGAACAGTGCGATCGGACCGTACAAGGGCGGTCTGCGTTTCCATCCTTCGGTCAACCTCGGCGTGCTGAAATTCCTCGCCTTCGAACAGACGTTCAAAAACTCGCTGACCTCACTGCCCATGGGCGGCGGCAAGGGCGGTTCGGATTTCGACCCGAAAGGCAAAAGTGATGCCGAAGTCATGCGCTTCTGCCAGGCCTTCATGAGCGAGTTGTATCGCCATATTGGCGCAGACGTTGACGTTCCGGCCGGCGACATCGGCGTCGGGGCGCGCGAGATCGGTTTCCTGTTCGGTCAGTACAAACGCCTGAGCAACCAGTTCACCAGCGTATTGACCGGCAAAGGCCCGAGCTATGGCGGCAGCCTGATCCGCCCTGAAGCCACCGGTTTTGGCTGCGTGTACTTCGCTGAAGAAATGCTCAAGCGCAGCGGCGAGACCCTCGAAGGCAAACGCGTGGCCATCTCGGGTTCCGGCAACGTGGCTCAATATGCTGCGCGCAAGGTCATGGACCTGGGCGGCAAAGTGATCTCGCTCTCCGACTCCGAAGGCACGCTGTACTGCGAGGCGGGTTTGACCGAGGAGCAATGGCTGGCGTTGCTGGAGTTGAAAAATGTCCAGCGTGGACGGATCAGCGAACTGGCCGGGCGCTTCGGCCTGGAGTTCATGGCCGGCCAGCACCCTTGGTCGCTGAGTTGCGACATTGCGCTCCCGTGCGCGACGCAAAACGAACTCGATGCGGACGCTGCTCGCACGCTTCTGCGCAATGGCTGCGTGTGTGTGGCAGAAGGTGCGAACATGCCGACGACACTGGAGGCCGTGGACGTATTTATCGAAGCCGGCATTTTGTTTGCGCCGGGCAAAGCGTCCAACGCTGGTGGCGTGGCGGTGAGTGGTCTGGAAATGTCCCAGAACGCCATGCGCCTGCTGTGGACCGGCGGCGAAGTGGACAGCAAGCTGCATGCAATCATGCAGTCGATTCACCACGCCTGCGTGCATTACGGCGAAGAAAACGGACGGGTTAACTACGTCAAAGGCGCGAACATCGCCGGCTTCGTCAAAGTCGCCGACGCCATGCTCGCGCAAGGTGTGGTTTAAGCCGGTTCGATGCGGATGACTTCGATCGTCTGATCGCCGGCCGGGCGCTGCCACAGAACTTCGTCACCCAACTGCGCCCCGAGCAGGGCCCGACCCAGCGGTGAGCCCCAATTGATCAGGCCCGCTGCCGCGTCGGCCTGGTCTTCACCCACCAGTTGCACCGTCTGTTCGCTGTCATGCTCGTCGGCGAACGTCACGCGGCTGCCGATCTGGACTTTTTGCGTCGAACTGGCGGTTGATACCACCTGTGCGCTTTGCAGGCGCTGATTGAAATAGCGTAAATCCCGTTCGAGGTCTGCCTGGCGTTGTTTGTCCGCCTGTTCGCCCTTGGCCGATTGAGCACTGTGCAGTTGTTGCAGCTCGGCGACCTTGGCCTGCAGTTGGGCGTGGCCGGTTGGCGTGACGTAATTGGTCTGCGCGCTGATCTGCCGTTCAACCGGCTGATCAGCTTGCGCAGCGGCGTTATCTTCATTGACGAAAGCGCGACTCATGGTTTTCTCCCTTGATAAGGATTGGGCCATGGCTGCGTTCATTGGTTTCATGTCTTCAGTTCTGAAGGAGCCTGGCTTGCCAGCGATGGCGTCTTCGGAATCGCCATCGCCAGCAAGCCGGCTCCTACGAGGTTTGTGTCTTGGCGACGCTCGGGAATATGCCCTCAATCCTGTAGGAGCCTGGCTTGCCAGCGATGGCGTCTTCGGAATCGCCATCGCCAGCAAGCCGGCTCCTACGAGGTTTGTGTCTTGGCGACGCTCGGGAATATGCCCTCAATCCTGTAGGAGCCTTGCTTGCCAGCGATGGCGTCTTCGGAATCGCCATCGCCAGGAAGCCGGCTCCTACGAGGTTTGTGTCTTGGCGACGCTCGGGAATATGCCCTCAATCCTGTAGGAGCCGGCTTGCCAGCGATGGCGTATTCGGAATCGCCATCGCCAGCAAGCCGGCTCCTACGAGGTTTGTGTCCTGGCGACGCTCGGGAATATGCCCTCAATCCTGTAGGAGCCTGGCTTGCCAGCGATGTCGTATTCGGAATCGCCATCGCCAGCAAGCCGGCTCCTACGAGGTTTGTGTCTTGGCGACGCTCGGGAATATGCCCTCAATCCTGTAGGAGCCTGGCTTGCCAGCGATGGCGTCTTCGAAATCGCCATCGCCAGATCAAGCCGGCTCCTACGAGGTTTGTGTCTTGGCGACGCTCGGGAACATGCCCTCAATCCTGTAGGAGCCTGGCTTGCCAGCGATGGCGTCTTCGGAATCGCCATCGCCAGCAAGCCGGCTCCTACGAGGTTTGTGTCTTGGCGACGCTCGGGAATATGCCCTCAATCCTGTAGGAGCCTGGCTTGCCAGCGATGGCGTCTTCGGAATCGCCATCGCCAGCAAGCCGGCTCCTACGAGGTTTGTGTCTTGGCGACGCTCGGCAATATGCCCTCAATCCTGTAGGAGCCTGGCTTGCCAGCGATGGCGTCTTCGGAATCGCCATCGCCAGCAAGCCGGCTCCCACGAGGTTTGTGTCTTGGCGACGCTCGGGAATATGCCCTCAATCCTGTAGGAGCCTGGCTTGCCAGCGATGGCGTATTCGGAATCGCCATCGCCAGCAAGCCGGCTTCTACGAGGTTTGTGTCTCGGCGACGCTCGGGAATATGCCCTCAATCCTGTAGGAGCCTGGCTTGCCAGCGATGGCGTCTTCGAAATCGGCATCGCCAGCAAGCCGGCTCCTACGGGTTTTGTGTCTTGGCGACGCTCGGGAATATGCCCTCAAACCTGTAGGAGCCTGGCTTGCCAGCGATGGCGTCTTCAAAATCGCCATCGCCAGCAAGCCGGCTCCTACAAAGGCTGGATCAATAGTGATACCACTTCACTTCCAGCATCACTTCGTTTTCCGGCGAGGCGAGGTGGCTGAATTCGCGTTGGGCGCTCAGGCGCAAGCCGAGGTTGCGCGACAATTCCCACTGCTGATTCAGGCTGACGCTACGACGTACTTCACCATTGGTGAAGAAGTCGCCCTTGGCTTCCAGGCTGAAGTTGCCCAACGGGTTGTGCCACAGCACACCGCTGTTGAAACCCGCAGCGGGTGAAATGAATTCGGCAAAGTCGTTGTTGTGCTCGACGCGCACGGTGCCCAAAGCGAAACCAAGCATGTCCTCGCTCAATTGCCAGGTGCCGCCGGCGCCGCCATTGACGTGGCTGACCAGGGTTTCGTCGTCGTGCTTGCCGGGCACTCGCTCCAGGCCGCCGGTGACTTGCCATGACAATGGCTGCAATAACTCGTTGCGTGGAGTCAGCGAGCGGATCGTCGCCAGATCCAGTTGCTGCAATTGCCAGTTATTGCCTTCGTACTGGCGCAGTTTCATCTGCAGGATTTCAATCTGAGCGCCCAGCGGGAAGCTCTCGGTGTTGTCGTTGAGATCGTGATACGCCATGCGCAGGCCATATTCGCCAAAGGCCTGATCGCCGCGAGTACCGATGCCGGCCTGCCAGGTGCGCGATTCATGGCCATCCTCGGGGAGGCCGGGCTGCGGGATGTCCAGCTCCGGCGCCGGGTTCTCATTGATCGCTCGCAGCAGTTCAAAGCTGCGCTGGGCACGATTTGCATCGCGCTCCTGACCGTTGGCCCGGTAGCGTTCGAGACGGTAGGCGGCGTCGATGATCAGCGCCTGGCGGTCGCGAGGCTGCGCCTTGAAGGCCGGCTCCTGTAACTGTTTCTGGTCGGCGCTGACTTTCAGCACCCACTGTTGCTCTTCAGGATCCAGCGGTTCGGCGCGACTCAGCAGCTCACGCTCGCGGGAAGGACGGTATTGGATCGATTCCACCAGCCCGGCTTCTTTCACCGCTTTGACCGTGTCGGTCGGAATCGCGGTCAGCGGGAATTGTTCAGTCAGACGCAGACCCGGCCGCGCCACTTGCAGCAATTCCAGCAAGCGATAGGAGCAGTTTTCGTCAAAGAAAAAATAATCGAACTGGATCTGCTTGAGTTCCCAGACGTGCTCGACCATGCGCTCGGTTTCCGCCTGCGTCAGGTTCAGCCGGTATTCCCACAGGTCACGGTTTTCCAGGCTGCGGTATTCCGAGAGTTTCTCCTGATAGGGCACGAGCGCGAACAGGCCCGGGTAGCCGCCCATCAAGCCTTTCCATGCGTACAGGATGCTGTTGTCCGAGCCTTCAATGTAGGCGCCGAAGTTGATCGCGTAACTGAGCAGCGCGGTCTTGTCGGTTTGCACATCGGCCTGATCGATGCGCAGCAAGGTGTGACCGAACATCGACGAAGGACTGTTCAGATAGGCCGCAGGGAAAATCATCACCGCGCTGTGCGGCGCCACATCCTTGAACCATTGTGTGAATTCGGCACAGTCCGGCTTCGGCAAATCGGTCAGGCTGAGTTGCGCCTTGAGCCAGCGGGTACGCGCCGGGTAGACGCATTGAGCGTGTTGCTCGCCTTTACTAGCTGGGGCGTAAAGCGCCTGCACGGTCGCCGCCAGTTCGCGATCGGGGTGTTCGTTGCCGTCGGCCGCGAGAAAGAATTTACGGTCGCTGACATAGCTGCGCCAGCCCCCGAGTTTGGCGGTTTCGTAATGGCCCAAAGAAATCCAGAAGGGATCGTTGGCCAGTTGCTGCAAACGTTGATTGTCGATATGTGGCGCGGCGGACAGCGGGGCGCAGACACAGAGCGCCAGCCAGGCAAGGCGTTTGAGCATAGTGGGCAACTTAAGTCGGAAAAGATAAAGACCCGTAAGGCAATCCGTTCCCGTAGGAGCCGGCTTGCTGGCGATGGCATCGACACGCTGCTTTTGAATGACCGCGGTGATGCCATCGCCAGCAAGCCGGCTCCTACAGGCACGATTCACGAAAGAGGGCAGGTCCAAAAAACAAAACCCGCTCCCCGAAAGGAGCGGGCGGTCGAGCTTATGCTTGAGTGGCGTA
>NZ_JMCL01000125.1 GCF_000690905.1 Pseudomonas sp. Ant30-3 | reverse complement strand
TCTATCTAGCGTTTGCCATGCAACGGACGCAAGCCCGCCTCCAAATTTTGGAGGCGGGTTTTCTGGCGAATGCGATTGGGTATTCAGCTTTGTTGGTGCCTGGCAGTCAGTCATCGCAGGCAAGCCGCGCTCCCACAAGGGTTTGATGCCGATCACTCAACCATGCTTCGACCCCAAATCTACTGTGGGAGCGTGGCTTGCCCGCGATGGCATCGACACGGGCTGGCTGATGCACAGCGGCGGCGGCATCGCGAGCAAGCTCGCTCCTGCAGAATGCGATTGTGGGGGCATGCCGGGCATCGCCGGCGGCGGGCGTCTATAGTTAACGGCCTTGGGGAAACGCACAAACTCCGCTGCCGCAGGTGCTGCCATGAAACTCACCGAACTGACGTTGTTGCTTGCTTTTGCCCTGAGCGCAACAACCACCGCTTACGCCGACGAAAGCCTGACACCGACCACCGACTACAGCAGTAACATCATTTATTACGGCGACAACCAGCCTTTCGCTCACCCCGCTCCGCCGAGCCTGAGTACGGTGCCGCCGCGCACGTACATCCCGACGGCGCCGCAGGATTTCATCCCGATCGCCAGTGAGCATGTGTTCACCGATTCACGTCTGCCGACGGTGGCCGACACCAGCGTTCGCGTGTTCATCCGCTCCTACGATGTGGAGCGTGGCGTGTATGTCAACAAAGAGGTCGTCGACCCCACGTGCCTGCTGGCGTGCCTCAGCCGCCAGGGCCCGGTGGATCCGGTTTACCACTGACGTTTGTCCGGGCGCGCGAGGCCGAGTTTTTCGATGCGATAGCGCAACATGTCGCGACTCAGGCCCAGCAGGCGTGCGGATTTGGTGACGTTCCAGTCGGTCTTGTCGAGCATCTTGCGGACCATGTCGCGCTCGACTTCCGGCAGGTTCATCGACTCGTTGCCGCAGTACACCGGACGTGGCTCGTGGTGCTGGGCTTCCTGCATTACAGGCGGGTCGTCGACCAGGCTCAGGCAGACGTTCAACTGGTGCGCGGCAATGGTATCGCTCTGCGCCAGTAATACGGTTTGCTCAAGCATGTTGCGCAATTCGCGAACGTTGCCCGGCCAGGTGTAACTGAGCAGCAACGATTCGGCCTGATCGCTGAAATGCAGGTGCGGTTTGCCATAACGTTTACCGTGGATCGCCAGGAAATGCCGGGCCAGCACCAAAATGTCTTCACCCCGCGCGTACAGACGCGGCACTTTGATCGAGATGATGCGCAGGCGGAAGAACAGGTCGCGGCGGAATTTACCCTGCTGCACCATCTGCTCAAGGTTGCAGTTGGTGGCGCTGATCACGCGCAAATCCACCTTGCGCTCCTTCACCGAACCGACCCGGCGAATGGTCCGGTCTTCCAGCAGTTTCAGCAGTTTGGCCTGCAGCAGCAGGTCCATCTCGCCCACTTCATCGAGAAACAGCGTGCCGCCGTCAGCCGCCTCGACCAAGCCGACGCGGCGGTCCTTGGCATCGGTGAATGCACCCTTCTCATGGCCGAACAGCTCCGATTCCACCAGATTGGAAGGGATCGAAGCACAGTTGAATTCAATGAACGGGCCTTTGCTGCGCGGGCCGTCAAAGTGCAGGGCACGGGCGACCAGTTCCTTGCCGGTGCCCGTCTCGCCTTCCACCAGCACGGGCGGCAGGTCGGCGTTGGCCATCCGCCGCTCCGCGTCGAGCAATTGGCCGATGGTGCTTTTCAAATATTGCATAGGCGCCGAGTCGCCGATCAAAGCCTGGACACCTGACTTCTGCGCCTCGCGTTCCTGATAGAACGACAGCGTGCGCTCCATTCGTTCGGTCGCCAGGGCCTTGTCCAGCAACAGCTTGAGCTCCGGCAGCGCCACCGGCTTGGTGACGTAATGGAACGCGCCTTCTTTCATCGCCACCACGGCGTCTTCGACGTTGCCGTAACCGGTCATCATGATCACTTTCAGATCCGGCGCGCTGATGCGCAGTTTCTGGATCAGGTCGTGGCCGCTCATGCCCGGCAGCGAGTTGTCGGTCAGCACTACATCGGGCGCAAAGGTGTTCAATTGCTCCAATGCATCCTCGGCCGAGTGGCAAACCGTCACCTCGAAGTCTTTGCGCTCCAGATAGGTCTGTATATTTTCGGCGAGCAGTTCGTCATCCTCGACCAGCAATATGCTGCGCTCCATATTCCCCTCCGGTTGCCACCATAAAGTTGAGACTGACGCGGGTTCCTTCCTGCTCCTGGCTGGTCAGTGCGACCGAGCCTTCGAACCGCTCCATAATGCGTGTGACCAAGGCCAGGCCAACGCCCAGCCCGCCCTGTTTGGTCGTAAAAAACGGTTTGAAGACCATCTGCTGATGCTGTTTGCTCATGCCTTTGCCGGTGTCGCTCAGGGTCATGCTCACCTGCCCCGCATGCGGCGAATGAACCGCGATGGTCAGCACCCCACCGTCGGACATCGCTTCCAGCGCGTTGGCAAACAGGCTGTTGAGAATCTGCGTGAGCAGCACGCGCTGGCTGACCACTGGCGGACAGGCCTGCGGCGTAAAACGCACCTCGACGTTCGACCGTTGGATCAACGCCGCGAAGGCATTCAGGGTGTCCTCGATGGCCAATACCAGGTCGACCGCTTCATGGTCATCATTCATCGGGCGCAGCGACACCAGCAATTCGCGAACCCAGCGCGACATGCGATCGACCTGCTGAATGATGTCGCCGATGTTTTTCTGTGAGCTCTGGCTGGCGATTTCCTGGGCGAGTTCGGCGCTGGAGCGAATGTTCGCCAGCGGATTTCGCAAACTGTGCGCCACCGCCGAGGACATCTCGCCCAGCGCCACAAACGTCTCATTGGTGATCAACTGCTGCTGCTGGCTCGCCAGCAGTTTGGCCGCGCGCCGGACAATCCAGAACAGCGCCAGGTAAATCGCCGCGCCGCCCAGTACGGTCGCAAACCAGATCGCCTTGAACCCACGCTGAATCCGCGCGACCAGGTCGACCGGCTCCTTGTAGATTTCGACCATCGCCACCACTTTGCTTTTGTCGGCGTTGAACATCGGGATGTAGTTTTCGATGAACAGATTTTCCGGCTCGCGCAACAGGCGCTGTTCGGGGCGTTCCTCGACCATTTCATGGTAGCTGGTGGACACCGATTCCTTCATGGCGAAGGACTCCTCCAGCTCCTCATCGTCTTTGATGTTCACGCCAATCAACTCAGGGTTGGTCGACCAGACGATGGTGCGATCTTCGGCGTACACCGTCGCCAACAAAATGTCCGGCAGGTGCTCCACATGATCGAGAAACTCGACGCGGGCGGAGGCGCGGGTGGCCGGTTCGACATCGGGGTAAGCCTGGTCCTGGCGCGGATCGAGCATTTCGCCCATGGTTCTGTCGGGGCTGATTGAGGCATGACGGATTTCGGCATCGCCCATGGCCTGAATAAATTGCGCGGTCAACATTGAATCGCGCTCGACACTCTCAGTCACCACGAAACGCGTAGAAATGTAACCAAGACCCAGCGCCACAGCCGCAATGATGAAAAAGCTGCCGAAGGAAAACCAGCGCAGCAAGTTGAACCGGCCACGCCAGCCCGGGCCTGGGGCCATCAGCCTGGCAAAAGCAGGAAATTGTCGTTCCAGTCTTTGCATGAGGTATGTCCTGAATGCCAACCAAACCTTCGCAGCCGTGTTTCGGTTCAGTGTAGGTGGCATTGAACGTGGAGGACGGTCCAACTGAAGGTATTCGCCGCTACTGCTCACGGGGTGGGCAGGGTCGAACAACCGCCTGGAGAACGCCGGCTTCCTGAGGCTTTGCAATTACCTCGCCAGGCTTGGGATGGGCTATCGATAGAAATTAATTCCTGTATAAACAACAGGTTATCGCTTTATCTGATTGATCCAAGACCGGGGAATGTTTCCCCACTATTGGGGGAAACCTGACCCGTTTTCAGGGAGCCGTTTGAACGTCAGTTGCACACAGGTCCCCTCGCCTTCGCGGCTTTGCAGGCTCACCGAGCCGCAACAGCGCTCCATGATTCGCTTGACCAGCACCAGACCGACGCCGAGACCGCCCTGTTTGGTGGTGAAAAATGGTCGGAAAGCCATGCGGCGTTGCTCTTCGTTCATGCCTTTACCGGTGTCGCTCACCCTCACGCTCACGTGCTGGGCATCGCTTGATTCAAGGGTGATGGTCAGTGTGCCGTCCTTGTCCATGGACTCCACCGCGTTGGCCAGCAGGCTGTTGAGGATCTGCGTCAGTTGCACATGCTGGCTGAGGACCATCGGTGCTTCTTTTGGCTCGAATATCACCCGCACCCTGGCCTTGGCGATTTGCTGCTCGAAGGCCATCAGGCTGTCGTGCAGCGCCGCGACCAGGTTGACCGGTTCGACCTCGTCCTGCATTGGCCGCAGCGACTGCAGCAACTCCCGGACCCACTTCGACATGCGATCGACCTGGCCGATGATGTCGTTGATGTTCTTCTGCGCCGGGCCGCTGTCGAATTCCAGGGCCAGCTCGGCGCTGGAGCGAATGGTCGCCAGCGGATTGCGCAAACTGTGCGCGACCGCTGATGACATCTCGCCGAGTGCGACAAAGGTTTCATTGGTGATCAGCTGCTTTTGTTGCGCCGCCAGCAGCATCGCCGCACGCCGCACGATCCAGTACAACCCCAGGTAAATCAGCCCCCCGCCCAGCGCGGTCGCGAGCCAGATCAGCACCAGACCGCGCTCCATGCGATCGATCAGGTCCTTGGGCTCCTTGTAGATCTCGACCATTGCCGTGACCGTGTTGCCGTCAGCATCAAACAGGGGAATGTAGTTCTCGATAAAGATGTAGTCCGGCGGCGTAATGAATTTCTGCTCCATGCGGGTTTCGTCGACGCTGTGATAACTGGCCGACACCGCGGTTTTCGAGGCAAACGCGTGGTCGAGGTCTTCATCGCTATGGATCGTGGTGCCCATCAAGGCCGGATTGGTCGACCAGATCACCATGCGATCAGGCGCGTAGATATTGGCGAGAATTACGTCTGGCAAGTGTTCGATATGGTCAAGGAACTCGCCGCGGGCACTGGCCCGGGCCAACGGGTCGACATCGGGATAATCGCGGTCTTTTCGCGGATCCAGCAGTTCGCCCATGGTGCGTACGTTGGGAATCGACACATGGCGTACTTCCGCCGAAGCAATCGCGCGGATGAACTGCGACGTTAACAGTGCATCACGCTGCACGCTTTCGGTAATCACGAACCGCGTGGACACGGCGCCCAACGCCACGGCCACCGTTCCGATCACCGCCATGCTGATCAGCGAAAACCAGCGCAGCAGATTGAACGGCTGCTTGCGCGGACTCTCTCCGGACGGCAGCGCTTGCGTCGACGTAGTCATGGGCGTTGTTCCCGACGATTCCCCAATAGGGTTATAGCCCAGAGTCGGGTTTTTGCCCGGTTATGGGATTGCCGACATCCCCCACCCTCCCCACCTGACCCCAACCCTGGGGCCCATGGCCCGTTCGGGCCAAGCGCAAAACTGCAGGCATATCAGCCGCACAAGCCTCTATCCCGGGCCTGAAACAGGCGTTTTGCGCGGTTGGTATGGAAGTTGCCGATACCCTCGCAACTGGCCCATCCCCACGGGACAGGCATTCCGATAGAGGGAATACACATGCACCCTTTACTGTCCAAAACTGCGCTCGCTCTTGCCGTGACCGCGCTGACCCACGGGGTGGCCCAGGCCGCATTGTTTGCCGTCGATCCCGGCCCCTATTTGCCCGCCAATGGTTCTTTTGCCGCCTGGTATCAGGACACCCACGGCCGCACCCTGGATCTGTGTTTATCCAAAGCGGTCAGCTCCCGGGCACCCGGGGCGCCAGGTGCTCCGTCGTACATGTGCACGCTGCTGCCGACGCCGGGCGTGTTTGACGACGCCGAGCCGATCGTCTTCCCGACCAACTTCCCCGACGAATCCTTCTGGTTTACCGCTGACGCGACGATTATCGACGCCGGCCGAGGCATCGATCTGGAATTCGGCACGGCCATCGAGGCGGCGTTTGCCGCTGAAGAACCGGTCGAAGGTGATCAGGTCAGCTTTGCCCGTGTGCGCATTCGGGTCGACGTGCCCACCGCCGGCACCTATGTCGTCACTCACCCTTACGGCGTCGATGTGTTCGACGTGCCGGCAGGTGGCGACCGCGCGATCAATATGACTCGTGACATCGGCATCGGCACACCGAAAACCTACGACGGCGCCTTGCGCGGTGATGTGGGGCCATTCCTGCGCAGCGTCAACGGCCCTTACACCGAGACCAATCCGCTGACCGGTGCGGCCGAACAATATATCGGCGACCCGAACCTCCAGGAGGCCGTCACCGGCAGCCCGTTCAACACCAACTTCGTGCGCATCGAAGGCCCCAATGGTCTTGACCTGCGGACCACGCTGTTCGGGATCTCCGGCAAGTTGTCGACGGTGGTGCGACCTACACCCATGATCACCGAGCGCAGCACGTATTCACGCAAGGCCGGCGACAGCGCGCCGGTCGCTCAGCAAGACGTGTTCGTGAAGGCCCCGCCGCCACCGGCCACCGTCACCTTGACCAGTAATAACCCGGTGCTGAACCTGACCGAGGCCGACACCACCGGCAACTGGTACGCGCAATCCTCGGTCAACCCGAGTCTGCCAAGCACCTTGCAATTGACCGCGGATAACCACGTCGCCATTGCGACCAGCACACCAACCACCCTGTCGATGGCGCTGACCGACCTGGTGGTGATCCAGCGTGCCGAGTACAGCCTCAGCTCCGGGCAACTGACGCTCGTGGCTTCCACCAGCGACGAAACCTCACCCCCCGTGCTCACCGCCACGTCCGGCAGTGGCGCCGCCATCGGTGCCCTCAGTGGCGAAGGTGCGGTGAAAAGCCTGGCCACCGGGATCTCGCCGATCCCACCGGCCAAGGTTCGGGTGACGTCATCCAATGGCGGCAGCGATACCGAAGAAGTGGTCATCGTGCAATGAACACTCACATGCCCAGATTCGTATCAGGAGGCATCATGAACAATTGGCCACGCCTGGCGCTCAACGCCCTGGGACTGACGCTATCGCTCTCCGGCAGCGCGTTCGCGCAGCTTGCCGCTGTCGACCCCGGTCCCTACACCTTTGCCACCGGGAAATTCCCGATGTGGTTTCAGGACAACAACAACCTGTCGATGGAACTGTGCCAGTCGCGCGCCGCGAGTTCGCGCGTGCCGGCCACGGTGCCGCCGTCCTACATGTGCATTCTGTTGGCGGAACCGGGCATCTACGACGATGCCCAGCCGATGATTTTCCCCGACAACTGGCCTCCTGAAGCGTTCTGGTTTGCCGCGGAAACCTCGATCCCGCAAGTCGGCAACAGCGGTTACGAGCTGGAAGTCTACGTCGCGGCCCTCGAAGCGGCGTTCGGTTCCGAAGTGCCGGCCGAAGGCGATCAGGTCGCCTTCGCGCGGATTCGCCTGCGGGTTTCGGTACCCACCGCCGGGATCTACACCATCACTCACCCGTACGGGGTGGAAACGGTCAACGTCACGGCGCCAGGTCGCCGTGCAATCAACATCACCCGCGACATCGGCATTGGCGCGCCGGGCGATTTCAGCGGCGTATTGGGCGGCAACATCGGGCCGTTCCTGCGCAGCGTCAACGGCCCCTACACTGAAGTGAACCCGGACACTGGCGCAGTGGAAACCTTCGTCGGCGACCCTAACCTCACCGAACAAGTGACGGGCAGCCCCAACAACACCAACTTCGTGCGGATTCAAGGTCCGGCCGGAACGATTCAAACCAACCTGTTCACCGTGTCCGGCAAAGTCCTCGACAACCGTGCACAGACCCCGGTGGAAATCGGCCGCGCCACCTACCGGCGTACACCCACCGGCCCGGGAGCCAGCAGTACCCGAGTGGAAGTCTTCGGCGACTCGAGCAACAGTTCGAGCCTGTGCTTCCGTGAAAGCGTCGCTTTGGTCCCCGGACCACCGCTGTCGCCGTGCCTGATCAACATGACCGGTGACAACAACGGCCTGTTCTTCGGACAACGTCAGTTTACCGGTGCAGTGCCTCCTGTGGTCGTGGTCACTGCCAGCAATCCCACCGGCACGACCCGGCCAACTGCCGTGTCGAGCAAGGTCACCGACCTGGTGAAAATCCAGACCGCCCGCTACAACTGGAGCAACAACAGCCTGCTGATCGAAGCCACCTCGACGGATGAAGTGGCCGTGCCAGACATGGTTGCTCAAGGTTATGGACGGCTGTCGAAAACCGGCACGCTGCAACGTCTGACCATTTCCGACCTGGCGCAACCACCCGCCACCGTCACGGTGAAATCTGCCGCCGGCGGCAGCGACACCGAGCCAGTGGTTGTAGTGGGAACGGCACCGGACAGCGGCGAGAATCAGGCGCCGGTGGCAGTGGCCGACAGCGGCAGCACCAGCTTCGGCATCCCGCTGACCCTCAACCTGCTGACCAACGACGACGATCCCGACGGCGACACGCCGCTGAACATCACCGAGCTCACCCAACCGGCCGCCGGCCAGGGCACGGTGGCGCTGAGCGGCAGCACCGCCGTGGTCTACACGCCACCGGCAGTGGTCAATGCTCCACTGACCACGACCTTCACCTACAAGGCGCAAGACGTCAAAGGCCTGGCCTCGGCCACCCCGGCGACCGTGACCATCACCGTGGCGCCTAACCAGGTGCCTGTGGCGGTCAACGACAGCATCGCCACGTTGGGTGTGGCCATCCCGATCAACGTGCTCGCCAACGACACCGATCCGGAAGGCAACGTACCGCTGGCCATCGCCAGTGTCACCCAACCTGCGGCAGGTCGCGGCACCGTCAGCTCAAACGGCACGGTGATCACCTACACCCCACCGGCCACCGTCACGACGGCGTTCACCACGACCTTCACCTACATCGCCAGGGACAGCGTAGGCGCCTTGTCCACCCCGGGAACGGTCACCGTGCAAGTCTCGCCACGGCCAGCCGCCGAGAACTTCGCGGTGACAGCGGCCACGGTGACAGCGCGTTCCAACAACCGCTTCAACTGGGACTTCAGCGGTACCTCGTCGGTGACCACCGGCAACACCATCACTGTCGAGGTTTCGACGCCGACCGGACCGGTGACGCTGGGCACCACCACTGTGCCATTGACCGGACGCTGGAGACTGACGGTGAGCAACAGCACCACAGTGGTTCCATCGGCGAATCCGACTGCAACCATTCGCTCGTCACAGGGCACGGTGCGCTCGGTCACAGTCATCGCCAACTGAGCCATCGCCCCCTCAATCGCATCGGTTGAGGGGGCGAACGCTTGCCAGAGGATAACGTCATGAAAACGTCGACCGCCGCCCTGCTCTGCCTGCTTGTGTTATGCAGCAGCGCCGGCCTGCGCGCCGACGATTTGATGGAAAACGAAGACATCGCCCCCGGCGCCGACCTCGGCGAGTTGCCGGCGCCGATCGGCCAGCAAGCGCTGATCGAACAGATCGGCGAGGCCAACTACGCGCTGCTGCAACAGAACGGCCAGTCGCTGCTTGGCAGCATCGTCCAGGCGGGCAGCAATCAAGAGGCATTCATCCTGCAACAAGGCAGCGACCTGATGGCGATGATCACTCAACAAGGGTCCGGCAACGCCGCGTCAATCACTCAGAACGGTAACCACAACCGCGCGCAGATTTCCCAGAACGGCAACAACAACGACGCCAGCATCGACCAGGCGGGTACGGGGCTTTCCAGCGCCGTCAACCAGGCTGGGAACGGCATGAGCGTTTCGGTCAAACAGTATCGTTAAAGCACTGCAACAACCCGGAGGTTTCATCATGTTCAAACTGACGCCCCTCACCGCCGCCATCCTGGTCATTGTCAGTGCCCAGGCAATGGCGGACGACAGCGTTTCAAGCCAGAGCCAGCTCGGTACCGCCAACATCGCCGATGTGAAGCAAAGCCAGGCCAGTTTTGCCAGCGCGACCCAGCAACAACTGGGTGGCGGCAACGACGCAGCGGCGTTTCAGGACACCGCCACCAGCGTCATCACCCAGGATCAGGCCGGCGAATTCAACGCCGGTTACGCCGAGCAGTTGTTCGAAAACGGCAGCACCATCACCCAGCAACAGGTCGGCAGCTTCAACATCAGCCATGCCAGCCAGTCTGTCGGGACACTGGGTACCAACGAGGCGCTGCAACAGCAGCAAGGCACGGGTAACTTCTCCTTCGTCTATCAGGAATCCCAGGACGCCAGCACCGGCACCACGTATCAGGTCGGTGCAGGCAACGAAGCCAACATCGAACAGTTCATCTTCGGTGCCGGCAACAACGCGACCGTCATCCAGTTCGGCACCGCCAACTACGGCACCGCCGAACAGATCGGCCACATGGCCGGACAGATCAACATCAACCAGGCCGGTGAGAGCAACTACGCCTATGGCGACCAGAGTTTCGGTGACGGCGGCACCATCACCATCAACCAGCTCGGTGATTTCAACGGCACCGAAGTCTGGCAAGACTCGCAAGTCGCCAGCCAGGCCACGGTCAACCAGAACGGGCAAACCAACGAAACCGTGGTCGATCAGAGCTTCGGCGAAAACAACGTCGCGCAGATCCTGCAAGTCGGCGACCTCAACGCGATCTACGCCGACCAGTTCGAGTCGGTCGGCTCAACCCTTGCGCTGTACCAGCAAGGAACCAACAACGTGCACTTCACCTACCAGACCGGTGACAGCCATGTGCTCAACGCCACTTCGGTGGGCAACGGCAACAAGGTCCACGCCAGCAACTGGAAAGGCCCGGAATCCGGTGGACAGTTCGGCAGCAATCAGCGTGCGACCGTCAACCAGGCCGGCAATAACAACATCGCCAACTTCACCCAGGATGGCGTCGGCCATGTCATGACCACCAACCAGACCGGCACCGGCAACAAAACCACGGTCACCCAGGCCGACTCGTACAACGAGCTGTACTTCGACCAGAACGGCAGCGACAACATCCTCATCGCCTCGCAACGCGGTACCACCAACCTGGCTGAAGGCTCCTCTACCGGCTCGGGCAACATCACCGAGTTCGACCAGTCCGGCACCGGCAACCAGGCCTTTACCAACCAAATGTACGGCAGCGACAACCAGATCACGGTCAAACAGACCGACAGCATGAACGTGGCTTACGTGACCCAGGGCGGGACGGGCAACATGGCCAGCGTCGACCAGAGTGGCGTGACGCAAATGGCGACCGTGCAGCAGTTTGGCGCGGATAACCAGGCGACTGTTTTGCAGCAGTGATGTTTTTGAGGGAGAAAGAACCGCGATTCTTTTTGGAGGGTCGCGGTCTTTTGTGGATGGCTGTTTTTAGAGATTGCGGCTGATTGACAGTGCCGGGCCGCCAAGACTGGCCGCTAGGAAACCTGCAAAGGCGCCGACATGAACTGCCCAATCCGACCGCGCAACCAGCGCTCCGCCGGATCATTGTCATGCACGCCGCTCCAGGCCATCGACAACTGCGCCGCCTCGATCGGAAACGGCGGATCCTCCGCCCGCAACGCACAGCCCTCGACCAATGCACAGGCCGCGTAATCCGGCACCGTCGCAATCATCTCCGTCCCGGCGAGCAATGCCCGCAACCCGCTGAACTGCGGCACACCCAACACCACCCGACGACTGCGCCCGATCTTCGCCAAATCCAGATCGATATTGCCGCTCAAATCTCCCGAAAACGACACCATCGCATGCGGCCGCTCACAGTATTCGTCCAGGGACATCGGCCCCGGCCGTTTGTCACCGCGCAGCACTTTGCAGGGGATATCGCGCAGCGTCTTGCGCTTGGCGTTCGCCGGCAAATCCGTGGTGTAACTCACCCCGACCGAAATCTCACCCGAGGCCAGCAACGCCGGCATCAGCAAATAATTCGCCCGACGCACCACCACAATGATCCCCGGCGCCTCCTCGCGCAGTTGCGTCAACAACGGCGGAAACAAACCGAACTCGGCGTCGTCGGACAGACCGATGCGGAACACATCACAGCTGGTAGTCGGATCAAACTCCTTGGCCCGGCTGACCGCACCGGAAATAACATCCATCGCCGGCTGCAATTCCTTGAGGATCGCCAGCGCCCGCGCCGTCGGTTCCATGCCGCGACCATTACGCAGCAACAGCGGATCGTCAAACAAATCGCGTAACCGCCCTAACGCCGCACTTACCGCCGGTTGGCCCATGAACAATTTCTCGGCCACCCGCGTCAGGTTCTTTTCGAACATCAACGCTTCAAAAATCACCAGCAGGTTCATGTCGACGCGGCGCAGATCATTACGGTTCATAGGCACGGTTCCATTGTGTTGTGAGCGTCCAGCCAATCAGCCGGACTGCGATTGTGTCTGACTTCAGTCAATCGTGCCCACCCAACAGGTGGAATTAACAACGTTTAACTCGCTTGCCGGAGCCGCGCAGCCAAAAATGGAGACCACTCACACGGACATTTGCCATGGCTCACTTTCAGCAAAACGCCGCGTGCGCGGCAGCCACTGAAACGCGCAAAAAAAACCTGGGCGGGCTCGCTTCGTGGCGCGAAAGCCTGGCCAAGCAACTGATCCTCGATCGCCTCAGCGAGACCATTGAAGTGGCTGAACTGGCGAGCGCCTGCGCCCTCTCCCGCAGTCACTTTTCCCGCGCCTTCAAACGCAGCACCGGACTGTCGCCGCAAGACTGGATACGCGATCAACGCATCGCCCGCGCCAAACACCTGATTCGTAGCACCGACCTCAGCCTCACCCAAATCAGTCTCGAATGCGGTTTCTGCGACCAGGCCCACTTCTGCCACATGTTTACCCGCAGCGAAGGTATCAACCCGTTTGCATGGCGCTGCCATGCCATGCGCCCGCAGCTGCGTCCCGTCCCGGCAAACCCCCGCCAAGCCGCCAACCTGCATACCTGATTCGAACTGACAAAAAAACCTGCAGGAGCCGGCTTGCTGGCGATGGCGATTTTGAAGACGCCATCGCTGGCAAGCCAGGCTCCTACAGGATTGAGGGCATGCTCCCGAGCGTCGCCACGCCACAAAATCCCGTAGGAGCCGGCTTGCTGGCGATGGCGATTTCGAAGACGCCATCGCTGGCAAGCCAGGCTCCTACAGGATTGAGGGCATGCTCCCGAGCGTCGCGACGCCACAAAATCCCGTAGGAGCCGGCTTGATGGCGATGGGGTTTTCGAAGACGCCATCGCTGGCAAGCCAGGCTCCTACAGGATTGAGGGCATGCTCCCGAGCGTCGCCACGCCACAAAATCCCGTAGGAGCCGGCTTGCTGGCGACGAAGATTTCGAAGACGCCATCGCTGGCAAGCCAGGCTCCTACAGGATTGAGGGCATGCTCCCGAGCGTCGCCACGCCACAAAATCCCGTAGGAGCCGGCTTGCTGGCGACGAAGATTTAGAAGACGCCATCGCTGGCAAGCCAGGCTCCTACAGGATTGAGGGCATGCTCCCGAGCGTCGCCACGCCACAAAATCCCGTAGGAGCCGGCTTGCTGGCGATGGCGAT
>NZ_JMCL01000124.1 GCF_000690905.1 Pseudomonas sp. Ant30-3 | reverse complement strand
GTCGAAGCGATGGGCTGCGCGCTGGAAGAAACGCCCCTCGGCATGCAGGTGCGCACCGACGCCGAGAACAAGACTTCGGTGCCGGGTGTGTTTGCCTGCGGCGATGTGGCCCGGGCACCCCATTCAGTATCGCTGGCCGTGGGCAATGGCGCCATGGCCGGCGCCCAGGTGCACCGCTCGCTGCTCTGGCCAGAGACCGTCCAACCCGTGCAACAAGAGAAGGCTGCCGCCTCATGACCCCGTTCACGTTTTCCGGCACGACCATCGTTTCCAGCTATGCCGAGAACGCCACGCGAATGGTGCCCGGCCTGCGCGACTTGCCGAAGATGGCCGGCGCGCTGCTGGCCGAGCGTGTGCCGACCGATGCGCGCATCCTGGTGCTGGGTGCCGGCGGTGGGCTTGAGTTGAAGGGCTTCGCCGAGATGCAACCGGGTTGGCGCTTCGATGGCGTGGATCCGTCGGCCGAAATGCTCCAGTTGGCCCACACGACCCTGGGACCTCTCGCATCCCGTGCGCGCTTGCACGAAGGCTATATCGACACGGCTCCCATGGGACCGTTCGACGGCGCGACCTGCCTTCTGACGCTGCACTTTCTTCCGCGGGCCAAACGCCTGGAGACCTTGAAGCAGATGCACGTGCGACTCAGGGCCGGCGCTCCTCTGGTCGTCATCCATCACAGCTTCCCCAACGAAGGTCCGGACCAGGACAAGTGGCTCCAGCGCAACGCTGCTTTCGCGGTCGCCTCCGGAATGCCTTCGGCACAGGCCGAGAACATTCGGGCGCTCAAGGAGCGATTGCCCGTACTCTCGCCGGAGCAAGATACTGATCTGCTCAGCGAGGCCGGATTCACGCACATCGAGTTGTTTTATTGCGCATTCACTTTCAAGGGCTGGGTCGCGTACAGGCGATGAACGACTGAGCCCCCCGGCCGCGTTGTGGCACGATGTGAGCCTCCGCATCGTCCTGGGCAGTTGCCGCCGTTTCTTTCCAAGGCCTGCCGGTTCTCACCATGGCATTCAGAATGATCAGCAGCTTGCGCATGCAAGCCACGATGGCGACCTCTTTGGGCTTGCCTGCCGCCACCAGCCGCTCATAGCAGGCTCGGATCAGAGGGTTGTGCCGCATGGCTACGATTGCCGCCATGTAGAGGGCGCTGCGCACCGTTGCCCGACCACCGCAGATCATTCGCTTGCCGCGTGACTGGCCCGAGTCCCGATTCATTGGCGCGACGCCGACCAGTGAGGAGATCTGCTTGGCCTTGAGCTGCCCCAATTCTGGAAGCTCGGAGATCAGCGCAGCCGTAGTCGCCGGCCCAACGCCTTTGACGCTCTGAAAGAGCTTCGTCAGACTGACTTGATATTTGGCGAGATGCGCTGCGATGCTCGCGTCGATGTCCTGAACCTGGCGCTTCAGGATGTTCATCAGTTCGATGATCCCAGGCTGCACATCCGAGTGAGAGGCGTACTTGCGCTGACGTTCACTGACTTGCAAGCGGACAAGCTGCCTCCGACGGGTCACCAACGCATGCAGGCGCTGCTGCGTCTCATCTGCCATCGGCCTGGTGAGGCGATCCCGGTCTGGGCGTTTGTCGATCACTTCGGCCAGCTCTGCCAGCATCAGCACGTCGACGCGATCCGTCTTTGCCAGCCTGCCCATCGCCTTCGCGAAATCTCGCGCCTGTCTGGGATTGACTACCGCCACCTGGAATCCTGCGGCTTGCGGGGCGCAGGCACAGGCACAGGCAAATTGGTAGCGGCCAGTGGCCTCCATGACGACGAGTGAAATTGGTTGTCTCCTCAGCACTGCCACCAGGGCCTGGTGGCCCTCTTGGTCGTTACTGAAAACGGTGGCTGCGCCATCCCTCCCGATGGCTACATCAAGTGTGTTCTTCGAGATATCGATACCGACGACTATTCCATTGGCCATGATCTCTATGCCCCATCCTTGCAAATGCGAATGTGGTTCCTGCAACTGTTCGGGCTTGCAGAGACCAGTCGCAGACATGCGCTCAGGACTGACGCACGGGCTTGGAAGCACCGAGGGATAACGAGCTACATGCTGCGGCCCATCACCGGTGCCAAACGGCACCGGGCGTGAACGGCCCTCCGATCACGTGGAATGGAAGATACAAGGGATCAAAGCCGGATGGCCGCGATTTGGCACCAAGCGCGGGGCGCAGCCCGTGAACCCGACGGCGGTAGGCCGGGACGCTATCGCACTGCGGAATTGCCACAATGAAATGCAACAGATCGTTAAAATAACGTCATATCAAGGAAAATACTGAGGCAGGGAGACGGTCATGGCTATATTGCAAGAGATATTGGTTTGGACCCAGGGAATTCCCGCGTGGCAGAGCGATGCAATTTCTCGCTTGCTGGCGAAACAAACACTGACACCGCAGGACTACGAGGATTTGTATGCCTTGCTCAAGCTGGCACACGGAATCCCTGACCCAAAGAATCGTCAACCTCAGCCACTAACCGCCGACCAGATCCCAGCGAAGGTTAAGGCGACCACGCACATCGAGCTGCGGGCCATCAAGAATCTGCTTAACGTCAACGCAATTGCCGAGAATCAGCAGTTGGCGGTGGGTTCGGCGGGCATGACTGTCATTTATGGCGACAACGGATCCGGCAAGTCAGGATATTCGCGCGTTCTTAAGCGTGCCTGCCGCGCTCGCGATCAGTCCGAGCCCATTCATCCCAATGCCAATCTGCCCGGGGCCAAGGCAGGTAATGCTCAAGCATCCTTCGATATCACGATTGACGGTGCCGTCAAGGAAGTGACTTGGCACCAAGGGAAAGAGGCTCCACCAGAGCTTTCTTCATTCGCTATCTTCGACGCGCATTGCGCCCGGGCATATTTGGATAGTGAGGATGACTTCTCCTACGTGCCGTATGGTCTTGAAGTATTCGAGACGCTCGCCAAGGTCTGTCAACAGCTTAAAAACTCCGTTGAGCAGGAACACAAGCAGTCGGCTGTAGACCTCGCCGTATTCGCCCCGCTGCACGGCGAAACAGCCGTCGGCAAGCTGATCACGGGGCTCTCCGCGAAAACGACCACGGCTCAGATTGAGGCACTTGCCACTTTGAAGCAGGAAGAGCTTGAGCAGCGGGAAACGCTGGAGAAAAGCCTCAAAGAGAACAACCCGAAGGAGAAAGCCGGTCTCTTGCGTTTGCGCGCACGCCGCATTGCGGCGATCGCCAAGAATGCAGCCGATAAAGGACTTGTCGTCGGCCCCGAAGCCATCGCCAAGTTGAAGGCGCTGGCTGATAGCTTCCGTACAGCACAGGTCGCCGCCGCCCTTGCAGCGAAGAATTTCAAGGAGGGCGAAAATCTGCTGCCGGGGACTGGCGGAGAGGCGTGGCGGGAATTGTTTGATGCCGCCCGGAAGTTCGCGCTTGAAGCTCATCCAGATAAACAGTTCCCTGACTTGGGGACGGATGCCGCATGCCCGTTGTGTCAGCAGCCTCTGGCTGCGGGCGCAGAACGGTTGCTGCGATTCGAGGCGTTCATACAAGCGGAAGCGGAAAAGACGGCGCAAGCGCGGCGCCAAGCGCTTGCCGCCGACTACCGCCCATTTGCGGCCTCCGTCATGGTGTTGAACTTTGATGAGGCGACGCAGGCGGAAGTAGCGGAAATCGACTCACCGCTAGTGGCCGACACCAAGACTTTCGAGGCCGCACTGTCGGCGCGGCACGAAGCAATCAAGGCAGCGGTCGTCTCGCATGACTGGACGGGACTGGATCAGGCCCTGGTCAGCCCAGCGGATCGACTACAGGTGCTCGCTGACAAATTGAATGCGGAGGCGGAGGCCCTGGATAGAGCCTCGAATGAAGAAGCTCGCGCTGTGTTGCAGAAGCAACTAGGCGAGTTGGATGCGCGCGTAAAACTCAGTCAAGTTAAGGAGGCCGTGGCTACGGCAGTGACGAAGTTGGTGCACCAAGGGAAACTGAAGAACTGCCTGACTGCGGTCAGGACAAACGCTATATCCCTCAAAGCATCGGAACTCGCGGAAAAGGTGGTCTCCAAGGAACTGGCCGATGCGTTGAACTGGGAATTCAAAGCACTGGGCGTAGGGAGCTTGAGAGTTTCGCTGCAAAGCCGTGCCGACCGAGGGAAGGCGCTGCACAAGCTGAAACTGCAACTGCCGCAGGTTCGTAGTCCGGGTGAGATTCTGAGCGAAGGCGAGCAGCGTGCCATTGCGATCGGCTCGTTCCTCGCCGAGGTGGGATTGAGCGGTGGGAAAGGCGGAATCGTCTTCGACGATCCAGTCTCGTCCCTAGATCATCGTCGGCGCGAGCGCGTGGCCAAGCGCCTGGCCGCTGAAGCGGTGCAGCGGCAGGTCATCATCTTCACGCACGACATCTATTTCCTCTGTCTGCTAGCCGAAGAAGCAAAGCAAGTGGGTGCGGCAGTGGTCACGCAGAGCCTGACGCGGCGTGCTGAAGGCTTCGGCATAGCCGACCCGGAATTGCCGTTCGAAGGAAAGAACGCGAGCAAGCGCATCGGGGTGCTGAAAGCACAGCAGCAAGCAATCGCCAAACTGCACAAGGAAGGCAACGAGCAAGAACATCAAAGGCAGACGGTTGATGCGTACTTCCGCCTGCGCATGGCATGGGAACGCGCGGTGGAAGAAGTCCTCCTGCGAGAAGTCATTCTCCGCTTCCGAAAAGGTGTGGAGACACAACGGCTCGTCGGCGTGAGTGTGGGCGACGATGACTACGCGCAGGTCAACGCGGGAATGAGCAAGTGCTCCAACTATGCCCATGACAAAGCGATGATGGGCGGTGTTGCTATTCCTGATCCAGACGAACTGCTCACAGACATCCTCGCGCTGGAGAGCTGGCGTGCACAGGTTCACAAGCGTTCGGAAGAAACCGCCAAGAAGCGCAAAGCAGGGCCGCCGATTCCCGCAGGAGCTGGCGTGCAGGTCGCTCCAGCCTGAGCCAATTGGATCAAGCGCACAAGAATCAGGCGAGCGATCACGAGCCAAGCCAGCAGCAACGCGGCAGTATTGCCTTCTGGAATCGGTTCATCAGGACCGCGCGAGGCGGAAAGGTCGTCACGCCTCTTGGCTTGTTTCCACATGATTGCGGTGCAGATCTGAAACCACCGCGATCAACCTGTTGATCGGCTCGGCCAGCCGCTTCGGCAATACACGGTGCTGGGTATGGGTTTTCAGATCGGCAATCCAGCGGTGCGCCACCCACACGTCCTCTTCGGGGTGGTGGTTGTCCACGCCGTTGCAATACTTGTAGCCAACGAGCGCATCCGTGTGCGACAGCAGGATGCGCGCCATCGTCATGTGGAAGCGATGGGCCTGGAGGTCCGCCGGGCTTCTGGGGCGCGGGAGGGTCAGCCGAAGGCATCGCTGGGCGTTGAACTCACTCCAGTCAGGGCCAACGACCTGCCCCGCGCGTTCAAGCATCTTGCGCGACTGCTCGTTCTTGCCGTTGACCAGCGCAACGGCGACCGTACCCTTCGAGTACTCCAGCTTTTCGGCGAGCAGGTTCATCCAGCGCACCAACTTGTTCAGGGTCTGATCGTCGGCGAACACAAGGAACTGATGGCGTTGCTCGTCATCCAGAAACGCCGGCAATTGCGCGTAGAGGGGGTACAACAGATCGTGGAGATAGATGTAGGTTTGCCGGCGTCCTTGCTCGTGGCTCTGCGTGGTTGCGGTTAGTACCCGTTGTGCCCACTCGGGCGTAAGTTCGTCCAGCACCATTTCGGTGATGTCGATGGAAATCAGCGGAAATCCGAGCGACTTCCCGATTAGTGCCTTGCGCCCGTCGAAGGCGTGGCCGAGTTCGATTTCAACGCCACCCAGTACCATCGGCTCGGTTTGAACAGGTGGCCCAAGCACGGCAACGTCGAGCCGGAATTTGCTGCCGAATGGCGTTTCCAGAGGATGCTCGGTTGCCACTTGGTCGGCACCGAGCAACATGTTGCCTTCCAACGGATAGTCCGACGCATCCGCATCCTTGAACGCCCAGGGCATCGCAAGCCCGGCACTCAAGCGCCGGGAGAGCTCGGCCGCGACAAGTTCTTTTGCCCGCCGGTGTTCGGGACTTTCCTGGACAGCGTGCCACCGACTGGCTTCTTCATCGTCAAAGTGCGCTTTGGGATTAAAGGCGTGCTGAGTCGGAAGCACACGAAAATGGGATCGCCGACGCAGTTTCCCACTTTCAAAGGAAGGGCTAACCCATGTCACCATCTGCCGCGATGCGCCGGGAGACACTAGAGGCCAAAGCTTGCGCGCATGCTCCCGGCTGCGAACGTCGCGCGCAGCGATCGTGGTCTGGAAAATTCCTTTTCGAGAGAAGACAACGATCGCCTCGTCCATTCCTGTCTTGCCCCTATTGCGATGCGGCAGCGAACTTCGTGGTGCCATCCAGCTTGCGGTGAATCAGCGATACCAGCGTCAAGATGTCCAGCGCGTCCTGTTCGGACATGGGCCAATTCGTCTTGGGTGCATGGGCCAGCGGATTGCGCACAGCACCAAACAGTCCGATCAGCAGGTTGGCAAAGCCTTTCTGCTCGCTTTTTTCGGACTCGGTGGCGAGTGGTCCCAAAGCGAGAACAGGCTGCTGGCCCGCGAATGCCTTGTTCACCAGATCCGCGCCATCGCTGTTCAGGCCTGATAGCAGGCGAATCCGTTCTGCAACGCCTTTCGTTGCCTCAAACACGGCATGGAAGTAGTTTTCGTCCAGCAACTCGGCGCGGCAGTAGCTCAGCACTTCCGCATGAACGACACGGCTTTCCAGTGCGGCCTTGAGTCGTCCTGCACGGGCGCGCGCGGCATCGAGCGTCGTGGCCTTGTCGGCATGCCCGACCTTGCCGTCTTCGCGCATGTAGAAACCGGAGAAGGCCAGGACGACATTGAGTTCGTCGCGCCGCCAAGTGAATGTCACGGGGTCGCGGGCGTAGTTCACCGGGTTCATAGCGCGATTGATGAACATGATGAGATGGTTCCCGATCTGGTGCCGGTTTTGCGCGCCAGCCAGCGCATTGAACAACCGCTTCCATTTGGTAATGCCGGGCGACGTGTCGGCAACCTCGATTTCTTGCAACAAGCGCTCGATCTGCGTTCCACTCAGGCCCCGTTCGGTATCTGCAAGCACACGGCAAGCGGCTTCAAGATGCTGTGAGCTGAAAGGATCAATTCGCGTCGCCAATGTTTATCTCCCTCGTCAGGCATCAGATGATGGCCTGCAAGCCCTTGTCGGCGATGACGTTTAGCAGCTTGAGTGCCGGGCCGGTGGGATGGGTTTCGCCTTGCTCCCACTTGCGCACAGTCGAGGCCGAGGTATGCAGGTGCAGCGCAAACACCGGCTGGCTGAACTTCAAGGCTTCACGCAGGCGCTTGATGTCAGCAGCGCCAAACTCCCGCACTGGCGGCGGGCAAATCGCGTCGAACTCGCGCATCGTCACCTTGCTGATCGCTCCGGCTTCGTGGAGCGCCGCCAGGTCGCCGCGCAGCGATTCAATGATCTTGCTCACAATGCACCTCCAGTAAAACACCCGACTGCAACGCCTTCGACAAGGCTTCGGCAGGCAGTTCCAAGAACACCTTGCCGGCGAATTGCAGCGCCTTCTTCTCGTCCTGCGTGATGTTCGCCTTGTCGCTCTTAGGGAACCCATGCAGGAACACATAGCGGCTGCCAATCTTGGCCGACAGCAACGTGCGATAGCTGCCGCTCTTGCCTGCGCCAGGGCGGGCCACCCGCTTCTTGTAGAGGAAGCCTCCCAAGTCCGCGTCGATCAGACCGCTTTCCATCTCCTGAACTGCCTTGCACAAGGCAGCATCGGGCAGCTTCTCGCCCGACTGCCACCGAGCAAAGTCCTTGCGCTTGAGGATGGGCGTCATATCGACCTCCAAACTATACCCGTAACGGGTACACTTTTCAAGTTGGCGCGGTGAGGCCGCCCCGGAAGGGGCGGCACACCCGATTGTCGTGATAGCAACACGACAATCGGGGCTGGCAAGGCGGGAGCATGGTCGCCGGTCACGCCGTCGCCTCCGCAGCGCGGGATACGCCTGTGATCGTCTTGCGCCGATTTGCCACCAAATCAGCCGCTTCGCGCACCGGTTTGTCCTCTGTGTGGACGTAGCGCATGAACATCGCCACGGTCTTGTGCGCCGTCAGCGCCATGCCGACCTTCACCGGGATGCCGGAATTGGCAATGTCCGTCGCTGAACGGTGACGGATGCCGTGCGTGCCCACATGCGTCACGCCTGCAGCTTTGAGAGTGCGGCTCCAACCGTTGTAATACTCGCCGTCGGTCAGATGCCGATCAGGGTGACGCGGAGACGGTAATACATGGGGCGTCGTAGCATTGCGAGCCGCCGTCGAAAGAAGCCGATAGGCTTCTTCGCTCATGGGCTTGGACATACCGCCTGTCTTGCTGTCAGGCCACACCACCCGCCGGTTTTCCAGATCAATCCAATCCCATTGGAGTGAGACGATCTCAGAAAGGCGAGCGGCAAACTCGAATTGCAGGCGGATGGCCAACGGGATCACAGCATGCTCCAGGCCTTCCACCTCCAACTGGCCAAGGTAGCGAAACAACTTGCCCATTTCCTCGTCGCTGATCAGGTGAGTCGCCTTGCCGTTGGGGTACATCGGTACATGACGGCATGGGTTGGTGCCGTCAGGGCGATAGCCCCATACCTCGGCCAAGTTGAACATCTTGCGCATCACGCTGAACGTGCGGTTCGCATCGGCGGGCTTGTGCGCCATCTTCTTCATCATTGAAGCGACATCGGGCCGCTTCAGATCCTGCACCTTCAAGCGGCCAAGCATCGGAATGATGTTGCGATCAATGACGCTCTGGTAGCCTTCCTGCGTGCTCGGCTTGTTGCGCTGGCTGGAGTAGTCCTCCATGAACTTGATACACAGTTCCTTGACGGTGGGTGCCTGACGCGCTGCAGCCTTCTCTGCGGCAGGATCTCCACCCCGGCGCACTTGCGCCAGCCACTCCTGGGCTAGCGACCGGGCTTGTTCGACGGTCAGCTCTCCATACAGTCCCAAGGCAGGTTTGCGCCGCTCTCCGGCGTTTGTCCGGTACTGGAGCATGAACACCTTGCGGCCTGCCGGGGTGATCTTGCACAAGAAGCCAGGAACCAGGGTATCGCGCAGTTCGATGGGCTGAGCTTGGGCTTGTGCCGCATCGACTGCGGACTTGGTGAGTTTGATTTTCGCCATGATGACTCCTCGGAAGACCCGATTTCCAGGAGCCTGTTGGGAGCCAAGCGGGTGGAAGCCGGGTCAGGTTTCAGAAAGCACCGGCATATGATGAATCTGCCTAAGTTATTGATAAACCTGCTGTATCGAGCAACGGCGTAGCCCAGCGAAGTTCGGTGCTGGAGTCATGGTGAAATAAAAAAAGGCGGCCTCAAGGCCGCCTCCTTAGTACAGCCAGTGTTCACTGACCCGTGTAAATCTGGTCAAAAATCCCACCGTCATTGAAATGGGTTTTCTGCACCGAGCGCCAGTCACCAAAGGTCTTTTCCACCGAGAGGAAATCGACCTTGGGAAAACGATCGGTGTACTTGGCCAGCACTGCCGGGTCACGTGGACGCAGGTAGTTGGCCGCTGCAATCTCCTGACCTTCCGGCGACCACAGGTACTTCAGGTATTCCTCGGCTGCCGCGCGGGTGCCTTTCTTCTCGACGACTTTGTCGACCACAGTCACGGGCGGTTCGGCTTCGGCGGAGACGCTTGGGTAAATCACTTCGAACTGATCGCGACCAAATTCGCGCGCAATCATCTCCGCCTCGTTCTCGAACGTCACCAGCACGTCGCCGAGTTGGTTGGTCATGAACGTGGTGGTGGCTGCACGGCCGCCGGTATCCAGCACAGGCGCTTGCTTGAACAGTTTGCCCACGAATTCCTTGGCCTTGTTTTCGTCACCGCCGTTCTTCAGCACATAACCCCATGCCGACAGGTAAGTGTAACGGCCGTTGCCCGAGGTTTTCGGGTTCGGCACGATCACCTGGACGCCATCCTTAAGCAGATCCGGCCAATCCTTCAGGGCTTTGGGGTTGCCTTTACGGACGATAAACACGGTGGCCGACGTGAACGGCGCGCTGTTGTTCGGCAGGCGGGTAACCCAGTTGTCCGGGATCAATTTGCCGTTGTCCGCCAGGGCATTGATGTCGGTCGCCATGTTCATGGTGATCACATCAGCCGGCAGGCCGTCGATGACCGAGCGCGCCTGCTTGCTTGAGCCGCCGAAAGACATCTGCACGGTGATATTTTCTTTGTGCTCGGCTTGCCAGTGTTTCTGGAAGGCTGCGTTGTAATCCTTGTAGAAATCGCGCATCACGTCGTAGGACACGTTGAGCAGCGTCGGTGCGGCCTGGGCGAAGCTGGACAGGGCGAGGCCAGCAGCCAGAAGTGAGGCGCCAAAGAGTTTTTTCACCGCGCATTCCTTGTTCTGAATTTATTGATGAGGCAATTGCCAGCGACTATAACCGCGTCGGCATAGGCCTTTAAAGATTAAAAAGCTCTGTGCTTATTCCAGTTTCTTGAACAGTTGATTGCCGCATCGGCAGCAAAATGCGGCGCCTGCTTCGTGGCTGTTTTTCTTGCACACCGGGCAATCGGTTTGCAGCTGTTCGCCGCGCATGGCGTTGGCGAGCTCTGCGGTAAAAATCCCTGTGGGCACGGCGATGATTGAATAACCGGTGATCATCACCAGGGATGAAATGACCTGGCCCAAGGGCGTCTTCGGCACGATGTCGCCGAAGCCCACCGTGGTTAACGTGACGATCGCCCAATAGATGCCTTTGGGGATGCTGGTGAAGCCGTGCTCCGGCCCTTCGATCACGTACATCAAGGTACCGAACACCGTCACCAGGGTGCAGACGCTGACCAGGAACACCACAATCTTCTGCTTGCTGCCACGCAACGCCGACATCAGGTAATTGGCTTGCTTGAGATAGGGGCTGAGCTTGAGCACGCGGAAAATCCGCAGCATCCGAATGATCCGGATGATCAGCAGGTACTGCGCATCGGCGTAGTAAAGCGCGAGGATGCCGGGGACGATCGCGAGCAAATCCACCAGCCCGTAAAAGCTGAAGGCGTAACGCAAGGGCTTCGGCGAACAGTACAGGCGCAGGCCGTATTCGATGGCGAAGATGAGCGTAAAGCCCCACTCGATGTACGCCAGCAGGTCGGCGTAGTTCTGGTGGATCGAGTCGATGCTGTCGAGCATCACGACCACCAGGCTGGCCAGAATGATCAACAGCAAGATGCCGTCGAAGCGCTGCCCGGCCTTGGTGTCGCTCTGGAAAACCATGACGTAAAGCTCTTCACGCCAGTTTTTGTTGCTGTCCATGGAAACCGCCCAAACCAATGATCAGCGCAGCCTAGGTTGATTCTCCTCAGGAAGGCAAGGTGTACGGCTGATTGCGACTTTGCCGAGCACCTGAACGGCCGGGCGAATCAGCCAGCAGGCGAGGATGAACGGCGCGGTCAGCGTGGGCAGACCGATCGCGGCAAACACCGGCGTCAGCGACAGCGCGAAGGCAATACCGAGCAGCGGCAGCCAGGGTTGCTGGCGCATTGAGTAAAGGGCGAGGGCGGCGAGGACGCAGTTGTAGCCCCCAAGGCCAAGTAATGCGGTGTAAACGTCTTGGTGCAGCAAGCTCCAGCCCATACCCGCGACCGACGCCAGCATTGCCCAGCAAAACGCCCGACGATCAGCGACGAGCAAGCCGGCGGCAATCATCGCCCCGGCCAGCGGGTGGCCGAGGAACATCACCTGGCCCAAGCCTTTGAAGGGCGCCGCGAGCATGTTCGGTGTGTTGATTTCGATCAGATGTGCAGTGGACGAGGGCGTGGCGAAGCACAGTAGCAGCCAGCTCAGCACCACGAAGGGCGCGGTGTAGGCGGGCAGGTATTGGCTGACGCGTGCGCGTTTGAGCCATTGCTGGGTAACCATCGCACTCAGGCCGCCCGCAGCGATGATCAGCGGCGGCAACAGCGCGGACCACGGAAAATACAGGCTCAGCAGCAGGCCGAGCAGGACACCGTTGTAGCTGAACAGTCCCGCCTGACGATCAGCCTTTGCGTAGTTGCGCCGTTGCGCGGTGAGCAACCCGGCGACACCGCCGAGCAGGGCGCCGCCGAGCAGCACCGGCGCGGTAAAAAGAATCGCCAACAGGCACAGCAGGCCGCACAGCGGATCGCGCTGGAGGAAGATCTGGCTGAAACCGTTGAGCAGGGCAGTCGCCCAGTCGGGGCAGTGGGTGTTGAAGTGGTTGGCAGGCATGGCAGTTCTGAAAGTCAGTGAAACCGAGGTGCCTGCTTCGCGAGCAAGCCCGCTCCCACACTGAATCTTTGTTCAGTCATTGAATCTGTGGTGTACACAAATCAATTGTGGGAGCGGGCTTGCTCGCGAAGAGGCCGGTGTGGGCGCTAAATCAATGTTTCGATACGCAACGAATTAGTCGACCCCGGCTGCCCGAACGGCACACCCGCCGTGATCAACAACGTATCGCCACGCTGCGCCATGCCTTGGGCCTGTGCAATTTCCAGCGCCGTCGAACACACCTCATCCACCTGACGCAGGCGATCATTGACCACCGAATGCACGCCCCAGGCCACGGTCAAGCGGCGAGCCGTTTGCAGATTCGGCGTCAGATTGAGGATCGGCACTGTCGGCCGCTCTCTGGCTGCGCGCAGGCTCGAGGTCCCGGATTCGCTGTAATTCACCAACACCGCCACCGGCAGCACATTGCTGATACGGCGGATCGCACAGCTGATCGCATCGGAGACGGTGGCTTCGGCTTTCGGCCGGCTCACGTCCAGTTGCGCCTGATAATCCGGACCGTTTTCCACCTGACGGATGATCTTGCTCATCATCTGCACGGCTTCCAGCGGGTAGTCGCCGGACGCGGTTTCCGCCGACAGCATCACCGCATCTGCACCTTCCGCCACGGCGTTGGCAACGTCAGTGACTTCGGCGCGGGTCGGGGCCGGAGAGAAGCGCATCGACTCGAGCATCTGCGTCGCCACCACCACCGGTTTGCCGAGGGCACGGCAGGTCGAGATGATGTTCTTCTGAATCTGCGGCACGCTTTCCGCCGGGACTTCTACGCCCAGGTCACCGCGAGCAACCATGATCGCGTCACTCAACTCGGCGATTTCGCGCAGTTGAGTCACCGCCGACGGCTTCTCGATCTTGGCCATCAGGAAGGCTCTGTCGCCAATCAACTCACGCGCTTCGCGGATGTCCTGCGGTCGCTGCACGAACGACAGCGCGACCCAATCCACACCCAGCTCCAGACCGAAACTCAAGTCGCGCCGGTCCTTGGCCGTCAACGGGCTCAGGTCCAGTACGGCTTGCGGCACGTTGACGCCTTTGCGGTCCGACACTTCGCCGCCGTTAAGCACGGTGGTGTCGATCGCATCGTCGTACTTGGTGATCACACGCAGACGCAGCTTGCCGTCATCGAGCAGCAGGTCCATGCCTGGCTCCAGTGCGGCGATGATTTCCGGATGCGGCAGGTTGACTCGACGCTGATCGCCCGGCGTCGCATCAAGGTCCAGGCGCAGGGCCTGACCGCGATGCAGTTGCACCTTGCCGTCGGCGAACTTGCCGACCCGCAGTTTCGGGCCTTGCAGGTCCATCAGGATGCCCAGCGGATAATTCAGCTGGCGCTCGACTTCACGAATCCACTGAAAACGCTTGGCGTGGTCGGCGTGATCACCATGGCTGAAGTTGAGGCGGAAGATATTGACTCCCGCCTGCACCAGTTCACGGATGTCCTCGATGCCGTCGGTGGCCGGGCCAAGGGTGGCGAGGATTTTGACCTTTTTGTCAGGCGTCATGTTTTGGGTTCTCGAGAATCAGAATGGCGCGGAAGTCATTGACGTTGGTGCGCGTCGGCTCGGTGACGATCAAGGCGTCCAGTGCCTGGAAGTAGCCGTAGCCATTGTTGTTGTCGAGTTCGTCGCTGGCGCTGAGGCCGAGGGCTGCCGCGCGCGCGTAGCTGTCCGGAGTCATGATCGCGCCGGCGTTGTCTTCGGAGCCGTCGATGCCGTCAGTGTCACCGGCCAGGGCGTAAACGCCGGGCAAACCTTTGAGGCTGTCGGTCAGGCTCAGGAGGAATTCGGCGTTGCGACCGCCACGGCCATTGCCGCGCACGGTCACCGTGGTTTCGCCGCCCGAGAGAATCACGCACGGCACCGGCAACGGCTGACCGTGCAAGACCACTTGCCGGGCGATGCCGGCGTGGACTTTAGCCACCTCGCGCGATTCGCCTTCCAGATCACCCAGGATCAAGGGACTGAAACCGGCCTGACGCGCCTTCACCGCCGCCGCTTCGAGCGACTGTTGCGGACGGGCGATCAGTTGGAAATGACTGCGCTCTAGACTCGGATCACCGGGTTTGACGGTCTCCGATTCCGGGCTTTGCAGCCAGGAGCGCACCGAGGCCGGAATGTCGATGGCATAACGTTTGAGAATCGCCAGTGCTTCGGCGGATGTGCTCGGGTCGGCCACGGTCGGGCCGGAGGCGATCACCGTGGCGAGGTCGCCCGGTACATCGGAAATCGCGTAGGTGTAAACAGTGGCAGGCCAGCAGGCCTTGCCGAGACGGCCGCCCTTGATTGCCGAGAGGTGCTTGCGCACGCAGTTCATCTCGCCGATGGTTGCGCCGGATTTGAGCAGGGCTTTGTTGATCGATTGCTTGTCGGCAAGGGTGATGCCTTCGGCTGGCAGGGCGAGCAATGCAGAGCCGCCACCCGACAGCAGGAAAATCACCCGGTCAGCTTCGGTGAGGTTGCTGACCAGTTCGAACACGCGCCTGGCGACGGCTTGACCGGCTGCATCAGGGACAGGATGCGCGGCCTCGACCACTTCGATTTTTTCGCACGGGGCGCCGTGGCCGTAGCGGGTTACCACCAGGCCGGAGACTTCACCCTGCCAGCAGCGCTCGACCACTTGCGCCATGGCTGCCGCGGCTTTGCCGGCGCCGATGACGATCACCCGGCCGCTGCGATCAGCCGGCAGATACGCCTCGAGAACTAGCTGCGGATGGGCCGCGTCAATGGCTGTGGCAAACAGCTCGCGCAGGAATTGTTGCGGATCGACCGACATGGCGGGCTCCCGGAATTTTTTGTTGTTCTAAGGGCAACGCGGCCTGTAGGAGCCGGCTTGCTGGCGATGCAGGCGATGCGGTCAGTCTGATAAGCCGCGCAGACCGCATCGCCAGCAAGCCGGCTCCTACAGGGGATGACATTACTTATCGCGAATCGAGAAATTCGCCATGTGCTCCAGGCCTTTGATCAGCGCCGAGTGATCCCAGTTGCTGCCACCGATAGCCGCGCAGGTGCTGAACACTTGCTGGGTATTGGCGGTGTTTGGCAGGTTGATGCCCAGTTCGCGCGCGCCGGCCAGGGCCAGGTTGAGGTCTTTCTGGTGCAGGCTGATGCGGAAGCCTGGGTCGAACGTACCTTTGATCATGCGTTCGCCGTGCACTTCGAGGATCTTCGAAGAGGCGAAACCGCCCATCAGTGCTTCGCGCACCTTGGCTGGATCGGCACCGTTTTTCGAAGCGAACAGCAGGGCTTCGGCGACGGCCTGGATGTTCAAAGCAACGATGATCTGGTTCGCCACTTTCGCGGTCTGACCGTCGCCGTTACCGCCGACCAGGGTGATGTTCTTGCCCATTGCCTGGAACAGTGGCAGCACGCGCTCGAACGCATCAGCATCGCCGCCGACCATGATGCTCAGGCTTGCAGCCTTGGCACCGACTTCACCGCCAGACACTGGCGCGTCAAGGTATTGCGCGCCTTTCTCGTTGACCTTGGCCGCGAAGGTTTTGGTGGCGGTCGGCGAGATCGAGCTCATGTCGATGACGACTTTGCCCTTGCCAACACCCGCGGCAACGCCGTCGGCGCGGAACAGCACGTCATCGACCTGCGGGGTATCCGGAACCATGATGATGATGAATTCGGCTTCTTGCGCGACTTCTTTCGGGTTGGCCAGGGCGACAGCGCCGCCAGCAACCAGGTCAGCAGGCGCAGGGTCGTGGTGAGCCGACAGGAACAGGCTGTGACCGGCTTTTTGCAGGTTCAACGCCATTGGGTGGCCCATGATGCCGGTGCCGATAAATCCGATTTTAGCCATGTGAAAATTCCTCTTGTTTTTGTTGCTACTTCATACAAATGGAGAACTGCCTCTGTAGGAGCCGGCTTGCTGGCGATTCAGGCGCTGCGGTCTGATTGAGACCGCGCCGATGCCATCGCCGGCAAGCCGGCTCCTACAGGGATCAGTGTCAGATTGCGTTATGGCTTTTAAGCCAGCCCAAACCCGCTTCCGTGGTGGTCAGCGGCTTGTATTCGCAACCCACCCAGCCCTGATAACCGATGCGGTCCAGATGCTCGAACAGGAAGCGATAGTTGATTTCACCGGTGCCTGGTTCGTTGCGTCCCGGGTTGTCCGCCAATTGCACGTGGTTGATTTCACCCAGGTGCGATTGCAGCGTGCGCGCCAGGTCGCCTTCCATGATTTGCATGTGGTAGATGTCGTATTGCAGGAACAGGTTGGCGCTGCCGACCTGCTCGCGAATCGACAGGGCTTGTGTCGTGTTGTTCAGGTAGAAACCCGGGATGTCGCGCGTGTTGATCGCTTCCATCACCAGTTTGATGCCCGCCGCTTGCAGCTTGTCGGCCGCGTACTTGAGGTTGGCAACAAAGGTTTTTTCCACGGTGGCATCGTCAACGCCTTGCGGACGAATCCCCGCCAGGCAGTTGATTTGGGTGTTGCCCAGCACTTGCGCGTAGGCGATGGCCAGGTCGACACCGGCGCGGAACTCTTCCACCCGGTCCGGCAGGCACGCGATTCCGCGCTCGCCCTTGGCCCAGTCGCCAGCAGGCAGGTTGAACAGCACCTGGGTCAGGCCATTGGCGTCCAGTGTGGCTTTGATTTCGGCGGAGCTGAAATCGTAGGGGAACAGGTACTCAACACCACTGAAGCCGGCCTTGGCGGCCGCTTCGAAACGAGCGAGAAAATCCTGTTCGGTGAACAGCATGGACAGGTTGGCTGCGAAACGCGGCATGGTGGTCTCCCTTAAATTTGTCAGGCCCACTGTAGGGGCGGGCTTGTGTGGCGAGGGGATTTATCCCCGTCAGGGCGCGAAGCGGCCTCAAAACTGAAAACTGCGGCGTATCAGGTACACCGCACACGAGGTTCACGACTGCTTCGCAGCCTAACGGGGATAAATCCCCTCGCCA
>NZ_JMCL01000123.1 GCF_000690905.1 Pseudomonas sp. Ant30-3 | reverse complement strand
GCGTATCACCGGCATGTCGATGAAAGCGCGACCGGCCACCATCGGCGGTTTCGCCCAGAGCATTCACGACTTCCAGGGGCTGCGCGAATTCCTCACCGCCGTGACCCTGACCAGTTTGATCGACCTGCCGTTCGCCGTGCTGATGCTGGTGGTGATCGGCTTGCTCGGCGGCTGGCTGGTAGTGATTCCGCTGCTGGCGTTCCCGATCACGATCATCTTTGCCATGGTGATTCAGTCGCGCCTGCGCGACACCGTACAGAAAAGCCTGACCCTTGGCGCAGAACGCCAGGCCTTGCTGATCGAAACCCTGGGCGGTCTGGAAACCCTCAAGGCCTGCAGCGCCGAAAGTGAACGCCAGCACAAATGGGAAAGCACCCACGGCGCCCTCACCCGCCTCGACAGCCACGCGCGCAACCTCTCGGCGATGGCCACCAACGGCACGCTGTTCATTCAGCAATTCGCCGGCATGGCGACCATTGTCGCCGGCGTCTACAGCATCATCGCCGGCAACCTCAGCGTCGGCGCGCTGGTCGCGACCTACATGCTCGGCAGTCGCGTTCTGGCGCCGCTCGGGCAAATCGCCGGGTTGATCACGCGCTATCAACAAGCGCAACTGACCATGAAAAGCACCGACGCGCTGATGACCCTGCCGCAGGAGCGCGATGCCAAGCAACGTCCGCTGGAGCGCACTCAGTTGCAAGGTGCACTCGACGTGATCGGCGTGACCTTTCACTACAATGGCCAGAGCACGCCGGCGCTGGGTAACGTCAGCTTCAGCATGAAACCTGGCGAGCGCATCGGCATCATCGGTCGCAGCGGCTCCGGCAAAAGTACGCTGGCCCGGCTGGTGATGGGTTTTTATGCGCCGGAAGAAGGCCAGTTGCTGCTCGATGGCCTGGACCTGCGGCAACTGGACGTCGCCGACCTGCGCCAGCAAATCGGTTACGTCGCCCACGACTTGCCATTGCTGGCCGGTAGTCTGCGCGACAACCTCACCCTGGGCGCGCGCTACATCAGCGATGCGCGAATGCTCGAAGTGGCCGAATTGACCGGCGTGACCGAACTGGCGCGTCAGCACCCGCAAGGGTTTGACCGGCCGGTGGGGGAACGAGGTCAGCTGTTATCCGGCGGTCAGCGTCAGGCCGTGTTGCTGGCGCGGGCTCTGCTGCTCGATCCGCCGATCATGCTGCTCGACGAACCCACCAGCGCCATGGACAACAGCAGCGAAGATGTTCTGCGGCAGAAACTCCACGGCTGGATGCAAGGCAAGACCTTGTTGCTGGTCACCCACCGCACCTCGATGCTCAGCCTGGTGGACCGGCTGGTGGTGCTGGACAACGGGCGGATCGTCGCCGACGGTCCGAAAGAAGCGGTCATCGATGCACTACGCAAGGGCCGCGTCGGCTCTGCGGCGGTTTAGGAGTTGTCCATGTCTGATTCACCCGCAGCGTCATCGAAAGACAGGGGCTACTTCGGCAGTTTCGGCAAAACCGCCGAAAGCGAATTCATGCCGGAAACGGCCGGCGCCGCCTTGCAGGATTCCCCTCGCTGGTCGCGGATTACCGTGTGGCTGGCCGCCGGGCTGATCATCACCGCCGTGGTCTGGGCCAAATTCGCAGTGCTTGAAGAAGTCACCATGGGCGAAGGCAAGGCGATTCCGTCGAGCAAGGTTCAGGTGATCCAGAACCTTGAGGGCGGCATCGTCACCGAGATTTTCGTCCGCGAAGGGCAAATGGTAAACAAGGGCGACACGTTGCTGCGCCTGGATGACACGCGGTTTTTGTCGAACAAGGGCGAAAGTGAAGCGGATCGCTACGCGCTGACGGCGCAAGTCGAACGCCTCTCCGCCGAGGCCGAAGGCAGACCGTTCAAACTGTCGCCGGAAGTGATCGCCAAGGCGCCGCAAGTGGCCGCTGACGAACGCTCGCTGTTCGACCAACGGCAGCGTCAACTGGCTAGTGAACAACGCACGCTTAGCGAGCAACTGCGGCAAAAAACCCAGGAGCTGGCAGAGTTTCGCTCCAAACAGGGTCAGTTCAGCTCCAGCCTGGCATTGTTGCAGCAGGAAATGAACATGTCGGCGCCGCTGGTCGGCACGGGCGCGGTATCGCCGGTGGAGATTCTGCGACTCAAGCGCAGTGCGGTGGAAATCCGTGGCTCGCTGAACGCCACGACGCTGGCGATACCGCGTGCGGAATCGGCGATCAACGAGATCAAAAGCAAGATGGACGAATCCGAGCAAGCGTTTCGCTCGGAAGCCGCCAAAGAGCTCAATGAGAAACGCACGGACCTGTCGAAGATCACCGCGTCGAGTATCGCCATCGACGACCGTGTATCCCGCACCACCGTGGTATCGCCGGTGCACGGGATCATCAAGATGTTGAAGGTCAATACCATCGGCGGCGTGGTTCAGCCAGGCAACGATATGGTGGAGATTGTGCCGATCGAAGAGAATCTGCTGATCGAAGCCAAGGTGCGACCGCAGGACGTGGCCTTCCTGCACCCGGGGCAGAAAGCGATGGTCAAGTTCAGCGCTTACGACTACACGATCTATGGCGGACTGAGCGCCAAGCTTGAGCTGATTGGTGCGGACACGATCACGGACGACAAGGGCAACAGCTTTTATCTGATTCAGGTGCGCACCGACAAAAACCACCTGGGCGGTGATGCGAAACCACTGCTGATCATCCCGGGGATGGTAGCGACCGTCGATATCATTACCGGCGAGAAAAGTGTGCTGGATTACTTGTTGAAACCGGTGTTGAAAGCGCGGACTGAGGCGATGCGGGAGCGGTGATCGGGGCGCGGGGCTGCGGTGATTGTTCCATCGCCATCGCGAGCAGGCTCGCTCCTACAGTGGATCGCAGTTTTTCTGGAAGAACTCAATCCCTGTGGGAGCGAGCCTGCTCGCGATGAGGCCCTGACGAACGACAGCTATTTCGGCACGTGATTACGCTGGTAAGTCTCCTGCCCCATCGCTGCAATCTGCCCTTCGATCAACGCATCGAAAGGCTTCAATAACGCGTCAAATTTCGCTGGCGCTTCGAGTGTCTGCAACGCCTGCACAATCGCTTCGATCGTCGACAACGCGCCCGGCCCCGGGGCCTTGCGCAAGCGATAACGCGACACCGCGCCCGCCGCCAGCGTCACTCTCGGCAATGCTGCCAGCAGCGGATTGAGGTGCAACATTTTACTCGCCTTGCGCCAGGTCCCGTCCGGCACCACCAGCAGCATCGGCTCATCGCTCGCGGCGTAAGTGTGCAACGTCTGCGCATCATCCGCCGGAAACAGCAGCCGTGCGCGATAACCGGGCTGATTCAGCAGCGCTGGCAAATTCCCGAATACCTCCCCGACGATCAGCTCGGCATTGCTCAGGCCCAACGCCGCCAAACGCGCCGTGTTCAGCGCATGATTCACTTCACTCGGATGCTGCAACAGCAGCACGCGGGTGCGACTGTCGAGGTGGGGGATCAGCGCACACAGGCAATGGCTGTCGGGGCGCAGGCAGCGCGGGCAGTGGATTCTGGGCATGGCTTGGCTTCCTTCAGGCAACCGGATTGAGCTGCGCTTTGAGCAAGTCGCGGAACGTCTGGATCAACGGTTCACGGCTGCGGCCACGGCGCACGATCATCGAAAACGGCGCCTGATAACCGAAGGTCGCCGGCAGCAGCACGCGCAGATCGCCCTTGTCGGCCCAGGCCTGCGCGTAGTGCTCCGGCAGGTATCCGATGTAGGCGCCGGACAGCACCAGAATCAGCTGCGCTTCCATACTTTCGACGGTCGCGGCGCTGTGCTTGAAGCCGTGGCGCGCCAGTTCCGCCTGGCTCCAGTAGCCGCGACCGACCATGCGCTGCTGAGTAATCACTTGCTCGGGGATGCGTCGTTCGCTGAACAGCGGATGGCGACTGCTGCAATACAGCCAGTGTTGTTCGCGGTAAAGCGGCATGTAGACCAGGCCGCTCATTCGCGTGGAAAACGCGCCGATGGCCAGGTCGAGACGGTTGTCCTGCACGCCCAGTTGCAGTTCGTACGGGCTCATCACCGACAGGTGCAAATGCACGGCCGGGTGTTCCTGGCTGTAGGCGCCAATGGCTTCAGCGAATGGCAGGGCCTTGTCGCTAACAGTGGAATCGATCACGCCGAGGTTGAGCGTGCCGCGCAACTCGCCTTTCAGCGCAGCGGCATATTGCTCGAACCCTTCCAGCTCACCGAGCAGGCGCAGGGTTTCCTGATGGAACAATTCGCCTTTGCTGGTCAGGCTGAAACCGCCCCGCCCGCGATGGCACAGCACCAGACCGAGCGCCGCTTCGAGCTGACTCATGTAGGTACTGATTGCCGATGTCGAGAGGTTGAGCTCTTGCTGCGCGGTGGCGAAGCCTTGATGCCGGACCACGCTGACAAAAATGCGCAGGAGTTTCAGGTCGGGTAAAGCGTTGGCCATGGGGCCTCCAGCAAAAGCACATATAGACGATGAGGTCCTGTAGCAGCTGCCGAGCCTGCGAGTCTGCTGGCTCGGCAACTGTTACATGAGCACTGCGAGTCTATCGCCGCCACGCCCATTAGTTTAGAAAAATCTGAACTAAGTATTTGCCCGTAGCGATTCTTCCCGGCAACTACATTTTGCAGAATCGGCCCCACTCCGGTGCCCGTCTCTCTCTAAGGCGTGCACCGACATAAATAAAACAACGACGATGAGGCCCTACCCGTGGACAAGATTCTTCACCAACCACTGGGCGGCAACGAAATGCCGCGCTTCGGCGGCATCGCCACCATGATGCGACTTCCCCATGTGCCTACCGCTGCCGGCCTGGATGCTGCCTTCGTTGGCGTACCGCTGGACATCGGCACGTCCCTGCGCCCCGGCACCCGCTTCGGACCTCGCGAAATCCGCGCCGAATCCGTAATGATTCGCCCGTACAACATGGCCACCGGCGCCGCACCGTTCGATTCCCTGTCGGTCGCCGATATCGGTGACGTGGCGATCAACACCTTCAACCTGCTGGACGCCGTGCGGATCATCGAAGAATCCTACGACGCCATCCTTGAACACAACGTGATCCCGTTGACGCTGGGCGGTGACCACACCATCACGCTGCCGATCCTGCGTGCGATTCATAAGAAGCACGGCAAGGTCGGCCTGGTGCACATCGACGCCCACGCGGATGTGAACGACCACATGTTCGGCGAGAAAATCGCCCACGGCACGACCTTCCGTCGCGCGGCCGAAGAAGGCCTGATCGATTGCGATCGTGTCGTTCAAATCGGTCTGCGCGCTCAAGGCTACACCTCGGAAGATTTCAACTGGAGCCGCAAACAAGGCTTCCGCGTGGTGCAGGCCGAAGAGTGCTGGCACAAATCCCTGGCGCCGCTGATGGCTGAAGTGCGCGAAAAAGTCGGCAACGGTCCGGTGTACCTGAGTTTTGACATCGACGGCATCGATCCAGCCTGGGCACCCGGTACCGGCACCCCGGAAATCGGCGGTCTGACGACTATTCAGGCAATCGAGATCATTCGCGGCTGCCAGGGTCTCGACCTGATCGGTTGCGATCTGGTAGAAGTCTCGCCGGCTTACGACACCACCGGTAATACCTCGCTGCTGGCCGCTAACCTGCTGTACGAAATGCTCTGCGTACTGCCGGGCGTGGCCCATCGCTGAGGATCGGTCATGAACGAACTCGATCAGGTCTTAAGTGCTGCCGCTGCACTGGTGAAAGCCTTTGCCCGTAACGATCGCGAAGCCTACTTCGGTGCGTTCAGCGCCGATGCCAGCTTCGTGTTCTACACCCTCGAACAGCCTCTACTGTCGCGCGATGCCTACCAGGCGTTGTGGGACAGCTGGCGCGCCGAGGATGGCTTCGAGGTGCTGTCGTGCGCCTCAAGCAATGCTTTCGTCAGCCTTCAAGGTGATGTGGCGATTTTCATCCATGACGTGGCCACCGAGCTGCGCATGCAAGGGGAGCAACACTTCAGCCAGGAGCGCGAAACCATTGTGTTTCGCCGACAACAACAAGGCCTATGGCTGGCCTGCCACGAACATTTATCCGCAATGCCGGAAGGGCTGCCATCCCCTTAGCTTCAGGTGACGCTCACACACGATGAGCGCGCCTTTATGATCGGAGCAGATCATGAATAATAACAACGACAAAAGCCTTAGCAGCATTGAAACAAACGGGGTCGAACAGATCCCGGACCACGAGCGTGACGCCCGCCCCAGCGATCTGTTTCGCCTGATCTTCGGCGGCGCCAACACCTTTGCAACCGCTGTACTCGGCAGTTTCCCGGTGCTGTTCGGGCTGTCGTTCCAGGCGGGTGTCTGGGCGATTGTCCTGGGCGTGCTGCTCGGCGCGCTGATCCTTGCACCCATGGGCCTGTTCGGTCCGCTCAATGGCACCAACAACGCCGTGTCTTCCGGTGCGCACTTCGGCGTGCACGGGCGGATCGTCGGCTCGTTTCTGTCATTGTTGACCGCGATTGCTTTCTTCTCGCTGTCGGTGTGGAGCTCGGGTGATGCGTTGGTCGGTGGCGCAAAACGCCTGATCGGCCTACCGGAAACCGACCTGTCACTGGGCCTGGCTTACGGGCTGTTCGCGATACTGGTGCTGATCGTCTGCATCTATGGTTTCCGCTTCATGTTATGGGTCAACCGCATTGCGGTGTGGGCGGCCAGTGCACTGTTCCTGCTCGGGGCCTTCGCCTTCGCGCCGACGTTCGACAGCCAGTTCAGCGGCACTGTCGCGATGGGTCAGGCCGGCTTCTGGGCGGCGTTCATCGGCGCGGCACTGGTGGCCATGAGCAATCCGATTTCCTTCGGCGCGTTCCTCGGTGACTGGTCTCGCTACATTCCACGAGAAACCCCGAAAAGCCGGATCATGCTGGCGGTGATTGCGGCACAGATCGCTACCTTGATCCCGTTCCTGTTCGGCCTCGCCACCGCCACCATCGTCGCGATCAAAGCGCCGGACTACATCGCCGCCAACAATTACGTCGGCGGTTTGCTGGCCGTGTCGCCGAGCTGGTTTTTCCTGCCGGTATGCCTGATCGCAGTAATCGGCGGCATGTCCACGGGCACCACAGCGCTATACGGCACCGGGCTGGACATGTCGAGCGTGTTCCCGCGCGTGCTGTCACGGGTCAAAGCGACGCTGCTGATCGGGGTGATGTCGATTGCCTTCATCTTCATCGGACGGTTTGCGGCAAACCTGGTGCAGAGCGTGTCGACCTTCGCCGTACTGATCATCACCTGCACCACCCCGTGGATGGTGATCATGATCATCGGTCTGCTGGTGCGTCGCGGCTTCTATTGCCCGGATGACCTGCAAGTGTTCACTCGCGGCGAAAAAGGCGGTCGCTACTGGTTTACCCATGGCTGGAACTGGCGTGGGCTGGGTGCGTGGATCCCGAGTGCGCTGGTTGGTCTGTGCTTCGTCAACCTGCCGGGGCAATTCGTTGGCCCGTTGGGTGAACTGGCGGGCGGCATCGACATCAGCCTGCCGACCACCCTCGGCCTGGCGTCGGTGCTGTACCTCACCTTGCTGGGTCTGTTCCCGGAACCGGCCGCCGTGTTCGGGCCAAATGATCCACGCAGCAAGGGCACGGATACGCTCGCTAAACCGGCAATGCGACAAGCCGCCTGATCAAACGCATCACCTGTGGTCACCGCTCCCACAGGAATGGGTTTCCCCACAGAAATCGATTTTCAGCCTCACCATAAAAAAGACAATCGGAGACACGCCATCATGGCTTTGGATTTATTGGTCGTCATCATTTACGCCGTGGCAATGCTGGTGCTGGGTTACTACGGCATGCGCAAGGCAAAAACCCACGAAGACTACCTGGTCGCAGGTCGCAACCTCGGCCCTGGCCTATACATGGGCACCATGGCCGCCACGGTTCTGGGCGGTGCGTCGACCGTGGGCACCGTGCGACTGGGCTACGTTCATGGCATTTCCGGTTTCTGGCTGTGTGCCGCACTGGGTTGCGGGATCATCGCGATCAACCTGTTCCTCGCCAAACCGTTGCTGAAACTGAAGATATTCACCGTTACCCAAGTGCTGGAAAAGCGCTACAACCCAATGGCGCGGACGGCCAGCGCAACCATCATGCTCGCGTACGCACTGATGATCGGGGTGACGTCTATCCTGGCCATCGGCACCGTGCTGCAAGTGCTGTTCGACATTCCGTTCTGGGTTTCGGTGCTGCTTGGCGGCGGCATCGTGGTGATCTACTCCACCATCGGCGGCATGTGGTCCCTGACCTTGACCGACATCGTCCAGTTCGGCATCCAGACCGTGGGCCTGATGTTCCTGTTGCTGCCGATCTGCATGTATCGCGTAGGTGGCTGGGACCAACTGGTGGCGCAGTTGCCGGCGGCCAGTTTCAGCTTCACCAGCATCGGCTGGGACACCATCATCACTTACTTCCTGATCTACTTTTTCGGCATCCTGATCGGCCAGGACATCTGGCAGCGCGTGTTCACAGCGCGTAGCGAAAAAGTCGCAAAAGTCGCCGGTACCTCCGCCGGGATCTACTGCATCATCTACGGCCTGGTCTGCGCCTTGATCGGCATGGCGGCGCACGTACTGATCCCGGATCTGGACAACGTCAACAACGCTTTCGCAGCCATCGTCAAAGTGTCTTTGCCGGACGGTATCCGCGGCCTGGTCATCGCCGCAGCACTGGCCGCGATGATGTCCACTGCCAGCGCCGGCCTGCTCGCAGCATCGACCACCCTGTCTGAAGACCTGCTGCCGAAACTGCGTGGCGGCAAGCCGTCGAACGTCAACAGCAATCGGCTGTTCACCCTCCTCACCGGCATCGTGGTGCTGGGCATTGCGCTGGTCGTGAACGATGTGATCAGCGCCTTGACCCTCGCCTACAACCTGCTGGTCGGCGGCATGCTGATCCCGCTGATGGGCGCCATTTACTGGAAACGTGCAACCACGGCCGGGGCGATCACCAGCATGGCGCTTGGCTTCGTGACTGCTCTGGTGTTCATGTACACCGATGGCATGGACGCCAATACGCCGATCTATTACAGCCTGGCGGTCAGCCTCGTGAGTTTCGTCGCGGTGAGCCTGCTGTCCCGTCGTCCGGCAGGGGTGGCGACTGCGATCTAAACTGTACTCGACTTGATGCTTTCTTTGACGGGTGTGGCGTCGGTTGCCACGCCCGTTTTTTTTCGTCTGCAGAATGCTGTTGTGAAGAGCCCCCGAGATCGAGCCTGCTGTACTCGAGCGCGGGAAGAGCTACGTCAACGTTCGTGAAGAACAATCATGAAAAAAGCAGCCGTTCGCGCCGCCGTCCACCGCTTCATCAGCCGCTTGCTGGAAAATCAGCAAGACTTCGCCGACAACGCCAGTCTGCAGGACTTGGGATTGGACAAAGAGGATATTGAGGAATTGATCTTCCATCTGGAAGATGAGTTGGGCCTGACGGCATTTACCGCCGAAGAGGACCAAATGCTCAAGACCGCCAGGACGGCGAATGACTTGAGTCGGTTTTTGATCGAGATTGGGCGGCATTAAAACCGCCCCCTTGCGAAGAATGCGCTGTAGCAGCTGTCGAGCACCGCGAGGCTGCGTTCGGCGGTGCCCATCATCTACCCGAAGCTATTTACCGCCGGCGTTGCTGGCGTCGACGCTGTTCGTCGTCCGTACGAATAGGCACAGGTTGCATAGGCGGTTCGATCAAACCGAGTGCAACACCCAGATCGTGCAGCCAGTTTTGGATTTTCTCTTTCATGGTGCCCCCTTCAGGGTAGTGCTGAGCGGCTGAAATTCTGAAGCCCCTTCGCACTGATAATAGTCCGAAGTCCTACGCAATGCTCGGCAAATGAAGCAATGATCTGTTACTGAATTGATCTGAATCCAGCAGTGTAAGTTCAAGCAATCGCCCGCACCGCGATCACCGGTGGTGGATAGACCGAAATACCTGACCGAGCGGCCGCCTGCATCACCGGTGCAATGTCCGGCGCTGCCCATTTGATCATGACCTGCTGAACGCCCCAGATCAGGCACAGGCCGATCATCACCTGCAGTGCAAATCCGTCGGCGCTGCGGCGGGTGATGCTCACTGGAAGACCACGACTGCACAATCCATGGCAGTAAGACTCTCAGTAGAAGCAATACCCGGTCATAGCAGCTGGCGCAGCCTGCGTCCGGCAGCGCATCACCCGCGATGTGTACTTTCAAACGATTGATTGGCGACTGGTGCGCAGCCGGACGCAGGCTGCGCATCACCCGCGATGTGTACTTTCAAACGATTGATTGGCGACTGGTGCGCAGCCGGACGCAGGCTGCGCCAGTTGCTACACGGGAGAGGCGGACTTCACAGTCTGGCTGTTGCCGAGACTGCAACAGTGCATGTCTGGGATCGCTATTTTTCCTGCATGAACAACGGCTTATTCTCGCCGGGCTTTCACGCCGACCGGGCGGCCAGCACGAAGCGACGGAAGCTGCTCAGCGCACTCCACCGCGAAGATTCAGATGATTTGAAGCCTTTTGAATCATCACCCCATGTTCCCTGACGTTGATTTGTTGCTCCTTGATCCACGTCTTACTTTGGCCGCTGCGTTTGCAGCGGCCTTTTTTATGGGTGATGGTTTTGTTGCACAGCGAAAATTCCACTTAGTGCTTAAAACACATCCCACAAGAACCTCCCTGTAACTACATAAGAAATATCTGTTAATGCGTAGGAGAATTCTACTTGCATCCCTAATCCGTGAATTTTCAGTCAACTTCTACATCGAACTACTCACAACCAGTTCAGACCCAGCCTGATGTGCCTTGAAGTAATCTGATTGAGCATTACCCACTTGTTGCTCAAGGAAGATAAATCATGACCGAGAAACAAGGTCCTCCGCTGGACCTGGCACAGACAATTGTTAACGGAGAAAACAATACCGTCCACCTGGACACCACCTACGTCGGAAAGCAACCAAAGCCCGGAACAAATCCAGCAGGTGGAGGTTTTCGTGTTCCGCCAACCCGCCCTGGCGGAATGGGCTCAGGCATCACCCATACCGAAGGCCTTAGACGTGAAACAAGAGATAAAAGAAAAAGCCACGCAAGCATGGGTAAAAAACGATTACTCGGCGAAGTCTCAGGGTTTGCCGAGGCTAACCGAAGTTGAGCTCGCTACTGCAAGAGAGTTAAATCCGGCGCATGTGGCTACACCTGCACAGTCATATCAGCACGAACTCAATATCAGAAACATATTAATACAGCAAAAGACGACCGCACTTTACGCTTATACGGTGCAGGCTAATGATTTCTATGGGCACAGTCCTTTCAATGCAACTATCGGGGATTATCTAATCCGAGCTCAAGCTCTGGACAGATCAGTCACCCCCTATGGGCCTGCTTATTCAAAATGGGCAAACTCTTACCAGTCTGCCCACACGGCTAAGCTGCTAACTGAGCAGATTCAGCTATTAAACAATCAGCAAGCACACGTACAAAACCTGCTTGCCGCTGCACACGTGCAAGAACAGATCGCTGCGGCTGAGCAAGCGCGTGTTGCAGCACTGGCCGAAGCTATGCGAGTAGCAGCCGAGCAAGCTCGAATTGCGGCGCTGGCCGAAGCTGAACGAATAGCGGCGGAGCAAGCCCGAATCGCGGCGCTGGCCGAAGGCGAACGAATAGCAGCCGAGCAGGCCCGAGTTGCCGCGCATGCGGCGGCGGAGCAGGCCGCGGCGGACTTTGCCCGCATCAGCTCAGAGGAGGCCCAGCGTGTCTTAGCGGAATTGGCCCGCTTGAAGGAGGAAGAAACTCAACGCGCGGTGGTGGACGCGAATCGCCGTAATATGGAAGAGCGTCAACGAGCGCAGGAAGAGTTTAAGAAGAGCCAAATCAAAAGCGCTGAAGAACTCAGACGCCTGCAGTTGAAGATTGCTGCCGAAGATCAAGCTCGCATCGCCAAGCTAAACGCTGCCATAG
>NZ_JMCL01000122.1 GCF_000690905.1 Pseudomonas sp. Ant30-3 | reverse complement strand
TTTTGCCAGGCTTCTTGGGCGTGCCCTGGTTGGCCACCAGCAGCGTGCGCGAATCCGGCGTGACGTACAGCTGGATAGGCACCCTTCCGACGGCAACCTTGCGAATCACCTGGCGCGTGGCCGGGTCTATCACGGCGACGGCGTTTTCTTCCGACAGCGACACCAAGACAAGACGACCGTCCGGCGTGAAGCCGACTTGAGCCGGACCCTTGCCTACCTGCACCTGCGCGATCTCCTTTTGGCTGACGGTATCAATGACCGACACCGTGCCGCCCTTGAGGTTGGCGACGTAGGCCTGCTTGCCGTCCGGACTGATGCGAAGACCGTGGGGGAACTTACCAACCGGAATCGTGGCGACAACACGCTGCGCCGATGTGTCAATCACACTCACCGTGTCGTCGCCGCCGTTGGTGACGTAGGCAAGGCGGCCATCTGGCGACACCACCACATGGGCCGGGTGCGTGCCGACCGGCACCTTGGCGATTACCGCGTCACTACTGGTATCAATGGCCCAAACAGCTCCTACCGTCGCCATCGCGCTGTGTTCACCTTTGGCCATCTCCTTATGCACAGAGCCAGCCGCCTGATCAGGCTCGCCGTTATTGGTCACCCATACGACCTTTCCGTCGGGCGATACCTGCACGTTGTGCGGTGTCTTGCCGACGCGCACGCTTGCCAGTGTCTTGAACGACGCGGCATCGAGCACGCTGACCGTGTCAGCGCCCTCATTGGCCACATACACCTTGTCAGCGGCCCATGTAGCGCCGGACCAGGCCAGCAGCCCGACCTGTATTGCCGTTAAAAACCACTTACCTTTACTTGTCATCATGATTAATCCTTATTGAGAAAGTAAAACTTCTATCGTTAGGCCTCAGCCTGCGGCGGCCCGTCTTGGATGCCATTACCGGCCACGCCGCCTCTAATCTTGTGATTCACCTCCTTGACCGTGACAGCCGCCGCCGTCGATACCACCAAAACAGCGGAGTCATACGCGTCTGTTTCGCAGCCGCAAAGCGTTGCCGATCACCGACACCGAACTCAAGCTCATGGCCAGCGCGGCAATCAGCGGCGACAGCAGCCAGCCGGTCAGCGGATACAGCACGCCGGCCGCAATCGGGATGCCCAGCGCGTTGTACAAAAAGGCAAACATCAGGTTTTGCTTCATGTTGCCCACCGTGGCTTCCGACAATGCGCGCGCAATCGCAATCCCGCGTAGATCGCCCTTGACCAGCGTGATCTGGGCGCTGTTCATCGCCACGTCGGTTCCGGTGCCCATGGCCACGCCGACATCGGCCTTGGCCAGCGCCGGCGCGTCGTTGATGCCGTCGCCCGCCATGGCCACCACGCGGCCTTCCTTTTGCAACCTTTCCACCAGCAGCAGCTTGTCGGCCGGCTTGACCTCGCCATGCACCTCGTCGATGCCCAGGCGGGCTGCAACAGCCTTGGCCGTGGTCAGGCCGTCGCCGGTCGCCATCACGATGCGCAGCCCCGAAGCCTTGAGCGTCGCCAAGGCTTCCGGCGTGCTGGCTTTGATCGGGTCGGACACGGCCAGCAGGCCCATCAGCTGGCCATCGACTGCCAGGTGCATCACGCTGGCGCCTTCTGCGCGCAAGGCCTCGGCCTGCGGCACCAGGGCAGCGACCGAGACGCCGATCTGCTCCATCAGCGTGGTGTTGCCCAGCGCCAGTTGACGCCCTGCCACCTGCCCACGCACGCCGATGCCCGAGCCGGACTCGAAATTCTCGGGCTTGTCGAGCAGCATGCCGCGCTCGCGGGCGGCGCGCACGATGGTTTCGGCCAGCGGGTGCTCGCTGCCCTGGTCCAGGCTGGCGGCCAGGCGCAGCACCTCGTCGGCATCAAAGCCGGGCGCAGGCACAGCGCGCTCGAACGTCGGACGGCCCTCGGTCAGGGTGCCGGTCTTGTCGATGATGAGGGTGTCGATTTTGCGCATGTTTTCGATCGCTGCAGCATCGCGGAACAGCACGCCGTGCGTTGCGCCGCGACCGGTGGCGACCATGATGGACATCGGCGTGGCCAGGCCCAGCGCGCAGGGGCAGGCAATGATCAGCACCGACACCGCGTTGATCAGGCCGAACACCCAGCGCGGCTCGGGACCGAACAGGCCCCAGCCGAGGAAGGCCAGCAGGGCGATCCCCATAACGGTGACGACAAAGTAGCCCGCCACGACGTCGGCCATGCGCTGCATCGGCGCCCGGGAACGCTGGGCCTGCGCCACCATTTGCACGATCTGGGCCAGCATTGTGGTCGCGCCTACATGTTCAGAGCGCATCACCAGTGCGCCGCTGGTGTTGAGCGTGGCGCCGATCACCTTGTCGCCCACGCGCTTGGTGACCGGTATCGGCTCGCCCGTGAGCATGGATTCATCGACCGAGCTGCCGCCTTCAGTTACCACGCCGTCCACTGGCACCTTCTCGCCAGGGCGAACGCGCAGCAAGTCGTCCACATGTACATGGTTCAGCGGGATATCCTCTTCGGTGCCGTCCTCCCGGATGCGGCGGGCGGTCTTGGGCGCCAGGCCCAGCAGCGACTTGATGGCCGCCGAGGTCTGCGACCGGGCCTTGAGTTCGAGCACCTGGCCCAGCAGCGTGAGCGAGATGATCACGGCGGCCGCTTCAAAGTACACGGCGACGCGGCCCATGGAGATGAACGAGGCCGGGAACACCTGCGGCGTGACCGTCGCGACCACGCTATAGACGAAAGCCGCACCGGTGCCCAGACCAATCAAGGTCCACATGTTCGGACTGAGGTTCACCACGGACTGCCACCCGCGCGTAAAGAACGGCCATCCGGCCCACAGGACGATGGGGATCGACAGCACCAGTTCGACCCAGCTCTGCACGGTCATGTCCATCCACTGGAAACGGTGGCCGAACATGGCGAGAACAAAGACCATGCCTGTCAGCGGCAAGGTCCACCAGAAGCGGCGCTGAAAATCGCGCAATTCGGGGTTCTCATCGTCGTCGAGTTCCGGCAGCAAGGGCTCCAGCGACATGCCGCATTTGGGGCAGTTGCCCGGATGGTCCTGACGTATCTCGGGGTGCATCGGGCAGGTGTAGATGGTGCCGGCGGCCGCTGGCGCTGTCTCCGCCGGTGGTGCCAGCGTGAGGTATTGCAGCGGATTCGCCGCAAACTTGCCCTGACACTTGGTGCTGCAGAAGTAATAAGGCCGGCCCTCGTGCGTTAACTTGTGAACAGACTGCTCCGTGACGGTCATGCCGCACACCGGATCACGTAGACCTTCACCTTGGGGGTTTAATGGATGGGAGTGACTATGGTCGTGGTGGCTCGTGTTGGTGGCCATGATTATTTTCCGTCCTCATCCTTGTTGGCTTCTGCCTGATCACCATCTCGACCATGCCCTCCATGGCCATGTCCAAAAAAATGCATCAAAGGACAAATCAACAGGATCAGATAGGGTAAATAAGGCGAAACATGGCTGAAATGTTCCCTGACCACGTAGAAAGCGCTGATCGCAACCAGCATGATCAGTAAGACACCCGTTTTGCGCCTCCAGAAAGGCGAAGGAGCGTTTTCAACCGAATGTGGATGGTTAGTCATAATGTAGTCCCCACTGTCCTCGCAAGAGTTGCGTTGACGTATGTGGCTGAGAGTAGTCAACGTTCGCTTTGAGACAGTGATATCGATCAAGCCACGTTCATTTCACGTCAAACTGACCGACCATTCCCGACTGGTAGTGGCCCGGCATATTGCAGGCATACTCCAATCCAGTGCTTTTGGAAAATGTCCAGATAAGCTCTTTGGTTGCTCCTGGTTCGATCAGAATGCTGTTCGGGTCGTTGTGCTCCATCCCGACCATTTTCATGCCCCCGCTGCCGTGCTTCATATCGGCCATCGCTTGCCCGTGCCCACTGGGGGGCAGCGTGCCGTACAGCGGCATGGCTGCCATCTCTTTTTGGTGAGCAGCATGTGCAGCTGCGTTACCAATATTGAATTCATGCAGCAGCGAACCTTCGTTGCGCAGGACGAATCGAACCGTCTCTCCGGGTTTGACATTGATGTTTTGGGGCCCGAAGAAATTGTCGCCAATTTTCACCTCAACAGTGCGGGTAACCTCGGCAGCGGTTCCAGGTTGACCCATGTCATTGTCGCCATGACCCACACTGGCCGTGGCTGTAGCACCGAAAAATAGAGCCATTGTCGCGAAAACAGGAGAAACAAATTTAGCTTTCATAGTGACCTCAAGGATGAGCGAGAAAAACACTCGCTATGCTAAAGAAACTGAACTGCCAGTTAACTGACCTGAACACTACATTTCTGTCAGTTTTTGAAATAAATCACGGCGTCGAAGCGACGCCGTTTGTAACCGGGATTAATTACGAAAAACCTTGAAAGGAGGATGTTTACTGATGGTTTTCTGAAAGCATTAGCTTGTGTTCGCGTTGCA
>NZ_JMCL01000121.1 GCF_000690905.1 Pseudomonas sp. Ant30-3 | reverse complement strand
CACCGCAATCTGGTGCTCATTAGAGCAAGCAAATTGCTTGGGTGTTATATGGTCAAGCCTCACGGGCAATTAGTATTGGTTAGCTCAACGCCTCACAGCGCTTACACACCCAACCTATCAACGTCGTAGTCTTCGACGGCCCTTCAGGGGACTCAAGGTCCCAGTGAGATCTCATCTTGAGGCTAGTTTCCCGCTTAGATGCTTTCAGCGGTTATCTATTCCGAACATAGCTACCCGGCAATGCCACTGGCGTGACAACCGGAACACCAGAGGTTCGTCCACTCCGGTCCTCTCGTACTAGGAGCAGCCCCTCTCAAATCTCAAACGTCCACGGCAGATAGGGACCGAACTGTCTCACGACGTTCTAAACCCAGCTCGCGTACCACTTTAAATGGCGAACAGCCATACCCTTGGGACCGGCTTCAGCCCCAGGATGTGATGAGCCGACATCGAGGTGCCAAACACCGCCGTCGATATGAACTCTTGGGCGGTATCAGCCTGTTATCCCCGGAGTACCTTTTATCCGTTGAGCGATGGCCCTTCCATACAGAACCACCGGATCACTAAGACCTACTTTCGTACCTGCTCGACGTGTCTGTCTCGCAGTCAAGCGCGCTTTTGCCTTTATACTCTACGACCGATTTCCGACCGGTCTGAGCGCACCTTCGTACTCCTCCGTTACTCTTTAGGAGGAGACCGCCCCAGTCAAACTACCCACCATACACTGTCCTCGATCCGGATAACGGACCTGAGTTAGAACCTCAAAGTTGCCAGGGTGGTATTTCAAGGTTGGCTCCACGCGAACTGGCGTCCACGCTTCAAAGCCTCCCACCTATCCTACACAAGCAAATTCAAAGTCCAGTGCAAAGCTATAGTAAAGGTTCACGGGGTCTTTCCGTCTAGCCGCGGATACACTGCATCTTCACAGCGATTTCAATTTCACTGAGTCTCGGGTGGAGACAGCGCCGCCATCGTTACGCCATTCGTGCAGGTCGGAACTTACCCGACAAGGAATTTCGCTACCTTAGGACCGTTATAGTTACGGCCGCCGTTTACCGGGGCTTCGATCAAGAGCTTCGCGTTAGCTAACCCCATCAATTAACCTTCCGGCACCGGGCAGGCGTCACACCCTATACGTCCACTTTCGTGTTTGCAGAGTGCTGTGTTTTTAATAAACAGTCGCAGCGGCCTGGTATCTTCGACCGGCATGAGCTTACGGAGCAAGTCCTTCACCCTCACCGGCGCACCTTCTCCCGAAGTTACGGTGCCATTTTGCCTAGTTCCTTCACCCGAGTTCTCTCAAGCGCCTTGGTATTCTCTACCCAACCACCTGTGTCGGTTTGGGGTACGGTTCCTGGTTACCTGAAGCTTAGAAGCTTTTCTTGGAAGCATGGCATCAACCACTTCGTGTTC
>NZ_JMCL01000120.1 GCF_000690905.1 Pseudomonas sp. Ant30-3 | reverse complement strand
TGAGATCTCACTGGGACCTTGAGTCCCCTGAAGGGCCGTCGAAGACTACGACGTTGATAGGTTGGGTGTGTAAGCGCTGTGAGGCGTTGAGCTAACCAATACTAATTGCCCGTGAGGCTTGACCATATAACACCCAAGCAATTTGCTTGCTCTAATGAGCACCAGATTGCGGTGTGTGAAGACGAGATGAACCGAAAGTTCGATGCTCACAAACACCGAAAGCTATCACATACCCAATTTGCTGAAGCGCGGCCAGCTGGCCACGACTCGGTACCCGAATTTCTTGACGACCATAGAGCATTGGAACCACCTGATCCCATCCCGAACTCAGCAGTGAAACGATGCATCGCCGATGGTAGTGTGGGGTTTCCCCATGTGAGAGTAGGTCATCGTCAAGATTAAATTCCGAAACCCCTATCTGCGTATGCAGGTAGGGGTTTTGTTTTGGC
>NZ_JMCL01000119.1 GCF_000690905.1 Pseudomonas sp. Ant30-3 | reverse complement strand
GGGCGGTTGTTCTGGTCGACGTTGGTGCTCATGTTCGATTCACTCGTGAGGTGGTTCGTTGATGGGACCTCGGTTCAGGACTGATTTTTCTTATTGTTGGAATTCGTTCCCTGTAGGAGCCGGCTTGCTGGCGATCCAGGCAACCCGGTGTGTCAGGCAGACCGAGGTGCCTGGATCGCCAGCAAGCCGGCTCCTACAAGAGCGTTGTATGAATCTAGAATGAATCACCCGGCACACGCACAAACCCTTCCATCAATACCCGCGCGCTGCGGCTCATGATGGCTTTTTTCACTGTCCACTCGCCGTTCACTTGCGTCGCTTGCGCGCCCACGCGCAACGTGCCGGACGGATGCCCGAAGCGCACAGCGTTGCGCTCGACGCCGCCCGCTGCCAGGTTGACCAACGTGCCGGAGATCGCCGCCGCCGTGCCAATCGCCACCGCCGCGGTGCCCATCATTGCGTGGTGCAGTTTGCCCATCGACAATGCTCTGACCAGCAAGTCGATATCGCCGCCGCTGATCGCCTTGCCGCTCGACGCAATGTAATCCGCCGGTTTGGCCACGAACGCGACTTTCGGTGTGTGCTGCCGTTTCGCAGCTTCGTCGAGACTGGAGATCAGGCCCATGCGCAACGCGCCGCATGCGCGAATGGTTTCGAACATCGCCAGCGCTTTCAGATCGCCGTTGATCGCGCCCTGCAACTCGGTGCCGGTGTAACCGATGTCTTCGGCGTTGACGAATATCGTCGGGATCCCGGCATTAATCAGTGTCGACTTGAAGGTGCCAACGCCGGGCACTTCGAGGTCGTCGATGAGGTTGCCGGTGGGGAACATCGAGCCGCCAGCGCCCTCTTCTTCCGCTGCCGGGTCGAGAAATTCAAGCTGCACTTCAGCGGCAGGAAAGGTCACGCCGTCGAGTTCGAAGTCACCGGTTTCCTGGACTTCACCGTGGGTGATCGGCACGTGAGCGATGATGGTCTTGCCGATGTTGGCCTGCCACACGCGCACCACTGCAACGCCGTTTTGCGGAATACGGCTGGCGTCCACCAGGCCATTGCTGATGGCGAACGAACCGACGGCCGCCGACAGGTTGCCGCAGTTGCCGCTCCAGTCGACGAAAGGCTTGTCGATGGAGACCTGACCGAACAGGTAATCGACGTCGTGATCGGCCTTGGTGCTTTTCGACAGGATCACGGTTTTGCTGGTGCTGGAGGTCGCACCGCCCATGCCGTCGATCTGTTTGTCGTACGGGTCCGGGCTGCCGATGACGCGCAGCAACAACGCATCGCGCGCCGGGCCTGCGGTCTGCGCCGCCTCGGGCAGGTCGTTGAGGCTGAAGAACACGCCTTTGCTGGTGCCGCCGCGCATGTAGGTGGCGGGTATCTTTATTTGAGGTGCGTGAGCCATGGGTGCTCCTTCATAGCGAGCGAAGGACTTGAAGTCCCCTGCTCGCACATCGTGTTTTTAAACGGCAACCGCCGACTCTTCGAGGAAGTCCTGGGCGAAACGTTGCAGCACGCCGCCCGCCTCGTAGATCGAGACTTCTTCGGCCGTGTCGAGACGGCAAGTCACCGGCACCTTCAGAACTTCGCCATTGCGGCGATTGATCACCAGCGTCAGCTGCGCACGCGGGGTACGTTCGCCGATCACGTCATAGGTTTCACTGCCGTCGATGCCCAGCGTGTGACGGTCGGTGCCCGGCAGAAACTCCAGCGGCAGCACGCCCATGCCGACCAGATTGGTGCGGTGAATGCGCTCGAAACCTTCTGCGGCAATCGCTTCCACGCCAGCCAGACGCACACCTTTTGCCGCCCAGTCGCGGGACGAGCCCTGACCGTAGTCGGCGCCGGCAATAATGATCAGCGGCTGCTTGCGCGCCATGTAGGTTTCGATGGCTTCCCACATGCGCATCACCTGACCTTCAGGCTCGACCCGGGCCAGCGAGCCCTGCTTGACCTTGCCATTTTCCCGGACCATTTCGTTGAACAGTTTCGGGTTGGCGAAGGTCGCGCGTTGTGCGGTCAGGTGGTCGCCACGGTGCGTTGCGTAAGAGTTGAAGTCCTCTTCCGGCAGGCCCATTTTCGCCAGGTATTCGCCGGCGGCGCTGTCGAGCATGATCGCGTTCGACGGCGACAGGTGATCGGTGGTGATGTTATCCGGCAGCACTGCCAGCGGGCGCATGCCCTTGAGTGGGCGTGCCCCGGCCAACGCGCCTTCCCAGTAAGGCGGACGACGGATATAGGTGCTCATTTCGCGCCAGTCATACAGCGGCGTGACCTTCGGCCCGGTGTCTTCATGGATGGCGAACATCGGGATATACACCTGGCGGAACTGCTCAGGTTTGACCGACGCTTTGACGACGGCATCGATTTCTTCGTCGCTCGGCCAGATGTCTTTCAGGCGGATTTCCTTGCCGTCGGCGTCGAGGCCCAGCACGTCCTTTTCGATGTCGAAACGGATGGTTCCGGCGATGGCATAAGCGACCACCAGCGGTGGCGATGCGAGAAACGCGTTTTTCGCGTACGGGTGGATACGGCCGTCGAAGTTGCGGTTGCCGGAGAGTACGGCGGTCGCGTACAGATCGCGGTCGATGATTTCCTGCTGGATCACCGGATCGAGCGCGCCGGACATGCCGTTGCAGGTGGTGCAGGCGAACGCCACCACGCCGAAACCGAGCTGCTCCAGCTCATGGGTCAGGCCGGCTTCATCAAGGTACAGTGCCACGGTTTTCGAACCCGGCGCCAACGACGATTTGACCCACGGTTTGCGGGTGAGGCCGAGCTTGTTGGCATTACGCGCCAGCAGGCCGGCGGCGATCACGTTGCGCGGGTTGCTGGTGTTGGTGCAACTGGTGATGGCGGCGATGATCACCGCGCCGTCCGGCATTTGCCCGGGCACCTCGTCCCACTGGCCGGAGATGCCTTGCGCGGCCAGATCCGAGGTGGCGACGCGAGCGTGCGGATTGCTCGGGCCGGCCATGTTGCGCACCACCGAAGACAGATCGAAAGTCAGGCCGCGTTCGTACTGCGCGCCCTTCAGGCTGTCGGCCCACAGGCCGGTAGTTTTCGCGTAAGTCTCGACCAGTTGCACCTGATCGTCTTCACGCCCAGTGAGTTTGAGGTAATCGATGGTTTGCTGATCGATATAGAACATCGCGGCGGTGGCGCCGTATTCCGGGGCCATATTGGAGATGGTCGCGCGGTCGCCGAGGGTCAGCCGTGAGGCGCCTTCGCCAAAAAATTCCAGCCACGCGCCGACGACTTTTTGCTTGCGCAGGAATTCGGTCAACGCCAGCACCATGTCGGTGGCGGTGATGCCCGGTTGCAGCTTGCCCGTCAGTTCGACGCCGACGCTTTCCGGCAACCGCATCCACGATGCGCGGCCAAGCATCACGCTCTCCGCTTCCAGCCCGCCGACGCCGATGGCGATCACGCCCAACGCATCCACGTGCGGGGTGTGGCTGTCGGTGCCGACGCAGGTGTCGGGGAACGCAACGCCGTCACGCACCTGAATCACCGGGGACATTTTCTCCAGGTTGATCTGGTGCATGATGCCGTTGCCGGGCGGAATCACATCAACGTTCTTGAACGCCTTTTTGGTCCAATTGATGAAGTGGAAACGGTCTTCGTTGCGCCGGTCTTCGATGGCGCGGTTTTTCTCGAACGCCTCTGGATCGAAGCCGCCGCGTTCGACCGCGAGCGAATGGTCGACGATCAATTGCGTCGGCACTACCGGGTTCACTTGCGCGGGGTCTCCCCCTTGCAAGGCGATCGCGTCACGCAGGCCGGCGAGGTCGACCAGGGCGGTCTGACCGAGGATGTCGTGGCAGACCACGCGCGCCGGGAACCATGGGAAGTCGAGGTCGCGTTTGCGCTCGATGAATTGCTTCAGGGAATCGGTGAGCGTGGCCGGGTCGCAGCGACGCACGAGGTTTTCCGCCAGCACACGGGAGGTGTATGGCAGCGTGTCGTAGGCGCCAGGCTGAATGGCCTCGACTGCCGCACGGACGTCGTAATAATCCAGATGGCTGCCGGGCAGCGGTTTACGGAATTCAGTGTTCATCGTCAGGACTCGGTCACGGTGGTTTCATTAGGCGGGGCCTGGTATCCGGTCTGGATTCAACACAACCCACTGTAGGAGTGAGCCTGCTCGCGATAGCGATGTAACTGGCGACATTAATGTTGAATGTCAGTCCGTCATCGCGAGCAGGCTCGCTCCTACAGGGATCTGCGTTGATTCAGATCCTGGGGCAGGCCCCCAACCATTCAGCGTTGTTCGATTGGCACGAACTTGCGCTGTTCGACGCCGGTGTACTCGGCGCTCGGGCGGATAATGCGGTTGTTGGCGCGTTGTTCGAACACGTGCGCAGCCCAGCCGGTCAAGCGCGAGCAGACGAAAATCGGTGTGAACAATTTGGTCGGAATGCCCATGAAGTGGTACGTCGACGCATGGTAGAAATCGGCGTTCGGGAACAGTTTCTTCTGCTCCCACATGGTCTTGTCGATGGCTTCGGAGACCGGAAACAACACCGTATCACCCACCTCGTCAGCGAGCTTTTTCGACCAGGCCTTGATCACCTCGTTGCGCGGATCGTTGTCCTTATAGATCGCGTGACCGAAGCCCATGATCTTGTCTTTGCGCTCGAGCATGCCGAGGGTGCCTTTGACCGCCTCTTCCGGCGAACTGAAGCGCTCGATCATTTCCATCGCCGCTTCGTTGGCCCCGCCGTGCAGCGGACCGCGCAGCGAACCGATGGCCGCCGTCACGCAGGAGAACAGATCAGACAAGGTCGAAGCGCAGACTCGAGCCGTGAAGGTCGAGGCATTGAACTCGTGCTCCGCGTAGAGAATCAGCGAAACGTTCATCACTTTGACGTGCAACTCGCTCGGCTTTTTATCGTGCAGCAAATGCAGAAAATGGCCGCCGAGGGTTTGTTCGTCGCTGACGCAACTGATGCGCTTGCCGTCGTGACTGAAGCGATACCAGTAGCACATGATCGCCGGGAACGCGGCCAGCAGGCGGTCGGTTTTGTCGTGCTGCTCGGAGAAGTCTTTTTCCGGCTCCAGGTTGCCCAGGAACGAGCAGCCGGTGCGCATCACATCCATCGGGTGGGCGTCGGCGGGGATGCGTTCCAGCACTTCTTTCAAAGCTTGCGGCAGGTCGCGCAGCTTGCCGAGTTTGCTTTGATAATCGGCCAGTTGCGCCTTGGTTGGCAGCTCGCCGTACAGCAGCAGATAGGCCACTTCTTCGAATTGCGCGTCAGCCGCCAGTTCGCGAACGTCGTAGCCGCGATAAGTCAGACCGGCACCCGACTGGCCCACGGTGGACAATGCGGTTTGCCCGGCAACCTGGCCCCGGAGCCCGGCGCCACTGAGTACTTTTGCTTCGGCCATTTGCTGTCTCCAATTTTTGAATTTGTTAGGGAATCGGCAATTGTTAACGCGTCATTTCGTAGCAGCTGTCGAGCAGCGCGAGGCTGCGTTCGGCTGCGAACCAGTTTGCGAGTCCTTCGGCCTCGGACGCAGCCTCGCAGGCTCGGCAGCTGCTACACAGACCGGATTACTTCTTTGCGTTCGCGGCAAACAACGCATCGAGCTTCTGCTCGAAGGTGTGATAGTCGATGCGATCGTAAAGCTCCATGCGAGTCTGCATGGTGTCGATGACGTTCTGCTGCGTGCCGTCGCGGCGGATCGCGGTGTAGACATTTTCCGCCGCCTTGTTCATCGCGCGGAACGCCGACAATGGGTATAGCACCAGCGACACGTCGGCACCGGCCAATTGCTCGGTGGTGTACAGCGGCGTCGCGCCGAACTCGGTGATGTTGGCCAGAATCGGCGCTTTCACGCGGCTGGCGAACAGCTTGTACATCTCCAGTTCGGTGATGGCTTCGGGGAAGATCATGTCAGCGCCGGCTTCGATGCACGCGGCTGCACGATCCAGCGCAGACTCAAGGCCTTCCACTGCCAGCGCATCGGTGCGCGCCATGATCACGAAGCTGTCATCGGTGCGCGCATCGACGGCCGCTTTGATGCGGTCGACCATCTCCTGCTGGGACACGATCTCTTTATTAGGGCGATGGCCGCAGCGCTTCGCGCCGACCTGGTCTTCGATGTGAATCGCTGCAGCGCCGAACTTGATCATCGATTTGACCGTGCGCGCGACGTTGAACGCCGACGAGCCAAAACCGGTGTCGACGTCCACCAGCAGCGGCAGATCGCAGACGTCGGTGATGCGGCGCACGTCAGTGAGCACGTCATCCAGGCCGGTAATGCCCAGGTCCGGCACGCCGAGAGAGCCGGCAGCCACACCGCCACCGGACAGATAAATAGCTTTGAAACCGGCGCGCTTGGCCAGCAACGCGTGGTTGGCGTTGATCGCGCCAACCACTTGCAGCGGATGCTCGCTGGCGACCGCATCGCGGAAACGCTGGCCTGGAGTGCTCTTGTTGGAACTCATGACTCACCTCGTTCAGTGGCTGTCGGGTTAGCGCCGTCCTGGTAATGACGGGCGATATTGCGTTTGGACGCGCCGATGTGGCGGCGCATCAACAACTCGGCCAGCTCACCGTCACGGTCGGCGATGGCATCGAGAATCCGGTGGTGCTCGGCGAAGGCCTGATGCGGGCGGTTGGGCGTAGTGGAAAACTGGATGCGGTACATGCGCACCAGTTGATACAGCTCGCCGCAGAGCATCTGCGTCAGGGTGCGGTTGCCACTGCCCTGGATAATCCGGTAATGAAAGTCAAAATCGCCTTCCTGCTGGTAATAGCCAACACCCGCCTGAAATGCCTCATCGCGCTCGTGGGTTTCGAGGACGCGGCGCAGTTCGTCGATTTCTTCGGCGGTCATGCGTTCAGCGGCCAGACGGCAGGCCATGCCTTCGAGGGATTCGCGGATTTCGTAGAGTTCGATCAGTTCTGCGTGACTCAGGGAAACAACCCGTGCGCCGACGTGCGGTATGCGCACCAGCAGCCGCTGGCCTTCGAGCCGGTGGATGGCTTCGCGCAACGGTCCGCGGCTGATGCCGTAGGTGCGGGCGAGTTCTGGCTCGGAAATTTTGCTGCCCGGGGCGATCTCGCCTTTGACGATGGCCGCCTGAATGCGCCGGAAGACGTTTTCGGAGAGGGTTTCCGTGTCGTCCAGGAGGAGCGGAGGATCGAGTTGAGCCAGCATATTGTCGACACCTTTAAAGCTAATGCCATGAAAACTAGCTAATACCAAGGGGTTAGTCAAAGGATAAATAGGTATTGTCGACAATCGTCTAATAACGCATTTTTTTAGGTATACGCATCCCCCTGTAGGAGCCGAGCTTGCTCGCGATGGCTTTGTATTGGGCGACGTAGGTCTTGAGGGTTTACATATCCAGCGCCGCTTCAGGCGTACGCAAAACCTGTAGGAGCCGAGCTTGCTCGCGATGGTGGTGTGTCAGGTGACGTGGATTTTTTGAAGGTGTGCATATCCGTTTTTGCGGTGATGGCTGATAGGGGTTCCGCCCTTACGGCGGGTCACTTGGAAATGCCTACGCGGCCCGGCCCCAAGTAACCAAGCGCCTGCGCCCCTGACGTACGGTGGCTCGCTAAGGCTCGCCATGCCCTCGCTCCGGTCCTGCTCCGTGGGCCCGCTGCCATCGGCCATCCATGGCCGGCGGCAGCTAACCCGGCATCCTTGCCGGGTTGCCCACTGCGCAGAACCTGCGCTCGGCCTTCCGACGGGGCAGATCAAGATCAGGATCAAGATCAAGATCTGAAGCAAAGCAACGGCGCCATCCGGGCAGGATCATTCTGTCCGATACGACACAGGACCCGTAGCAGCTGGCGCAGCCTGCGTCCGGCTGCGCAGCAGTCGTCTATTCTGCGCACTGGTCCATCTGACAAACCGCGTTGCCCGATTTACGACTGCTTCGCAGCCGGACGCAGGCTGCGCCAGCTGCTACACGGTTTTGTGTGATGGCGGAATACCGCCAGCCAGGTCGGCTATCAGGCCGCCTCGGCGGCTGTGGCGTTTAGCGCACCGTCGGGAGGCTGAGCACAGGTTCTGCGCAGTGGGCAACCCGGCATGGACGCCGGGTTAGGCGCGCACGGCCAAGGATGGCCGATCGCGCCGGGCCCACGGAGCAGGACCGGAGCGAAGGCATGGCGAGCCTTAGCGAGCCACCGGACGTCAGGGGCAAGAGCCCTTGGTTAGTTGGGGCCGGGCCGCGCAGGCTTTTCCAAGTGACTCGCCGTAAGGGCGAAACCAATATCGGCATCACCGGAGCAACGGATATGTACACCGACAAAACCTAATCGCCCAAGACGTAGCCATCGCCCCTACAGGTAATCTCACAAAGCGGTCCGCCTGATAAAGCACCAACCCCCAACCACTCATAGCCGCTGGCCAGCGCTGGCGCCATAAAACCACCGTGCTAGAATGCCGCCCGCATTTGTCTCTGACATCTGCCCTGCCTGGCGCAAAAAAATGGCCAGGCACACGCGGGAGCTTGCGCATTCATTATTGCCAGGGCCTAGAATCGACACACGGACCGCTGCGCATCAGGATCTATGAGACTCAAGCCTTTCCCAACATTTTTATATCTACTCTGCCTGCCCGGCATCGCCGCCGCGGGGGGGAAAACCGTGTACGGCCTTAACGAGTACGCTTCCCTGGACGGCATCAACCTGGAGGTCGCCGCCAAACTCGACACTGGTGCGAAAACCGCCTCCCTGAGCGCCCGTGACATCAAGCGTTTCAAACGTGATGGCGAATCCTGGGTGCGTTTCTACCTGGCCATCGACGCTGCACATTCGCACCCCATCGAACGGCCACTAGCCCGGGTCAGCAAGATCAAACGTCGCGCTGGCGACTATGATCCTGATGAAGGCAAAAAATACACTGCCCGTCCGGTCATCGAGCTGGACATCTGCATGGGCTCGGCCTTACGCAGCATCGAAGTGAACCTGACCGACCGCAGCGCCTTCCAATACCCGCTGCTGATCGGCTCCGAAGCGCTTAAACGCTTCGACGCGCTGGTCGACCCAAGTCTTAAATACGCTGCTGGCAAACCTGCCTGCGCCACCGACGCACATACCGCAGAGTAATCACCATGCGCTCTCTTACCCTTCATCTGAAATTCCTGATCGCCATCCTGGTGGTGCTGGGCATTTCGATTACGGCCTATCAGATTTTCGTGCTCGGCATTCCGGTCACCGAAGACGCCACCGACGACTTATGGAACATCGACGCCAAGGTCGAGTTCGTCGCCAGCACCAAAGATCCGGTCAAGATCCAGATGTTCGTGCCACCGCTGAGCCGCGATTACGTGAGTCTCAACGAGAGCTTCATTTCCAACAATTACGGCGTCGCCGTGAACCGCGTCGACGGCAACCGCAAGGTCACCTGGTCAGCGCGTCGCGCCAAGGGCAATCAGACTCTTTATTACCGTCTGGTGCTGACCAAGCGTTACACCGGGGAAAAGTCCAAGGTCAAAGGTCCGACCTTCCGCGACAGCATCGCCGTCGAAGGTGCAGAAAAGGTGGCTGTCGAAGCCTTGCTCGCGCCGATCCGCCAGCACTCGGCCGACGTCGAGACGTTCATCGGCGAAGCCATCAAGCGTGTGAACAATGTCAATGATGACAATGTGAAGCTGCTGCTGGGCGGCGATCCATCAGTCGGGCACAAGGCAAAAATCGTCGAACTGCTGCTGTCGCTCGCTCACGTACCGGTTGAAAAGGTCCACACCATCCGGCTGGTCGCCGATCAGCCGCAGTCACCTGAACTCTGGCTGCGCAGCTTCAACGGCGCCGACTGGCTGTTCTTCAATCCCGAGACCGGTGAGCAGGGCCTGCCGACCGACCGCCTGCTGTGGTGGACCGGCGATGAAAACCTGATCACCGTCGATGGTGGCAAGAAAGCCACTGTCACCTTCAGCATGAACAACAGCGAGATGAACGCGATTCGCCTGGCCAAGTTGACCGACGAAAACACCGACGCCAATTTCCTCGAATATTCGTTGTACGGCTTGCCACTGCAAACCCAGCAGACGTTCATGATCATGGTCATGATCCCGATCGGCGTGCTGGTGATCCTGATCCTGCGCAACCTGATCGGGCTGCAGACGCTCGGCACGTTTACCCCGGTGCTGATCGCCCTCGCCTTTCGCGAAACCCAGCTGGGTTTCGGAATCATCCTGTTCACGGTGATCACCGCGCTGGGACTGTCGCTGCGCTCCTACCTTGAACACCTGAAATTGCAGATGCTGCCGCGCCTGTCGGTAGTGCTGACCTTCGTCGTGGTGTTGATTGCGGCGATCAGCCTGTTCAGCCACAAACTCGGCCTTGAACGCGGACTGTCGGTCGCGCTGTTCCCGATGGTGATTCTGACCATGACCATCGAGCGTCTGTCGATCACCTGGGAAGAACGTGGTGCCAGTCATGCAATGAAAGTGGCGATCGGCACGCTGTTCGCCGCCGCGCTGGCGCACCTGATCATGAGCGTGCCGGAACTGGTGTACTTCGTGTTCACCTTCCCGGCGATCCTGCTGATTCTCGTCGGTTTCATGCTGGCCATGGGTCGCTATCGCGGTTACCGCCTGACGGAACTGGTGCGTTTCAAGGCATTCCTGAAGAAGGCTGACGCCTGATGTTCGGTTTCTGGAAGACCTGGAAGGCCCTGGAAGCCCGGGGCATCATGGGCATCAATCGACGCAATGCGGACTACGTGCTGAAGTACAACAAGCGCAGCCTGTACCCGATCGTCGACGACAAGATCATCACCAAAGAGCGCGCCATCGCTGCCGGCATCCATGTGCCGGAGCTGTACGGCGTGATTTCCACGGAAAAGGAAATCGACAACCTCACCGAGATCATCGGTGGGCGCAGTGATTTCGTGATCAAACCGGCGCAGGGCGCGGGCGGCGACGGCATCATTGTGATCGCCGACCGCTTCGAGGGGCGTTATCGCACGGTCTCCGGGAAGATCATCAGCCACGAGGAAATCGAGCACCATGTCTCGAGCATCCTCACCGGCCTCTATTCGCTGGGCGGTCACCGGGACCGGGCGCTGGTCGAATACCGGGTGATCCCGGACCAGATCTTCAAAAGCATCAGCTACGAAGGCGTGCCGGACATTCGCATCATCGTGTTGATGGGTTATCCGGTCATGGCGATGTTGCGCCTGCCTACCCGTCAGTCCGGCGGCAAGGCCAACCTGCACCAGGGCGCTATCGGCGTCGGTGTCGATCTGGCAACCGGCCTGACGCTGCGCGGCACCTGGCTGAACAACATCATCACCAAACACCCGGACACCACCAATGCGGTGGATGGCGTGCAACTGCCCTACTGGGATGGTTTCATGAAACTTGCTGCCGGCTGTTATGAGCTGTGCGGGTTGGGTTACATCGGTGTCGACATGGTGCTTGACCAGGAAAAAGGCCCGCTGATTCTCGAGCTAAACGCCCGCCCGGGGTTGAACATTCAGATTGCCAATGATTGCGGCCTGACATTGCGAACGCATGCGGTCGAAGCACGGCTCGAAGATCTCAAGGCTCGCGGCGTGGTCGAGACGGTTGAGGAGCGGATGGCGTTTGTGCAGGAAATGTTCGGGCATATTCCAGCGGTCGAGGGCTGACCCAGGTCCTGCGTCGCGCCCATCGCGAGCAAGCTTGCTCCTACAGAGCCCGTGGCAAGCGGCCCATCCCGGCACGTCACAAATCCTGTAGGAGCCTGGCTTGCCAGCGATGACGGCCGGACAGACGCATCAGATCTCACACCCGTCCACCCACGCGGCTCTAGGAGCAATTCCCCGAGCAGACTACAATCGCCACCCCGCCTCGATGGCTGACCTGCCCCGCCCATGCTGACCTGCTCCGTACACCCGCTGCCCTATCGCGCCAATCCCGCAGACTATTTCGCGGCAGTTCGCCATGCCCCCGGCGCCGTTCTCCTCGACAGCGGTCGACCGATTGCCGATCGCGGCCGCTATGACCTGCTTAGCGCGTGGCCGCTGCAACAGCTCACGGTTTCGCCCGACGAGAGCGGCAGGGATTTCCTGCAACGCCTGCGGGACAATCTGACACAACTGGGCGAAGCCAGCGTCCCCTTCGACCTGCCCTTCGCCGGTGGCTTGATCGGCTACCTGAGTTATGACTTCGGCCGCCATCTGGAAAACCTGCCAACCCAGGCGCACGACGATCTGCAATTGCCCGATGCGCGTTTCGGTGTGTACGACTGGGCGCTGATCAGTGATCACCATCGGGCCACCACCCAACTGGTGTTTCACCCGACGTTGCGCAACAGTGAACGTCAGCGGCTGATCGTTTTATTCAGCCAGCCAGCTGAATTGGTCGAGCCGTTCAAGCTGAAAGCGCCGATGAAAGCCGATCTCAGCGCCGGTGAGTATCGCCAGGCATTTGAGCGCATTCAGCACTACATCCAGGCCGGTGACTGCTACCAGGTCAATTTTGCCCAGCGTTTCCGCGCGGAATGCGAAGGCGATCCATGGGCGGCTTACTGCGCGCTGCGAGACGCCTGTCCTACGCCGTTTTCCGGTTTCCAGAGTCTGCCCGACGGCGGCGCGGTGCTGAGCCTGTCGCCGGAACGTTTCGTCAAGGTCAGCGAGCGACACGTCGAAACCCGACCGATCAAAGGCACCCGTCCTCGTGGCCTGACCGCTACGGAAGATGCCGCAAACGCCGCCGAACTGCTCGCCAGCCCCAAGGATCGCGCAGAAAACCTGATGATTGTCGATCTTCTGCGCAATGACCTGGGACGCACCTGCCGAATCGGCTCGGTGCGCGTCCCGGAATTGTTCAGCCTGGAAAGCTACCCGAACGTGCATCACCTGGTGAGCAGCGTAACCGGCGAACTGGCGGATGACCGTGATGCACTGGACCTGATAGCCGGCAGCTTTCCCGGTGGCTCGATCACCGGCGCACCGAAGATTCGCGCGATGCAAATCATTGATGAGCTGGAGCCAACCCGCCGCGGATTGTATTGCGGATCGTTGGTGTACCTCGACGTACGCGGAAAAATGGACAGCTCTATCGCAATCCGCAGCTTGCTGGTCAAGGATGGGCAGGTGTGCTGCTGGGGCGGCGGCGGAATTGTCGCGGATTCCGAGTGGCAGGCTGAGTATCAGGAGTCAATCACCAAGGTGAAGGTGTTGCTCGATACCCTGCAAAACCTGTAGCTGCCGAAGGCTGCGATCTTTTGATCTTGAAAAATCAAAAGATCGCAGCCTCGTTTCACTCGACAGTTCCTACAGGGGTCGGGCTTACAAACTCAACGCCCGATTCGAAGCCTTGATGAACTCCTGTTTCAAGTCCTCAAAACTGTGCACCGCCGGGAACTGCGGGAATTCGCGGATCACATTGTCCGGCGCGTGGAACAAGATCCCCGCATCCGCTTCGCCCAGCATCGTCGTGTCGTTGTAGGAATCGCCTGCCGCAATCACTCGGTAATACAGGCTCTTGAAGGCCAATACCGACTGACGTTTCGGATCTTTCTGACGCAACTGATAGCTGGTCACCCGCCCGGAATCGTCGGTAATCAGACGATGGCATAGCAAGGTTGGAAAACCCAGTTGACGCATCAGCGGCTGGGAAAACTCGTAAAACGTGTCCGACAGAATCACCACCTGAAAACGCTCGCGCAGCCAGTTGACGAACTCGACGGCGCCGTCCAGTGGCTTCAGGGTAGCGATCACTGCCTGGATGTCAGCGAGTTTCAGCCCGTGTTCGTCGAGAATGCGCAGGCGCTGCTGCATCAGCACGTCGTAGTCGGGAATATCCCGGGTGGTCGCCCTGAGGGATTCGATCCCGGTTTTTTCGGCGAAGGCGATCCAGATTTCCGGGACCAGGACACCTTCAAGATCCAGACAGGCAATTTCCACAAGACACTCCCATTTGTAGTGATTATTGAGTCGAGCGAGTAAAAAGACTGCCGAACTCTAGCGATTCGAACAAGCCTGCGCAACGCACAGGGCACGCCAGCGGCCGCAGGATTTTGTTACCATCAGCCCCATATAGAGCGCCCAGCGCCACCGACCTGTAGGAAGCCGCCTGATGAGCCCATCGTTCGACGTCGTTGAACTCGCCACGACCTATGCCAACAAATCTGCCCAGGACATCCTGAAGCTCGCGTTTGCCGAGTTCGGTGATGAGCTGTGGATATCGTTCAGTGGCGCCGAAGACGTGGTGCTGGTGGACATGGCCTGGAAGCTGAACAAAAACGTCAAAGTGTTCAGCCTCGACACCGGTCGCTTGCATCCGGAAACCTATCGCTTCATCGACCAGGTTCGCGAACATTACAAGATCGACATCGAACTGGTGTCGCCGGACTACAGCAAACTTGAACCGTTTGTGAAGGAAAAAGGCCTGTTCAGTTTCTATCGGGACGGTCATGGTGAATGCTGCGGCATTCGCAAGATCGAGCCACTGCGGCGCAAACTCTCGGGTGTAAAAGCCTGGGCAACCGGCCAGCGCCGTGACCAGAGCCCCGGCACCCGGAGCGCCGTGGCGGTCATGGAAATCGACACAGCGTTCTCCACCCCTGAACGCACCTTGTACAAATTTAACCCGTTGGCGCAAATGACCAGCGAAGAGATCTGGGGTTACATTCGCATGCTGGAGCTGCCCTACAACAGCCTGCACGAGCGCGGATTCATCAGCATCGGCTGCGAACCGTGCACCCGCCCGGTGCTGCCAAACCAGCATGAACGTGAAGGTCGCTGGTGGTGGGAAGAAGCCACGCAGAAAGAATGCGGACTGCATGCGGGCAATATCATCAGCAAATCCAAGGCGTAAGCCGCGGCTTGGAAGAATTTGTGGGAGCAAGGCTTGCCAAACTTCCACAAGGATTCAGCAGATCCCGTGGGAGCATATGGTGCGGCATTCCGACTTGCCCGCTATCGCCGCACCTCGGTCCAACGCCGTGCTCACACCGCGCTGAACCGCGTCCTCAACTGCTGCTCGGCAAACTGCTCAATGATGAAATCCACAAAGGCCCGGGTCTTGCCCGGCAACAATTTGTGTTCGGCATAATAAATCGAAATGTGCCCGTCATCGATGTACCAGTCGGGCAATACCCGCTGCAACGTCCCCGCCTGCAGGTAATTCACCGCAAACGGCATGCTCACCAAGGCGATCCCCAACCCCTGAGTCGCCACCGCGCACGCCGCTTCGGAATCGCTCATGGTCATCCGCGCCCTGAGCACAAGCGGGCTCTGTTGTTGCTCGCGCCCGGTCAGGTGCCAGGATCGCACACGCCCGGTCTGCGGCGAGCGAATCAGGATGCCGTCATGGTGCTGAAGATCGGTTGGCTCAAAAATTGGCTCTCGTTGTGACAGGTAGCCAGGGGACGCCACCAGTACACGATGCGCCGGCGTCAGTTTGCGTGCGACCACCCCTTGAGGCAGGTCGAAACCACCGCCGATGGCCGCATCGAAACCCTGCGCGATCAGGTCGACCTGGCGATTATCGAAATGCCAATCGGGGTTGATCGCTGGGAACCGCTGCAAAAATTCCCCGAGCAGCGGCACGATGTACAAGCGCCCGAACACTGTTCCCACGCTCACTTTCAACGTGCCCGCCGGTCGCCCTCCTGCGCTGGCAAGGTTCGCCACTGCATTCTGGATCGTTAGCAGACTACCGCTGACTTCGCCGAGAAACAGCTGGCCGGCCTCGGTTAATCGCAGGCTGCGGGTACTGCGCTGAAACAGCCGCACACCCAGCCGCGCCTCCAGTTTTGCGACACTCTTGCCCACCGCTGCCGGCGTGAGACTCAAGCGGCGTGCCGCCTCGGCAAAACTCCCAACCTCGGCGCTGCGCACGAAGCATTCGATACTGCTGAAAGTTTCCATGACCGCCACTCTAAACTTCTGGTTTACACAGACTATAGCGATTGCAGTCTACTCAGAGGGTAATCAGCCGAAGATACTGAACTCCATCAACCGCGGCCTCTCGCCCCGGCACTCTGGAGATCGATATGACTACCCAAAACCTCAGCGGCAAAGTGGCTTTCATTCAAGGCGGATCCCGCGGGATTGGCGCGGCTATCGTCAAACGCCTGGCCGCAGAAGGCGCGACGGTCGCCTTCACTTACGTCAGCTCCACCGCCAAAGCCGAAGAACTGCAAAACAGCATCATTGCCGCTGGCGGAAAAGCGCTGGCGATCAAGGCTGACAGCGCTGACGCCGACGCCATCCGCAGCGCAGTCAGCGCGACTGTCGATGCATTCGGCGGTCTGGACATTCTGGTCAACAACGCCGGCGTGCTGGCCGTCGCGCCGCTGGAAGATTTCAAACTGGAAGACTTCGATCAGACCTTGGCCATCAACGTGCGCAGCGTGTTCGTTGCCACTCAGGCTGCAGCCGTTCACATGGTCCATGGCGGTCGCATCATCAATATCGGCAGCACCAACGCCGACCGCATGCCCTTCGCGGGAGGTGCCACCTACGCCATGAGTAAATCGGCGCTGGTCGGCTTGACCAAGGGTCTCGCCCGCGACCTGGGCCCACGCGGGATCACCGTCAACAACGTACAAGCCGGCCCGGTCGACACCGATATGAACCCGGCCAACACCGAGTTCGCTGACAGCCTGATGCCGCTCATGGCGGTCGGCCGTTACGGCACGGTGGAAGAAATCGCCAGTTTCGTGGCCTATCTGGCAGGGCCGGAAGCCGGCTACATCACCGGTGCCAGCCTGACCATCGACGGTGGTTTCGGCGCCTGATTTCACTTGCGCTCAGACGCGAAAACGCCGGGAACCTTGATCAGGTTGCTGGCGTTTTTGCATCGGCGAATATCACGCCCACTCCAGCGCCGGCAGGCCGCAGACGCTTGGGGTAAACGCCTTGAGCGAGCGCAGGATGCGGTCGGCATGGGAGTATTTTTCATCGGCCATCGCCGCGTCGGGAATGGCGATAGCAGTCATGCCCGCGGCTTTCGCAGCGGTCACGCCAAACGGCGAATCTTCGAACACCAGACAATCCTCGGGGGCCACACCCAGCCGCCGCGCCGCCGTGAGGAAAATGTCAGGCGCCGGTTTCGCTGCGCCAACTTCCGGATCATCAGCCGTGACGATGAAATCGAACAACGCAAACCAGTCACGGTGCAGGGTGGTTTTCTGTCCGAATGACTGGCGCGAAGAACTGGTACCGACTGCGATAGGAATGTCGTTCGCCTTCAAATGCCGAACCAGCTGCTCAGCACCCGGCATCGCCAACGCCGTCGGAAAACGCTCGCGCATCAGCGGCTCGCGGATCTGCAGAAACTCTTCTGCACTGATGGGCAGGTCCAGCGCCTCGACCACATAACGGGCCAGATCAGCCGCGCCCCGGCCGATGATGTTCTGTTTGACGCTCCAATCGAAGGTCCGACCGTAGCGCTGGGCAATGATCGACGTGACCTCTGTGTAAATGCCCTCGGTGTCGAGCAGCAAGCCGTCCATGTCGAAGATCACGGCTTTGATCGGGCGGAGCTCTTTCAGCGCTGCATTCATCACATCTGATCCGTTTTTAATGACACCCCGGAGAACGCGAAGACGTTCGACCAGGATTGATTAAAGGGTTCAGCAGCATACCGAGCGCGGACGGCTCAGAGCAACGGGCAATCCTTGGCCCGGTGTAAAAACCTGTGTCCATTGACCGGATATTCATTTAGCGATTTGCCCTACAACAAACGCCTCTTTTCCCGACTTCTTTATTTGTAGATCCCCCGCAAAGTCGCGCTCCAACCGATCCGCGCAAAGGGACTGCGAATGTTCAAACCCGACAAGATCCTGGCCTTGAACAACGCCGTCGGCCTGCTGGTGGTCGCTGCGATGAACCCCGATCAGCCAGATGTCGAGGCGCTGCTCGATGATTTTCGGCTCAGCCTAAATGACTACGATGCTTGGGCTGAGAGCTACTGGACCGGTTGGGCGCTGGGTGTAGAGCAAGTATTCAAGGTCGGCAACGAGGTCCGCTTGACCGCGCCGAAGGAACTCACCTCGCCGGTCAGTTCGACGGTCACCCGTTGTCCCGCTGAAGGCCCGCTGACCCTGGTGCATATGTTTGAGGCCGCTCGGTTTGTGCCCATCGGCGATACACCGGTCATGCTCGAGCGGATCATCGAAGGACCCGAGGGTGAAATCAGTTTCGATCAACCCGTTCATCACACCATCGGGCCGAGCGGCATTCTTGAAGTGGCCGAATGCTGGCGCGGTCACCGTTACCGCATCACGTTCTTTCCCAATGTTTCGGCGGATCACATCAAAGCGCTGTACGCGTCTTATCAAAGCGTTATCGGCGAGTTTGAAGGCTGGCTGCGGGGTGAATGGACGAGCGAGTTCGAGCCGCTGTGGCGGGAGTTTTCCGAAGCGGGCTTCGTTCGGCGCTACGGCATCCTGCAACAGGCTGACTGGAACTGTTTCGAGAAGTCGCTGCTGGGTTTGTGGAGTGACGTAAAGCAGGTTTTCGCACTGATGGCGGACCTGCAGGCCAATAGCGAAAAGCTGCTTGAGTATCTGACCGAACAGGAGCTCGAAGCACTCCTGAATGTCCCCGCC
>NZ_JMCL01000118.1 GCF_000690905.1 Pseudomonas sp. Ant30-3 | reverse complement strand
AGTGTTCCTGCAGGCGGGTTTTTGGATCTTTGTTGGTATCGACCAGCGTCAGGCCTTCGAACTCGCCGGCCAGCCAGGCCAGCACGCGCTCGCGGGCGACGTCCATGCCGGCGTCCAGGTATATGGCGCCAATCAGCGCTTCGAGAGCATCGGCCAGAATGGACTCACGACGAAAACCGCCGCTTTTCAATTCGCCGGAACCCAGGCGCAGGTACTCGCCCAGATCAAAACCGCGGGCCAGTACGGCCAGGGTTTCACCTTTCACCAGGCGGGCGCGCAAACGCGACAACTGACCTTCGCGGGCCAGCGGGAAGCGATCGAACAGCGCTTCGCCAGCGACAAAGTTGAGGATGGCATCACCGAGGAATTCCAGGCGTTCGTTGTTGCGCCCGGCAAAACTGCGGTGAGTCAGGGCCAGGACCATCAGTTCCTGATCCTTGAAAGTGTAGCCGAGCTGACGCTCTAGACGGCTCAAGGAAACGCTCACGGTTTACCCACGCTGAGTTCGTGGCTGGATTCCACCGCCATGGCCGAGAGGCAGAGGCTTGGGACAAATAACGCTGTGTTCAAAAATTACGTCCTGACTATCAGTGTTTTCATGCGTCGGGAACCGATTGTGGCGGCTCCAGAAATGCATTCGGCGCTGTGTTCAACAGCGCCGTTGTGATTACTTGATCAGGCCAACCCGCGAAAAATTCGGCAGGTGACTGAGTTTGGGTTCCGGCCAGCTCATCCAGACTGCGAAGGCCTTGCCGACAATATTCTTGTCGGGAACCATGCCCAGCAGATCCTTGGGAATGTTCGGATCATCCCAGTAGCGACTGTCGTTCGAGTTGTCGCGGTTGTCGCCCATCATGAAATAGTGCCCGGCGGGTACGGTCCATGAACGATCCGGCGGCGCGCGGTAACGACTCATTTCCTTGCGGATTTGATGCTCTGCGGCGCCCAGCTTCTCTTTGTAGAGTTCAGCGCTGCCCAGCGTACCCGGCTCGGAACCGACCAGTTGTTCGGCAACCGATTCACCGTTGACGAACAGGCGCTTGTCGGCGGTGTACCGGATCTGGTCACCCGGCAGGCCAACGACACGCTTGATGTAGTTGACGCTCGGATCACTCGGGAAGCGGAACACCATCACGTCACCGCGTTGCGGATCACCGACCTCGATGACTTTCTTGTCGAGCACCGGCAAGCGGATCCCGTAAGAAAATTTGTTCACCAGAATGAAGTCACCCACATCCAGGGTAGGTTTCATCGAGCCCGATGGGATCTGGAACGGCTCCACCAGGAATGAACGCAGCACCAGCACGATGAACAGCACCGGAAAGAACGACTTGCCGTATTCGACCAGCAGCGGCTCTTTGTTCAGTTTCTCGACCACCACGCCATCAGGCTGGCTAACGCTGCCCTGATAGGAAGCAATGGCGGCACGCCGACGTGGCGCCAGAAACACCAGATCGAGCAATGCCAACAGGCCGCAGACGAAAACAGCGATGACCAGCAACAGCGGGAAATTTAGCGACATAGGACCTAACTATCCAACCTGAGCACTGCAAGGAAGGCTTCCTGTGGAATTTCCACGTTGCCGACCTGCTTCATGCGTTTTTTACCGGCCTTCTGCTTTTCCAACAGCTTGCGCTTACGGCTAACGTCACCGCCGTAGCATTTGGCCAATACGTTCTTTCTGAGTGCCTTGACGGACGTTCGCGCAATGATCTGCCCGCCAATGGCGGCCTGGATCGCAACGTCGAACATCTGACGCGGAATCAGTTCTTTCATCTTCTCGGTCAACTGGCGACCTTTGTAGTGCGCGTTATCCTTGTGCACGATCAGCGCCAGGGCGTCGACCTTGTCACCGTTGATCAGCACATCCAGCTTCACCAGATTAGCCGATTGATAACGATCGAAATGGTAATCCAGCGAAGCATAGCCACGGCTGGTGGATTTGAGACGATCGAAGAAGTCGAGGACCACTTCGTTCATCGGCAAATCGTAAGTCACCTGGACCTGAGTGCCGAGGAAGAGCATGTCGTGCTGCACGCCACGCTTCTCGATGCACAGGGTAATGACGTTACCCAGGTGTTCTTGCGGCACAAGAATATTGGCCCGCACGATCGGCTCACGCATGTCCTCGATCGAGGACAGGTCTGGAAGCTTCGACGGGTTGTCGACGTAAATCGTTTCACCGGTTTTCAGCAACAGTTCGAAAATTACCGTCGGTGCCGTGGTGATCAGGTCCAGGTCGTACTCGCGCTCGAGGCGCTCCTGGATGATTTCCATGTGCAGCATGCCGAGGAAGCCGCAACGGAAGCCGAAGCCCAGCGCGTCGGAACTTTCCGGGGTGTATTGCAGGGACGAATCGTTGAGCGTGAGCTTTTGCAGGGCTTCACGGAAGTCCTCGAAGTCGTCGGAACTGACCGGGAACAGACCGGCATAGACCTGCGGCTGGATACGTTTGAAGCCGGGCAGAACATCAACATCCGGCGTAGAGCTCAAGGTCAGGGTGTCACCGACGGGTGCACCGTGGATGTCCTTGATACCGGCGATGATGAAGCCCACTTCACCGGCTTTGAGGTCGGTGGTGGCGGTGTGTTTCGGGTTGAACACGCCGACGCTGTCCACGAGGTGGATCTTGCCGGTGGACTTGACCAGAATCTTGTCGCCCTTCTTCACACGACCGTGGCGCACCCGAACCAGAGAGACAACGCCCAGGTAGTTGTCGAACCAGGAATCGATGATCAACGCTTGCAGCGGATCTTCGTAGTTGCCGGTCGGCGCGGGAATGGTGTGAACCAGACGCTCAAGCACTTCGTCGACGCCCAGGCCGGTTTTGGCACTGCACTCGACTGCATCGGTGGCGTCAATGCCGATGATTTTTTCGATTTCTTCCTTGACGCGGTCCGGATCGGCCTGCGGCAGGTCGATCTTGTTCAGGACCGGCATGACTTCCAGGCCCTGCTCGATCGCTGTGTAGCAGTTGGCAACCGACTGCGCTTCAACGCCTTGACCGGCATCGACCACCAGCAACGCACCTTCACAGGCCGCCAGCGACCGACTGACTTCGTAGGTGAAGTCAACGTGGCCCGGGGTGTCAATGAAGTTCAGCTGATATTTGATGCCATCGCGAGCGGTGTAATACAGAGTAACGCTGTGGGCCTTGATGGTGATCCCGCGTTCACGTTCCAGGTCCATGGAGTCGAGGACCTGAGCTTCCATTTCGCGCTCGGCAAGGCCGCCACACATCTGGATGAACCGATCGGCCAGCGTCGACTTGCCATGGTCAATGTGGGCGATGATGGAGAAATTGCGGATATGACTCAAATCACTCACGGATCAACACTCAAAAAGGCTGCAGGCATAGCCCGCCGAAAAATAGCCGGGAATTGTACCTGATCCTCGGCGCAAGCGTCACGTTCACAGGTCAGACGGCACTTACAAAAACGCCCCGGCCATAAGACCAGGGCGTTTTTTGGAGACCTGCATGCCCGGAAAATATCCCGGCTCAACCCGCCCGTCGCAACAGCCAGACCCCGGCCAGGGCGCAAATGCTCGCTGGAACCAGCACCGCAAACAGCGGCGAGAAACCGAACACCAGGCTCGACGGCCCCAGCAGATCCTGGACGATGCGGAAGGTGAAACCCACCAGCACACCGGTGAACACCCGCTGACCCAGCGTTACCGAACGCAATGGACCGAAGATGAACGAGATCGCCATCAACACAAGTGCGGCTGTCACCAGCGGTTGCAACACCTTGACCCAAAACGCCAGCCAGTAACGGCCGTTCGCCAGGCCCTGATCCGCCAGATAGTGGATGTAACCCCACAGCCCGCTGATCGACAATGAATCAGGCGACATCACCACAGTGCTGAGCAATTGCGGGCTGAGGGCCACATCCCAACGCTCGACCGGTGCGTTCACCACCTCGGTAGTTTTCTCGTGGAATATCGTGGTCGCGACCTCGCTCAGTTGCCAGTGATCCTTGTCGAACTCCGCGCGCTTGGCGAAGCTCGACGAAAGCATGTGGCGTTGATCGTCGAAACGGTAGCGGGTTACGCCGTAAAGCACCCCATTGGGTTGCACCGAGTTGACGTGAATGAACTCGTCACCTTGACGGTGCCACAGGCCGTGCCGGGCACTTTGCGCATCGCCGCTGCCCTGAGCCAGCGAACGGTTGGCCTGAGCGGCGCTTTCAGTGGCCGGCGCCACGTACTCGCCAATCAACAGACCCGCGACCATCAGCACCAGCATCGGCTTCATCACGGCCCAGACAATCCGGCCTATCGAAACGCCCGCCGCCCGCATGATGGTCAGCTCGCTGTGACTGGCCAGGGTGCCGAGGCCGATCAGGCAGCCGATCAGCGCTGCCATCGGCAACATGTCGTAGAGCCGGCGCGGTGCCGTCAACAGGACGTAACTCAGGACATCAAGCAGAGTGTAGGTATCGCTGACGTCGCCCATCTCGTCGATGAAGGCAAACAGCGTGGCCAGACCGAGAATGATCCCCAGCACAGCGAGGATCGCAATAAAAACGGTGCTGCCAATGTAGCGGTCAAGTTTAACCACGGGTCACCTCCAGCGCGCTGCGGCGACTCGCCATTTTCAGGCGTAACGGCTCCCAATAGAGCAAGCCAAGGCCGATGGCCAGGAAGATCGCATGCACCCACCACAGGCCCAGCGCCGGTGGGATCTTGCCCTTTTCGAGGGCGCCGCGAGCGGCAATCAGGATGCTCAGGTAAGCCATATAAAGAAGAATCGCCGGCAGTAACTTGAGGAAGCGGCCCTGGCGCGGATTGACCCGCGACAGCGGCACCGCCATCAAGGTCACGATGAACACCAGCAGCGGCAGCGAAAGACGCCATTGCAGCTCGGTTCGGGAACGGATGTCGTCACTGCCGAACAGCGAGCGGGTGGTCATCGCATCACGATCGGTGACTTCGTCACTGACGTCGGGTTTGGGCAGTAGAACGCCATATTCCTGGTACTTGATTGCCCGGTAGTCAGCCTGACCCGGATTACCGTCGTAGCGATAGCCGTTGTCGAGAATCAGGTAACGGTTGCCGTCGGGGCGAATTTCCTGACGCCCCTTCTCGGCCACCAGCACGGAAATCCCGCGGTCTTTCTTGTCGGAAGAAATGTTCTTTTGCGAAATGAAAACGCCGCCGAGGTTGATGCGATCATCGGACAGCATTTCGGTGTACGTCACCCGGGTGCCATCGCGCAGGGCCTGGAAACGACCCGGTTCGAGGGTATCGAACTCGGTCAGGGCGTCTTGCTTGTTCAGCAATAGCTGGAACTGATTGGCCCCTTGCGGCGCGAGGCTGAGGCTCAGCCACGCCACCACCAACGCCACCAGCGTAGCTGGAAACAAGGTCATCGCGAACAGACGCTGCTGGCTCATGCCCGTGGCGGAAAGCACGGTCATTTCGCTTTCCAGGTACAAGCGGCCGTACGCCAGCAGGATCCCCAGAAACAGGCCCAGCGGCAGGATCAGCTGCAGGAATCCCGGTAGACGAAAGCCCATGATCAGGAACAGCGAGCCCGGATCCAGCAGGCCTGCAGCCGCCTGGGCGAGGTATTTGATGAAGCGTCCGCTCATGATGATGACCAGCAGCACGGCACTGACGGCGCTCAGGGTCAACAGGACTTCGCGGGATAGGTAACGGAAGACGATCAAACCAGACACTCCAGGGTTGTCAGGCTAAGGCGGCCAAACAAGCAAACGTATCAGGCGACCCGCAAGCCAGGGCCGCCGAAAAAAGTTGGCGCATTATCCTGTGATTGGGTGCGCCTGTCACTGCGCACAGTTGCGCAGGCGGTCGATGGCTTGAAGAACCTACCAACCGAGGGTTGTCAGGCGCCGGTAGCGAGGTTCAAACTGCGGCCTTTGTCGCAGGCCGTGTCCTGCGTCTTTTCTGTTTATAAGCAAGTTCAGATACTTGCGTATTGACCATTCATTCAGGGACCCGGACATGGAACTGGTTGTAAAAAGCGTTAGCCCAGAAACGTTGAAGACTGCCACCTTGGTCGTCGCCGTCGGCGAAGGCCGCAAACTCGGCGCCGTTGCCAGACACCTCGACGATCTGAGCGGCGGTGCGATCAGCGCTGTGCTCAAGCGTGGCGACCTGGCCGGCAAAGTCGGTCAAAGCCTGATGCTGCACAGCCTGCCAAACCTCAAAGCAGAGCGCGTCCTGCTGGTCGGCATCGGCAAAGACGAAGAACTGTCCGACCGCCCGTTCCGTAAAATCATCGCCGGCATCCTCAATACCCTCAAAGGCCTGGGCGGCAGCGACGCCGTACTGGCGCTCGATGAAGTGGTGCTCAAGGGTCGCGACAGCTACGGCAAGACCCGTTTGCTGGCTGAAACGCTGGTCGACGGCGAATACACGTTCGATCGCTTCAAGAGCCAGAAAGCCGAACCCCGCGCCCTGAAGAAAATCACCCTGGTGACCATCAAGGCGGCCCAGGCTGAAGTCGAGCGCGCCGTCGCCCACGCGACCGCTATTGCCAACGGCATGGCGTTTACCCGCGACCTGGGCAATTTGCCGCCGAACATCTGCCATCCGACGTTCCTCGGCGAGCAGGCGAAGAATCTCGGCAAGGAATTCAAGAGCCTGAAAGTTGAAGTCCTCGACGAGAAGAAAATCAAGGACCTCGGCATGGGCTCGTTCTACGCCGTCGGCCAGGGCAGTGCCCAGCCGCCGCGCCTGATCGTCATGCAATACAACGGCGGCAAGAAATCCGAGAAGCCGTATGCACTGGTCGGCAAGGGCATCACGTTCGATACCGGTGGCATCAGCCTGAAACCGGGCGCCGGCATGGACGAAATGAAGTACGACATGGGCGGCGCCGCGAGCGTCTTCGGTACCCTGCGCGCCGTGCTCGAACTACAGCTGCCAATCAACCTGGTGTGCATCCTCGCCTGCGCCGAGAACATGCCGAGCGGCAATGCTTCGCGTCCGGGCGACATCGTCACCACCATGAGCGGGCAGACTGTGGAGATTCTCAACACCGACGCCGAAGGCCGTCTGGTGCTGTGCGACGCCCTGACCTACTCGGAACGTTTCAAGCCGCAGGCAGTGATCGACATCGCAACCCTGACGGGCGCTTGTGTCGTGGCACTGGGCGCGCACACATCCGGCCTGCTGGGCAACAACGACGAGCTGATCGGCCAGCTGCTGAGCGCCGGCCAGGTGGCCGACGACCGCGCCTGGCAGCTGCCGCTGTTCGATGAATACCAGGAGCAACTGGACAGCCCGTTCGCCGACATCGCCAACATCGGTGGTCCGAAAGCCGGGACCATCACTGCCGCGTGCTTCCTTTCGCGTTTCACCAAGAACCTCAACTGGGCGCACCTGGACATCGCCGGCACGGCCTGGACCAGCGGCGGCAAGGACAAAGGCGCAACCGGTCGCCCGGTGCCTCTGTTGACCCAATACCTGCTGGACCGCGCCAAAGCCTGAAACCGATGACCTCTGGTGGCGTTGCCTGACGGTGGCGCCGCTGGAGGCTCAGGAACCGCAATGACCCAAGTCGACTTTTATATCCTGCCCAGCGCCGATCCATCGGCGCGGCTGGATTTCGCCTGCAAACTCACCGAAAAAGCCTGGCGCATGGGCCATCGCATCTACTTGCATTGCAGCGATGCCGCCCAGCGTGACGATCTCGACGCGCGCCTGTGGACCTTCAAGGGTGAAAGCTTCGTGCCGCATGGCCCCGCCGAAAGCGAGCCGGACAGTTTGATCGTGCTGGGCCTTGGCGATGACTGCGGTCAGCACCAGGATCTGCTGGTCAACCTTGACCTGAAAGTCCCGGCCTTCGCCAACCAGTTCGCCCGCGTGGCGGAAGTGGTAGTCGAAGACCCGGCGATTCGCACGGCCGCGCGGGAGAGTTTTCGCTTCTACCGCGAACAAGGCTATTCTCTGCAAGATCACCGTTTACAGCGACTCTGAGCATTCCGATGGACACTCCAAAACCGCTGCAAAAGCCTACGCACCTGCTGGACGACCTTGAGTCGATCCGTCAATTGCTCGGCGATGACAACCTGCAACCGCCGCTGCTGACCGACACGGTCGAGGACGACGACCAGGAGCAGATTCCGATGTTGTTCGATTCGGTCAGTGCCTCCCAGCCAACCGTCGAACCATCCGCACCCGCCACTGCTGCCCAGCCGGCGAAGGCTGCGAGCAAAAATCCCGACGACCTGCTGCACCTGGACAGCGAACTTCGAGCCGCCGCGCAATTGATCATGCAGGACGTGATCGACGATTTCGCGCCACACATCGAAACCGAAATCAAACGCCGCCTGAGTGCGCGACTGGAACGCTTACTCAGCCAGTACAACGACTGAATCCTCCTGCCGGCCGAGGGTTTGTGGCCAAGGGATTTATCTGTGGCGAGGGGATTTATCCCCGTTGGGCTGCAAAGCGGCCCCAGCACTCCATCGACAATACTCATCTGAGGATTGACGACTGCTGCGCAGCCGAACGGGGATAAATCCCCTCGCCACAGATAAGTGCCCTT
>NZ_JMCL01000117.1 GCF_000690905.1 Pseudomonas sp. Ant30-3 | reverse complement strand
TCGCCGTAATATGGAAGAGCGTCAACGAGCGCAGGAAGAGTTTAAGAAGAGCCAAATCAAAAGCGCTGAAGAACTCAGACGCCTGCAGTTGAAGATTGCTGCCGAAGATCAAGCTCGCATCGCCAAGCTAAACGCTGCCATAGCCGAAGTCGAGGCGAATTCGTTAGAGGCTGCCGATCAGTTCGCAGCGGAACAATCTCGTCTCGAAAGTGAAATGGAACGGCAGATTGAGGCGATGCACCAAAAGCTTCAGCGCGAAGGCGAGATTTTGGAGCTTCGCCGAAAAATCGTAGATACCGCCACTGCTGTAGCGAAACGGCAAGCCCAACTTGCGACCAGACTTATCAAACTGAAGAACGCGGAGCGGGGAGAGGCCTCGGCGCCGACATTTATCAACGTTGGTCACCTTGCAGCATCAGGATTTGCCTTTTCCGGAACCACTGGTGCAGGAAACATCGGGCCAGGTGCAGCATTGGCGCTAAGAGTCTCGCTGCGCGCAGCGATATCTGCCATTACCGGCGCAATCGCGCCCCTAAGTGCACCGCTGCTGGTCGGCTTCGCGGCATTACTTGCACCATCACGTCTTGGCAATGGAGATCTCTATTCCGTAAGTGTCCCTTTATCGGAACTCCTAATCGTCTCGGATGACGCCCTATTCGAGGTCGCGACCACAGGAGGAGAAATCGATCTGCCGCTGCGTTTGGGCGCAAAAACATCAGGCAATAGAGTTGAGATCATCGTCGCGTCAACAAGTGAGAGGGCAGTACCCGCCAATGTGCAGGTGAGACTCGCGCACTTCGACTCGACTAAGAATGTCTATATTTCTGCCAGCACCGTCCCTAATGGTCCTGTCGTCACTTGGACGCCAGTCGCACACAAGCAAAACCCGTCGACCAGTTTTCCTCTTGCCGAACCCGACCTGCCTATTTACCAAGGAGCCACAGTCACGCCGATTGAAGGGCGAACTGACCCATTTCCAAGTCTGGACAGCTATGAATTTGGTGGTTATATCACGATATTTCCGGCTGCATCCGGAATCCCTCCGCTGCTTATCGTATTCAACAGCCCTTATGACGGGGCAACAGTGACAGGGGAATACAGCGGTCGCAACTTCAATCCAGAACTGGCCGGTGGGCCGATACTCAAACTGGAATGGCATCAAACAGTCATAGAGCAAGCGGGAATCGAAGCAGTTAAGCTACATATCTCTCGGCTCGACCAATCCGACGCCAACAATGTCATGGTGCAACGTCTCGAGAGCATACTTAACGGGCATTTGGTCGTAACAGATACCGACCTGCGCTATTACACTCATGAGATCAGGGAGCTTGAAAGATTTCGGGTTTTAGGTCTTAGCGATGACTTCAAACCTGAAATGGATTCGCCTATATGGAATAACGCACATACAGCAACGCTGGAGGACTTCAAGCTTCAGGATGTCGAGTCCCTGCTCTATACCGAGGAAGCAATCAGCGCTGCGGACAGACAAGATGAGCGTTTTTTTAATGAGTTGTTAAAAGGAGCGAACCTATGAGCGTTGTTGAGCAGATCGTCAAAAATGAAACAGTGGAAGATGTGCTGACTGTTTTTGCACTCGGTTCCGCCATTCCGTCTTTGGACAGGATGTTCGGTCGATACCGATATGAAGTCATAAAAAGCGGTGAATTGTTGAAAACATACGCAAGGCTTTTCGAAGAAGGTGTTCTGGCTAACGGTGTTGGTCCGGTTGCCATTAAAGGACCTAACTGGAAAGCTCCACCATTTGTAACAGAAAGAAAATACGGCTGATAAAAATGACGCCCCAAGTCGCAGACTGCGGCTTGGGGCCCTCATACCCTTAAATCGAAAACCTCTGCAAATTCCCCATCATTTCCTTCAACGCCTCAATATTATCCTTCGGATGCACCGCGCCTTCGAAATCACAAATCTGCGCCCAATGCGCCGCCACATCTTCCGGCGAGAAACCCACCCGGGGATCGAATCCCGCACCCAGGCTGCGCTCCCAGCGAACCTTGCCCATCCAGCCACCGCCGACTTCGAAAAGTCCCGACGTTTCCTGACAGTTTTCGCTGGCCAGATACACCACCAGCGGGCTGACGAGTTCGGGTTTGAGCTGTTCGAACACTTGCGGCGGGATCAGGCCTTCGGTCATGCGCGTGCCGCCGGTGGGGGCGATGGCGTTGACGAGGATGTTGTGTTTGCGACCTTCGATAGCGAGGGTGCGGGTCAGGCCGTAAAGGCCGAGCTTGGCCATGCCGTAGTTGGACTGGCCGAAGTTGCCGTAGATGCCCGAAGTGGAGGCGGTGAAGATCACGCGGCCATAGTTTTGCTCGCGCAGATGCGGCCACGCCGCGCGGGTGACTTTGTAGGCGCCCTCAACGTGGACGCGGTAAACCAGATCCCAGTCGGCGTCGTCCATTTTGTGGAAGGTCTTGTCCCGCAGGATCCCGGCGTTGTTGACGACCACGTCGACACGGCCAAAAGCATCCAGCGCATTCTGGACGATCTTGTCACCGTCGGTGACCGAGTCGTGGTTGGCCTCGGCAATGCCGCCGGCCTGACGAATTTCCGCCACTACGCGGTCTGCCGCCGAAGCGTTAGCGCCCTCCCCCTGGGCCGAGCCACCGAGATCGTTGACCAGCACCTTCGCGCCCTGCGCAGCGAACAGCAACGCATGCGCGCGTCCGAGGCCGCCACCGGCCCCCGTGATGATCACGACTTTATCTTCGAAGCGCACAGATTCATTCATGGGGGACTCCAGCAGGCCAAGGGGACAATGCGTCCGAGTGTCAGGCACGGCGCTGCGGGTCACAACGAACACGGGTGAGTCTGAATGGTGTTCGATAAGGCTGGGGGATGATGCGGTTTTGGGATTGGGGTGACCATTAGAGATCGCAGCCTCGTGTTACTCGACAGCTCCTACATCGGGATCACCGATATCCCTGTAGGAGCTGTCGAGTAACACGAGGCTGCGATCTTTCAGCATCGACTCAGGAAAAAGCCACCTTACGCGGCAAAGGGATCAACCGGCCGCGAAACGCCAGATAATGCTGCAGCACCTGCGCCGGCGCTTCGGTCTGCGGGTAATGGCCGATGCTGGGCAACAGCACGGTATCAGCGTCTGGAATCAGTTCCTGGTAACGCTTGACCATGTGCGCTCCGGAAATCGGATCGACCTCGCCATCAATCACCCTCAACGGCACTTCGCCACGCTGCATCGCCAGCACCCAGCGGTCCCGCTGAATTCGCCGTTCAGGGATGTATGCGATGAGTTTGTGAATAATGCGCGGCCCGTGATTGCTATCGATCAGGCTCCAGAAATCATCCATCTCGCTTTCCGTAGGGCGGGTGTGCGGACCGAATATCTGCCGAAAACTCTTCACCAGCGCCTCGCGCGAGAAGGCCCGCCCAATCATCCAGCCCAATGGGCTGAGCAGCAGTTTTTGCATGAGTACCGGGCGATGGGTTTCCGGAAACAGGCCACCGTTGAGGAACACGCAACTGGCGAGCTCGATGCGCGCCTCATAATGCCGGGCCAGCAATTCCTGCGCCACGCTGTCGCCATAATCGTGGGCGAGAATGTGCACAGGCGTTTCGACGTTCAGGTGCTCGAGCAGTGCCTGTTGCAAATCAGCCTGTTCGAGCAAGCTGTACTCATGATTAACCGGTTTGGCTGAATCGCCGAAACCCAGCATGTCGCAAGCGATCAAGCGGTAGCGCTGAGCCAGCGGTTGCCATAGAAAATGCCAGTCCCAACTGGCGGTCGGGAAACCATGAATGAGCAACAGCGGTTCGCCCTGCCCTGCCGTCCAGTAACGAATGGCATGACCACGGAACATGAACGTCTGGCTGCGCTTGCGCCAGACACACAACGGGATCTCGGCGAGAGGCATCAGGATTTATATCCCGGATCCAGTTGATCGAGTTTGCGCAGCAACGCCGGCCAGGCCAGCGCGCCCCCCATGCCTTGAGCACTTTTGGTGACGCCCGCAATCATCGCCTTGGCGCCCGCCAGAATCTGCGGTTCGATGGCGATCAATTCCGCCCCTCCGTTCTGCGCCAGCACCTGGATATCGCAGGCGCGCTGGAAGGTAAACATCATCAGGAAGGTGTCGGCGACGGTGCTGCCACAGGTCAGCAGGCCGTGGTTGTGCAACATCAGGAAGTTGTTTTCACCGAGGTCGGCTTGCAACCGCGCTTTCTCCTCGTGATTCAGTGCGACGCCTTCGTAGGCGTGATAAGCCAGGCTGGACAGCACGAATAACGACTGCTGGCTGATCGGCAAGATGCCCTGTTTCTGCGCCGACACCGCAACACCTGCCGCCGTGTGCGTGTGCAGCACGCAAACCACATCGTGACGCACTTCGTGCACTGCACTGTGGATCGTGTACCCCGCCGGATTGATTTCGTACGGGCTGTCCATCAGTTTGTGTCCGGCCTGATCGACCTTGACCAGGCTGGATGCGGTGATCTCGTGGAACATCAGGCCGAACGGGTTGATCAGGAAATCTTCGGTGCCTGGCACCTTGGCCGAGATGTGCGTGAAGATCAGATCGTCCCAGCCATGCTGGGCAACCAAATGGTAACAGGCCGCCAGGTCGACGCGGGTCTGCCACTCGGCGGCACTGACCTGATGCTGAACGCTGGATGGCGACTGGATGGGGGCTACGCTCACGGCAAGGAAACTCCTGTTCTTGTTTTTATGCACACGTGAAGCAGTCTAGTCAGCCCTCGGTATTCGGGTAGTTGCATTGCCAGCCAGCTTGGTGGCCTAGCGAGTCAGGAACTCGAAAGGCCCGGAATTACTGGATTCATGAGTGTCAGATCATTGGTGTAGTGCATCGACCAGTTCAACCAGCCACGGTTCTGCGTCGGCTTCCGGCGTGACACTTTCGCTGGCGTCCAGACGCAGCATCGGCAGCACTTCACGCAGGCCCAGCTCGGCAAACAGTTCACGCATCTGCTCGCCACCGCCGCAAAAAGTATCGCCATAACTGGCATCGCCCAGGCCGATCACGGCCCCCGGCAAACCACGCCACGCCGCCGGCAACTGATCGCGGATGGCAAAATACAAAGGCTGCAGATTGTCGGGCAGCTCGCCCATGCCGGTGGTCGACGTCACGGCGAGAAAAGCCTCCGGGCCGAACGCCTGAAGCTCTGCAAGGGTCGCGCGCGAGTTGTAGAACGTCTCGAAACCGGCAGCTTTCAAAATGCTGGCAGCATGACGGGCGACTTCTTCGGCCGTGCCGTACACCGAGCCGGAAAGGATGGCAACTTTCATCAATCGGGTCCTGAAGCTTAATAAAGGGAAGGATCTTAACAGCACGACCCTGAATGTTCTTTTAGAATGCAGACGATCAATCACCCGCAAAGGACTCTGCAAATGATCAACGCGCAATTGCTGCAAATGATTATCGATGCGTCGAACGAAGGCATTGTGATCGCTGAAAAAGAAGGCGAGCAGGACAACATCCTGATTTACGTGAACCCCGCATTCGAGCGACTGACGGGCTACTCGAGCGAAGAAATCCTCTATCAGGATTGCCGTTTTCTGCAGGCTGGAGATCGGGATCAAGCGTCCCTGCGCGTGGTTCGCGAAACGCTCGATCATGGCGGCTCCTGCCGCGAGATCCTGCACAATTATCGCAAGGATGGAACGCCGTTCTGGAACGAGTTATCGCTTTCAACGGTAAAAAATCCGGGCGATGGCCAGACTTATTTCGTCGGCGTGCAAAAAGATGTCACTCTGCAAGTCAAGGCTCAACAGCGCGTAGCGCAGCTCGAAGCGCAAGTGGCAGAGCTTAAAAGGGAGTTGTCCGCATTAAAAGCGACCAACGGCGCAAACTAAAATGCGAATTAATAGTCATTAACTACAATCACCGATGACTTTGTTGCCATTTCTTTCGAGTAGATCATGCAACGCGACACGCTCTTGACCCAGGATGAGCTGGATTTCATCCAGACCATGCAGCACAACCCGCAACTCAATGTACGGGATGCGACGTCGAGCCTGCTGGTCAACGGGGGTTCACAGATTCGTGATCTGCTGACGCGCCTTGCTGCAAATGAGCAAGTGACTATTCAGGCCAACTTCGACAATCAGCAAATGACCTTTCCGCTGCACCTGGTGGAAGACGAATTTCATGCGCTGCATCTTCGTTTGGGCGTTCCCAGCATTTACGAAGACGGCCCGATGATTCGGCCTTGGCGGTTAGTCCTTGAAGAGCCGGTAGCGCTGGAGAATGCCAACGGCCAGCCCGGTACGATGTGGGTGCACGAGGTGTCGTTCAAAGGTGTTCTGCTGGAAGTGCGCAACAAGACCAAACCTCCCAAGCATTTCGCGCTCTGGTTCAGCCCTTCGGGCTATGAGCGCATTGCCTTGCGTGGCACCTTCGAAAAAGAAACCGATCGCGGCTACTTTGCCTATCAGTTGAACCAGGGCGACAAAGACGAAACCGAACGCCTGCGCCAGTACATCCTTCAGCAGCATCGCCTCACCCACCCCGCTCTGCACCTCTGATTTACTTCGCCCGCCTCAAGTGTCCAGGCCGCCAGCCAGGAACTGTTTCAAACGCTGGCGCATCTGCGTTCCCTCACTTCCCAAGCAGCCGATTGATGATCCGGTCAGGTTTTCCTGCGCCAGTTCGGCGACCTCACCTGCCAGCAGCAGCTGACAATCAATGCTCAGCGCCAGTCGGTTCAGCAGATGTGACAGCTGGGCGGCGGGTGCGTGATTGGAGAAAAGCACGAGCGCTTGGGGTTTGATCCTTTCGCACACCAGCGTCAGCTCATCGAACGGCTGCCCGACTGCCATGACCTGAAGCGCGTAATCGGAATTACTGAGCAACAACGCCGCCACTAACAGTTCGAGTTCGTGACAGCGATCGTCCAGGGCACAAACGACGACTCTTCGGGCGACCGTCACGCGCGCCAGCGACAGGCGTTGCACTACGCGCGAGCGCAAAAAACCATCGAAGAAAATCCATTCACTGGCGTGCCCGAAGGCTTCCTGTCGATGCTGCAATTGCTTCCACAACGGCAGGAGGATGTGCTGAAAAACTACCGTTAGCGGGTAACTGGAAAAAATCTGTCCATAGACCTGATCAAGTTGCACCACATCGAAATCGCTGACCGCAGACTTGAGCTGCTCCTGCCATTGCGCATGATCGGTTTGCACCAGCTCACGGGGAAGGTTGTGCGATGAAACCTGCAGCGGCGCGGTTTTGACCAGTATCTTGCCGACTTTACTGACGGCGACGCCGCGATCGATCCAGTCGAGAATAGTGCGCACCCGTTCAATATCGCTCATTGAGTACAGGCGATGCCCGCTATCAGTGCGCGTTGGCTGAATCAGGCCGTATCGGCGCTCCCAGGCACGCAAGGTGACCGGATTGACACCGGTCAGTCGCGCCACCTCACGAATGGGATGCAGCAGTTCCGGGCCAGGTGCGGTACCGGGCTGAAGAGCCGGGGCAGTGTCAGTGATGACAGGCATTTAACAATTCACGTCCTTGTACGATTTGGATCCCATTGTAACCTTCTGCGGCCGGGATAATTCAAGGCACCGATGATTGACCTGCCGTGCGGGCCATACCTATAGAATGCGGAACGTTTTTTGCTGGTTGCACAGGCGCAGCTCCCTACCCCCGTTGCGCCTGCGTAGCTCCTACCCGGAGCAACGCATCAGTCTCATGGAGATACACAATGTCTACCTCACCCGTCACGCTGATGGTCGCTCGTCGCGTTGCCGAAGGTCGTTATCAGGATTTGATGGTCTGGCTGCGCGAAGGCGAACAGCTGGCCACCGATTTTCAAGGTTATCTCGGCTCTGGCGTGCTTGCACCGCCACCCGAGGATGATGAATTCCAGATCATTTTTCGTTTCGCCGATGAACAGACGATGCACGCCTGGGAGCATTCCGCCTCGCGGACCGCTTGGCTGGAGCGCGGCAGTGACTTGTTTGCCGATCCCACCGAGCATCGGGTCAGTGGCATCGAGGGCTGGTTTGGCGCGACTGGCCAGCGTCCACCGCGCTGGAAACAGGCAGTGGCAATCTGGCTGGCATTCTTCCCGGTGTCGCTGATGTTCAACTTTGGATTGGGGCCATTGCTCGATGAGTTGAGCCTGCTGCCACGCGTGTTGATCAGCACGCTGTGCCTGACGCCGTTGATGGTGTACCTGTTTATCCCGCTGTCGACCCGACTGCTGGCCGGTTGGCTGAACACCCCGACGACGCTCCGCAAAACCATTAACCCCTAGGAGCAAGCTTGCTCGCGAAGAACGATAACGCGGTCATCCCACGGAACCGTGTTTCCATTGATCGCGAGCAAGCTTTGCTCCCACCAGGCTTTGCGCCCATAGAGGTGAGAAGCCCCCGTCGCTGGTATAGTTTTTGTTCTCACCGCGACGCGAGCCGTTCATGACCTCTTCATCTGCCCCGATCCTCATCACCGGTGCCGGCCAGCGTGTCGGCCTGCACTGCGCACAGCGTTTGCTCGAAGACGGTTACCCGGTGATTTTCACCTACCGCAGCGAGCGCAGCGGCGTGCAGACGTTGCGCGACCTCGGGGCGACGGCACTGTTCGCGGACTTCGCCACTGAAGCGGGCATCCTCGCCTTCATCAACGAACTGACAACGCATACCGAGAGCCTCCGGGCCATCGTGCACAACGCATCCGAGTGGTTGGCGGAATCCGCGGACACCGACGCCGCTGCGTTTACCCGTATGTTCAACGTGCACATGCTGGCGCCCTACCTGATCAATCTGCACTGCGCCGACCTGCTGTACCGGTCAACCCCGGCCGACATCGTGCACATCAGCGACGACGTGACCCGCAAGGGCAGCAGCAAGCACGTCGGTTACTGTGCGAGCAAAGCCGGGCTCGACAGTCTGACGCTGTCCTTCGCCGCCCGGTACGCGCCCTCCATCAAGGTCAACGGTATCGCGCCGGCCCTGCTACTGTTCAACCCTGAAGACGACGCGGCGTACCGCAGCAAGGCGCTGGCGAAATCCGCACTGGGCATCGAACCCGGTAGCGAGGTCATTTACCAGAGCCTGCGCTACCTGCTCGACAACCCTTATGTCACCGGCACTACCCTGACCGTCAATGGCGGCCGGCACATCAAATAAGCGGCCCCGCGAGGATGCTCCATGACGTTATCCCTGCACCACAATTCCCTGCCCGAGAACTATCGCGACATTCTTATCGGCCTGGGTGAAAATCCCGACCGCGAAGGCCTGCGCGATACACCGGTGCGCGCGGCCAAAGCCATGCAGTACCTGTGTCATGGCTATGAACAAAGTGTCGAAGAAATCGTCAATGGCGCATTGTTTGCCTCGGACACCGATGAAATGATCATCGTCGCCGACATCGAGCTGTATTCGCTGTGCGAACACCATTTACTGCCCTTCATCGGCAAGGCCCATGTGGCCTATATTCCAACGGGCAAAGTGCTGGGGCTGTCGAAGATTGCGCGGTTGGTGGACATGTTCGCCCGACGCCTGCAAATTCAGGAAAACCTCACCCGGCAAATCGCCGATGCGGTGCAGCAGGTGACCGATGCCGCTGGTGTCGCGGTGGTCATCGAGGCGCGGCACATGTGCATGATGATGCGCGGTGTCGAGAAACAGAATTCGACCATGAACACCTCGGTGATGCTCGGTGCCTTTCGCGACTCGAGCAACACCCGTCAGGAGTTTCTGCAATTGATTGGACGGAGCAAGTAGCAATGCCACAACTTCAACCAGGCACCGCACGCATCCGGGTCAAGGACCTGTGCCTGCGGACCTTCATCGGCATCAACGAGGATGAAATCCTCAACAAGCAGGATATCTTGATCAACCTGACCATTTTGTACGCGGCCCAGGAAGCGGTGCGCGACAACGACATCGAGCACGCGCTGAATTACCGCACCATCACCAAGGCGATCATCGCCCATGTCGAAGGCAATCGCTTTGCGTTGCTGGAACGGCTGACCCAGGAGATTCTCGATCTGGTGATGGTCAATGAATCAGTGCAATACGCCGAAGTCGAAGTCGACAAACCCCACGCGTTGCGCTTTGCCGACTCGGTGTCGATTACGCTGGCGGCGGGTCGCTGATCGCGTCTGGCGTATTGGTCGTCAGGCTTTTATCATCCGCGCCAACCATTGACCCACAGAGGCCGTCATGACCGATCAGCAACGCCTGGAACTTGAAGCCGCCGCCTTTCGCCGGCTCGTCGCGCACCTCGACAGCCGCAAGGACGTGCAGAATATCGACCTGATGAACCTCTCGGGTTTCTGCCGTAACTGCCTGTCCAAGTGGTACAAGGCCGCGGCCGACGAACGCCAGATCGAGGTCAGCCTTGATGACGCTCGCGAAGTGGTTTACGGCATGCCGTACGCCGAGTGGAAAGCCCAATACCAGCAGGAAGCCAGCGCCGAACAACAGGCGGCGTTTGCCAAAGGAAAACCCAATGAATGATCTGAACACCCTGCGCGCCAGCCTCAACAGCGGCGAACACAATTTCGCCGAAACCCTGGCGTTCATTGCGGCCGGTTACGACTACCAGCCTCAGGCGTTCACCAATGGCGGCGTGGAGAATGCGGCCGGGCAGAACGAAGGTTCGTGCAAGACCCTGGGTCTGGCGCTGCTGGAAGGCTTGAGCGATGAAGAAGCGCTGCTGGCATTCGGTGAGCATTACCGCTCGGTGGTGGCAACGCCTGAAGGCAGCGATCACGGCAACATTCGCGCACTGATTGCGCATGGTCTGGCCGGCGTGAAATTTGCGCAACAGCCCCTGACCCGCCGCTGATTCAAAGCACCACATAACTGTTTGGACCGGGGACATGGTTTACCTGTGGCGAGGGAGCTTGCTCCCGCTGGGCC
>NZ_JMCL01000116.1 GCF_000690905.1 Pseudomonas sp. Ant30-3 | reverse complement strand
TGATCCACGGCTCCGGCCCCGGCGTCACCGCCTGGGCCAACTGGCGCCTGGTGATGCCCGAGCTGGCCAAGCGCCGCCGGGTGATCGCCCCGGACATGCTGGGCTTCGGCTACAGCGAACGCCCGGCCGATGGTCAGTACCACCAACAGCGCTGGGTCGAACACGCGCTTGGTGTGCTGGATGCCCTGGGCATCGAACAGGCCGATCTGGTCGGTAACTCCTTCGGTGGCGGCCTGGCCCTGGCCCTGGCCATCCGCCACCCCGAGCGCGTGCGCCGGCTGGTGCTGATGGGCAGCGCCGGGGTGAGCTTTCCGATCACCCCGGGCCTGGATGATGTGTGGGGCTATGAGCCGTCCTTCGCCACCATGCGCCGGCTGATGGACACCTTCGCCTACGACCGCAGCCTGGTCACCGACGAGTTGGCCGAGCTGCGTTACCAGGCCAGCATCCGCCCCGGTTTTCAGGAGTCGTTCGCGCAGATGTTCCCCGCCCCGCGCCAGCGCTGGGTCGACGGGCTGGCCAGCGACGAAGCGGACATCCGCGCCTTGCCCCACGAAACACTGGTGATCCATGGCCGCGAGGACCAAGTGATTCCGCTGGCGGCCTCGCTGACCCTGGCCGAATGGATCGCCTGCGCCCAGTTGCACGTATTCGGCCAGTGCGGCCACTGGACCCAGATCGAACACGCCGAGCGTTTCGCCCGCCTGGTCGAGAACTTCCTCGCCGAGGCCGACGCCCTCCATTGCTGAGAGAGACCAATATGGACAAGACATTGATCAACGAGCTCGGCGACGAGCTCTACCAGGCGATGGTCCAGCGCGAGACCGTCACGCCGCTGACCAGCCGTGGCTTCGACATCAGCGTCGATGACGCCTACCACATTTCCTTGCGTATGCTGGAACGGCGCTTGGCCGCCGGTGAGCGGGTGATTGGCAAGAAGATCGGCGTTACCAGCAAGGCCGTGCAGAACATGCTCGGCGTGCACCAACCGGACTTCGGCTACCTCACCGACGCGATGGTCTACAACAGCGGCGAAGCCATGCCGATCAGCGAGCGGCTGATCCAGCCACGCGCCGAGGGCGAGATCGCCTTCATCCTCAAGAATGATTTGATGGGTCCGGGCGTGACCAATGCCGACGTGCTGGCCGCCACCGAATGCGTGATCCCCTGCTTCGAAGTGGTCGATTCGCGCATCCAGGACTGGCAGATCAAGATCCAGGACACCGTGGCGGACAACGCCTCCTGCGGCCTGTTCGTGCTCGGTGACCAGGCCGTGTCGCCGCGCCAGGTCGATCTGGTCACCTGCGGCATGCTGGTGGAAAAGAACGGCCAGCTGCTCTCGACCGGTGCCGGCGCCGCGGCGCTCGGCTCGCCGGTCAACTGCGTGGCCTGGCTGGCCAACACCCTCGGCCGGTTCGGCATCGGCCTGAAGGCCGGCGAGGTGATCCTGTCCGGCTCGCTGGTTCCGCTGGAGCCGGTCAAGGCAGGCGATTTCATGCGCGTCGAGATCGGCGGCATCGGCAGCGCC
>NZ_JMCL01000115.1 GCF_000690905.1 Pseudomonas sp. Ant30-3 | reverse complement strand
GGCGGGGGAGGGCATTATGCGATTGGGGATTGCGCAGAGGGGAAAGGCAAATTTTGAGCGGATTTGTTCTGGTCATTGGCAAACTTCCTTGATTTGAGGAGCTGCCACGAGCCTTCTCACGGGCTTGGGTGACAGCCGTGCGCGGGGTGAGAAACCGGCAATCAAGGCAACCGGTAGACCCGAAGGTCTCCCACGCACAGCCGCCATAAAGCCTTATCGAAGACGAAAAAAAACGCCACGACAGGTTTTGGGGCGCTTCGCGCCTTGATTGTTTCGGGTTCTCACACCCGGTCGCTGAATTGGCAGCGACGGTGGGAAGGGTATCGTTTTGATCCTTTCCCTGCAACCTTCGGACGCTTCGATCCCTAGCTCCAGGACCAAATGTGCTGCACCTTTTTTGGCTTGGGCAGCCGATACGCTTAAAGGCCGTAATCGGCCAATAGCGGTCGTTTAGAGCTGCCAAAATAAATCGGCCTCCACTTTTCTCTGAATATGGAGGATAAAGCTTTTCTGAAAGCGCATAATAGCCATGAGACATCATTGCCGCCATCATAAAATCTTCGAAAATAGAAATGACATACATAAAAGAAACAAATCGCTTTAAAGCAAAGTGTGCAGCGGGCAGTACGTACACCATTATTGAAAACACCAAAGAAACAAAAGAACCAAGAACTCTCAACGAGCATGTTTATGAAACGTCACGGAAATCTTATTTTTTATCAACAGGTGAAAAAGTCAACAAGCTCGCAGAAGGCACTTACTTAATAATCAAGGGAAAAAGAGTAATCACCCAAGATAAGCCAAGATTCAAGAAGGCTTATATCGGCGACCTAAAAACCGTCTTTGACTACCTAAAAAATCAGGCATTACTCATTGCCATAGTACTTGCCATTCCAGAGATAGTATCGATTACAGCTAACGCCCACCTTGGCTCATGGGTGACACTACTGGGCTTTTCGATTGCAGCGAGCCTGGCAGTAGTATTTAGTGTTTATAACTTAATATGGTTTCATTACACTCTAGAGGAAAAGCCAAAACAAAAAACACTCCGTGTTCTCATCTTGGTGTTTACGTTTACATTAGCCGCTGCAGCAATGGCGGTGGCAGCACTAAAGACAGTCCATGCATTAATACCTAATCTGAATTGGCTTATTATTAATTAATCGTTAATAAATAGATTCGTAGACTTTTCGAATGTCCGCTTCTGGCCGATATTGGACATTCACGACGATACGCTTCTGGCCAAGGGCTGTCTGTCGCGTACAGCAGCGGAGTGGGCTACATCGACTGAGGCGAGATCACCTCCCCGTACCTGTATTTTTTTGCTAGCCGTCTTGGTGGCCTCTTGTTCTGCGAGAAGTTGCTCAGCGTGTCAGCCCCATGAATCAACTCAAACGTCTCACCTTCAAATTCATTTCCTACCCGCTATGTGACTCTCAATCTCGGCGTAAATGCTTTTGGCGCTTTCTTCATCACTAGGGGGTTGCTCGCCGGCAGGATCACGACATCCGGAACGGGATGCTGCACGATAGCGGCGACGATTGGTGCGGAGACTTCGGCGTTACCGAAAAACGCATTGCGCATCTCTCTTTAGTTAATTCTGAGTTCATGCGATGGCTCTGTAAATGGCATTTTGGGGAACACACTATTTTATTAGCACAGGTTGAGGTCAGCTTTTCGAGCATCCGAAAGCATCTGGCCGTTCATAGGGGTAGAATAGGGTTTCTGTCGTAATACTCTTGAGACCCTGTTTTGGCAGCTGTAATGTTCGAAACGCAACTCCCGACTTGTCACATTTTTGCAGTTGGAGCAGATACAGCATGTCTTCCGACTCGGCGACCTGGCACCCCTCGTACTGATCAAGATTTGCATAGACCACCCGACGCTTAACACATTCCGATGCCTGCTTCAGGGCTGCGGAGCGGCCATCGTTTGAAGGCAACCTCACCAACAAGAACCAAGCAGAAATCAGCAAGCCGGCGATTATGCAGGTCGATCCAACGCATACGGCAATCCCTCGGTTTTCGATCGCACGCTTGAGAACATGGGCAGTCCATTTTGGGAGTGGCTGGGGCTCATCCGGCATTTCTCTAGTTTTTTCCAGGAGAAGTAAGAAAAAAGCGACGATTCCGACTAGGGCCATGCCAAAAGCCAAAGCCCCGATGTAAGACCCAAATCTGGCAGCTCCGTAAGCAAGGATTTCCTGAGCGCCGATGCCCAACCGTTCGATACCAACATCCATCGTCAGGTAATACTTCTCAAGGTAAGCGTACGCGCTGAGCGTGAATGCTCCGATCATGCTAGCGATGAGTAGAGTGGCTTCGATGCGCAGGTATGTCCTGGGTCGTTTTGGGCTTGCGTCGTGCGTGGCCATGTCGGTCAAGCTGGTATTCCTGAAAATAGGAGTAGAGAAAATTGTACCTCAGGCTTTCATCAATCGAACGAGTGGCTGCCACCAGGTGGTTTAAATCTGCGCCTGACCGATCGAGAGGGTCCCTAGGGAGATCAGGTATCTAATGTCTGCTTTTGGCCGGAAGCGGACAAAAAATTGGGGACGGAAAGGGGGCGGATTATTCACGCCACGGGTCAAGCATGCCAGTCAGCTCGCCAAAGTCCTCACGCTGGTTCCCCAATGCACCACCACTGTACTGCGACCTCATCGTCGGGCCGGGTGACGTCATGCCCGTGCTCGATGAAATTCGCTGGCGCGTGCAATGCGAGATCATGGCTGATCCGCTCTGGCATGAGCGCGTTAGCTTCACCGAGAAAACTCAGATAATAGTCTCGGTCATAGAAGACGGTTACTTCGCTCCCATAGACCCATGGCCACGTCAGCAGGCAAGCGACCCGATAGTAACCTTGTGAGTGGTCAGCGGCTTTGGACAGGTGATTAGCGGCTTCGAGGAGTTGCTGAATGCAAAAGGCCTGAACTTCGATCCTGGCTTGAGGGCCTTCGACCAAAGCCTCGTGCACCGGGATCTTCCAATGTGCGTAGCGCTCCATGCGCTCGGATCGCGGGTAAAACTCGTCGCGAAAGCTGGCGGCCCAGCGTTCCAGTGCGCGAAGGCGGCGGGGAATGCCCCTGAGTTGTTTGTTGCTGAGGGCGATCTGCCGCATTGGTACGTCCTTGTGATGCCGAATAGGTCTGTCGTTGCGGTCTGCTGACGCAATCAACAGCTGGACGGATATGTTTTCATATCCGCCAAGACCCTAGCCACTGGCTAGTCGGTGTAAAGGGTTACCAAACTTTCCATAACGTGATTGTTCACTGAATAGCTTTTAAATAGTCCTTCAACGCGGTAAGCGGAGCATCAAGCTGCTCCATCGTCTGCGCATTGCTGACATCAGCTGACAACCGTTGCAGTTCGCGCCCAAGCGGCGTATCAGCCCCGCCTATAGCGTCTAGAGCAATACCTGCGCAGTGCGCCATTCGAAACTGAATGCTCTCGAGATCACCTCGCCGCACCAACAACCCAAAAACCTCCCGCTCATAATCACTCATGATCGGATCATCCCGCAGAATCGGACTCGCCCCCTCCGTTTCGTAAGCGAGCTTGAGAGAGAAGAGGGCGACAGTTTCCAGCAGCAGTTCCATGGGGTGAATCCTTGAGAATTGTCGTACCAACTGAGAACGAGAAGATCAAAAGCATCGCCGGCAAGCCGGCTCCTACAGGTCGGCGGCGTGCCAGTCACTTTCCTACAGGCGAGAAAAAAGGCCTTGCAAAGCAAGACCTTTCTTGATTTTGGTGCACGAGGGAGACTCGCGCAACCTATATAATCCGTGGTCTGTAGAGTGATTTCTCGTTCGGGATACACACTGCTTCCTACTGGCTACCATTGGGAGTCATCAAGCTACGGTAAGACTACTACTAGCGCTTGGGATAAGTGATGATTGATAAGGGGCCCATTTTCCATCGATCTCCAAATTGAAATCCATTACGCCAGCTAGGTACCTGAATCCAGCCTAGGTGGGACTTGGTTATCGACTTCTGATAGGGTCGGATTTCATAGATCATCATGACAAGGAGTCAGTTGTGGCAAAGCCTGCAGCACGTTTAACTGATCCGACCAGGTGCCCAATGCCTGGACATGGCGCCGAAGCTATTGCATCCGGTTCTTCTGACGTATTTTTCGATGGACTTGCCGCCGCTCGAAAGGGAGATACCTGCACATGCGGCAGCGCGTTGGTTTCAGGTGTTTCAGCGACCGTTTTCATCAATGGAAAAAACGCTGCACTCGTCGATAGCGTAGGAACACACGGTGACGTCGTAGTCGGCGGATCCGGCACCGTAATCATCGGGGATTCACATACGCCTGCTCCGTTCGTACCTCCGGTTCCTCTTGCGATCCAGAAGACCTACGGTCAAGCCTTCAGCATTACCGACAGCGAAACCGGTGCTCCGTTGGCTTTTCGCGACTTCGTGGCGAAAGTCAACGGCGTAGAGACCACGGGCGTAACCGATGCCAACGGTATTGCACACGTAAAGACGCCGACTCCCGACGCAAAGATTTCACTGCACGTCATGTTCAACGCTCCGGCTCGGACACTCCATGAACTGGCGGAGGGAGCGTAATGACTAATCTATTTGCAACTCAAGCCACTGCCCAGGAGATCAAGCCCGGCGAATTCATGTGTCCGATACCGATTACCGTGAATGATCGCGCCGCAACGCGCGAAGCGATAATCAAAAAGGTCCGTTCATTGAACACGACATTTGTAGAACGATCATCGTGGGGAGCGGTGAAAGGCAAACCAGATATGGTGATGGATTGGGACTACGCCATGATCGCGCTGCATCACGCCGGCCGTAGCCACAGCTGTACGCCTGGTGCTGAGCAGATGCAGGAAATCCAGAAAGGCCACCTCAGCCAGAAGTACGACGATATCGGCTACCACTTCGGTATTGATTGCACAGGGCAAGTCTATGAAGGGCGCGACATTCGGCTTCAAGGTTCGAGCGTCTTGAAGTTCAATACAGGCCTGATTGGCATTGTATTGCTGGAGAACCTGACGACTCCAGAGGAGGGCGGGGATTGGGTCGCCAAGGGCCGTGTTGCGCTCGACAGCCTCGGATACAGCACTACCGACGTGATACCTGCTGCACAGATCACTGCGTTGATGCACCTGATTGATGCGTTGAAGAGTGTGTTTGTGATCAAGCATTTCGGCGGACACCGGGAATACCCAGGTCAAGCATCTGAAGGCAAGATCTGTCCCGGAAATATAGGCATGGAGTTGGTCAGGAATCTCAGGGCGAAGACTCAACTACTCCCCCCTCCGGCGCCGCAAGAATGAAGAAGCTGATTGCCTCGATTGTTTTAGTTCTGGTGACTGTGCTCTACGTTGGGTATTACGAAGCGCTGGAAGATGGAGACATCGAAACCATCCTTTTCATCAAGAAGCATCCGACGTTTCAGATGAAGTTTTACAACATCCACGCCAATGACGGGGAAATTCGTCAAGTCGAACGACTCACGGAGCAGGAGCGTAACTGGATCATTGATTATTGCAGGTATCGGCTAGGCATCGACACCGATCTGAAGGCGCAAAACGACATTGAAAGTTGCAGGAAAAAATAGCTGATTGGGATAAAAAGGCCTCGGTTGAGGCCTTTTTTATCGTGTGTTACTTCGCCAGCCAGCTTTGGCCGCATCGATAGCTGCAAGCGTCGTGTCTGCGAGAGGGCGGCGCTTGATATCTGCGCGCTTCATCCTTGTATCCCAAAGTTCGGTATTTTTCTCAGGATACAAGCGGGGATACAGGGATACAGGGATAAGGGGATAAGGGGATACAGAGGTAGATAGCCAGACACAAAAAAACCGGCTCAAGTGGCCGGTTTCTCTGGTCTGAGAGTCTGGTAGAGACTTTCAGATACTGCTATATGGTGCCCCGAGGGAGACTCGAACTCCCTCAAAAACATCATAAGACCCAGCAATGCCGCGAGTTTAAAGGCTTTCAGTGGCTTTGGGTAGAAATTTTGGGTAGAATTTTGGGTAGAAATGACTAGCGAAGGCTTTTGCTATGACCGATTTTTTAGTCCTGAAATCCGGCACCTACTACGTCCGTCTGGACGTTCCAGAAGACGCACGGGAAGCCTTTTCCGGGCGTAAGGTTTTGACTAAAAGCCTCAAAACTGGCAATCGTTCGGAAGCCCATATTTTCAAACTACGATGGTTGCAGCAGTGGAAAACCGAAATCGAAAAAGCCCGTAGGGGTGAAATCGGCAATTTCCGTGATGATGTTCTTCAAATAGTTGAAAAGCATCAAAGGGCCATAAACCAAGATAAAATTAAGGGGAAACCCGCAAACAATGAAACAAAAATGGGTTTTGAAGTAATCCAATATACACAAGATAAGAAGTTAAGCATCGACCTTGTTAATGAAGCAATTGATATTGCAGCAGGTCGTTCGGACTACTCACCAAAAACCCCATTTTTCAAAAGTCGCCTTGATGGTTTCTATAACTATGAATTAAATCAACGAAAAGTAGACTTGAATACAGTTGATAGACATATAAAGAGAATTAAAGCACTTGATGCCTTTTTGAAAGCTGAGGACTTATTGCTGGATTATGAGGCAGTTGCTTCATTCTTGATTTCAAAAAATCTGGAATCGAAGACAAAGAAACAATATTTGTTTTCGTTTAATGCCTTCTATAATTTCTTGATTAAAAAAGAACCACCATTCAAAGAACGTTATCCAATCAATCCTTTCAAAAGTCATGAATTGAGCCAAGTTAGACGTGGAACACTCAAAAAAGATGAAAGACGTGCTTTTACGGCGGAAGAGGTTGAAACCTTGCATAGTAAAGCAGTTGAAAAAGGAAAGCGTCAATTAGCCGATTTGATTAAGATAGCGGCCTATACGGGAGCACGCATTGAAGAAATATGCCGTTTAAAAACATCGTCAGTTGTTAAAGAGGATGGTGTGGATTGTTTTCATATTACAGAAGGTAAAACACAAGCATCCGTTCGTTTTGTGCCAATTCATCCGGTTCTCATGGAAACGGTCAAACGGCTTGTTAGTTCATCGGACGATGGGTATTTGTTGAAGACAAGCAAAGGTGGGAAGTATGAAACCAAATCGAAAGGTTTAGGTAATCAATTTTCAATCTTCAAGACAGATTTAGGTTTTGATAAAAAATGTGTTTTCCATAGCATTCGCAAAACTGTAATCACTACATTAGAGCGTGCTGATGTTAAGAACCTTGTCATCATTTCGTTGGTTGGCCACAAAGCTGATGGACTGCTAAGAATGACTTTCGATAGATATTCGGAAGGCCCAACCCCAGCATCTAAAATGGATGCTGTTAAACACCTACAATATAAATTCTCAGTATAATTTTTTATTGTTGTCATCATTCATGAGGCTACCTAATTAGGTGGCCTTTTTAATGCCTGCTATACGTTGCTATACGTTGCTATACACTTTCATTCTTTGTTATCTGGCTTATTGAAAGCTATACAACTTGAAAACATTTTAATATATGTTAACTTGATATTAGTAGTTCGAAAACATTACAGGCGAGCAATGTAAATGTATAGCAAGTTCACTTCGTTCACTTACTAACATTTACGCTCGATTTTTCGCACTACGTTTGAAAAATGTATAGCAATCAATATGGAGGATTGTATGAGTGATAAAGAAAGAAAAAGTAATCAGTTAAATTTTAGACTTCCAAAAGATGATATTCAGCTACTCGAAACACAAAGAGCAGCATTAAAGATGACACAGGTAAAATTTATTTCCCATATTATAAATAATGGAATAAATGAAGTCATAGAAGTATGTAGTCCAAAGTTAAGAGAGGATATAGTCACCATTGAAAAAATATTCAGTCAGATTGGCAATAACCTTAATCAAATAGCAGCAGCGTTGAATTCAGGGAAGCAGCCAAACCAAGACATTTTAGATGTTCTGAGCAAATTAGATAAGAACATGGGCGTATTGACAAATAGACTTGAAAGTTTGAAAAAGGAGAAAATAACAATCAAAGGCGATATATGATAAGGAAAAGATTGAGCACCCAGAAAAGCAGGTCAGGAGTATATAAGGCTTCTAAATACTTTCACAAAGATGAGGGATGTGTATTGTTCGAAAGCAACATCTACACACCTATGAACTCATCCAAAAGACAAATTGCGAATGCTATTGCAACATCCATCGAAAATGATGTTGCTGTTAGAACAAAGGGCAGAAAGCAATCAGTTAGAAGTCAGCACGATATGGTCAGCTTTCATACCAATGATAACGTTACCCCTGAACAAGCGAAGCAGATAGTAAAAGAACTCTATGAACAAACGCACAACCTTTCAAATAGAAAGTATGCGTTGGGTGTTCACATTGATACAGATGAGGTTCATGTTCATATTGTGTGGGCTTTAAAAGATTTTAATGGCAAGTGTTACAACGTCAGCAATGACTACCGTGTTATTGAAAGAGAATGTGAAAAGCTTGAACAAAAATACAATCTAATAGTTCCCGAAAATCGAATTTCAAGAGACATGGATGAACTCGACAAAATAAAAGAGCTAACACTGCAAGATAAGAAAGACATTATCAACAAGAAATACAAAGACAAGCATCCATCAACAAAAGAAAGAATGCTTGACGTTCGTGGCGTTATTTCTAACAAGAAACAAATGAAAGACGCTTTGAGTGATTTCCTTAACAATGCTTCCAGCCCATCCGACTTCATCAACCAGATAACCGAGAATGGTTTCAATGTCATTCACAATGGCAAATCATCTTTCTCCATTCAACATGAAGACCAGATATTCAAAGCATCCGAGCTTGGCCTATCTTACAAAACACTTAAAGCGAAACTAGGTGATGACACTGGCTTTGAGCAGACTTTAAAAAATAAGCACAACGTAAAGGAATACGAAAATTGTTCAATCGCTTCAACCGAAGCAGAACCCGACTACATGAAAAAGATTAAACCAAACTCAGTGCTTGCTACTAAGTTCAAGTTTATTCAGCATAGTGACAAGGTTGAATATTTCTATAATTCAGCCAGTAGCAAGAAATCATTCGAGTATTACAAAGACCCATCAAAAGTTTCATTCCATGATTTATCAAGACAGTCAGCAAAGGCTGGCATTCAAAGACTTGTTGCCGACGCCAAACCACCACAATCATTTACAGTGAATGGCCCTGATTACTTCAAGAAGAATGTATGGCTCGAATTTCAGCTAATGGGATTGGAAGCCAAAGGCTTCAAGCTTGAAGGCTACAAACCTACCCCAGCAGATTTAGACGAATTGAAGAAAATTCAGGAGCAATATGCTTCGATGAATAAGAAGGCCGATCCTAAACCGCAACCAGCACCAGAAGCCCCTACGGTGGCCGTAGAAGCACCTAAACCAGTTGAGCCTGTCATGCCTATACCTCTTCAAAAAGCTCCTGAGAAGCCACCAGAGCCTACAAAGCAGGTTGAACAAGAACAGGTAGCACCTACCAACGATGACTTGATTGATGACTTGATGAAAGAGTTTGAGCCATCCAACCCTACACCTGTCGCAGAAGCTCCTACAAAGGCCTTAGAGACACCTACACCAGTAGAGCCTGCCGTAGATGACATTTACGCACCGATGACACCGGAGCCGATTCCAGAGCCTGAAAACCATAAGATTGATGGCGACTATTCAACATATTCGAATGATGAAATTGTTGAAGAATTTGAATGGTTGCAACCGAGACTAACGAAAAGTTTATTTCCGGGCAACAGCACACGAGACATCGCGGGGCATAGAGAAATGGACAACATTCCAGACAATCGTAATGGCATAAAAACTGGAGAGGTTAAGCGTCAATATGAATTAAGACAGAAATTATATAATCTATTTGATGAAATTAAAGAAAGAGACCCGTCAGCCGCAAAACAGCTTGAACAAGCTTTTAAAGCACAGATGGCAAACAAAAGAGCGGTTACGTTTGACTTAAAACCACAGTTAACAAAATAGCCCTATCAGGGCTTTTTATTTGTCTTGGATTTGAAAGTTTCTAATTCCAACTTGTAGCGTTACATCTTTGTTGAACCCGTTAACTTTGCTTACATTTAAGTATTCTTTCATACAATCATTTATAAAGCGTGACAACGGAAATTTGTGAGTATTGGCAATTTCTCTAAATTGATTATGTGTTTCAGCGTCGAGTGTGATGGTGCAAACTTTAAGATTTGCTTTTGCTTTTGGTTTTTTCATTAGTGTCCCTTTCTTATTTATATATATTTATTAGAGCACAAATAAAAGCAAAGTCAAATAAATACATATTTTTCTTGACAAAATTCAGGCACAAAAAAACCAGCATTAGCTGGCTTTGTTATAAGTCCCTTATACATTCGTCTTGATATTCGTAAGGAACTCTACTTTGGTCTACCAGCACCTTGAATGTGTAATCTAATGGGTCAAAAATCAAATGACAAACACTTTTGTCATGTGCATTCTTAACATCTTTATATAAACCATAAAGACCTAGTTTTTTTGTATATTTTAAGATTTCTTTTCTTTTGCTAGTTACCCTTATTAGTTGCATGCTCATAATCTCCTGTTCTTGATAACAATATAACATGCGATTATAAATAATCAATAGATAAGTATTTATTTATTGCAACTCGGCAGCATCAAGCAATGCAGTATCAACAATTTTGTAATTTGCTTTTATATCAATCATTTCTTTTGTGCTCAAATCAATTATGTATTTACCTATTAGTCTTTTTCCGAAAACATCACCGAGCAGGTCATTCTTAAATACTTGTATTTTGCTGTATAGCCTCATTATTTTTAGGTTTCCATTTACAAATATAGAGAACCCAATGAAATCGTTCTTGTCCACAAATGCGAACGCCTTATCAATAACGTCATTCTTGCCTTTCAAGAATGATTTTCTTTTCAGCTCTCTCCACAATGAAAGCGTATTCTTAACGCCGAACATTGCATATCTACGCACAGACCACAGTGCTTGAACTGCTCTAACTTTTTTGTGATTTGAGATTTCCAACTTATCTACATTTAGGACGCCGCCTTTTAACTCGAATTCCAAATTGAATGACTTAGTTAGATACTTCATCACGTATGATGTTGCCTTGCTTTTCTTTGCGTCAATTTCTTCAATTCTTACGGCGTTTTCCGAGTGTCTAAAATGCTTGTTAATCAAGATTACTAATTCGTCATAATGTTTCTTATTAACATACATTAAAGCGTGCTTATGAAAGCACTGGTCTTTGTGAGGTTCGACTGCCCAGAAACCATTCATCTCAATCTTATGTCTATGGATGTCTTTTCTAAAAGCATTCCATAAGCCTTTCAAGTAATCATTGCTATCCTTTGGGGTTGAACCGTCCCAAGAACTAACGCCTTTCGACGGCTTTGGATGAAATCTTGCCGGAGCGGTAAAAGTTATGAAAAGAGGCTTATAGTTAAGTTGTTTGGCATAGGCGTCCAACGATGAGACTTGGATAAATATCTCAGCAAATCTTTGCTTTTCAGTGCTTGCTACTTTCCATAGTGGGATTTTCTTGTTGTTTTCATTAACAAGAGATTTCTTCATTATGTAATCAAGCTGGCTGGCTTCGTCAGCTTCTCTATTGCGAACAACTTCATCACTACAAATCTCAAATGCTCGACCGGAACCAATCAAACCTGAGTGCAGCTTTAAAAGTTCGCTTCTTTGTTTTTGTATTCTTTTTATTTGTGATTTAAGTCTTTTCTCATCAGCAATGTTGATGAGCTTGTCTTTTATAGTTGACCCTTTAATGTCCTTTATTTTGATACCATAACCGATATCCCAATCATTCTTTATGCGTGAAAAAATACTCTCGCCGGAGTCATCGTTGTCGAGGTTTCTCTGCTTTATTATTAGTTGCTCTTGAATTCTCTCGAAAACAAACGTGATATTTTTGACGATTTCGTCCAAATCGCCAGCTAGAATGTATTTATGTCGTATCTTCCAGCATCTATATTCACTGCAAGTGGCAACCCAAGTGAATTTATTTTTGAGGTTTCTTATTTCTTTGGCTATGTTTTCACGCTTTCTTTTTGATGAGTTATTTAACTTATTTTCAAGACATTCCTTTGCAATCATCTTTTTTTCGATGGCTCGCTCAAAAAAATACTGCCTTTCACATTCTGCAAAGAAAAATTCAGGAGTAAGATTTTTAAGGATTATGCGTTGTGGAATAAATATCATGAAAGTTATTATTGTTCGTTACTAATACAAATACCATGCCGTGCATGGTTGTCAAATAAATAAATATTTTTACTTTCTAACCTGTAAAAAAGCTGATTTTTTTAAAAATCAAAAACGGTCAAAAAAACCTATAAAATCAACTTGCGACACTTATTTAAGAGTTATCCAAGAAGAGCAAAAGCAAAAGCCCGCCCTAACAGGCGAAAAGCATCTGGGTATTGCGAACAAAGTTCGCATATCAAAATCAAAAGCGTAGAACTCAAATTTTTATATTCAATAAATTTTGAGTAGCAAAACTTTCAAAAATCAAAACCTTTGAAATTGCCGTTTTTAGACGATTTACCATCTTGTGCGTATGGTAATACCGGGAATTAAAACACGCCGTTTTTAGCTTGTTTCTGTTGACGCACTAGAAAAGTGCATTGAGTTTTTTCTACGTTTTTTGTCGGTTTTTTGAGTTTCAATTTTCTTGGATAGTCGTTTTTTGGCTTAAAATCAATGAAAAACGTTGTCAATAGAAAACCGAAAATATATTTAAGGTGGGACCTTAATTATCAAATAGAGGTCAACCATATTCTTTAAATTTCACAGAATATGAAATGACCATCCACCGCGTTCATCTGGTAATTTTTCAAGCTTGAACAACTTCAACCGCTAAAAACGACCTAGCAGGCCAATATGTTGTATTCAGTCTTTGGTAGGCAGAACATAACTTGATAGCCCTGTATTCACGTAATTCCAGATTTTTTTTGATATTAAGCCGCGATCTAAAAAATACTCAGCAGCAAATAGAACTCTTGGAGCTAATTGTTTTGCATCTTGTATATGGCCATTGGCTGCCAAGTTAACACAATATCTGGTCACAACTTTTAATGCGACCTCTTCATCATTTATCTCATCACGAACAGCTTCATCAACTATGCTTTTATAATCGGATAGCGAAATAAAATTTGGATTCAACTCGTTATCAACTTTATAGTCTTGCCATAATATCTGTTTGACTATTTCGTAATGCTTCTGTCTATTTTTATAGTGCCCAAACATATTAGTTACCTACACCGATGAACCCAGCGAAATAACACAAACACTAACCCATGGCGTGTCATTTTGCCATCATGCTTTTTGTCGCTTTTTATGTAGAGGTTTTTGCAGAGCTTAGTGGCAATCTAAATAGTAAATGGTCTGATAATCATTCTTAGGCTAATCCTCACCTGAGTATGAGACACATTCGATCCATGGTTGACCCTTTCCCGCACTGCTGCAGAGCCGCAGCACGTCAAACGGTCTGGATAAGAAGGATAGCTTCAATACACCGTTTCAGGTGTGCAGAGCGAAGCCGAAGCGGACGCCACCGGGAGGCGGTTTTTCCCAAGAAAAGGGTATGAGAAGGGTAGATTTTTTGGATAGAAAAAGGGGTAGAAATTTCTTTCTACCCCTTTTCTAAGTCCTTGATTTACAAGGAAAATTATGGTGCCCCGAGGGAGACTCGAACTCCCACTTCTTGCGAAAACGGATTTTGAATCCGCCGCGTCTACCAATTCCGCCATCAGGGCTCAATGGCGGCGAAGTATAGAGATGAGATTACCGTCGGTCAATCAGGTACATAGAGAATTTTTGATATTTCCGCTAGACTTCTCGGCCCTGCTAGACGAACCCCATCATGCGCGTTGCTGACTTTACTTTCGAGCTCCCTGATTCGCTGATCGCTCGCCATCCATTGGCCGAGCGTCGCAACAGTCGCCTGTTGACCCTTGATGGGGTCAGCGGCGCCCTGGCACACCGTCAATTCACTGATTTGCTTGAGCATTTGCGCCCGGGCGATTTGATGGTGTTCAACAATACCCGGGTGATTCCGGCGCGGCTGTTTGGCCAGAAAGCTTCCGGCGGCAAGCTGGAAATTCTGGTCGAGCGGGTGCTCGACAGTCATCGCGTGCTGGCGCATGTGCGTTCCAGCAAGTCGCCGAAACCGGGGTCGAAAATTCTCATCGACGGCGGTGGCGAGGCCGAGATGCTGGCGCGTCACGATGCGTTGTTCGAACTGGGGTTTGCCGAAGAAGTGTTGCCGCTGCTCGACCGCGTCGGGCACATGCCGCTGCCTCCTTATATAGACCGCCCTGATGAAGGCTCGGATCGCGAGCGTTATCAAACCGTGTACGCCGAGCGTCTGGGTGCGGTGGCGGCGCCGACGGCGGGGCTGCATTTCGATCAGCCGCTGCTGGAGGCGATTGCGGCCAAGGGCGTCGAGACCGCGTTCGTCACGCTGCACGTCGGTGCGGGTACGTTCCAGCCGGTGCGCGTCGAGAAGATCGAAGATCACCACATGCACACCGAATGGCTGGAAGTCGGCCAGGACGTGGTCGATGCCGTGGCCGCGTGCCGCGCTCGCGGTGGTCGCGTGGTGGCGGTGGGGACTACCAGCGTGCGTTCGCTGGAAAGTGCCGCGCGCGATGGCGTGCTCAAGCCGTTCAGTGGCGACACCGACATCTTTATCTACCCGGGCCGGCCGTTTCATGTGGTCGACGCCCTCGTTACCAACTTCCATTTGCCTGAATCCACGCTGTTGATGCTGGTTTCGGCGTTCGCCGGTTATCCCGAAGCCATGGCCGCTTATAAAGCCGCCGTGGAGAATGAATACCGCTTTTTCAGCTACGGTGATGCGATGTTTATCACCCGTAATCCCGCACCGCGTGGCCCTGAGGACAAAGAATGAGTCGCCAAAGTCGTATGTCGTTTGAGTTGCTTGCTACTGACGGCAAGGCTCGTCGCGGTCGTTTGACCTTCCCGCGCGGTACCGTCGAGACCCCGGCGTTCATGCCGGTGGGCACATACGGCACGGTCAAGGGCATGCTGCCGCGGGACATCACCGCGACCGGCGCGGAAATCATTCTGGGAAACACCTTCCACCTGTGGCTGCGCCCGGGTACCGAAGTGATCAAGAAGCACGGCGACCTGCACGATTTCATGCAGTGGAAAGGCCCGATTCTTACAGACTCCGGCGGCTTTCAGGTCTTCAGCCTGGGCGCGATGCGCAAGATCAAGGAGGAGGGCGTGACCTTTGCTTCTCCGGTTGATGGCGCCAAAGTGTTCATGGGCCCGGAAGAGTCGATGCAGGTCCAGCGCGATCTGGGCTCGGACATCGTGATGATTTTCGACGAGTGCACGCCGTACCCGGCTGACGAAGACGTCGCGCGCATTTCCATGGAGTTGTCGCTGCGTTGGGCCAAGCGTTCGAAAGAAGCGCATGGCGACAACACGGCGGCCCTGTTCGGCATCGTTCAGGGCGGCATGCACCAGGATTTGCGCATGCGTTCGCTGGAAGGCCTCGACAATATCGGCTTCGATGGCCTGGCCATTGGCGGTCTGTCGGTGGGCGAACCCAAGCATGAAATGATCAAGGTGCTGGATTACCTGCCGGGGCAAATGCCCGCTGACAAACCTCGTTACCTTATGGGCGTTGGCAAACCGGAAGATCTGGTTGAGGGTGTGCGCCGCGGTGTGGACATGTTCGATTGCGTGATGCCAACCCGTAATGCCCGCAATGGGCATCTGTTCATTGATACAGGCGTGCTGAAGATCCGAAACGCGTTCCATCGCCATGATGATTCGCCGCTCGATCCGACCTGCGATTGCTACACCTGCCAGAACTTCTCCCGTGCTTATCTGCATCACCTGGACAAGTGCGGAGAAATGCTGGGTAGCATGTTGAATACCATCCACAATTTGCGCCATTACCAGGTGCTTATGGCTGGTTTGCGCGAGTCTATTCAACAGGGTACATTGGCCGCCTTTGTCGATGCCTTCTACGCCAAACGCGGACTTCCCGTTCCGCCTTTGGACTGAGTTTTCTGACCCCAAGATTCAACATTTGCAACTGGAGTGCTAAATGAGCTTTTTTATCTCTAATGCCATGGCTGACGCTGCTGCACCTGCTGCTGCCGGCCCAATGGGTGGCGGTTTTGAGTGGATTTTCCTGGTCGGCTTCCTGGTCATCTTCTACCTGATGATCTGGCGTCCACAGGCCAAGCGCGCCAAAGAGCAGAAGAACCTGCTGAGCAGCCTGCAAAAAGGCGACGAAGTTGTGACCACCGGTGGTATCGCCGGCAAGATCACCAAAGTGGCTGATGACTTCGTGGTTCTGGAAGTTTCCGACACCGTCGAAATGAAATTCCAGAAAGGTGCCATCGCCGCTACGCTGCCAAAAGGCACGCTGAAAGCGATCTAAAGTTTCAACTTCTACTCAATCGACGGGGCGCGCAAGGCGCCCCGCGTCATAAGCGGGCGGCGTGATGCTGAACAAATACCCTCTGTGGAAATACATTCTGATCCTGGCAGTGCTGGCGGTCGGTCTGGTTTATTCCGCTCCCAATTTATACCCTGATGACCCGGCCATTCAGGTCAGCGGCGCAAGCACCGCGCTGCAGGTCAATCAGGCTGATCTGGACCGTGTGAGCGCAGCGCTCAAAGCGTCCGGGATCAACGTCAAGGCTGCCACGCTGGCAGAAGGCGGCAAGGGCGGTCTGATTCGCCTGACCAAGGCTGAAGACCAATTGCCAGCCAAGGATGTTGTGCGCAAGGCGTTGGGTGATGACTACGTTGTCGCGCTGAACCTGGCACAAACCACTCCGCAATGGCTGCGCAGCCTCGGCGCGCACCCGATGAAGCTGGGTCTGGACTTGTCCGGTGGTGTGCACTTCCTGCTGGAAGTGGACATGGACAAAGCCCTCGACGCACGTTTGAAAGTCTACGAAGGCGACGTCAAGAGCCTGTTGCGTAAAGAGAAGCTGCGCTATCGCAGCCTGCCGCAACTCGATGGTGCAGTTCAGCTGGGCTTCACCGATGAAGCAGCTCGTGAGCAAGCGCGTACGCTGATCCGCAAGAGCTTCACTGATTTCGACATTGTTCCGGCCGACCTCAATGGCCAACCGGTACTGCGTCTGGCGATGACCCCGGCCAAGCTGGCGGAAATCCGCGAATACTCCATCAAGCAGAACTTGACCACGGTACGTAACCGCGTCAACGAGCTGGGTGTTGCCGAGCCGATCGTTCAGCGTCAGGGTGCCAACCGCATCGTGGTTGAACTGCCGGGCGTGCAGGACACCGCAGAAGCCAAGCGTATTCTCGGCAAGACGGCCAACCTCGAGTTCCGTCTGGCTGCAGAGCCGGGCGCTTCGAAAGCCACTTCCGAAAGCTTCGAGTTCCGCGAAGGCGGTCGCCCTGCGGCGCAGATCGAGCGTGGCCTGATCATCACCGGTGACCAGGTAACGGACGCCAAGGCTGGCTTCGGCGAGCAAGGCACGCCAGAAGTGAACATCCGTCTGGATGGTCACGGTGGCGAGCTGATGAACCGTGCGACGCGTAACAACGTCGGTCGCAGCATGGCGGTGATCTTCATCGAGCAACGCCCGGTGACGACTTACGTCAAGCAAGTGGTTAACGGCGTCGAGAAAGACGTTGCGGTGCAGACGTTCAAGGAAGAGAAGAAGATCATCAGCCTGGCGACCATCCAGTCGCCGCTCGGTGCTCAGTTCCGCATCACTGGCCTGAACGGTCAGGGTGAGTCGTCCGAACTGGCGCTGTTGTTGCGTGCCGGTGGTCTGGCGGCGCCGATGTACTTCGCTGAAGAGCGCACCATTGGCCCGAGCCTGGGTGCCGACAACATCACCAAGGGTATCGATGCATCGCTGTGGGGCATGCTGTTTGTCTCGCTGTTCATCATCGCCATCTACCGCTTCTTCGGCGTCATTGCCACCGTCGCGCTGTCGGTGAACATGGTGTTGCTGCTGGCCCTGATGTCGCTGCTGGGTGCAACGCTGACCCTGCCGGGTATCGCCGGTATCGTCCTGACCATGGGTATGGCGGTCGACGCCAACGTGCTGATCTTCTCGCGGATTCGTGAAGAGATCGCCGCGGGCATGACCGTCCAGCGCGCCATCAACGAAGGCTTCGGCCGGGCATTCACCGCGATTCTCGACTCCAACCTGACCACATTGCTGGTCGGCGGGATTCTCTTTGCCATGGGCACCGGCCCGGTCAAAGGTTTTGCGGTGACCATGTCCCTCGGTATCTTTACCTCGATGTTCACGGCCATTCTGGTGACCCGCGCTATGGTCAACCTGATCTTCGGCGGTCGTGACTTCAAGAAGCTGTGGATTTAAGGGGCTGCCATGTTACGTACAATCAACTTTATGGGCGTTCGCAACGTTGCGTTCGGCGTCACCGTGCTCCTTACCCTGTTGGCGTTGTTCAGCTGGTTCACAAAAGGTCTGAACTACGGCCTGGACTTCACCGGCGGTACGCTCATCGAGCTGACCTACGAGCGTCCGGCCGATGTCACCAAGGTGCGCGAGCAGCTGGTTGCTTCGGGTTATCAGGACGCCGTGGTACAGAACTTCGGCGCGACCACCGATTTGCTGGTGCGCATGCCGGGTGAAGATCCGCAGCTGGGTCATCAGGTAGCGGAAGCGCTGCAGAAGGTCGGCGGCGATAACCCTGCCGTGGTCAAGCGTGTGGAGTTCGTTGGCCCGCAGGTCGGCGAAGAGCTGCGTGACCAGGGCGGCCTGGGCATGCTGATGGCGCTGGGCGGGATCATGATCTACCTCGCCTTCCGCTTTCAGTGGAAGTTCGCGGTCGGTGCCATTGTTTCGCTGATCCACGACGTGGTGGTGACGCTGGGTATCCTGTCGTTCTTCCAGATCACCTTCGACCTGACGGTTTTGGCGGCGGTGCTGGCGATCATCGGTTACTCGCTCAACGACACCATCGTCGTGTTCGACCGGGTTCGTGAGAACTTCCGCGTGCTGCGCAAGGCCACCCTTATCGAGAACATCAACATCTCGACCACGCAAACCCTGCTGCGGACCATGGCCACGTCGATCTCCACATTGCTGGCGATCGCGGCGCTGTTGTTCTTCGGTGGCGACAACCTGTTCGGTTTCTCGCTGGCGTTGTTCATCGGTGTTCTGGCGGGTACTTACTCGTCGATCTACATCGCCAACGTGGTGTTGATCTGGCTGAACCTGAGCACCGAGGACCTGATTCCTCCGGTGGTTGCCGATCAGGAAGTTGACGACCGCCCATAACGGCGACTGTCTTCCGGCTGTCGGCCGAAAAGGCGCGAGTGTTGAACTCGCGCCTTTTTTTATGCTCCAAGGCTGGGAGAAGCGCGGGCTATCCCGCATGTGATGGTCAGGAGGTTCATGTGAACAAGTCGTTGCTGGTTGGTGCGGTATTGGGTGCTGTCGGTGTAACTGCCGGGGGTGCTGTTGCCACCTACAGCCTGGTTAATAGCGGCCCTGAGTATGCGCAAGTTTTAGCCGTTGACCCGGTCAAAAAACAGATCAAGACGCCACGTGAAGTGTGCAAGGACGTAGCGGTGACCCGCCAGGCACCGGTCAAAGATCAACACCAGATTCTCGGCACCGCGCTTGGTGCGGTTGCGGGCGGTCTGTTGGGTAATCAAGTCGGCGGCGGCACGGGCAAGAAGATTGCCACGGTGGCGGGCGCAGTCGGCGGTGGTTACGCGGGCAACAAGGTGCAGGAGGGTATGCAGAATCGCGACACCTACACCACGACCCAGACACGCTGCAACACGGTGAATGACATCAGCGACAAGATTGTCGGCTACGACGTTCGTTATTCACTGGATGGCAAGGAAGGCAAAGTGCGGATGGATCGCGAGCCTGGTGACAAGATTCCGGTCGACAAAGAAGGCAAGTTGATCCTGTCGCAGAACGAGCCGGCTCAGTAAGCCTCGATTCAAGGCATATAAAGAAGCACCCTGCGGGGTGCTTTTTTGTGTCCACGATTTAAGCGACACAGCAAAACCCCTGTAGGAGTGAGCCTGCTCGCGATAGCAATCCATCATTCAAAATAGGTGGTGACTGCTACATCGCTATCGCGAGCAGGCTCACTCCTACATTGGGTCTGTGGTGAGGCAGAGGCAAATCCCAGGCATAAAAAAAGCACCCCGAAGGGTGCTTTTTTGTGCCCGCGAACTTAACGTTTCAGCGAGGCCGGCAGGTGCGGCTGGATCGCCGTCAGTACTGCTTTGAAGCACTTGGTGTTGCCGGCAACGATGTGGCCTTTCTCAAGGAAATCGTGACCGCCGGTGAAGTCGCTCACCAAACCGCCGGCTTCCTGAATCAGCAGGGCGCCTGCAGCCATGTCCCACTCGGACAGGCCCGACTCCCAGAACGCATCGAAACGACCGGCTGCAACGTAAGCCAGGTCCAGGCTCGCCGAGCCGGCGCGGCGGATGCCGGCGGTCTGGCCAACCAGGGCGCGGAACATGCCCAGGTAGTTGTCGAGGTTGTCCATCTGGTCGTCGCGGAACGGGAAGCCGGTACCCAGCAGGGCGCCGTCAAGGCTGGTACGGCCGCTGACGCGCAGGCGACGACCGTTCAGTTGAGCGCCGCGACCACGGCTGGCGGTGAATTCTTCCTGGCGAACCGGGTCAAGAACAACAGCGTGTTCCAGGCGACCGCGGTATTTGCAGGCAATGCTGACAGCGAAGTGAGGAATGCCGCGCAGGAAGTTGGTGGTGCCGTCCAGTGGGTCGATGATCCACAGGTATTCTTCGCCTTCGATCCCGGTGCCGGCGTGCATGCCGGTTTCTTCACCCATGATCGAGTGATTCGGGTAAGCCTTGCGCAGCGCATCGATGATTTTCTGTTCAGCGGCGCGATCCACCTCGGATACGTAATCCTTGGCGTCTTTTTCGTCGACCTTGATGGTATCCAGGCGCTCGATGGAGCGGAAGATCAATTCACTGGCGCTGCGGGCGGCGCGCAGCGCGATATTCAGCATGGGCTGCATGGATGTGTCACCTAAGGTTGTTAAAGAAAGCCGGGCATTCTACTCAGAAAGTTTCTACAGGTGAAGGACGACGTTCGCTTTCATAGCTTAACGGTAGGTCTCGCTGTAAGATTCTGCTCCCCTTTATAGTGTTCGAGAGCGCCTCCCTTGCTGCATAACATTCGTGTCGTCCTGGTCAATACCAGCCACCCCGGCAACATCGGCGGGGTGGCGCGTGCCATGAAGAACATGGGCCTGACGCGGCTGGTGCTGGTCGAGCCGCGGTTGTTCCCGCACCACGAGGCCGATGCGCGAGCCTCGGGCGCCGGCGACATCCTTGAAAACGCTCAGGTCGTCGCCACTTTGGAAGATGCCTTGATCGGCTGCAATCTGGTGCTCGGCACCAGTGCCCGCGACCGCC
>NZ_JMCL01000114.1 GCF_000690905.1 Pseudomonas sp. Ant30-3 | reverse complement strand
GCGATCATTTGCAGATCCCTTCCGTAGGAGCCGGCTTGCTGGCGATCGCATCCACGCGGTGTAAATGACACAACGCGTTGATGCGATCGCCAGCAAGCCGGCTCCTACAGGACAGGGGCGCGTAAATGATCGAGCCGCCGTGGCTCCCGTCGGATCGATCAGCGATCCGGCAGGGTGATATTGAGTTCCAGAATCGAGCAACTGCCCTGGTTTTCCAGAGCGACGTGCACATCATCGGACCCGATGTTGACGTACTTGCGGATCACTTCAACCAGTTCCTTCTGCAAGGCTGGCAAGTAGTCCGGCGTACTGCGTTGGCCGCGTTCATGCGCCACGATGATCTGTAGACGCTCTTTCGCTACCGAGGCGGTACTTGGCTTCTTGTTAGCACGAAAGAAGTCAAAAATGTTCATTACCGACCTCCAAACAGACGCTCAAAGAAACCCTTCTTGGTGACATCGAGGAATCGATGCTCCACGGTTTTGCCCAGCAGACGATCAACGGCATCGCTGTACGCCTGGCCGGCGTCACTCTGGTCATCGAGAATCACCGGCACGCCCGAGTTGGAAGCCTTGAGCACAGCCTGCGACTCAGGAATCACACCCAGCAGGGTCACAGCGAGGATTTCCTTGACGTCTTCGACGCCGAGCATCTCGCCATCGCTGACGCGTTGCGGGTTGTAGCGGGTCAGGAGCAAGTGCTCCTTGATCGGGTCTTCGCCATTCTCGGCGCGCCGCGATTTGCTGGCCAGCAGGCCGAGCATGCGGTCCGAGTCACGTACCGAGGAGACTTCCGGGTTGGTCACGACGATCGCTTCATCAGCGAAATACATGGCCAGGTGAGCACCTTTCTCGATGCCGGCCGGGGAGTCGCAGACCACGAATTCGAAATCTTCCTTCAGTGCCATCAGCACTTTTTCCACGCCTTCGACGGTCAGCGCGTCTTTGTCGCGGGTCTGGCTGGCGGCCAGCACGTAAAGGTTTTCCAGGCGCTTGTCTTTGATCAATGCCTGCTGCAGGTTGGCTTCGCCGTTGACCACGTTGACGAAGTCATACACCACACGACGCTCGCAACCCATGATCAGGTCGAGGTTACGCAAACCGACGTCGAAGTCGACGATGACTGTTTTGTGCCCGCGCAGTGCGAGACCGGTACCGATAGCAGCGCTGGTGGTGGTCTTACCCACACCACCCTTGCCGGATGTAACCACGAGAATCTTGGCCAAGGTGTTTCACCCCTAAGGAAAAAGGACATTTAGCCCCTGAAAAACATCTCTATAAAAAACTGATGCAGTCGGACAGCCTTGGCTGGAATCCGGTCCTGAACGGCGTTTACCTCGGGCAAACACTGCTAATGGCCTTTTTCCTACTTCGTTTGAGCCGTTTTCGCTACGTTTTAGAGATGCTTGGAAAATGCGGCAGTATCCGTTAAAGACGAATGATGTTCAACACGTCGCCCGACAGGCTGACCTGCACACCCGCACCCCATAAAGGGTCGCGCCGCAAGTCTTCGGAAACCTTGTAGTGGCCTGCGATGGAGACCAGTTCAGCGCTCATTTGCTGACAGAAAATCCTGGCCTTCTTGTCGCCTTTGACGCCGGCCAACACGCGACCGCGCATCGGACCGTATACATGGATGTTGCCATCGGCGAGAAGTTCCGCCCCCGGACTGACCGACGAAATGATCACCAGATCACAGCCCTGAGCATAAATCTGCTGCCCGCCGCGTACTGGCGAGGTGATGACTTTGGTCGGTTTGATCGTCGGCTCAGGTGGCTTTTCCGGTTTCTTCGCCACCGCGCCTTCGAGCGGATCGACTGCTCGTTCGCGGGCGCCCGATGGCGGCAGCACAGGCAAATCGACAGCGATGGCGGCAGCGATGTCCTCGATGCGACTGGCGCGGATCGCCAGCGTGCGCAGGCCATGCTGGCGGCAGACGCGCATTAGCCCGGGCAGGTCGACGGCGCCTTCGCTGGCGGGAAGCTTGTCCAGTGCCAGGACCAACGGCGCGTTGCTGAAGAAACCCGGTGCCTGGGCGACCTTGGCAGCGAGTTGCCGATCGAGGCTGGCAAGATTATTACGGGTCAGTTCAAGCACCGTAATGGCAAGCATGCTGCCCTTCAACTGGAACACGGGATCCTGGTCTTGCAGTTCGGTTTGGTTCATGGTCGGCATACAACGGCTTGTCACTAAAAGTGCCGAGACTTATAACGAGAACGCTCGCGAGCCGCAACCCGGTTCGAACGATGTAGAATGCGCGGCCATCGTCTTTCCGGAACCCTTAATGGATCGCCCGCGTTTTCGAAAAACCTTTCTGATGCCACGTTTCTGGCCGCTGTGGTGTGGCTTGGGGCTGTTATGGCTGATCGTTCAGCTGCCGTATCCGGCGTTGCTGTTTATCGGACGCGCCTTGGGTGCCGTAATGTATCGCGCAGCGGGCGACCGACGGCGCATCGCCAAGCGCAATCTGGAACTGTGTTTCCCGGAAAAAACGCCGGCCGAGCGCAAACGACTGCTCAGGGAAAACTTTGCTTCCACCGGCATCGCATTTTTCGAAATGGCCATGAGCTGGTGGTGGTCGCGCGAGCGTCTGGCGAAGCTTGCCCACGTCGAAGGCCTTGAGCATCTGCAAAAGGCTCAACGCGAAGGCAAAGGCGTGATTCTGATGGCGGTGCATTTCACTACGCTGGAAATCGGCGCAGCATTGCTCGGCCAGCAGCACACCATCGATGGCATGTACCGCGAGCATAAGAACCCACTGTTCGACTACATCCAGCGTAGCGGCCGCGAGCGACACAATCTCGATTCGCTGGCCGTGGAGCGCGATGACGTGCGCGGCATGCTCAAACTGCTGCGTGCCGGTCGGGCGATCTGGTATGCGCCGGATCAGGATTACGGCGCCAAACAAAGTATTTTTGTGCCGCTGTTCGGCATTCAGGCCGCCACCGTCACCGCCACCAGCAAGTTTGCGCGGCTCGGCAAGGCGCTGGTGGTGCCGTTCACGCAGCAGCGTCTGGCGGACGGCAGCGGTTATCGGCTGACAATTCATCCGCCGCTCGAAGGTTTCCCCGGCGAAACCGAAGAGGCGGATTGCCTGCGCATCAACCGGTGGGTCGAAGGCGTGTTGCGTGAATGCCCGGAGCAGTACCTGTGGGCGCATCGGCGCTTCAAGAGCCGTCCGCCCGGTGAACCGAAGCTGTACGCCAAACGCGGTTGAATCTTCGTTTCCCTGTGGGAGCGAGCCTGCTCGCGAAAAACCTGAGAGCGCTGTGGGGTGTCAGGCTGCCAGCTCTATCGTTGACGACCTTCGTCGGAACGCCGCCCGGAGCAGACTCGCTCCCACAAGGGAGGCGGTTGGCAATGAAATCCCATTAAGCACCAAGGAGCGTTGTGCATGATTCCAGGTGAACCGGTCACAGGTTTGATTCTCTCCGGCGGCGGGGCCCGGGCGGCCTATCAGGTCGGCGTACTGGCGGCGATTGCCGAATTACTGCCGGAAGGTGCAAACAACCCGTTTCCGGTGATCGTCGGGACTTCGGCCGGCGCGATCAACGCGGTCCGCCTGGCCAGTGGCGCGATGGATTTTCGCGGCGCGATCGAACGGCTGACCGCTTTCTGGCAGGGCTTTCGCAGCCATCAGGTGCTGCGCAGCGATTGGCCCGGCGTGGTCCATCAGGCCAGTCGCTTCGTCAGCCGCAGCTTGCTGGGCATCGGTACAAAAGTGCCGGTGGCCTTGCTCAACTGCTCGCCGCTGCGCGGCTTGCTCGAAGAAAAACTCAATCTCAGCGGCATCAGCGAGGCCATCGCGCAAAAGCAATTGCAGGCGGTGGCCGTGACCGCGTTCGGCTACGAATCCGGTCAGGCGGTGACGTTCTATCAGGGCGGCGGCACCATCGACGCCTGGTTGCGTCATCGACGTATCGGCGTTCCTACACAATTGACGGTCGATCACTTACTCGCCAGCTCCGCCATTCCGCTGTTATTCGAGCCGGTGAAAATCGGCGAAGAATATTTCGGCGACGGCGCGGTTCGGCAATCGGCCCCGATAAGTCCGGCCCTGCACCTGGGCGCCAGCCGCGTATTGGTGGTGGGCGTCAGCGGTAATCCCCGCGGCCTCGATCCGCAACAGCCACTGCAACGCGCTTACACCGGTCAGCAGCCGTCGCTGGCGCAGATTGGCGGTCACATGCTCAACAGCACGTTTATTGACAGCCTGGAGAGCGACATCGAGTTGCTGCAGCGTCTGAATCAGTTCAGTCACCTGCTACCCGACGGCACGCCAACCCGCGCGCTGGGTGTGGCACCGGTTGAAGTGCTGGTGATATCGCCAAGTCAGCCCATTGATGAGATTGCAGCGCGGCATCGGCAGGAATTGCCGGCGGCGTTGCGCTTGTTTCTGCGTGGCCCGGGGGCCACCAAGACGAGCGGGGCGGGGGTGTTGAGTTATTTGCTGTTCGAGGCGGGTTATTGCAGCGAGTTGATTGATCTGGGGCGGCGCGATGCGTTGGCCAAGCGGGAGGAGTTGAGTCGGTTTCTGGGACTACCGGCATCTGAAACCGCTTGAACTGTCAGTTGTGACAGTAGACGCATGACAGGCTATTCGCTCAGATTGAAACCCTCAGGTAGAGGGGCGGACGATGGCAGCTACGCGAGGGATCGATGCCCATACGCCGACACTGTCGGTGCTGGATCCGCATGGGTTGCTTGTCCGAAATATTGCCTACCGCCGTGAGCCGCTGACACCTTCCGTTGAGGCGCGCATAACCCGTAATCGCTTTGATGCTGCCGGACGGCTTTATGCTTCCTGGGACCCAAGGTTGTGGGGGGCGGCGCCGAAACCGAATCTCGAAAACACTTTTGATTTGCAGGGCCGGCCGCTTCGGGTGGAGAGCGTGGATGCCGGTTGGCAGGTAAGTTTGCTGGATCAGGCAGGTTCGACATGCTCTTTCTGGGATGGGCGCCTTAGCCAGCGGCACACCGAGTACGATTCACTGCAGCGCCCGGTTGCTGTGGTGGAACAGAGGGCCGGTGAACAACCGCGAGTGTCTGACCGGTTTGTATATGGTGATGGCAACCTAGGGTTCGCCGTCCACAATCAGTGTGGTCAACTGATCCGCCATGACCATCCGGTGGGGCGTCGCAGCTGCTGCGAGTATGGCGTTGGTGGGCTGCTGCTGACGGAGCAAACGCGATTTCTGGCGGATCTTGAGCCGGTGAATTGGTCCTCCGACTCTGCAGAGGTACGACTGGAAACCGAGGTGTTCGAGACGTCGCAGCACTATGGTCCGGCGGGGGGAATGAGCCGTCAGACCGACGCCATGCGCAACGTCCGATCTTTCGCTTATGACCGCGCCGGGCAGTTGCGAGAGACGCGTTTGCAGCTGGCCGATTCTTCGGACGAACCGCATTTGCTGGTCAGCGAAATTGACTACGACGCGCTGGGCAGAAGTATTCGCGAACAAGCGGGCAACGGGATTATCAGTACGGCGCGTTTCTCGGATGAAGACGGGCGGTTGCTGCAGTTGCAGTCCTGCAGTGCCGACGGGCAGGCGCTTCAAGATTTCCATTATGGCTACGATCCTGTCGGCAACATCATCCGCATTGAAGACCGCGCTCAACCCACCAGTTACTTCAATAACCAGCGCCTTGATCCGGTCTGTTGTTATGTGTACGACAGCCTCTATCAACTGATCGAAGCCACCAGTTGTGAAGTGAGTCAGCCGAGTCATGGCCCGGCATTGCCCACCTGGCAAACGACGCCGCTCGACCCCAACCAATTGCGCCAGTACACCCAGACGTTCAACTATGATGCTGGCGGAAATCTGCTGGTTCGCCATCACAGCGGGGCAGAAAAGTTCGAGATGTTTACTGCCTTGCACAGCAATCGCAGCGTCGCTGATAAGGAACATCTGCCTGGTGCCTTCGACGCCAACGGCAATCAGCTGGAATTGCAGCGCGGCCAACGGATGCACTGGAACATTCGTAATGAGTTGAGCAGCGTCACGCTGGTCAAACGCGATGACGGCCCGGACGATACCGAGTGTTATGGCTACGACCAGCCTGGGCATCGCTTGCGCAAAGTGCGCTGTACTCAAACTGCGCATCGCGCCCTACGCGCTGAAGTACGCTACTTGCCGGGTCTGGAGATTCATCGCGATAAGGCCACCGGAGAAGAGCGCCATGTGATCAGTGTTGAAGCGGGGCGCAGCCATGTCCGCGCTTTGCATTGGGTCACGAAACTACCGCGCGAGGTTCATAACGATCAGTTGCGGTATAGCCTGAGCAATCATTTGAATTCCAGCACATTGGAGCTGGATGATCAGGGCGCGGTGTTGAGCCGCGAGGTGTATTACCCGTTTGGCGGGACCGCGTTGTGGGCGGGTGCCGGCGAAATTGAAGCCAAGTACAAGACGGTCCGGTATTCGGGTAAAGAGCGCGATGCGACGGGCCTTTATTATTATGGGTATCGGTATTACGCGCCTTGGTTGCAGCGGTGGGTGAGTCCGGATCCAGCTGGCATCATAGATGGTCTGAATTTTTATAAGTTTGTTCAAAACAACGCGGTAAATAATTACGACGTGGATGGCCGGATTTATGCCGGAGCTGGCGATAAAGTTGAAGAATATTTCACGGATAAAGGTTATGCAATATTAGCCCGTGGACTTGACGAGTTCTCCTTCGGTGAACGTGATCTTATCGATAGGAGCCTGGCTGAGGCGCGTCTTTCCATGGCTAGCGCGCAAGAGATGGTTGCGAACTATCCGGCAGAAAGTAAAGAGATTTTGTTCGCGTATTTCGGAAGGCGATATGAAAGTATCCTGAGTAGAGTCATTAAGGCATGGGGCGAGATAGAGGCACTGGTTTCAGAATTTGTTTCTTCAGGTTTGGGGGCTGATAAAATGGTGAAGCTCGACTATCCTCCCGGGGATACCTCGGTTGCTAAAATCCATACAGAGGATGAGCATGGTCGAATTTTCTTTAATCGCAGACATCTGGATGGAAGTGAAGTTTTATCTACAGTGCTTGCTCATGAAATAAGTCACCTCGGAAAAGTATCAGGTTTCGCCATTGAGGGGCCATCTTCGGATGATTACTGGTATTGCCCAAACATAAATGCAATGACCTCCCTAGATAGCTATCTCTACTCAGGCGATCTGAAATCGGCTAGGGCGCACTCCAGTGCCATTGTCGCTGGAAAGTCTGGGAGTTATTTGAAGGAAGTTGAAAGTGCGTTAAAAAATAGCATGCTAGTGCACGTGACTGAAATTTTGGAGAGCGAAGTAGAGTTGAGCCATGATGAGGCGGTAGATATATTCAATGGCGAGAATAATCAAGTCTATCGAAGTGCCATAGCTGCTGAGAATGCAGACAGTCTTGCGTACTCTGCATTTGAGCTGCATTTAAAGAGTCTGGTCCTGAAAAGGAGTGACCAAGTGCAAGCTTTTCATTAAAAATTAACCTACCTACGCAGTGGGTTGCGCAGGTAAGTTCCGATGTCCGAAGACGTCGTTTAAAAATGCACCTTCATCAAAAAGCTCGTCACGCTCTGATCAGTCTTGAACACTTGGCTATCCTCAATCCCGTACTTGTCTGACCAATAGTCGTATTCCACACCCACATACAACTGCTTCTCGCCGAAATTCAGCGCTTTGCCCAAGTCATATTTAACTTGCGGGTTGAAGTGCAGGTTGGCGTGGTAGTCGCCTTTGGAGTTGGAGTCGTTATCCACGACCCAGTCCATGAAACCATCGATCAGGATGGTCGAGTCGCCGACCGGAATGCTGTAAGCCCAAACCGGCGTGACCTGCCAGACGTTGTCGCCGGCACGCGAACCGTCTGTGTGGCGTTGATAGAAGTTCAGCTGGAAGTAGTCGAAGCCCGGAATCGCCAGGTCGAAACCAGGACCGATCAGGTAGGACTCGTTATCGCCTTCGCCAAACTCGTAAGTCATCGCCAGCAGCACGTCTTTGACCGGGCCAAATTCAATCTTCTGGTCCAGTACTTTGCCCATGGAGATGCGCGGACTGAATTCGCCGTAGTAGGTGTTCGGGCCCGCGTTGAAGTCGTCTTCACCGTTGTAGAAAATCTTGTCGAGGAAGAAGAAGTTATCCCCGTATTTCCAGCCATCGGCGTGCTCGAAAGTCACGGTTTGCTGGATGCGCGGGTTGACCTGGAAGTCTTTGCCATACAGGTAGGTCAGGCTGTTGTCCTGCCATTGCAGCAAGTCAGCAGCCATGGCCTGGCTCCCGGCCAGCAGGGATCCGGCCAGCATCAGGCTAGTGCATGTACGTTTCATTCGGTTGCTCCCAAAAAGTAGGTGTTCCACGTTATTTTTTTTAAGATCGGCGCTCTGGTGTGGCGCCTTTTTCTCAAGCTGTAAAAATTCATCCAATCGGTCAGCTTCAGTGCTGTTAGCAAGAGCTGCGCCAAGGCTTTCGAAACGCAAAAAAACTCCCGTTCGGCGGCTCAGGAGCTGTCGATTGAGAGGTGTGTCAGAGTGCCTTGGAACCGTCCAGAGCCGGGATAAGTTGGCTTTCTGGTCAGGAATTAAATCCGGGCTTTTTTTTAAAGCGGATTCGGGCGGCGGCGGAGAATACTGACTCCTTGGCCAGGTCTCAAGTGCTCCGCAACAGCGCACCGACGACAGGTTTGGGGCACGGTTGCAGATCATTTTAGAAGTGCACCTTCAGCAGCAGGCTGGCGGTGTTTTGATTGGTGTCCAGGTTCGAGCTGTTTTCAATGCCGTACTTGTTTTTCCAGTAGCTGTATTCAGCACCGACATACACCTGTTTCTGACCCCAGCCCACGGCCTTCCCCAGGTCATATTTGATCTGCGGATTGATGTGCAGGTTGGCGTGATAAGTGCCGCGGCTGTTTTGGTCGTTGTCGACGACCCAGTCCAGATAACCGTCAATTAACAGGTCCGACTTGCCCAGCGGAATGCTGTAAGACCAGGCCGGCGTGATTTGCCAGACGCCGTCACCGGCGCGCGGGCCGTCGGTCTGGCGGCGGTAGAAGTTGAGGGTGAAATAGTTGAAACCCGGCACCGCGAGGTCAAAACCGGGCCCGATCAGGTAAGACTCGCTGTCGTCTTCGCCATACTCGTAGGTCATGGCCAGCAATACATCCTTGATCGGGCCGTATTCGAAGCGACGGTCAAGGATCTTGCCGAACGAGAGGCGCGGGCTGAATTCGCCATAGTAGGCGCTGGGTCCTTTGTTACGGTCCTCTGCGCCGTTGTAGAAGATCTTGTCGACGAATAGAAAGTTGTCGCCATACTTCCATTTGTCCGCGTGCTCGAAGGTGACCGTCTGCTGAATTGACGGATTGATCGCGAAATTCTTGCCGTACAAGTAGCTCAGGCTGTTGCTCTGCCATAACAGCAAATCACCGGCCATGGCCTGACTGGCGACAACCAGGCCAGCGCCCAACAGCATGTTTTTCTGAGTCCGAATCATCTGTTGCTCCCTCTTGTTTTTATTGTTTGAGGCACAGGCTCACGCAAACCCTGTAGGAGCCGGCTTGCTGGCGATGGCGGTGAGCCAGTCAGACCCGCTTTGCAGATCCGCCGTCATCGCCAGCAAGCCGGCTCCTACAAGGGGTTCGTGTCGTAGCTGTCAGTGAGCGTGGCAGTCGTTGATGGCCGCGCGTTCCTTGCCGCCGAAGATGTTGAACAGCACGTTCAACGCCAGTGCGCTCAACGTCGCCATGGCGATGCCGCTGTGAGTGATCGGGCTCATCCACAGCGGCAGGTGCGCGAAGAATTCCGGGCGCACTACCGGGATCAGCCCCATGCCGATGCTCACCGCCACCAGCAACTGGTTACGGCGGTCACCGATGTCGGCTTCCTGCAGAATCTTGATCCCGGTCGCAGCGACCATGCCGAACATCGCAATGGCCGCGCCGCCTAATACGGCCGGTGGAATCGAGGCCACCAGAAATGCTGCTTTCGGTAGCAGGCTCAACACTATCAACAACCCGCCGGCAACGATCGTCACCGAGCGGCAGCGCACGCCGGTCATTTGCACCAGGCCGATGTTTTGCGCGAACGAGGAGTGCGTGAAGGTGTTGAAGAAACCGGCGAAGAACGAGGCGCCGGCATCGCACAACAGGCCCCGACGCAACATGCGAGGGCAGACTTCCTGGCCGGTGATCTTGCCCAGCGCGAGGAACATGCCGGTGGACTCGACGAAGATGATCACCACCACCAGGCACATGGAAAGAATCGGTGCCAGTTCAAACTTGGGCATGCCGAAGTGCAGCGGTGTCACGAACTGCAGCCATGGTGCTGAGGCCATGCCGCTGAGATCGACCATGCCGATCACGCCGCAGATCACGTAGCCCAGGCACATGCCAATGAGTACGGAGATGTTGACCCAGAAACCGCTCATGAAACGATGCACCAGCAGAATCGTCGCCAGCACGACGGCAGCGATGGCCAGGTAGATCGGCGAGCCGAATTGTTCCGCGTCGGCACCGCCACCGGCCCAGTTCACGGCGACGGGGAAGAGCGATAAACCGATTGAGGTGATTACCGTGCCGGTCACCAGAGGAGGGAAGAAGCGTACGACTTTGGACATGAAGGGTGCGATGAGCATGCCGAAGAAACCGGCGGCGATGGTCGCGCCGAAGATCCCCTGCAAACCGATGCCGGGCATGCCGGCCATGGCAACCATGCTGCCGACGGCGGCGAAACTGGCGCCCATCATCACGGGCATGCGGATGCCCATAGGGCCGATGCCCAGTGACTGGACGATGGTGGCGATACCGGCGACCAGCAGGTCGGCGTTGATCAGGAAGGCAATTTCTTCACGACTCAGGCCAGCGGCCTGTCCGATGATCAGCGGCACCGCGATGGCTCCACCGTACATCAGCAAAACATGTTGCAACCCGACCAGGATCAGTTGCAAAAGGGGCAAACGCTGAATGGCGGGTGCGTCGGGGATGCGCGCTTTGGATAGCTCGGACATGCAACACCTCGGATCTTTTTTATTCTTGTGATTTACAGCTGCAGTGCTGCTGGCGGCTGTTTTTTGAATCAGGTGGACCGCAGCGCGGCCATTCGCGAGCAGGCTCGCTCCCACATTGGCAATGCAAAACCTGTGGGAGCGAGCCTGCTCGCGAAGCTTTTAGCGATTAATTGGTCTGAGCCCCCTGCACAATCCACGCGCCGATCAGGTCGCGTTCCTGCTGGGTCATCTGCGTGATGTTGCCCAATGGCATGATCTGGGTGGCAACGGCCTGAGCCTGAATGCGCGGGGCGTTCTGGCGGATCTGTTCCGGCGTGTCGAGCATCACACCGCCCGGGGCCGCACTGAACAGCGGACTGGTCGGTTTGGCCGAATGGCAAACCGTGCAGCGTTCCTGAATCACGTTATGCACCTTGTCGAAGCCGGGGCCAGCGTTGGATGCTTGCGCTGGCGCAGTGGCAGGCGCTTCAGCAGGCTTCGCTTCAGCCGGTTTCAAGCCACCGCCCAGCGCCGTTTCCGGCAACGGTTGATACTCGATCGCGGCAGGTGCCTTCGCAACTTCCGGGGCAGTCGACATCGGCTTCGGACCCGTCACGTAGGCCACGCAAATCATGCCCACCGCTGCCGCTGGCAGGGTCCAGGCGTATTTGTGGCTGTCGTGCCGCGTGTTGAAGTAATGACGCACCAACACCGCCAGCACCGCGATCCCGGCCAGGATCAGCCAGTTGTATTGGCTGCCGTAAGTGCTCGGGAAGTGGTTGCTGATCATGATGAACAGCACCGGCAAGGTGAAGTAGTTATTGTGACGCGAACGTAACAGGCCTTTGGCCGGCAGTGCCGGATCGGGCGTGCGGTTCTCGGCAATCGCCGCGACCAGTGCGCGTTGCGCCGGCATGATGATGCGGAACACGTTGCCGACCATGATGGTGCCGATGATCGCGCCGACGTGCAGGTACGCACCACGACCGCTGAACACTTTGCTGAAGCCGTAAGCCGCGGCAATGATCAGCACAAACAGGATCAAGCCGAGCAGGGCAGGGCGTTTGCCCAAAGCCGAGTCGCACAGGAAGGAGTAGACGAACCAACCCACGAACAACGAGGCAATGCCCAGCGCGACCCCTTCAGGACCGGTCAGGCTGCTGCCGGGTGCCAGCAGGTACAGGGTCGGATTGGAGTAGAACACCACGCACATCAGCGCAATACCCGACATCCAGGTGAAGTAGGCTTCCCATTTGAACCAGTGCAGGTTGTCCGGCATGGTCGGTGGAGCCAGTTTGTATTTTTCCAGGTGGTAGATACCGCCGCCATGGATCGCCCACAAATCACCGGCCAGACCATTTTTCGGGTTGACCCGATTGAGGTTGTTTTCCAGCCAGACGAAATAGAACGACGCACCGATCCAGGCCACGCCAGTAATCATGTGAACCCAGCGCACGCTCAGGTTCAGCCATTCCAACAGATGTGCTTCCACAGTCTTTACCTCTCGCCTGTCACTCTGTTGTCGAGTGATCAGACCTTCTCTTATTGGTGGGGGGCAAGGATCAAACGCTCATCCTCTTTGAAAAAATGCTCATCGCAGTTATTGCCTGTGCCACTGCGATCAACCACCAGGAAGTCATCCCGCTTTTCGATCGTCAGCACCGGGTGGTGCCAAACGCCGCGATGGTAATTAATGCCCTGCCTGCCGTTGGTGACGAAGGCGCGGACCAAGCCTGATACAGGTTCATCGCCAACGGGCGCGACCACGATCAGAAAGGGATTGCCGAGCAGCGGAATGAACGCCTGGCTGCCCAGCGGATGACGCTCCAGCATGCACACGGTCAGCGGCATGCCCTGCGCGTCGGCGCGGAAAATGCTGATGATCGCGTCGTCCTCTGGCGTGGCGGTTTCCACCGTCGCCAGTTTGTGAAAGCGCATGGTCGAACCATTGTTGATCATGAAGTGATCGCTGCCATCGGTTTCGATCACGTCACCGAAAGGGGCGAAGGCTTCTTTGGTCAGCGGTTCAATCGTTAGTGTGCGCATGCTGTTCTTCTTATCCATGTATTCGTGATGTGCGTTGCTTTTGTAGCAGCCCGGCTTGCCGGCGATGGCGTCAGTGAGGGCGCTATCGCCAGCAAGCCGGCTCCTACGGTCTCAGCATTACTTCGCGACCTTGCCCAAAACCCGCAGGCGGCTCACGCCACCGTCCGGGAACACGTTTAGGCGAATGTGGGTGATCGGGCCCAGGGCCTTGATCTGCTCGGCGAACGTGTGTTCAGCGTGCATTTCCAGCTTCTGCGCTGGCAACAGGTCACGCCAGAACAAAGACTGTGTTTCGATCTGGCTGTCGGTGCCGCCCTTCACAAAGGCCCCCTGGATCGAGCAGGTGTCCGGGTAGTTGCCCTTGAAGTGCAGGGTGTCGACGACGATCTTCTCGATCTCGCCCGGGTGACCCAGTGCGACGATGACCCAGTCATTGCCCGGGGTACGACGACGTGCGGTTTCCCAACCGTCGCCCATGTTGATGCCGCGGCCCGGGTTGAGGATGTTGCTCATGCGGCCGAAGTGTTCGTCGGAGCAGGCGAGGGCGCGGCCACCGTTGAGGGCTGCAGCCAGGTCGACCTGCTCGTTGTCGCCGACAGACGACCAGTCGCGGAACGGAATGCCATAAACGCGCAGACGGGCCACGCCGCCATCCGGGTAGATGTTGAAACGCAGGTGGCTGAAGGCCTGGTCGTTGTTGATTTCGTGGTAATGGTGGTTGTTGCCTTGCAGCTCAACGGCCGAAAGCACTTCAGTCCACTGAGTGTTTTCATCCGGTTCGCCCGACGCCAGGAAGCAGGCTTCCAGCGAAGCCGACGGCGGGAAGTTGCCGGTGAAGAATGAAGTGTCGATGTCCACGCCTTTGATCGAGCCGGGTACGCCCAGACGGATCACTGCGCTGTCGTAGCCTTCGAAACGCTTGCGGCGCGACTCCCAGCCGTCCATCCACTTGCCGTTGTCATCGAACACGCCCTCCTTCCACACGGCCGGGGTCGGTTGGAACAGACGGTTGGCGTCTGCGAACCAGTCATCGGTGACCGAGATGATTTTGGTGCCCAGACGGGCATCGGCCAGGTTGACGAACTTCTCGAAAGGTACGGCGTAAGCTTTCATTCTTCTTGTCTGCCTTTAATAAGTTGGCTTGGGATGCTTGCAAGGCGCTGGGCGACGTATGCGTTCAGTGTCGCCCCGGCCAGGCTCGCTATAGGGTCAGTAATCGGAACAGGGCGATCTTGTTGATCTCCGCCAGCGCGCATTTGAATTCGGCGTCGACCGAGTTGTTAATGCGCGTTTCGAACGCCGCGAGGATCTGATGCCGGTTGCTGCCTTTTACCGCCATGATGAAGGGAAACTTGAACTTGGCTTTGTAGGCGTCGTTCAGCTCGGTGAAGCGAGAAAACTCTTCGGCCGTGCATTGGTGGATACCGGCGCCAGCCTGTTCATTGGTGCTGGCCTCGGTCAACTGGCCCTGGACGGCAGCTTTGCCGGCCAGGTCCGGGTGAGCGTTGATCAACGCCAGCTGACTGGCGTGATCGGCGCTCAACAGGATGTCGCTCATGCGTTGGTGCAGGGTTTCGATCTCGTCGATCGAGGTGTCCTGGCCCAGGTCGAAAGCCTTTTCGGCCACCCATGGCGAATGTTCGTAGATATCGGCGAAGGCGTTGACGAAGGCGTCGCGGCTCAGGGTCGAGGGCTTCAGTGTTTGAAAGTGGCTCATTGCGTGGCCTCTTGCTGCGGGTGGGTTGCATGCCAGTGGCGAGCGATGTCGACGCGACGGCTGAACCACACCTGTTCATGACTTTTAGCGTATTCGATAAAGCGTTTCAGTGAGGCCAGACGCGCCGGACGGCCGATCAGACGGCAATGCAGACCGATCGACAGCATCTTCGGCGCCTCAGCCCCCTCGGCGTACAACACGTCGAATGCGTCTTTCAGGTATTCGAAGAAATCGTCACCCTTGTTGAAACCCTGGACCTGGGTGAAGCGCATGTCGTTGGTGTCCAGCGTGTACGGGATCACCAGGTGCGGCTTGCCGGTCGGGTTGTTGGGTTCCCAGTAGGGCAGGTCGTCGTCGTAGGTATCGCAGTCGTACAGAAAACCGCCTTCTTCCATGACCAGGCGACGGGTATTCGGGCCGGTGCGGCCGGTGTACCAGCCCAGGGGGCGCTCGCCGGTGATTTCGGTGAGGATGCGGATCGCTTCGAGCATGTGCTCGCGTTCCTGCGCCTCGTCCATGTACTGGTAGTCGATCCAGCGGTAACCGTGGCTGCAGATCTCGTGGCCGGCATCGACCATTGCGCGGATCACGTCCGGGTGACGCTGGGCGGCCATGGCCACGGCGAAAATGGTCAGCGGAATGTCGGATTCCTTGAACAGTTTCAGGATCCGCCAGACGCCGGCACGGCTGCCATACTCGTAAAGCGATTCCATGCTCATGTTGCGCTCGCCTTGCAGCGGCTGCGCGGAGACCATCTCCGAGAGGAACGCTTCGGATTCCTTATCGCCATGCAGGATGTTGCGCTCGCCGCCTTCTTCGTAGTTCAGCACGAACGACAGGGCGATCCGGGCATTGCCGGGCCAGTGTGGGTGAGGAGGGTTACTGCCGTAACCGATCAGGTCGCGTGGGTAGTCAGCGCTCACTGCAGTCTTCCTTCTTGTTCGTGTTGACAGGTTGTGTGGCGGCCAGAGAACAGCGAGCAGGCTGGCGTCACAGCGATGGGCTGATTGTATACAACTTTATATTCACTTTGTAAGCCTGAATTTCTGCATTTTTCCTTAAAGGTCTGCATAGCATGATATTGCAAGAAACCTGCCTGATTGGTCAGCTCGTGGACGGAAGGCTGTTTAAAGGCGTGGGACAGGGCGGTTTTACGTTGGATGAAAAGGACGATGCTGATGGTCAGAAAAATGTCGTTTTTATTGTGTACAATTTTTAGGAAAAATGTCTTAATCAGTCGCTCGCCGCAGCTTTTCGTGCTCCGAATCGGTGCGGTCTCCTTTCATCTGACTTCGGGAGGCGCGAGGTCTGACTGCTCCACGCAGGCAGGCGCGCAGAATCAATGGGACGTTTGACAACACACGTTTTGGACGCTGCACACGGTTGCCCGGGCAGCTCGATCAAGGTCGAGTTGTACCGCGTTGAAGGTTCGCAGCTGGAATTGGTCGCCACTGCAACTACCAACAGCGATGGTCGTGTCGATCAACCGCTGCTGCAAGGCGATGATTACCGCACTGGGGTGTATCAGGTGCAGTTTCATGCGGGCGACTACTACCGTGCCCGTGGTGTCCAGTTGCCGGAGCCGGCGTTTCTGGATGTGGTGGTGCTGCGTTTCGGCATTTCCGCAGAACAGGATCACTATCATGTTCCGCTGCTGATTTCGCCGTACAGCTATTCCACGTACCGCGGCAGCTGATCCCCCAAGCAGCTGTCACAACCTGGAAGCGACTGCGCATATAGCTTCTTTGGTCTTTCGCCCGCTCACACTGCGGGCTTTTTTTTGCCTTTTTGAAAATGGGTGTCTGGTCTGACGTCTTCGCGAGCAAGCCCGCTCCCACATGAGATCTCTGGTGGTCACAAATCATATGTTCCCAGCAGATCCCTTGTGGGAGCGGGCTTGCTCGCGAAGCTTTTGCCTCTACCGGCTCAACAACGAAGCCGCACCCGCGCCGCTGAACAACCCTGCGCTCACCCGGTTGAACCAGCTCTGCCCCTTGCCGCTGCGCAAATACCGCGCCGCGCCATGTGCTCCCAGCCCGTAAGCCAATTTGCTAAGCAGATCCAGCACCGTCCAGGTCACGATCATTACCAGCAACTGCGGCAAGAACGCCTGCTCGGCGCTCAAGAACTGCGGCAGGAAAGCGGCAAAGAACAGAATGTCCTTCGGATTGCTCGCACCCAGTACGAACGCGCGGCCAAACAAAGCGCGGAAGCGCGGTACCGGCGCTGCCTCCGGTACTTCAGCGCCCACCGACGGTTGACGCGATTGCTGCCAGCTCTGCCAGGCCAGGTAAAACAGATACAGCGCGCCGACAATCTTCAGCGCGCTGAACAGCTGTTCCGACGCCAGCAACAATGCGCCCAGGCCCAGTGCCGACGCGCTGAGCAAACAGATCGAGGCAATCACGCCACCGAGGAACGCCGGATAGGACCGACGCAAACCGTAATTCAAACTGTTGCTGATCATCAGCAGTGACAGCGGTCCCGGGATCAGGATTACCACCAGCGCAGCGCCGCTGAACAGCAGCCAGGTTTCCAGACTCATCACTTTCCTCCATTTGTGCAAAAGCCCCACCCGACGGGGTGAGGCTGATTTGGAACGCTTGCGGTGTAACGTTTACAGGAAAATAAACTTGGCGATGAAGATCGCGCAGAGCACCCACAGGCTGACGGAAATTTCCTTGTGCTTGCCAGTGAAGGCCTTCAGCACCACATAAGTGATGAAGCCCAGCGCAATGCCATCGGCCACCGAGAACGTCAGCGGCATCATGATTGCGGTGACGATGGCCGGAATGCTGTCGGTCGCTTCGTCCCATTCAATGTGCGCCATGCCGCCCATCATCAGCATCGCGACGTAAATTAGCGCGCCGGCGGTAGCGTAGGCCGGAATCATGCCGGCCAGCGGTGCAAAAAACATCGCGGCAATAAACAGCACGCCCACGGTCACGGCGGTAAGACCGGTGCGACCGCCCGCAGCAACGCCCGCGGCACTTTCCACATAGCTGGTCACCGGCGGCACACCGACTACCGCTCCGAACACGCTGGAAGCACTATCGGCTTTCAGAGCGCGGGAAAGGTTTTCGATCTTGCCGTCCGCATTGACCAAACCTGCGCGCTGAGCGACGCCCATCAGTGTACCGGCTGTGTCGAACATGTGTACAAAAAGGAAGGCCAGAACCACGCTGATCATGCTGATATTGAACACACCAGCAACGTCCATCGCCATCCACGTCGGCGCTAGGCTCGGCGGGGCGGACATGATGCCTCCATAGGTGACCAGGCCCAGACCCCAGCCTGCCAGCGTGACGGTGATGATGCTGATCAGAATCGCACCGAACACCCGGTGGTAGCTGAGCACAGCAATCATCAGGAAGCAGATGGCGGCGAGCAGCGGACCTGGTTCACGCAGGGAGCCCAGCTTGATCAACGTCGCCGGGCTGTCCACCACGATGCCTGCCGTTTTCAAGCCGATCAGCCCAAGGAACAGACCGACGCCGGCGCCCATGGCATACCGCAGGCTCACCGGAATGCTGTTGAGCAGCCATTCACGGATTCGCGAAAAGGTCAGGAACATGAACAACACACCGGACACGAACACTGCGCCGAGGGCAGTCTCCCAGTTGTAGCCCATGGTGCCGACCACGGTGTAGGTGAAGAAAGCGTTGAGGCCCATGCCCGGTGCCAGGCCGACCGGCCAGTTGGCGTACAGGCCCATCAACAGGCAGCCCAATGCGGCCGCGATACAGGTGGCGACGAATGCAGCACCGTGATCGATCCCGGCGTCGGCCATGATGTTGGGGTTGACGAAGATGATGTAAGCCATCGTGATGAAGGTTGTCAGACCGGCGATCAGCTCGGTCTTCACCGTGGTGCCATGCAAGCTGAGTTTGAAGATGCGCTCCAGCCAGCCATTACGGATCGGCGGCGTGAGTTCCAGCGTCGGGGCTTCGGATTTGCGGCTTTCCACAGCGAGGTACTCCTCAAGAGTTTTATTGTTATTTCCAGGACCGGACCCATGAGGGTGGCAGCGATCCTTTGAGGCACTTGCGAATTTGTTGACCGCTTGGTCAAGAACTCGCACGAAGTGGATTATGCTTTTGTATACAAAAAATGCAAATAATGTTTTTGATTTTGTCGGCGGGAAGAATGGTATTTGGGCTATATCGGCGGCCGCAGCGCAATGGTCGCGTTCGTGCCGGCGAAAAAAAACCGGCGGATGGGGCCGGTTTTTTAGTAGGAGAGGGTTTGTCTGTGCGGTCCCCATCGCCAGCAGGCTGGCTCCTACAGTTTTTTGATCGCCCTAAAACACTGTAGGAGCCAGCCTGCTGGCGATAGGTCCACAGGCCAGGCATTAAATTCTCAAACAGCAGCGAACCGCTTGTCCAGATAATCGATGATCACCTTGGACTCATACATCCACGTGGTCTGCCCGTTCTCTTCAATGCGCAGGCACGGCACCTTGATCTTGCCGCCCTGGTCCAGCAGCGTCTGGCGATCCTGTTCGTTGTTTTTCGCATCGCGCAGCGCCACCGGTACGTTCAGGCGGCGTAGGGTGCGGCGGGTCTTCACGCAGAACGGGCAGGCGTGAAACTGATACAGCGTGAGGCCCTTGGCCGCTGCATTGACCTGAGCCTGAACCTCGGCCGGCCGCTGTTTCTTGCCGGGGCGGGTGATGAAATCAACGAAGATAACCAGTTGGCCAAGGCCGACACGAAGCGCTTTTACGAACACGGTTTAAGCCTCTCAGGGGCAAACGAAGGCGCGCAGCTTACCTGATTTTTTGCAGGCGAAAAAAAACCGGCGATGAATGCCGGTTCTCTTCGAGGCGCAAATTACTTGATCAGGCTGAGAAACTCGCTGCGAGTGGCCGCATTCTCGCGGAACTCGCCGAGCATTACAGACGTAATCATCGAAGAATTCTGCTTCTCGACACCGCGCATCATCATGCACATGTGCTTGGCCTCGATCACCACCGCAACGCCCAGGGCGCCAGTGACTTGCAGCACGGCGTCGGCGATCTGACGGCTGAGGTTTTCCTGGATCTGCAGGCGGCGAGCGTACATATCGACGATCCGCGCAACCTTGGACAGGCCCAGGACCTTGCCGCTCGGGATGTAAGCGACGTGAGCCTTGCCGATAAACGGCAGCAAGTGGTGTTCGCACAACGAGTACAGCTCGATGTCTTTTACCAACACCATTTCGCTGTTATCGGAGCTGAACAAGGCCCCGTTGGTGACCTCTTCGAGCGTTTGTTCATAACCGCGGCAAAGGTACTGCATGGCTTTGGCGGCACGCTTGGGCGTATCGAGCAGGCCCTCGCGGGAGACGTCCTCGCCCAATTGGCCGAGAATCGCGGTGTAATTCTGTTCCAGGGACATGAAACTACCTGTGGGGGGATTTTCGCAAAGGGCAAGGGTACGGTGGCGGACACGACGCTGCAAGCTTGATCCGACAGCTTTACTCGTCGCGACCTTCCATCATGGTGCGTTTGAGCATCACGTAAACCGCGCCGGCGCCGCCGTGGCGAGGCTGGCATGAGGTGAAACCGAGTACCTGTGAATGCTGGCGCAACCAGGTGTTGACGTGGCTTTTGATCATCGGGCGTTTGCCATCCAGGCGCACAGCTTTGCCATGGGTGACACGCACGCAGCGGATTTCGAATTTGGTCGCTTCGGCCAGAAACGCCCAGAGGGTTTCGCGAGCCTTTTCCACCGTCATGCCGTGCAGGTCGAGGCTGCCCTCGAACGGGATCTGGCCGATCTTCAGCTTGCGCATCTGGCTTTCCTGGACGCCGTCGCGTGCCCACATCAGCTCGTCTTCAGGGCCGACATCTATCACGAACTGATCGGAGAGCCCGTCAACAGTGGTGGCATCGGTGCGCACCGTGGCGGCTTGCCGCAGCTTGGCGATCTGCGCGCGATCGGCTTTGGGTTTACCGGTTTCAGCGCGATCGTGCTTGATTGGCTTGACGCCTTGGATCGCGCTTTTGAACAGGGAAAAATCGTCGTCTTGCATGTCAGCCTCCGCGAAGGGCGGCCAGTTTACCCAACTCGACAGCTATCCGGCGCAAGAAAACGTCTGGCACAGCTTCAGTCGTGTTTTTTCATCAGGTGCGGGGACATGTTCAACGCTCGCGACTGGCGCGCACGGCGTCGGCAACGACGCCACAGCCAAACGCCGATGTAGAGCAGAAACAGGCCAACCGCCAAAATGATCGACGAGCCCAATGGGCTGGCGTTCAGTTCGCCGAGCGCGGGCGGGCGGCCCAACAGGCTGGCGGCGCCGGCCATTGCCAGTAACACACCGCACGTTGCCAGCAGGGCAGCGAAGGCTGCGCCGAAGCGAAAACGCCAGTTGCTTGGGCCTTTAGGCCGCAGGCGGCGTGCGTCAAAACCATCGGATAACTTCATTCCGACCTTCCTCAATGGGTATCGGCCTTCGACCGGGAGTTAACCGGGATGTTCCTGAGGCTAAGACAATTACGGCGAGTGAGAACCTTTTACGGATGAGCGGCGACATCGGCCGCCCATCAATCGGCTATCAAATCAAATCAGTTCACGGGTAAGGGCGAGAGTGGCGAAGTTGTCCGCCATGATCGCCATTTCGGTCTGTTGAACGTGATCGGCGCTCAACACGCCGTCCTTGTAGGGCAGATCGCGCGTGGCGCAGGCGTCTTCAACAAGCGTGCAGCGGAAGCCCAGATTCTTCGCGGCGCGCACAGTGGTGCTGACGCTGGAGTGGCTCATGAACCCGCAGACAATCAAATCCAGCGAGCCGAGATTCTGCAAACGCTCCAGCAGCTCGGTGCCGTGAAACGCGCTCGGCAGCAGTTTGCCGATAATGGTTTCATCGGCCTCGGGCTCCAGGCCCGGTATAAATTCGCCGCGCTCGCCCTGTGGGTCAAACAGACCGCCGACCGTGCCGAGGTGATGCACATGGACGATAGGTCGGCCGGCAGCTCGGGCCGCCGTCACCAGTTGCTTGATGTTTGCAACCGCAGCATCCATGCCGCTCAGGGCCAGCGGACCGCTGAGGTATTCTTTCTGCGCATCAATGATGACGAGGGTCGCATGACCCAGGTTGGCGGCTGCATAACCGCGGCCGCTGAGTTGAAACATCGTTTTTGGAACGGACATTCTGGGGCTCCTTGGTGTGGGGCTTTTGCGACATTGTCCTCTGGCTGAGCGCTTCTGTGAATCGCTACCATCGCAGACGCCGTCGTTATTGGCCCGCAGCCTTGTCAATATCCTCGTTTTGTTCAATAGCGAAAGCAAAATACGGACAGGTCCTACGGTCGAGCGGTTGTTTTCCTGCGTCGTCGTGGCGTGTTTTGGCTGTTAGAATCGCCAGTCGTTTTTTTTGGAGTTTGCCCCCGTGATCACTTCCCGACTTCGTACCCTGCGTGACCATATCCGTTGGGCCGTCAGCCGCTTCCATGGGGAGGATCTGTTTTTCGGCCATGGGACCGACAATGCCTGGGACGAAGCACGTCAACTGGTATTGGGTGCTTTGCATTTACCATGGGAAATGGCCGACAGCTACCTCGATTGCAATCTGGAAGACGATGAACTGGTGCGTTTGCAGCGCCTGCTCAAACGCCGCATCGAGGAACGCATTCCAACCGCGTACCTGTTGGGCGAGGCCTGGTTCTGCGGGATGTCGTTCATCGTCGATGAGCGCGTGTTGATTCCGCGTTCGCCTATCGGAGAGCTGATCGAAAAACGCTTCGAGCCGTGGCTGGGTGCCGAGCCTGCGCGCATCCTCGACCTGTGTACCGGTTCCGGTTGCATCGGGATCGCCTGTGCTTACGAGTTTCAGCAAGCCGAAGTGGTCCTGGCCGATCTGTCGTTCGAAGCGCTGGAAGTGGCCAACAAGAACATCGAGCGTCATGGCGTCGACGAGCGTGTGTACACGGTCCAGGGCGATGGTTTTGACGGCTTGCCGGGTCAGCGTTTCGACCTGATCGTGTCGAATCCGCCTTACGTCGATGCGGAAGATTTCGCCGATATGCCGGACGAATACCAGCACGAGCCGGAGCTGGGTCTGGCCTGCGGCGACGATGGACTGAACCTGGTGCGGCGCATGCTCGCCGAGGCGGCGGATCATCTGACCGAGAAAGGTTTGCTGATCGTCGAGGTTGGCAACAGCCAGGTTCACGTCGAGGCGCTGTACCCGGAAGTCGACTTTGCGTGGCTCGATTTCGAACGGGGTGGCCACGGGGTGTTCATGTTGTCCGCCCAGCAGTGCCATGAACATCAGGCGCTGTTTGCTTCCCGCGTTTAAACGCAATTCTCTGTAGGAGCAAGCTTGCTCGCGATTGCGTCGTGTCAGTCACATCACTGTTAAATGACCCACCGCCATCGCGGGCAAGCCTTGCTCCCACCGATCCCGTAGATCCCTACAGAACCTTACAGATCCACAAATCCTGCGCCTGGCCCCAAACCGCTGTGGGAGCAAAGCTTGCTCGCGAATGCCGCACCGCAGTATCTGACCCCTCAACGCTGCGTAGCAATCCAGATCAACAGCCCCGCCTGAAACACCGCGAACGCCACCAGGCATGTAATGGTGAAGCGTAATCCGGCGTCTTCGCGCTTGTACTTGCTGACTCTTTCTTCGTGTTTCTTCAGCTTCACTTCCTGCTCGGCCAGATTCTGCTCGGCCTGCTGAAGCATTTGCGCCGCCTCGAGAATTGTTACGTGCTGCACTTTCTCGGCATTCCACTCGGCGAGCAGGTCGCCGACTTTCACTTCCTTGACGCTGCCCTTCAGGTGCTGGGCGTCTGCGTACACCACCTCAAAACCGTGCGCTGTGAGAAAACGGTCGCGCCGCAGGCGTGTGTCCTCGTTGAGGGCATCTTTGTTGTTCAGGTCAGTGCCGTCGACGGTGTACGCCGGCCAGCGCTTTTTCGCCCAGGTAACCCCCTGCGCCGCCAGATAGCGGCCGATGCCGCGGTTCATCGGTTCAATCTGCAAGCCCGTGGCAGGCCCGAAATGTACGCGGTGCGTGACGTGGTCGACCCACACGTCCAGATGATTCTGCTCTTTGCGCACCCGCTGGCCAGGCAGAGTAATGCTCATGCGCAGCAGGCTGCGCTCTTTGCTGTTGCGCTCGGCATAGCCGAACTCGACAAAGCGCAACGGCCGAGCGCCGGTGTTGCGGTCGATCTGCAGGGGGGCCAGACGGAGCATCTTGTGCTGCTCGACCTGGACGTCCGCCCACGGCTGCTCGACCGCTGGCGGTGCATCCTTTTCAGCGGTGGTCTCGGGTGAAGTCGGGGTATCAGTCATAACGGCGAGGTCCTGTCCAAGCTCGGCTTGCCGCCAGGCGTAACGCTGGCGACACCGGCTTATCGGCCGCTTTTGGCAGGACTGGAGGGCGCGGGGAAGCTTATCGGGTGCGAATTCCGTCAATAAATCCAAGGATGCGCGCGCCGAGTTCGGCGGCGAGAGGCAATTGTGGATCTTTATAGGAAGCCAATTGCCGCTTCACGTCGTTTGGCACAATTCGCATCACGTGGTTCATGCCCTCGATCAGCGCCAGCTCGGCGTCCGGTTTGGCCCCTTTCAGCAGGCGCGCATCTTCCACACCCACCTGAATGTCGTTACTGCCCTGAATGATCAGCGCCGGCATTTTCAGTTTGGCGAACGCCGCCGCCGGGTCCTGGCGGAACAACGAAATCAGATACGGCTGCACACTCGGGCGGAAGATCACCTCCAGTTGCGGCGGCACGTTGCTGTCGGGTTTTCCGGCCTTGAGGCTGTCGAGCAGCTCATTGCTGCGCAGCATCAACGGCGGTGGCAGACGATTGCTTAACTGTTGACGCAACACCTGATCGATCGGCCGCGCGCTGCCGGACATGGAAATCACCGCAGCGGCGTTAACGCTCGGTGCCGCCAGCGTGGCAATCAATGCACCCTCGCTGTGGCCCAGCAAAATCAACGGACCAAAACGCGGGTCAGCCTGGAGTTTGCGGCCCCAGGCTTGGGCATCAGCAACATAGGCTTCGACCGACAGATTGCGTTCATCCGGCGTCGCCGCGAGGCTCGCTGCCACACCGCGCTTGTCGTAGCGCACGCTGGCGATGTTGTGCTTGGCCAGCACCCAGGCCAGTCGCTTGAGGCTGTCGTTGCGTCCACCTTCGGGATTATTGCCGTCACGGTCTGTAGGGCCGGAGCCGGAAATGATCAGGACAACCGGCACCGGTGTGTCGGACTTGGGCAGCAACAGCGAGCCGAAAAGCTCACCGCTACCGGTGTCCAAAGTGATCGGGCGTTGCAGGACGGTGGCCTGGACGTAGCCGGTAAACAGGGTAAGGCTCAAGGCAAGAACTCGCAGCATCATCACGCCATCATTCACAAAGGTGCCGGTTGGACTCACGGGCACCCATAAGGTTCGAGGATGAACTACTTGGGTTGCCTGCGTATACTGGCGCGCATCAAGTATTCAGGTTCATTTCACGGAGCGTCCTGCATGTCCGGCAATACCTACGGCAAGCTGTTCACTGTCACCACCGCAGGCGAAAGCCATGGTCCGGCGTTGGTCGCCATTGTCGACGGCTGCCCGCCGGGCCTGGAGATTTCCCTGGAGGATCTGCAGCGCGACCTCGATCGCCGCAAGCCTGGCACCAGCCGCCACACCACCCAGCGTCAGGAAGCCGATGAAGTCGAAATCCTCTCGGGCGTGTTCGAGGGGCGCACCACCGGCTGCGCGATTGGCCTGCTAATTCGCAACACTGATCAGAAATCCAAGGACTACTCGGCGATCAAGGACCTGTTCCGTCCGGCCCACGCCGACTACACCTACCACCACAAATACGGCGAACGCGATTATCGCGGCGGCGGTCGCAGCTCGGCGCGGGAAACCGCGATGCGCGTGGCAGCCGGGGCCATTGCGAAAAAATACCTGGCCAGCCAGGGCATCGTCATTCGCGGCTATATGAGCCAGTTGGGCCCGATCGAAATCCCGTTCAAGAGCTGGGATTCGGTGGAAGATAACGCCTTCTTCAGCCCCGATCCGGACAAGGTGCCGGAGCTGGAAGCCTATATGGACCAGTTGCGTCGCGACCAGGATTCCGTCGGGGCGAAAATCACGGTCGTCGCCGAAGGCGTGATGCCCGGTCTCGGCGAGCCGATCTTCGACCGCCTCGACGCCGAACTGGCGCACGCGCTCATGAGCATCAACGCGGTCAAGGGCGTGGAGATCGGCGCCGGCTTCGCCAGCGTCGCCCAGCGCGGCACCGAGCACCGCGATGAAATGACCCCCGAAGGCTTCCTCAGCAATAACGCTGGCGGCATTCTCGGCGGCATCTCGTCCGGTCAGCCGATCGTTGCGCATCTGGCATTGAAGCCGACGTCGAGCATCACCACGCCGGGCCGTTCCATCGACGTCCATGGCAACCCGGCGGACGTCATCACCAAAGGCCGCCACGATCCGTGCGTTGGCATTCGCGCCACGCCAATCGCAGAAGCGATGATGGCCATCGTGCTGATGGACCATCTGCTGCGTCATCGCGGGCAGAACGCCGATGTGCGCGTGAGCACGCCGGTGCTGGGTCAGCTTTAATGGCTGATCTCACAGCCGTTGCGGTCTGAACCACGTGACGGCGCTCCCGTACTGGCGGCTTTCCAGTTTCTATCTGTTCTACTTCGCCTTGCTCGGCTCGACGGCGCCGTTCCTCGCGCTGTACTTCGACCACTTGGGCTTTTCCGCCGCGCGTATTGGCGAACTGGTGGCGATCCCGATGCTGATGCGTTGCGTGGCCCCGAACATCTGGGGCTGGCTCGGCGATTACACGGGCCGGCGCCTCGCTATTGTCCGTTTTGGCGCGGTGTGCACGCTGCTTACGTTCTGTTTGATCTTCGTCAGCCAGACCTACGCCTGGCTGGCGATGGTCATGGCCTTGCATGCCTTCTTCTGGCACGCGGTATTGCCGCAGTTTGAAGTCATCACGCTGGCGCATTTGAAGGGCCAGACCCAGCGCTACAGCCAGATCCGGTTGTGGGGCTCGATTGGTTTCATCATCACTGTGGTTGCACTCGGCCGACTGTTCGAATGGCTCAGCCTCGACATCTACCCGGTCGCGCTGGTACTGATCATGGCCGGGATTGTGATCAGCAGCCTGTGGGTACCGAACGCCCAGCCGGTTCAGGGCGAGCGTTTGTCGGCAGGCGGTTTTCTCCAGCAATTGCGCGGTCCGGGTGTGCTGGCTTTTTACGGATGCGTGGCGCTGATGCAGGTCAGCCACGGCCCGTATTACACTTTTCTCACCTTGCACCTTGAGCAACTCGGTTACAGCCGTGGGTTGATCGGCATGCTCTGGGCGGTCGGCGTAGTCGCCGAAGTATTGATGTTTCTGGCGATGAGCAAGATTCTTGCGCGTTTCTCGGTGCGCCGGGTGCTGCTGGCGAGTTTTCTGCTGGCGGCGTTGCGCTGGTTGTTGCTCGGCTCGTTCGCCGAATTCATCTGGGTGCTGCTGTTTGCCCAGGTTCTGCATGCTGCAACGTTCGGCAGCTTTCACGCAGCTGCCATCCAGTTCGTGCAACGTAGCTTTGGCCCGCGTCAGCAAGGGCAGGGTCAGGCGTTGTATGCCGCACTCGCCGGTACCGGTGGCGCGCTCGGCGCATTGTATTCCGGCTACAGCTGGAACACCCTCGGTGCCAACTTCACGTTCAGTATCGCCAGTCTCGCAGCCCTCGCCGCTGCGATTATCATCGCCACACGTATGCAAGAGGACAGGCCATGAGCCTTACCCGTGAACACCTCGCCCAGGAAATCATCGACGCCGGGCGCTTTCTGTATGGTCGTGGCTGGTCGCCGGCCACCAGCAGCAATTATTCGGCGCGTCTGTCGCCGAGCGAAGCGTTGCTGACGGTGTCCGGCAAGCACAAAGGCCAGTTGGGGCCTGACGATGTGCTGGCCACCGACTTGTCCGGCAACAGCCTCGAGCCCGGCAAGAAACCATCAGCCGAAACACTGCTGCACACGCAGCTGTATAGCTGGCGCGCGGAGATCGGCGCGGTGTTGCACACCCATTCGGTGAATGCCACGGTGCTGTCCCGCCTGACGCCTGAAGATTTCATCGAGTTCGAAGATTATGAACTGCAGAAAGCTTTCAGCGGCGTTTCCACTCACGAGTCACGGGTGCGCGTGCCGATTTTCGACAACGATCAGGACATTGCACGCCTCGCCGCCAAGGTGCAGCCTTGGCTCGACGCCCATCCCGATTGCGTCGGCTACCTGATCCGCGGCCACGGCCTCTATACCTGGGGCGCGCGAATGAGCGATGCGTTGCGGCAGATCGAGGCCTTTGAATTTTTGTTCGAGTGCGAGTTGAAAACCCGTTCGCTTACTAACCATAAAGCTTGAACCGTAAGCCTGAACCTTTGAGGAGTTGCCCTGATGAGCAGCCTGTCCGTTTACCACGTCAGCAGCCCCGAACTGCCCAACAAGGTGCTGACCCATTTCGATGACATCGCCTCGACCCTGGCCGAGCAGGGCGTGCGTTTCGATCGCTGGCAAGCGGCGGCGAAAATTCAGCCGGGGGCCAGCCAGGAAGAAGTGATCGCCGCGTATCGGCAGCAGATCGATAAATTGATGACGGAGCGTGGCTACGTCACCGTCGACGTCATCAGCCTGAACAGCGATCACCCGCAAAAGGCCGAGCTGCGCGCCAAGTTCCTCGAAGAACACCGCCATGGCGAAGACGAAGTAAGATTTTTCGTCGCCGGTCGTGGGCTGTTCACCCTGCACATCGATGATTACGTGTACGCGGTGCTCTGCGAAAAGAACGACCTGATTTCGGTTCCGGCCGGGACGCCGCACTGGTTCGACATGGGCGAGCACCCGCATTTCATCGCGATCCGCCTGTTCAACAATCCAGACGGCTGGGTCGCCAATTTCACCGGCGAAGACATTGCCGGCCGCTTCCCGCGTCTTGAGGACTGAACCCATGCCGATCAAAGCGATTCTGACCGATATTGAAGGCACCACCAGTGCCGTGAGTTTTGTCTTCGACGTACTGTTTCCTTATGCCGCGAGTCATCTGCCGGCGTTCGTTCGCGAGCATGCCGACCGTGGCGATGTGGCCGAGCAACTGGACGCAGTGCGCCGGGACAGTAGTGAACCGGACGCTGACGTCGAGCGGGTGCTGGAGATTCTTCTGGGATGGATCGCCGAAGACCGCAAGGCGACACCGTTAAAAGCGTTGCAGGGCATGGTTTGGGAGCAGGGCTATCAGGCCGGTGAATTGAAGGGCCATGTTTACCCGGATGCGGTCGACGCGCTGAAGCGTTGGCATCAGACGGGGTACGCCATTTACGTCTATTCCTCGGGCTCGATTCAGGCACAAAAACTGATTTTCGGTTGCTCGGAAGCAGGGGATTTGTCGCCGCTGTTCAGCGGATACTTCGACACCACCTCCGGACCCAAGCGCGAAGCGCAGTCGTACGTACGCATCACTGAGGCGATCGGCCTGGACGCTTCGCAGATTCTGTTTTTGTCGGATATCGTCGAAGAGCTGGAGGCTGCGCGGCTGGCAGGAATGGCGACCTGCGGTCTGGCTCGTGAAGGAGGGGAACTGGCCGGCCATGTGACCGTGGAGAGTTTCGCGCGAATCGATCCGTCCATGTTCTAATCGCTGAAGCCAAAAACCTGTGGGAGCGAGCCTGCTCGCGATGCGCCATTTCATCCGACAATTCAGCTGACTGACCCACCGCCACCGCCACCGCGAGCAAGCTTGCTCTTACAAAAGCATGTTCGGGATCTGCAAAAACAACTCAGGCCGTGAAGCGAAAGCTTTCACGGCCTGTCTGTTTACGGCTCTTTATCTTTAGAGCGCAGTATTTACAGCGAGTGATACGTCGGCAGTGCGAAACGTTGCTGGCTCTGCAGCATCGAAATTTGCGGCAGTTCGCTTGCTTGTTCGGCCAGATCACGACGGATCGCGCTGATTACCCACGACAGTTGGTCGCCAGCGTGTAATTGCTGGTAGGAAATCGAGCGCTTGAACACGCGGCCTTCGGTGCTGCGCAGTGTCAGCAGAATGCCACCGTCAGGACGAGGCTGGGTGTTCACGTCGAAGTTGGAGAAGAGGGACGAAAATTTTTCTTGAATCAGGCTCATGTCTTTCGGCTCCGTTTATACATGATTGGCAAGCATGTAGAGGTAGTTGCAGCCTTTGTGCCAGTCATGGAGCTTTAAAATTATTCTTTTAAATCAATAGCTTAAAATTTTGATCAATTTTCACCTTCGTGCAATCTGCATGAACGGCCATCGTGCATCCTGCATTTTGAGAGATGTGCACCGCTCCCACGGAACCAAATCCACCACAGACACTCGCGACCACCTTCGGATACAAAACATTGCAAAAACCGCGTGTACACCTTCCAAAGCGCTGACGTATTTTCGGGGTCAAGCCAATGCCGCCCGACAATAAGAAGATCCAACGGGAGCAACCATGAGTCGCACGTCAGACCTCATTACCTGGAGCATGATGCTCCGCAAGCTGCCCGCCATCGCCCAGGCCATTCCGCGCGTGGTCAAGGGCATGAAAGCTGCCAATGTTACGGATCCGACCCAAGTGTGTGGTCTGGGCTGGAGCTTTGAACAAGCCACCTTGCGCAATCCCGAAGGCCCGGCGTTGTTGCAAGACGACAGGGCGCTGACCTACTCGCAAGTCAATCAGTGGGCCAATCGCATCGCTCATCACCTGATCGCGCAAGGTATTCGCAAAGGTGATGTGGTGGCGGTATTCATCGAAAACCGCCCCGAGCTGCTGGTGACGATTCTCGCGTTGGCCAAGACCGGGGCGATCAGCGCATTGCTTAATACATCGCAATCCCGCGATCCGCTGGTTCACAGTCTGAATCTGGTAGCGCCGGCGGCGATCATTGTCGGCGAAGAACTGCTGCCGGCGTTTTCCGCCGTCCGCGAGCGAGTGGCGATCGAGGCTGCGCGAACCTGGTACGTCGCGGATCAGCCCACCGACCGCCAGCCGGGCATTGCGCCCGATGGCTTCGTCAACCTGATGAGCGCGTCCGTCGATTGTTGTACGGACAATCCGCTCAGCAGTGCGCAGGTTTTTTTCGACGATCCGTGTTTTTACATTTACACCTCGGGCACGACCGGGTTGCCCAAGGCCGGGGTGTTCAAGCACGGCCGCTGGATGCGCAGCTCCGCGAGCTTCGGCATGATCGCGCTGGATATGCAGCCTGACGACGTCGTCTATTGCACCTTGCCGCTGTACCACGCCACCGGACTCTGCGTGTGCTGGGGATCGGCAATCAGTGGCGCTTCCGGGTTTGCAATCCGCCGCAAATTCAGCGCCAGTCAGTTCTGGAGCGACGTACGCCAGTACCGCGCCACCACCCTCGGTTATGTCGGTGAACTGTGTCGCTACCTCGTCGATCAGCCGCCCGGCAGGCATGACCGCGAGCACGGCGTGACCAAAATGATCGGCAATGGCCTGCGCCCCGGCGCATGGGATGCCTTCAAGACGCGCTTCGGCGTGCAGCACATCTGCGAGCTGTATGCCGCCAGCGACGGCAACATCGGTTTCACCAACGTGCTCAACTTCGACAACACCGTTGGATTTTCCCTGATGGCTTGGGAGCTGGCAGCGTACGACCACGACAGTGGCGCGCCAATCCGTCAGGCCGACGGCTTCATGCGCAAAGTGAGCAAAGGCGAGCAGGGGTTGTTGCTCGCGCGAATCGACGACAAAGCGCCGCTGGACGGTTACACCGATCCGCGGAAAACCGAGAAAGTCGTACTGCACGATGTGTTTGCCAAAGGCGATCGATACTTCAATACCGGTGACTTGCTGCGCAACATCGGTTTCGGTCACGCACAATTTGTTGATCGTCTTGGCGATACCTTCCGCTGGAAAGGCGAAAACGTCTCGACCACCGAAGTCGAGAACATCCTCCTGCTGCATCCCAATATCTCCGAAGCCGTGGCCTACGGGGTGGAGATCTGCAACACCAATGGACGTGCAGGGATGGCGGCCATTACACCTGCCGAATCATTGGCGACCCTGGATTTTACGGAGTTGCTGGCCTTCGTCCGCGAGCAGTTGCCGGCGTATGCTGTGCCGTTGTTCTTGCGGGTGAAAGTGAAAATGGAAACCACCGGGACGTTCAAATACCAGAAGACCCGGCTCAAGGATGAGGCGTTCGACCCGGACAAGACCGGCGACGATCCGGTCTATGCATGGCTTCCGGGAACCGACACCTATGTGCAGGTGACCAAGCCATTGGCGGCGCAGATCAGCGATGGTCAGTACCGCTATTGAATGTCGCTATCGCGATCCGTCAGAAAAAAGAAGTGACAGTCCCGGGAGCCCTCGGGACACTGTCGGTTTTGCGAATAATTGAAAGTGGAGCCCCCGATGTCAGAACAAAGCCGCCAGATGACCCCCGAAGAAGCCGCTGAATTTGCCGAGCAGGTATTCAACAAGGCGCGTGAGGGCGATGCGGCCATGATGGCTGCGCTGCTCAGCAAAGGCTTGCCGCCGAACTTGCGCAACCATAAGGGCGACACCTTGCTGATGCTGGCCGCGTACCACGGCCATGTCGAAACCGTAAAAGTGCTGCTGGAACACAAGGCCGACCCGGAGATCCGCAACGACAACGGTCAAAGCCCGATTGCCGGCGCCGCGTTCAAGGGTGACCTGGCGACCGTCACGGCGTTGGTCGAAGCTGGTGCGCAGGTGCAAGGCTCGTCTTTCGATGGTCGCACTCCGCTGATGATGGCGGCGATGTTCAACCGCGTCGAGATCGTTGACTACCTGATCAGCAAGGGTGCCGATCCCAAGGCCAAGGACACCAACGGCGCCTCCGCGCTGGACGCCGCAAAAACCATGGGCGCAGTCGACACCACCGCCCAGCTGGAAAAGCTGCTGGCCTGATTCGACACTTGTAGCAGCTGTCGAGCCTGCGAGGCTGCGTCCGGCGGCGAAGCCGTCGTAAAATCTGAGCACGCGGTTTGCCTGACAGACCGGGTAGTCCGAAGTTACGACGGCTGCGCCGCCGGACGCAGCCTCGCAAGCTCGGCAGCTGCTACAGACGCAGCCTCGCAGGCTCGACAGCTGCTACAGATTCAGTACACCCAGACTTCGACGCGCCGATTCTTGATCCGGCCGTCATCCGCGTTGTTTGTCGCCACTGGCATCTCGGCGCCAAACCCGCGAATCTCGCGGAATACCACGCCGCTTTTTACCAGCTCCCTACGTACTGCCATCGCGCGTAATTTGGACAGCAGATCGGCCCGCGCCGGGTCGCTTTTGGCATCGCCGAAGCCTACCAATGTTACTCGCCGATCGGTCTTGTCGTGCTGTTTCAGGTAGTCGAACACCCGCGACAAATCCTGACGCGCCTTGTTGTCCAGCGTTGCGCTGCCTTCCTCGAACCGGAAATTCACCGTTAAACGCTGTGCGTGTCGGCTGAGCGCCTGATAGGCCTCGGGCATCAACGCGTTGGGGGTGACGCTCATGGCCTGCACGGTCTGCGCGATAAAACCATTGGCGGCAACGATGGCCTGGCCCTCGCTGCTCTGGGCAAAGGCCACCAGCGCCTGAGCCCAAGGATTGTCGCCACGCGGCGGCAGATACAGGAACAGGCGCCTCGACAGCGGATAATCTTCTGTGGCGATGAGGCTGCTGTGCGGCAACATCGCCTGGGAGCGACCGTCAGTGATCGCCAAAGCTTTGGCCTGGCGCACATAAGGCAGGCCGATGAAGCCGATGCCTTGCGGATCGCGACTGACCGCATCGGATAATTGCTCGCTGGATTCGAAACGCCTTGCAGCATCACTCAGGGTTTTCCCGCGGCGGCTGAGGACAATTTCCTTGAACGTGTCGAACGTCCCTGACTGGTCATCCCGTGCGTACACGTGAATCGTCCCGCCGCTGCCGCCGACGTCTTCCCAGGTTCTCGCCTCGCCACTGAAAATCCGCGCCAGTTGCTCGGTGTCCAGTTGAGTGAGCGGGTTTTGCGGATGGAGGATGATCGCCAGGCCATCAATGGCGATGACTTGCTCGGCGCCCGCAGATTTCAGATCGCCGAGGGATTGCAGCGCCGCGATCTCGCTGTCCTTGACAGGTCGCGAGGAGGCGGCGAGATCGGCAGTGGCATTTTTCAGCGCGGTGAAACCGGTGCTGGAACCGTGGGCGGCGATTTGCACGACAGCGCGTTGACCCTCGGCGGTTTGACCGACCACGCGCAATTCGTTGGCCTGATCCGACACCTCGCGACGCACCTTGAGCAAACCTTGCTCGCGCATCAGGCCTTCGACCAGCGCCGGGCCGAGTGCCGCGCCGATGGTGTTGGAGCCCTGAATGCGCAGCACGACGCCTTGATGGGTGATCGGTAAATCGGCGGCGAATGCCGTCGAGGGCAGGCCTGCGCAGAGCAACCACAGGAAAAACACGCGCAGGGTCATGCCGGCACCTTATCAAGCCAGGAAAGTGCGGGGAGATTAAGTCAGAGAGATGTCGGAAAGATGACAGATCAAAAGATCGTCCCCGTTCGGACGATCTTTTGCTTGTTCAGCTCAACTCAAGCCAGATCGGCGCATGGTCCGAAGGTTTTTCCATGCCGCGCAACTCATAATCGACACCGGCATCCTTGACCCGCGGCAGCAGGCCGTGGGAGGCCATGATCACATCAATGCGCAGGCCACGCTTGGGCTCATCTTCAAAACCGCGGCTGCGGTAATCGAACCAGCTGAAACGGTCGGCGACGTCCGGGTTCAAGTGGCGGAAGCTGTCGACCAGACCCCAGTTCTTCAAGCGCGCCATCCACTCGCGCTCTTCCGGCAGGAAGCTGCACTTGCCGGTTTTCAGCCAGCGCTTCATGTTGTCCGCGCCAATACCGATGTCGCAGTCTTCCGGAGAAATGTTGACGTCACCCATCACCACCACGGGTTGATCGTTGCTGAACTGGCTTTCCAACAGTTGCTGCAGGTCGCCGTAGAACTTTTGCTTGGCCGGGAATTTGGTCGGGTGATCGCGGCTTTCGCCCTGTGGGAAATAGCCGTTCATGATGGTCACCGGCACGCCGTTGGCGTCGGCGAAAGTGCCCCAGATGAAGCGGCGCTGAGCATCTTCTTCATCGGTGGCAAAGCCTTTGTGCAACGCCAGCGGTTCCTTGCGCGACATCAGCGCAACGCCGTAGTGACCTTTCTGGCCATGGAAATACACGTGATAACCGAGGGCCTGAACTTCGGCCAGCGGGAACTGGTCGTCGTGGACCTTGGTTTCCTGCAGGCCGATCACGTCGGGTTGATGCTTATCAATCAGCGCCGCCAGCTGATGCGGGCGAGCACGCAGCCCGTTGATGTTGAAGGAGACGATCTTCATGGTCGGCAGTCCTTGGAAAAAGGGCGATGCTAGCCGACCTGTGAGAATGGGGCCAGTGTTGGGAGGGAGGAATTACCTCGGGCGGATTTGTGCTGCCTGTACTGGCCCCTTCGCGAGCAGGCTCGCTCCCACAGTGATGGGTGTCGAACACAAAATCTATGAACACTGACATTCCTGTGGGAGCAAGGCTTGCCCGCGATGAGGCCAGTACAGTCGATGAAGATCCAGCGGTGGTCTATACCTGTGGGGAACTGTCCCGGTCCGCACAGGCTCGTACAACAAGAGCGCAGTCATTTGAGCTGCGCCAGGGGAGATCTACCGTTATGCCCGAAACTTCGACTGCCATCGCCGATATCCACATGCTCGACAGCGGCTATTCCCGCGAAGCCCGCTCGTTGCTTTACCAGGCCTACCGCCATGAACCGACGTTCGCGTTTCTGTTTGAAGCCGAACGCCCCGGTTACGAGCAGCGGGTTCGCGCGACGGTACGTGAGCTGGTCAAACAGCACTTCCTGCAGGACTTGCCGGCCATCGGCCTGCTGGTCAACGACCGTTTGATCGGCATCGCCCTGATCGCGCCGCCGCAACGTCGCCTCGGCGTTACCGAGAGTTGGGCGTGGCGCTTGCGCATGGTGCTCAGCACTGGTTTCCGCTGCACGCGGCGTTATCTGGAATATCACGCTGCGGTGATGGCGTGCGTGCCGTCCGACTCGGTGCACCTGCTGCCTTTGCTGGGGATTCACCCGCAATTTCAGGGTCAGCATTTCGGCGAGCAATTGTTGAAAGCGGTGCATAACTGGTGCGCGGTGGATGAGCATTCCCAAGGTGTGGTGCTCGATACGGGGAATCCTCGTTATCTGGAGTTCTATAAGCGTCAGGGTTATGAGGAAATCGGCGAGGTGGCTGTCGGACCTGTCCGCGAACATGTGTTTTTCCACGCCAACCCTCAAGTGCTGCAAACCGCTGGCGCCTAAAGGTCGAACTTTTCCTTACGAACCGGGCTCTATCACGCTCCCGAGCTCGTGATAGCATCCGCCTATGAAGTTTCCAGCAAGATTTACCAGCGGCGTGCTGATGCTGATCACCAGCTGTGCGGCGCTGGCGCAAAGTGAATTGGATGTACGGATCAAACCGTCCAACGATGAACTCAAGGCCAATATAGAGGGCTATATCGGCAGCCTCGGCGATCGCGACGAAGAGGCCTTGCTGCGCTTCAGCCGTGGCGCTGAAGAGCAGGCACGCAAAGCCGCACAGGCCTTGGGTTACTACCAGCCGCAGATCGACAGCAACGTGACCGGCGGCAAGACACCGCACCTGATCCTGAACATCATCCCCGGCGAGCCGGTGCATCTGCGCACTGTCACCCTGCGCGTCGATGGCCCTGCTGCCAGCCTCAAATCCTTTCGTTTACCCAAAAGTGCTGCGCTGCAAACCGGTGCCGTGCTCAACCATGGCCAATACGAAGACGCCAAGCGCCTCATCCAGAATCAAGCCTCGCGCTACGGCTTTTTCAGCGGACGTTTCACAAGCCAGAAACTGGCGGTCGACCCGCGCGCCGGTGTGGCCGATATCGATCTGGTTTACGACAGTGGTCCGCGTTATGCCCTGGGCAACGTCAGTTTTGAAGGCGACACGCCGTTTGATGAAGACCTGCTGCAACGCATGGTGCCGTTCAAGGCCGGCGCGCCCTACGACTCCGAACTGATCGCCGAACTCAGTCAGGCGCTGCAATCGAGCGGCTATTTCGAAGGCGTGCGCGTCGACGCTGCGCCCACTGCGTCAAAGCAGAACGTAATCCCGGTCGACGTCAAACTCGAGACCCGCAAGCCACGCACCATGGGGCTGGGTGTCGGCTACTCGACCGACGTCGGCCCACGGGTCAAAGCCAACTGGACACGCCACTGGGTCAACCCGCAGGGCCACAGCTACGGCTGGGAAACCGAGATATCCGCGCCACGGCAAAACGTCGGCCTGTTTTACGACATTCCGCTCGACCCGCCGCTGACCGACAAACTGCGCTTTGCCGGCGGCTATCAGAGCGAAGAAATTGCCGACGACGACAGCCTCAGCAAACTGCTGACGCTCGGCCCGGAATGGCACAGCAAATTGCCCAGCGGCTGGCAGCGCGTGGTTTCGCTGAAGTGGCAGCGCGAGGAGTATCGCCTCGGTGATGATTCCGGGTTGAGCACGTTGCTGATGCCCGGCGTCAGTTATTCCTACCTGAAGAGCGACAACCGTATCGACCCGCAAAATGGCTACCGTCTGCAGTTCGAAACCAAAGTGGCCAAGGAAGGACTGGGCTCCGACACCAATCTGTTATACGGCACCGCGCTGGTGAAAGGCCTGACAACCGTGTTCGATAAACACCGTTTGCTCGGTCGGGTGCAGGTCGGCGGCAGTGCCACCAACGGCTACAAATCAGTGCCGCCGTCGCTGCGTTTCTTTGCCGGTGGCGACCAGAGCGTGCGCGGCTACGATTACCAGAGCCTGTCGCCGGAGAACTCCGACGGCGACCGCATCGGGGGTCGCTACATGATTGCCGGCAGCGTCGAGTATCAGTATTCGGTGGCCGAGAAGTGGCGGATCGCGACGTTTGTCGATCAGGGCAATTCATTCAATTCGCTCGACTTGCCAGACCTCAAGACCGGCGTCGGTGTCGGCGTGCGCTGGGTCTCACCCGTGGGGCCGATTCGCCTCGACCTGGCCCATGCGCTGGACGACGACGGCGGCATTCGGCTGCACTTTTCCATGGGGCCTGAGCTGTGACGCGTGGTTTGAAGATAACGCTGCTGGCGATTTTTACGTTGCTGATGCTGATCGTCCTGACGCTGGCGACGTTGCTCGGCACCGCAACCGGCAGTCGCTGGGCGCTGGGTTGGGTGCCGGGGCTGAGCGTCGACAATTTTCAGGGGCGGCTCGGCGGGCAGTGGAGCGCCGATCACCTGGTGTGGCAGCAGGACAGCAGTCGGGTTGAACTGAGCAAAGCGATTTTCGCCTGGTCGCCCTCGTGCCTGCTGCGCATGACCCTGTGCATCGAGCAATTGAAAGCCGGTCAGATCAGTCTGCAATTGCCGCCGGGCCCGGAAGACGAAAACAGCGGACCGATCACGTTGCCGGACTTGAAGTTGCCCTTGGCGCTGGAACTGGGCGACGTTCAGATCGGCAGTCTGATGTTCAACGGCAGCGAAGAGCTGAAAGGGCTGCAGCTGGCGGCGCACTGGACCGAGCAGGGTTTGCAGATCGATTCGGTGCAGTTGCAGCGCGATGAGCTGAGTCTCAATCTGTCCGGTTTGCTGCAGCCGTCGGGCGACTGGCCGTTGAAGGCCGAGGGCAACCTGACGTTGCCGGCGCCGCAGCCGTGGGCACTGAAACTGAAAGTGGATGGCAATCTGCTGAAAACCCTCAACCTGGTCGCCGACAGCAGCGGTTATCTCAATGGGCAATTGACCGGCGAATTGCAGCCCCTGGTGGAAAACCTGCCCGCCAAGGTGCGCATCACCGCCAATGGCTTCAAACCTTCTGCGGATTTGCCCGACACCCTGCAACTCAATAATGTGGAACTCACCGGCGATGGCGACCTGAAAAAAGGTTACCAACTGCAGGGCACCGCCACGCTGCCAGGGGAAAAAGGGCCGATCGCGTTGTTGTTGCAAGGCAAAGTCGACGCCAGCGGCGCGCAAATCGCCGGCCTTGACCTGAGCGCCAGCGACAAGCAAAACCTCAAGCTCAGCGGCGCTGTCGACTGGAGCAAAGGCCTCAGCGCAACGGCGAAAATCGACTGGCTGGACTTTCCTTGGCACAGTCTCTATCCGCTGATCGACGAACCGGCCGTGGCACTGCGCAGTTTCAATGGTGAAGTCTCTTACACCGACGGCAATTACCTCGGCAACTTCAAGGCGGCGCTGGATGGCCCGGCCGGGGCGTTCAGCCTGACCAGCCCGTTTGCCGGCGACCTGACCAAAATCCATTTGCAACAATTGCAGTTGGTGGCCGGCCAAGGCAAAGCCGATGGGCACCTGAACCTGCAATTTGCCGATGGCATTGCCTGGGACACCGCGCTCGATTTGTCGGCGATCGACCCGGCGTATTGGGTGGCGGAATTGCCCGGCACCCTGGCTGGGCCGCTGCGCAGCAAAGGCGAGCTGAAAAACGACAAACTCAGCCTGAACGCAGACCTGGATTTGAAGGGCAAACTGCGCGGCCAGCCGGCGGTGATTCAGGCCAAGGCCGATGGCGGCGGTGAGCAGTGGACGCTCAGCGCCTTGCAGATTCGTCTGGGTGACAACAGCATCACGGGTAAGGGCAGCCTGCAACAGAAGCTGGCCGGGCAGATTGACATCAAGCTCTCGCGCCTGGCCCAGCTCTGGCCGCAATTGCGCGGTCAGCTCAATGGTCGCGTCGATGTCGCCGGCACGCTCAAGGCGCCACAAGGCAAGCTCGCTTTGCAAGGCACCCAACTGGCTTTCGAAGACAAAAGCCTGCAACGCCTCAACCTCGACGCGACGCTCGACAGCGTGCAGCGGGCGAATATCGATCTGAAGGGCAGCGGCATTCAGGCCGGTGAAACTTCGCTGGGCACCCTGACCGCCAATGCCCAGGGCGATATCAAGAAGCAGAAGTTGAGCCTCGATTTGCTCGGGCCGAAATTGAAACTGGCGCTCGGCCTCGACGGTGCGCTGGATCAAGGCAACTGGCGCGGACGCTTGGCCAGTGGCGCTGTTCAGGCTGGCGGTCAGGACTGGAAATTGCAAAGTCCGGCGAAGCTTGAACGCCTGGCTGACGGCCAGATCAACCTCGGCGCGCATTGCTGGCTGTCCGGTGCGGCCAGTCTGTGCGGCCAGGACCAGCGCCTGATGCCGGAACCCAAACTGCGTTATCAGCTCAGGCAGTTCCCGATCGAAAGCCTGGCGCAGTGGATGCCCAAGGATCTCGCCTGGCAGGGCCGGCTGAATGCCGACCTGCAACTGGACCTGCCGGCCAGCGGCCCTAACGGCCAGATCAGCATCGACGCCAGCGGCGGTACGCTTCGCATGCGCGATAAAGGGCAGTGGCTGGATTTCCCGTACCAGACGCTGAAACTCACCAGCAAACTGACGCCAAAGCGTATCGACACCGACCTCAATTTTGTCGGCGGCAAACTCGGTGAGCTGATGGTTCAGGCACAAATCAATCCACTGCCGGCCGACAAGCCACTGAGCGGTTCCTTCCGTCTCAGCGGTCTGGATTTGTCAGTGGTGCGGCCGTTTGTGCCGATGGTGGAAACGCTGAACGGGCGCCTGAATGGCAGCGGCACATTGTCCGGCGGGCTGATGGCGCCGTTGGTCAACGGCAATCTGCTGCTCAGCGACGGCGAAGTGTCCGGCCCGGAATTGCCGATGGAACTGCGGGACTTGCAGGTGAGGGCGCAAATCGCCGGTGAAACCGTGCAGGTAAACGGTGGCTGGAAAAGTGGCAAGACCGGGCAGGGCAGCCTGTCCGGCGATATCGCCTGGGGTCAGGCGTTGGTGGTGGACCTGGCGCTCAAGGGCACACAGTTGCCGGTTACCGTTGAACCGTACGCCAAGCTGGAAGTGGCACCGGACCTGAAGATTTCGATGAAGGACGACAAACTGGCGATTGCCGGCAAGGTCCTGGTGCCGCGCGGCGACATCACGGTGCGCGAGTTGCCGCCGTCAACGGTCAAGGTCTCCGATGACACGGTGATCATTGGTGAGCAGACCGAAGAGGGCAAGCCACCGATGGCCATGTCGATGGACATCGACGTGGTGGTGGGCGACGACAAACTCAGTTTCAGCGGGTTCGGCCTGACCGCCAACCTGAAAGGGCGTGTGCACATCGGTGACAACATGGACACACGCGGCGAGCTGTGGCTCAACGATGGCCGTTATCGCGCCTACGGGCAGCGCTTGACGGTGCGGCGTGCGCGACTGCTGTTCGCCGGGCCGCTGGATCAGCCTTATCTGGACATCGAAGCGATCCGCCAGACCGACGATGTCATCGCTGGTATCCGCCTGAGCGGCAGCGCCGAACAGCCGACCACGCAGATCTTCTCCGAGCCGGCGATGAGTCAGGAGCAGGCGTTGTCGTATCTGGTGTTGGGGCGTCCGTTGAGCACCACCGGCGAGGACAACAACATGCTGGCTCAGGCCGCACTGGGCTTGGGTTTGATGGGCAGCTCGGGGGTCACCAGCAGCATGGCGAAGAACCTCGGTATCGAGGATTTCCAGCTCGACACCGAGGGCAGCGGCGACGAAACCAGCGTGGTCGCCAGCGGCAATATCTCCGAGAAACTCAGCCTGCGTTACGGCGTCGGCGTGTTCGAACCGGCCAACACGATTGCTTTGCGCTACAAACTGAGCAAAAAGGTCTACGTGGAAGCGGCCAGTGGCGTAGCGAGCTCGCTGGATATTTTTTACAAGCGGGATTTCTAAAGCCTGCCGAGCCCTCTGTGGTGAGGGGGCTTGCCCCCGTGGGGCCGCCAGCGACCCACTAATCTGCGACCTCGGTTATTTCCGAACCAGAAAAAAAGATGACTGCTGCGCAGCCAAACGGGGGTAAACCCCCTCGCCACAGGGTTTGTGATGCATCGTCTATCGACTAAATACCAAGCAGCCTAACTATTACATTGACATTCGCTGCCTAGGCAGTAACATCTCGTCACACACTCGCTGCCTAGGCAGCTAATTGGTGACCAGACGATGCATTTCACGCCCGACGATTTCAAGAATTGCCACCTCGGCCTGTTGCTCGGCCGCACCGCGCTGCTCAAAGACCGGATCATCGACACGCACATGGAACCGCATGGCATCACCGCCGCGCAGTTCAAAGTGTTGATCATCATGGCGCAGATGGGCGTCGATACCCCGGCCGAACTCTGCCGACACCTGTCGCTGGACAGCGGCTCGATGACCCGCATGCTGGACCGTCTGGAACAGAAAGGCTTCCTCGCCCGTCAGCGTTCCGAGGCGGATCGTCGCCAGGTTCGACTGGTGCTGACCGAGCAAGGTCAGCAGTTAATGGACCGTCTGCCGGAGATCGGCGCCGATGCGATGAATGAATTGGCCGGTGCCATCACCGCCGAAGAGTTGAAAACCCTCGAACACATCCTGCACAAAATCCTGGCAGCAGCCGGTGACTCGATCACCCTGCAGCGGATAGGTAAACCATGAACAGTAAAACCTTGCGCACCGGTTTCAGTCTGGTGCTGCTGGCCATGACGCTGGCCGGTTGTGCCAGCTATAGCGGCTTGAATACCGAAGGCGTCAGCCTCGATGCGAAAAACCTCAAAGCCGGGCAATCGCTCAGTGGCGTGACGTTAACGCCAGCGGCCTGGCCGAAAAGCGACTGGTGGAAAAACCTCGGTGACCCGCAACTCGATGGCCTGATCCGCGAAGCCTTGCGCGACAGCCCGGACATGCAGATCGCCGAAGCTCGCGCCCACCAGGCCAGTGCTGCCGCTTACGCCGCCGACGCCGAGCGCATGCCGACCCTCGACGCCAGCGCCGGCATCAGCCGTTCGCGTCTGGCCCGGGATCAAGACCCTAGCGGGCAGGGCGGCACGTATTCGACCTTGCGTAACCTCGGCGCCAGTTTCAATTACAACTTCGATCTCTGGGGTGGCCAGCGTGCCGCCTGGGAAGCTGCGCTCGGCCAGGCCCGCGCCGCTGAAGTCGATCAACAAGCCGCGCAGTTGACTCTGTCTGCCGATGTCGCCCGCGCTTACAGCGATCTCGGTCAGGCACACATTGTTTACGACCTGGCCAGCGAAGACCTCAAGCGCACTCGGCAGATGCTCGACCTGAGCAAACGTCGTCTGAGCGCCGGTATCGACAGCGAGTATCAGTTTCAGCAGACCGAAAGCCTGGAAGCCACGTCCCAAGCCAGTCTGATTGACGCCGAGAAACGCCTGCAAACGGCGAAAATCGCCTTGGCGGTCTTGCTCGGCAAAGGCCCGGATCGCGGTAACGAGATTGCCCGGCCGAAGATTCTTCAGGCCAGTGCCGTGGCATTGCCATCGGTGCTGCCCGCCGAACTGCTCGGTCGGCGGCCGGACCTGGTCGCTGCGCGCTGGCGGGTCGAGGCCGCGAGCAAGAATATCGATGCCGGCAAAACCCGCTTCTATCCCAACCTCAACCTGAGCGCTGCGGCCGGTGTCGAGTCGTTGCTGGGCGATGCGATGTTTGGTTCGGCCAGCCGCTTCTTCAATGTCGGGCCGACCATCTCGCTGCCGATTTTTGACGGCGGCCGTTTGCGCGCCGACCTCGATTCGCGCGATGCCGATTACGACCTCGCCGTGGCGCAGTACAACAAAAGTCTGGTGCGAGCCCTGGGTGATGTCAGCGACAGCATCAACCAGTTGCGCGACATCGGTCGACAGATCGGTGCGCAGCAGCACGCCACCGACATCGCCCAGAATTCTTACGACACCGTGGTGCAGCGTTATGGCTCCGGCATCGGCAATTACCTCGATGTGCTCAGCATCGAGCAGCAACTGCTCCAGGCCCAGCGTCAACTGGCCAACCTGAATGCCGAGCAGATCGACTTGTCGATCCAACTGATGCAGGCGCTGGGGGGCGGTTTCCAGAGTGAAACCCAGACCGCCGCTGATGCAAATCCGCCACACAGCACAACTCTTTCAAGGTAATTGTCATGGCCACTGCCGAAACAACTCCTGCTTCAAACAATCAAGCGTCTGACACAAGCAACCCGCGCAAACGCAAAATCATGCTCGTGGTGCTGGCAATCGTCGTGGTGCTCGCCGGCCTCGGCGTCTGGGCTTATCACGAGCTTTACGGGCGCTGGAATGAAAGCACCGACGATGCCTATGTGAACGGCAACGTGGTGGAAATCACTCCCCTGGTCACCGGCACCGTGGTCAGCATCGGCGCCGACGATGGCGACCTGGTGCATGAAGGCCAGGTGTTGATCAATTTCGACCCGAACGACGCGCAGGTCGGGCTGCAAAGTGCCCAGGCCAATCTGGCCCGCACCGTGCGCCAGGTGCGCGGTTTGTACAGCAACGTCGACGGGATGAAAGCCCAGGTCAACGCGCAACAGGCTGAAGTGCAAAAGGCGCAGGACAACTTCAACCGGCGCAAAAGCCTCGCCGCCGGTGGGGCGATTTCCCAGGAAGAACTGTCCCACGCTCGCGACGACCTGACCTCGGCGCAAAACGCTTTGGCCAACGCCCGTCAGCAACTGATGACCACGAGCGCGCTGGTCGACGACACGGTGGTTTCGTCGCACCCGGATGTGATGGCGGCCGCCGCGCAATTGCGTCAGGCCTACCTGACCAACGCGCGCAGCACCCTGATCGCGCCGGTTACCGGCTACGTCGCCAAACGCACCGTGCAACTCGGTCAGCGCGTGCAACCGGGCACGGCGCTGATGGCGGTGATTCCGCTGGATCAGTTGTGGATCGACGCCAACTTCAAGGAAACCCAGCTGCGCGACATGCGCATCGGTCAGCCGGTCGACATCGAGGCCGATCTGTACGGCAGCGACGTGAAATACAGCGGCACCATCGACAGCCTCGGCGCCGGTACCGGCAGTGCGTTTGCCCTGTTGCCCGCGCAGAACGCCACCGGCAACTGGATCAAGATCGTCCAGCGCGTGCCGGTGCGGATTCACATCAATGCTGAAGAGCTGGCAAAACATCCATTGCGCGTTGGCCTGTCGACGCAGGTCGATGTGAACCTGCACGACCAGAGCGGCCCGGTGCTGGCGCAACAGCCGCCGCAAAAAGCGTCGTTCAGCACCTCGGTGTATGACCGTCAACTGGCCGAGGCCGACGAGATGATCACCCGGTTGATCCATGAAAACAGTGCCACGGTCAATAAGACCGCGCGGCGCTGATCGCCATCACACCAATCCTGTGGGAGCGCGCATGTGTGGCGAGGGAGCTTGCGTGGTGAGCAGGGCTTTTGTGGCGAGGGAGCTTGCTCCCGCTGGGTCGCGAAGCGGCCCC
>NZ_JMCL01000113.1 GCF_000690905.1 Pseudomonas sp. Ant30-3 | reverse complement strand
CGCGTCGCTCTCGGCGGTGTTGCGCACAAACCGTGGCGAGTGGAAGCAGCTGAAGCGGCAATGTCCAAGGGCGCCATGGCGGTGTCCGAACAATTGCTCGCCGGCGCTAAAACCACCGAACAAAACGCATTCAAACTGACCCTGGTCGAGCGCACGCTCGCTTCGGTGATAGCACAAGCGAGGGTTCAGGCATGAAATTCGACACGCCCGCCACAACCAACCCGATCGATCAGATGAAGGTGGTCGGCAAGGCCACACCTCGCATCGAAGGCCCGCTGAAAACCACCGGCCACGCCCCCTATGCCTATGAACATCACGACGCTGCGGCGAACCAGGCCTACGGTGCGGTCGTCGGCTCGGCCATCGCCAAGGGCCGCATCGCCTCGATGGACCTGGCCCTGGCCGAGTCCGCGCCGGGCGTGATTGCCATCGTCACCGCCGCCAATGCCGGCAAACTCGGCAAGGGCAAATACAACACCGCGCCTCTGCTAGGCGGGCCGCAGATCGATCACTACCATCAGGCCGTCGCACTGGTGATCGCCGAGACATTCGAGCAGGCCCGCGCCGCCGCCGAACTGGTCAACGTCTCCTATGTTATCGCCAAGGGCGCCTTCGACCTTGCCAGTTCGCGCGCCTCGGGCGTCGAAGCCAAGGACCAGATGGCCGATACGGTGCACGGCGATTTCGCCGGAGCCTATGCGGCGGCGCCCGTGCAGCTGGACGAGACTTACTTCACGCCCGATCAGGCCCACGCGATGATGGAACCGTTCGCCTCGATGGCCGCGTGGCAAGGCGACAAACTGACGTTGTGGACCTCGAACCAGATGATCGATTGGTCTGTCACTGACCTGGCGACCACCCTTGGCATGCCGAAGCAGAACGTGCGGCTGATTTCGCCGTACATCGGCGGAGGCTTCGGCGGCAAGCTGTTCATCCGCTCCGATGCGGTGCTCGCCGCGCTCGGTGCACGTCTGGCAAAGCGGCCGGTAAAAGTCGCGCTGTCGCGGCCGTTGATGATCAACAACTCGACGCACCGACCGGCAACGATCCAGCGCATTCGCATTGGCGCGAGCGCTGACGGCAAGATCACCGCGATGGCTCACGAAGGCTGGTCCGGCGATTTGCCCGGCGGCAAAGTCGAGCGCGCCGCGCAACCGAGCAAGATGCTCTACGCGGGTGAAAACCGTTTGGTGACAATGCGCCTGACCACCCTCGATCTGCCGGAAGGCAACGCCATGCGCGCGCCAGGTGAAACGCCCGGTTTGATGGCCCTGGAGATCGCCATGGACGAGATGGCAGAAAAGCTCAAACTCGACCCGGTCGAATTCCGCATCCTCAACGACACTCAGGTCGATCCGACCAACCCCGCTCGGCCGTATTCCAAGCGCCAGCTGGTGGAATGCCTGCGCACCGGCGCCGAGCGTTTCGGCTGGGACAAACGTCATGCGCAACCCGGTACGCAACGCGACGGGCGCTGGCTGATCGGAATGGGCGTCGGCGTGGCGTTTCGCAATAACGCGCTGATGAAATCCGGCGCGCGGGTGCGCCTCAGTGATCAGGGCATCGTCACGGTGGAAACCGACATGACTGATATCGGCACCGGCAGCTACACGATCATCGGGCAGACGGCGGCGGAAATGATGGGCGTGCCGCTTGATCAAGTGGTCGTGCGCCTGGGCGATTCGAGCTTTCCGGTGTCGGCCGGTTCCGGTGGCCAATTCGGGGCCAACTGCTCGACGGCGGGTGTGTATGCGGCGTGCGTCAAACTGCGTGAGGCGGTTGCCCAGCGCTTGGGCGTCAGCGCAGAAGACGCGGTGTTCGCCGACGGTGAAGTGCGTTCAGGTGGCAAAAATTTCCCTCTGCGTAAGGCGGCTCAGGCCGGGGAAATCGTTGCCGAGGACACGATCGAGTTTGCCGAGCTGAGCAAGAAGTTTCAGCAGTCGACCTTCGGCGCGCATTTTGTCGAAGTGGCGGTCGACAGCGCGACCGGTGAAACCCGGGTGCGACGGATGCTGGCGGTGTGCGCGGCGGGACGGATCCTCAACCCGACGTCGGCGCGCAGCCAGGTGATCGGCGCGATGACCATGGGCGTCGGTGCGGCGTTGATGGAAGAACTGGCGGTGGACAAGCGCCGTGGCTTTTTCGTCAACCATGATCTGGCCAGCTATGAAGTGCCGGTGCATGCCGACATTCCGCATCAAGAGGTGATTTTCCTCGATGAGACCGACGCAGTGTCGTCGCCGATGAAGGCCAAGGGGGTTGGGGAATTGGGCCTGTGCGGCGTCAGTGCGGCGATTGCCAATGCGATCTACAACGCGACGGGGATCCGCGTTCGCGAGTATCCGATCACGCTGGACAAGATGCTGGATAAATTGCCGCAGATGATTTGAGGGGGCTTGATCCGATCGCAAAATTGCGCAGATCACCTATGGGAGCAAGGCTTGCCCGCGAAGAACGATGATGCAATCTGTCAGTGAGACCGCATCATCGTTCTTCGCGAGCAAGCTTTGCTCCCACAGGTCAAAGCAAGCTCTGCTCCCTCAGGTAATCCGGTCAGGTCATTGCGCGGCGGGATATTGCTCGGCGCTGACCTGTTCCATCCATTCAACGACTTTGCCATCGAGTGCTTCGGCGATAGCGATGTGGCTCATGGCGGTGGTCGCGGTGGCGCCGTGCCAATGCTTGACCTTCGGCGCAATCCACACAGTGTCGCCCGACTTGATCGCTTTCACCGGTTGCCCGAATTCCTGCACCCAACCCGAACCGGCCGTGACGATCAGCGTCTGGCCCAGCGGATGGGTGTGCCACGCGGTGCGAGCGCCCGGTTCGAAGGTGACTGTGGCGCCACTGACCCGCGCCGGCTCGGTACCTTTGAACGGCGCATCAACGCGCACGCTGCCGGTGAAATAATCTGCCGGGCCTTTGGCCGAGGGTTGGGAGCCGTTTGGGGTGACGGTCAGCATCGGGGTCTCCTGAGCGTGGGCATCAAAGGCCAGGAGTGAAAGCGAGAGCGCGGAGGCTGCAAGGTTGTTCATGGCTGTTCTCGATGGCGTTGTGGGTACTCACTTTTAATTTAACGATGACGCGCTCAACTGATAAGCCACTAGAATCGGTTTAGACCTATGAGGGAGACTCATGAATGCTTCGGCAAAATGCCAATGACCTGCTGGCCTTTCTGGCAGTAGCGCGCGCCCGCAGTTTCACCAAGGCGGCTGCCAGGCTCGGCGTTTCCCAATCGGCGCTGAGCCATACCATCCGTGGCCTGGAAGCGCGACTGGGCTTGCGCCTGCTGACACGGACCACGCGCAGCGTATCGCCAACCGAAGCAGGCCAGCGCATGCTGGAAAAAATCGGCCCGCACTTCGAAGAGATCGAGATCGAGCTGGCGGCGCTGAGCGATTTGCGCGACACGCCGGCCGGCAATATCCGCATCAATGCGATGGACCATGCGCTGGAATACATCCTGTGGCCGGTGCTGAAACCGTTCCTGGCGCAGTACCCGGACATCTCCGTGGAGGTGTGCTGCGATTACGGTTTTGTCGATATCGCCGCACAGGGTTTTGACGCCGGTGTGCGCCTCGGTGAGGACGTTGCGCAAGGCATGATCGCCACCCGCATCGGGGCGGACATGCGCATGCTGGTGGTGGGTTCACCGGCGTATTTCACCGATCGTATTCAGCCGCTGACCCCGCGAGACCTGACCGGACATGCGTGCAACAATTTGCGCTTGCCCACCAATGGCGGACTGTACACGTGGGAGTTCAAAAAGGATCAGGAAAGCCTGAACGTGCGGGTGTCGGGGCAAGTCACATTCAATGGCGTGTATCAGTTGTTGCAGGCGGCGCTTGACGGCTTCGGCTTGAGTTACATCCCGGAAGATATGGTGGCGCCGTACATTGAGGACGGACGTTTGGTGGCGGTGCTGGATGACTGGTGCGCGCCGTTTACCGGGTTTCATTTGTACTACCCGAGCCGGCGTCAGGCATCGCCGGCGTTTGCGTTGTTTCTGGAGGCGGTGCGGTATCGGGGGTGATTGCGCGGTGTCAGGTTTGGCAGGCGGCGGGTTCGCTACCGTCATCGCGGGCAAGCCCGCTCCCACAGGATTGCGGCGATCCCGAACCTTGCGTACAAAACAAAAACCTGTGGGAGCTGAGCTTGCTCGCGATGAGGCCGGCACATTCAACATCAATGTCGACTGACCTGCCGCCATCGCGGGCGATCCCGAACCTTGCATACAAAACAAAAACTTGTGGGAGCAGAGCTTGCTCGCGATGAGGCCAACCCTCACACCACAAGAACCTCAGAACGCCCTCACTCCGCCACCGCCACCTGATTACGCCCGCGCGCTTTCGCCCGGTATAACGCCCTGTCCGCGTTGTTCAGCAAGCTATGCAGGTCATTGTCATTGACCTCCATCGCCGCCACGCCAAGGCTGGCGGTAATGCGGTGCACCGGCCCGGTCATGAGGGCAGAAATGGAACGCGTCAGTTGTTCGGCGATGGCCGTGGCGAGGTCGATCGAGGTATTGGGCAACAGCACCGCAAACTCCTCCCCTCCCATTCGACCGGAAACGTCAGCCTCGCGAAAGCACTGGCCGATCAGCACGCCCATCTGCCGCAACACCTGATCGCCGGCCTGATGCCCGTAGGAATCGTTGATCTGCTTGAAGTGGTCCATGTCCAGCATCACCGCGCACAACGGCACGCGATTGTTTTTGCAGTGGTTGAACAGCAAGTACGCCTCGGCAAAAAACGCCCGGCGGTTCTTCAGGCCGGTGAGTTCATCCGTCTGCGCGGCGTGCAGGGACAAGCGATGGGCGAGCTCCATTTCGCGGGTCAAACGAAAAGCGGTTTCCAATGCGTCGGACATTTTGCGCGTCGCGCTGGCCACAAACGAAGTGAAAACCAGCACGGCCACAGCTATACCGAACTGAAGGGGGGACGGCTGGAACAACAGCCAGAACGTACACGGAAACAGCACCAGCCCGATCGACACCAGCGTCATGTACCGATACGCCGAGTAACGCGACACCGCGCTGACCGACATGCCAACGGTAAACAACATTACCAGCGCCTGCGCCAACAAATCATCTGGCGGCATCAGTGCCAGCGCACCGGCACCCCAGATGCCGGCGGAAAGGACCAGCGTGATCCAGTAGATTCGTTCCCACCGCTGCGGATCCGGCCCCCCGGCGCCGCGACGGAAATACAGCGCGAACATCAACAGGCGCAACAGTGCTGATCCCGTCAGAATCGCCAGCCACCACGTGATCACTCGATGATCGAAGCGGTCCCAGCACACCCAGCACAGCATCACCGCAGCGAGAAAACTGCCGAATACTGCGGAGAATGATTGATGGAAAAGCTGATGCAACCGGTCGCTGCGGACCTGCTGTGCGATAAACATTTGCTGGTCGTACCGAAATCCCTGGTCACCCATTTGATCCGCCTGATCGAGCCGCTGCGACAAACCACTATTGTGGCAGTCGCAGCGATCAATGGCGACAGGGACAAGCGCATCGCGCTAGCGCATCAAAGGCTCTGGCCGGCGGTGCGTTTGCGCATTACCACTGATAAGTCGCGCTCGCCTGAACCGTGCGCTGCGCGCCGTACCAGCACCACGAATACGAAAAGCAGGACGCCACGTATTCCTTGTTGGCAAGGTTGCTCGCGTTGACCGCCAGGCGAAGGTTGTCCTTGAGGCTATTGATGCCCGGGATGTCGTAATGCACCGAGGCATCGAACAGCGTGTAGCCCGGCACTTTCAAGGTGTTGGCGGTATCGCCCCAGGACGAGCCTATGTAACGCGCCCCGGCACCGACGCCAAAGCCTTTGGCGACGCCGTCGTGGAACGTGTAGTCAGCCCATGCCGAGGCCGTGTGCCGCGGCACGCCATAAGTGGTCGTGCCCTCGGCGGAAACGGCCGGGCCGACTGCGATGTCGCTCAGCGGCGCGTAGCTGACGGTGCTGTTGGATTTAGTGATGCGGTTGTCCAGATAGGCGTAAGCGGCGGTGATGTCGAGGTTGTCGTTGAGGCTGGCCTTGCCTTCCAGCTCGAAACCACGGGACTGCACTTCACCGGACTGCTCCTGGCAACGCCCCGCGCCGCAGATATGAGTCGGATCCGGATCAAGCGTCGGCACGTTGCTCTGACGCAGGTCGAAGATCGACGCGGTGATAAAGCTGTTGCTGCCCGGCGGCTGATACTTGATGCCGATCTCGTACTGTTTGCCTTCGGTAGGCTTGAACACCGAGCCGCCAAAACCGGTGCCCGATTGCGGCTCGAACGACTCCGAGTAGCTGACGTAAGGCGATAGGCCGTTATCGAACAGGTACACCAGGCCGACGCGCCCGGTGAACGCTTCGCTGTCCAGCGAGGACTTGCTCTTGACGTTGGTGCGCAGGTTCACGGTGCTGTTGTTATTGTCGGCCCAATCGTAACGGCCACCCATCAGCAACACCCACTTGTCCCATTTGATCTGGTCTTGCAGGTACAGACCCTTCTGCTGGTTGCGTTGTGTGCCATCGCTTTGAAACGCCGTCGTGGTGACCGGCACGCCATAGACCGGCTCGAAGATGTCCAGATTCGGGCCAGCACCAAAACCGGATTTTGTGTAGGTGCTAGTGTTCTGATAATCGCCACCGAACAGCAGCGTGTGCTGCAACGGACCGGTGTCGAATTTGGCCTGCGCCTGGTTATCCAGGGTGTACGACTCGAGATTGACGTCGGCGGCGATGGTCGAGCGTCTCGATGTGCGGTAATCCGCCATCAGGTTGCTGTTGTAGAGGCTGCGGTAATCGCCTTCGCTGCGCAGATAGCGAGCGTTTTGGCGCAAGGTCCAGACGTCGTTGAGGTGATGCTCGAACAGATAACCGAGGGAGAAATACTCGCGGTCACTCTTCTCGAAATCTTTTTCGCCGTCGTAGAAATCGACATCGATATCACGCCCAAGCGGGCTGTCCAGCACCGAACCCCACGCGGGCGTCGAACCGTACGAAGCAGCTTTTGGGTCCTTCTGGAAATGCCCGAGCAAGGTCAGCGAAGTGTCGGCATTCGGCCGCCAGGTGAACGCGGAAGAGATCGACTGGCGCTGGGTTTCGGTGTGTTCGAGCTGGCCGTCGGCTTCGTCATACAGGCCGGCGAGGCGGTAGGAGTAGATGCCTTGATCGTCGATCGGTCCGCTAAGGTCGAACGTCGTGCGCTTCTTGTCGAAGGTGCCGTACTCGACGCCGATCTCATGGAACGGCGTGTCCAGCGGCCGCTTGCTGACCATGTTGACTACGCCGCTTGGGCTGGCCTGACCGTAAAGGACCGACGAAGGGCCGCGAAGAATGTCGACGCGCTCAAGGTCGAAGGCGTCTTTTTGTGGCGAGGCATCGCGGCTGCCGGGCATGCGCAGGCCGTCGAGGTACACCGCCGGGGAAAAGCCTCGGATGGTCATCTGGTCCAGGCGCGATGCCGTTGAGCCACGGGTTTCCGGGACCACAGCGGCGGTGTAGCGCAGAATCTGGTTGAGACTTTCCGCGCCTTGGGCACGCATTTGGTCCTTGGTGACCACGGAAATCGACTGCGGCGTTTCGTTCAGCGGCGTGTCGGTTTTGGTCGCCGACAACGAGCGCGTGGCGACGTAACCGTCCACCGGGCCGGTCGGGCTTTCGCTTTGGTAACCGCCGTTGATGTTGGTGGCTTGCAATTCC
>NZ_JMCL01000112.1 GCF_000690905.1 Pseudomonas sp. Ant30-3 | reverse complement strand
GAGGGGATTTATCCCCGCTGGGTTGCGAAGCAGCCCCATAAACTGCAACTACGGCGTGTCTGATACACCGCATTCTTTAGTTTTGGGACTGCTCCGCAACCCAGCGGGGATAAATCCCCTCGCCACAGGCTTCATCCAAGCCTCAGGCTTACGCAGTCTCGGCCGGCGAAACAATGCTGGTTTTGCCGCCACGGGATTTACCGGAACTCAGGTACTCGGCAATCGACTCCTGCGTCACTTCTCCGAGGAACACTCGCTCGGCATCCATCACCGGCAACCATGAGCGGTTGAACTCGTACATGCGCGACAGCAGGATGCGCAGGTGCTCGTCGTACGCCGCTGTGGCGTTGAACTCGCGAAGGTATTGCGCGCAGGTACCGGTCTGACGGTGCAGGTCGCGACGTCGTACATAACCCAGTGCCTTGTTCTCACCATCGGTGACCACGACATAACGACGGTCATGTTCATCCATCAACTCCAGCGCATCGGCCACCGGGGTTTCCGGGCTGACCGACGGCGCGTTGTCCGCGGCGTCCTCGGCTTTCACCAGCAGCAGACGCTTGAGCGTGCTGTCCTGGCCGACGAAGTTGCTGACAAATTCGTCTGCCGGGTGGGCGAGCAAGGTGTCCGGGTGATCGATCTGCAGCAGCTTGCCTGCACGGAAAATCGCAATCTTGTCGCCCAGCTTGATCGCTTCGTCGATGTCGTGGCTGACCATGATCACCGTCTTGTTCAGCGCGCGTTGCATCTCGAAAAATTCGTTCTGGATCATCTCGCGGTTGATCGGGTCGACCGCACCGAACGGTTCGTCCATCAACAGCAAAGGTGCATCTGCCGCCAGCGCCCGAATCACACCGATTCGCTGTTGTTGGCCGCCGGACAATTCACGTGGGTAGCGCGTCAGGTACTGCTTGGGTTCAAGCTTGATCATGCTCATCAACTCGCGGGCGCGGTCGTGGCATTTCTGTTTGTCCCAGCCGAGCAGGCGCGGAACGATGGTGATGTTTTCTTCGATGGTCATGTTCGGGAACAGACCGATCTGCTGGATCACATAACCGATGTTGCGACGCAGGGTCACGGCGTCGAGGTCGGTGGTGTCTTCGCCGTTGATCAGGATCTTGCCCGAGGTCGGTTTGATCAGGCGGTTGATCATTTTCAGCGTGGTGCTTTTGCCGCAGCCCGATGGCCCGAGGAACACGCAGATCTCGCCTTCATTGACGGTCAGGCTTACCGAGTCCACGGCTTTGACATCTTTGCCGTTGCTTTGGAAAGTCTTGCTGAGGTTTTGAAGTTCGATCATTTCAGGAGTCCTTTTGGAGTCAGCGTGCGTTGCAGCCATTGCAAAAGCAGGTCGGCGAAGATGGCCAGAAGACTGACCAGCACGGCACCGACGATCAGCATCGACATGTCGCTGCGGCTGATGGAAGCAAGAATGAGTACACCGAGGCCACCGGCGCCGATGGTCGCGGCGATGGTCATCACACCGATGTTCATGACCACAGCGGTGCGCACGCCGGCGAGAATGACCGGCACGGCGATCGGCAGCTCAACCATGCGCAAGCGCTGGCCGAACGTCATGCCGATGCCGCGAGCGGCTTCGCGAATACCCGGTTCCACGCCAGTCAGGGCCAGGTAGGTGTTGCGCATGATTGGCAGCAGCGAGTACAGAAACACCGCGGTGATGGCCGGCATCGGGCCGAGGCCCTGACCAAATTTCGAGTAGAACGGCAGCAACAGACCGAACAGGGCAATCGATGGCACAGTCAGCAGTACGGTGGCGCTGGCTTGCAAGGGACCGGCGAGCGTCGGGAAACGCGTCATCAAAATGCCCAGAGGCACACCGACGACGATTGCCAGGGTCACGGCGATGCCGACCAGGGTGATGTGCTGCCAGGTCAGGTGTGCGACCTGTGCCCAGTCGAGGTGGGAAAAGGCGTTCAGAAATTCCATGTCTTTTCCTCCTTAGTTGAGGGGATGCTGGCGCAGGAAATCTGCGGCAACCGATGAAGGGCTCTCGTGATCGACATCGACCCGCGCGTTGAGTGCACGCATGGTTTCATCATCGAACAGTTCAGCCAGTGGCTTCATTTGTTCGGCGAGTTTCGGGTTGGCGTCGAGGAATGCCTGGCGCACCACCGGGGCGGCGGTGTAGTCGGGGAAGTAATGCTTGTCGTCTTCCAGCAGCTTCAATTTGAAGGCATTCAAACGCCCGTCGGTGGTATAGACCAGACCGGCAAACACCTGGCCATTGCGCAGCGCGGTGTAGACCAGCCCGGCATCCATCTGGCGGATGTTCTTGCGGGTCAGGTTCACGCCATACAGCTCGACCATGCCAACGAGACCGTCAGAGCGATTAGCGAACTCGGTATCCAGCGCGACCAGGTGATTTTTCTTCGCCTGCGCCTGCAGCACTTCGGTGAGTTGGCTGATGGTGTTGATCTGCGGGTATTCATCCGCAACGTTTTTCGGCAGCGCCAGCGCGTAGGTGTTGCTGAACTTCGACGGGGTGAGCCAGACCAGACCTTTTTTCGCGTCGAGTTCTTTCACTCGGGCGTAGGACTGTTCGCTGTCGAGTTTTTCCGTGACGTGGTTGTAGGCCACCAGCGAAACACCGGTGTATTCCCAGAGCATGTCCAGCTGGCCACTTTCATGAGCACTGCGCGCCAGGTTGCTGCCCAGTCCGCCAGTCACCTGAACGTCGTAGCCTTTGGTGCGCAGGTATTGCGAGGTGATTTCCGCCAGCAGGGTTTGTTCGGTGAACACCCGGGCGCCGATGCGCAGCACCGGTTTTTCAGCGGCTTGGGCGATTCCTGCGAACAGCAGGACGCAGCCCAGCAATAAGGTCAGTCTTTTCATAAATATTCCTTTGCCGAGGCTTAAGACGGGCGCAAGCCGCGTTCGAGCCAGAGGCGGCTGGTGAGTGTCACCAGACCGTCGAGCAGCAAGGCCAGCAAGGCGGTGCAAGCCGCGCCGAGCAGTAGCTGCGGCTGATTGTTCAGGGCGATGCCCGGGAAAATCAGGCTACCCAGACTGTTCGCGCCAATCAGGAAGGCCAGCGGGGCGGTCCCGACGTTGATCGCCAAAGCCACGCGCACGCCACCGATGATGATCGGCACCGCGTTCGGCAGTTCGACGCGCCAGAGCACCTGAGCGGGTGTCATGCCAATACCGACAGCGGCTTCCTTGAGCGAACCCTGAACGTTTTTCAGGCCTTCATAGGTGTTGCGCACGATGGGCAACAACGAGGCGAGGAACAGGGCAAAAATCGCCGGGCCGCTGCCGATGCCGAGGATGCCCAGGGCGATCGCAAGTACGGCGAGAGGCGGCACGGTGTTGCCGATGTTGAAGATCTGCATGAAGCGTTCGGCGCGGCCAACCATGCTTGGGCGGCTGAGGAAGATGCCGGCGGGGATGCCCACGACAAGGGCGGCCAGCATGGAAGCGAGGACGAGAATCAGATGAGCTTGCAGGTAAAACAATAAATCGTCGCGGTAATGTTCGATCGTGTCGATGCCGATCCAGTGGACCAGCAGGGCCAGAAGGGCGACGACAACCGCTCCTCCTATCAGCCCTTTGCCATAGCGAATAGCCACAGGCAGACTCCTTTTTTTCTTTGTCGGCGAACGCAGTCCTGCTTGGCATGCCATTGCTGGCTGCCGGATTAAACGTTCGCGAGATGCAGCTCTACCATCACCGGTTAGACGGGATGACATCGAGCCATAAGCGCAGCCTCGTCAGGCCAACTTGCAGGTTTTTCAAACCCTGCTACGAGAGCTGTAACAGGGGAGTGGACGCCTCCACCTTTTAAAAGGTTCCATAGTTAGCAGCATTTAGCCACCCTTAATGCCAGGCCACATTTCTGTAGGAGCCGGCTTGCTGGCGATGCCATCCCCTCGGTGCGTCTGTCGGATGAAGGCGCGCCTATCGCCAGCAAGCCGGCTCCTACAAGGCGATGCGGTGTTTGGGGAAGCCTACGGGCGGTGGTTCGTGACGGTCGGTTTGCGCTATACTCGCCGCCCTTTTTTGAATCACCTGCCAGGCGATTTCCCATGACCAAACAGGCCGCCGAAGTCGCGAAACGCCGCACTTTCGCCATTATTTCCCACCCCGATGCCGGTAAAACCACCATCACCGAGAAGCTCTTGCTGATGGGCAAGGCGATTGCGGTTGCCGGCACGGTGAAGTCTCGCAAGTCCGACCGCCATGCCACCTCCGACTGGATGGAAATGGAAAAACAACGGGGTATTTCCATTACCACGTCGGTCATGCAGTTCCCGTATCGTGATCACATGATCAACCTGCTCGACACCCCGGGCCACGAAGACTTCTCCGAAGATACCTACCGCACCCTGACAGCGGTCGACTCGGCATTGATGGTTCTCGACGGCGGTAAGGGTGTAGAGCCTCGGACCATCGCGCTGATGGACGTCTGCCGACTGCGCGATACGCCAATCGTCAGCTTCATCAACAAACTCGACCGCGACATCCGTGACCCGATCGAATTGCTCGACGAGATCGAAGCGGTCCTCAAAATCAAGGCAGCGCCAATCACCTGGCCGATCGGCTGCTACCGCGATTTCAAGGGCGTTTACCACCTCGCCGACGACTACATCATTGTCTACACCGCTGGCCACGGCCACGAGCGTACCGACATCAAAATCATCGAGAAGCTCGACTCCGATGAAGCCCGCGCTCATTTGGGTGACGAGTACGATCGCTTCGTTGATCAGCTGGAACTGGTGCAGGGCGCCTGTCACGAATTCAATCAACAGGAATTCCTCGACGGCCAATTAACCCCGGTATTCTTCGGTACTGCGCTGGGCAACTTCGGTGTCGATCACGTGCTCGACGCCGTGGTCAACTGGGCGCCGAAACCCTTGGCCCGTGTTGCCAACGAGCGCACCGTGGAACCGGTTGAAGAGAAATTCGCCGGCTTCGTGTTCAAGATCCAGGCGAACATGGACCCGAAACACCGCGACCGTATCGCCTTCATGCGCATCTGCTCAGGCAAGTACGAAAAAGGCATGAAGATGCGCCACGTGCGCACCGGCAAAGACGTACGGATCGGCGACGCGCTGACGTTCTTCTCCTCCGAGCGTGAACAGCTTGAGGAAGCGTTTGCTGGCGACATCATCGGCCTGCACAACCACGGCACTATCCAGATCGGCGACACCTTCACCGAAGGCGAAGTCCTCGGCTTCACTGGCATCCCGCACTTCGCCCCGGAACTGTTCCGCCGCGTGCGTCTGCGCGATCCGCTGAAATCCAAGCAACTGCGTCAAGGTCTGCAGCAGCTTGCGGAAGAGGGCGCGACTCAAGTGTTCTTCCCGACGCGCAGCAACGACATCATCCTCGGCGCCGTGGGTGTGCTGCAGTTCGATGTGGTCGCCAGCCGTTTGAAAGAGGAATACAAGGTCGAGTGCTCATACGAGCCGATCACCGTGTATTCCGCACGCTGGATCGATTGCAGCGATAAAAAGAAGCTCGAAGAATTCCAGATCAAGGCCGTGGAAAACCTCGCCATCGACGGCGGCGGTCACCTGACCTACCTGGCCCCGACCCGAGTGAATCTGGCGCTGATGGAAGAGCGCTGGCCGGACGTGAAATTCCGTGCGACGCGTGAGCATCATTAAGCGCTGAGTGGTTACACCGAAAACCCCGGTCGCGAAAGCATCGGGGTTTTTTGTTGCTTGCTCAAAGATCAAAAGATCGTCCGAACGTCGTCCGAACGTCGTCCGAGCCTTCGGGCGATCTTTTTATTTTTGATTCATCCACCGTCAGGGATTTTTGTCCCCTGATGAAAAACCATTTTCCATTGCTCGCGCTGCATCTGCCAGATTGAACTGCGCAAGCTGTTGGCGGGCCGGCGCTGATCTATTGAACCTGTCTGGCAGCGGTAAGTCACCAAGACCGTGTTTTCAGATAAAGATCTAACTTCGAATTCGCTAATTGTGCGCGGTGTAAAAGACTGATGGGGTAGTTGCTCAACCACTTGTTGTTTGTTCCAAATGCTGCCGCTTGCGCCGAACTCAATGAATTCTTCAGCGAGTAAGTAGGAGATTTCTGCGGGATTACATCGTGTGAGCTGTGCCAAGAGGCGCTGCTCCAGCAGCAGGAGGGTTTGAATCAGCTCCATGGCGGTTTGCCTTTTTTCCAAGAGGTAGGTTTCACCATAACTTACTGAGCGCTGGATTACATCGGTATCTCAGGAGCAGTCGGAACTTACCATGGACCAAGCCCTACCAGATTTGCGTGTAGGATAATTCTGTAAGCGGCTTTTCCGAATTATGTAGCTCGTGTCTGGTTTTCAGTTCTGCCTGTTTTTGCCAGCGACAAGGAAATGTTCGACGTCTAATGTTCGTCAGACATTCGCTGCAGCGACTTTTCCATGCGCAGGAGCACAGGGTAATGGCTGTTATAAAAAAAAATATGGATGTGCTTGAGAATCCGCGACCTCAGATTCCCTTTCCAGTTATCGAACACTATTACGATCTAATCGTCAGCAGTGCTTCTGCCTACCAAGTCAGCGGCAGCGACGAATCTTTTGAGCCTTCCATGAGGCTGGCTGAGCTGGATTCCCGCATGCGAAGCTTTCTTTCGGTAGCCACAGCCCAGTTTTTTGAGCTGGGCAAATACAGGGATATGCCTCTGCGTTTATTCGACCTCAGGCAAAATGCCGGTACTCAGACTACAAAGACTTTTGCCTCAACGTTGATCGTAGCGAGAGCCATTAGGCATATTCAGGAAACAGGCGAAAATGTCCTCTTGTTCTCCCCGTCCTCGGGCAATAAAGCAATTGCACTGCGAGATGCGGTATTGCGTGCGGTACAGACAAAGCTAGTGCACCGGGAACAGTTACGTATTATCACGCTAACGCCCGCTCAGACTGTCAGCAAATTGCGAAAAACCGAGCTCTACGATGATCCCGGCTTGCGGATTCTGAATCCTGTATTCGTGCTTGATACCGAATCGCCGGAAGCAGTGAAGGTCGTCGGGCAGCGATTCAAGGAGCTGTTCAATCATAGTCCGTTAATGGATTCGAAATTGTGGCATTCACTGCGACTTGAGAACTACCGGTTTTCCGATCAGGCCCGTGCATTTTTTGACTTCGAGTATGGCGACGCATGGAACACAGATCGCAAGACTGCACATGTGCATGCGGTGTCGAGCGCATATGGGCTGCTGGGTTATTGCTCAGGCATAGAAGAGTTGAAGCGGCAGAGAACCCAAGTTTCCAGCCCTGCGTTTTTGTTAGTCCAGCATCTGGCCACTGGTGACATGGTTCTGCACTTGCTCGACGGGAATTTCGAGAGAGGGTCTTTCCCGCGTTACACGCAGACAGTTAACGGCCTGTGGGAGCAGTCGGAATCTGCCCACTTTCCGGCGACAACCTGGGATCCTGACGAGGTTCTTGAACCTACGTTTTACACACACCTGCCACCTACCGCAGTAGAAATGACTGCGTTGGTCAAAGCGAATGGCGGGTCAGGAATTGTAGTCTCGCTGCATGAGTGCATGCAACGGTATGCCGAGTGCGTTCAGTTGCTGGCAAATACGCCTGTCAGGTTGCCTAACGATCCTCGAGACTTGAAAGAGTGGTCTTTGGTGATGGCCATGACGGGCTGCTTGAACGCAATTGATCGAAAACTTCTAAAGGGAATAGACGGTTGCACCATTCACGCATCGGGCAGCTACTGCCGTGGGGAATATGAAGCTATCCCGGCTGACGGCTTGACCGTTATAGGCAGCGCTGAAGAGATGATGGATTGGTTTCGCAGTCCCGTTCACCTATGAGCACTGAACCCTTCGCACGTTTGGAAGTTGTATGCCATTTCTGCATTTACAAGGGCCGGTCTAAAACCGGATCGGTTGCATCCCTTGTTTATGTGGGGCTGGAGGAAGGCTTGGTCTATATCGCCCCGTTCGTGGCGCAGTGTTTTTTTGAACATTCAATTTCAGAGAGGGAAGGCATCCTGGAGTGGAGCGAGCTTGATGATTTCATAGCGCATCAACAGACCGAGATTTGCTTATTGCTGGCCCCTAAGGAGCTTGTTCGGCATTGCCACCGCAGTGGCGATATCTTGGGAGTAAGCAGGATACATCAGAAAGTCGATGTTTCTTCGGGATGGGAGCACACAATTCGCCAGCTCTCCAATCGGGAAAATAAGCGTCGCGTTCAATTGATAGGTCAAGGCTTCGATTTTGATGTGTCACATGATGAAGGAGACTTCTTGGTTTTCTATCGCTCCATGCATGTTCCAACAATGCAGACTCGCTACGGCTGCCACGCCCGCAGCGTGCCGGAGGAAAAAGCGTATCTCGACCTGTTTAAACGGGGAGTGTTGTTTCGAATTAGTTTGAAGGGGGAATGGGTGGCAGGGAGTGTCTCGCAGATAGATGGGGCAACACGCACGCTTAACGCCCGCCTCATTGGCGTAAAAAATGGAGCGACCATTTACCGATCAAACGGGGCACAGAATTATGTCTATCACTCCATCCTTGAGTGGGCATCCGGCCAGCCGTCGATAGATTGTGTCGACTTTCAAGGATGCGAACCCTTTTTGAGCAAGGGAACTTTCCAATACAAGAAGCGCTTCGGTGCGATGGCGGTTATTCCTGAAAATGCATTCGGTGCATGGCGTTTATTGATACGAGCAAAGATGGAGTCCTCATCCGTCAGACAATTTCTCATAAACAACCCGCTGATCGGTGTAGACGGCGCGGGTCATTTGCAGGCGCAGTACTTTTTTGACTCACAGCATAAGGCTCGATTGGACATCCCTTGCGCGTCAAAAGGCATCGCCAGCGAAATCCTGCACAACCTGGATCAATGGCATGTCTGATCGGTTCATGCACGTATTCCGGCCGGAGGGCTATTTCTGTTCAATGGCCTGGGTGTTGGCTGCGTTGATATTCATCAGCCGGTTGAGCGCCATGGTCAAACTGTTCATGACGCTATATCTACGCCAGGCGCTGGGGTTGCCGATTGAAACAGTGGGCTGGATGTTGTCCGGGTACGGTGCCGGGTTACTGATCGGGTCGATGGCTGGAGGAGTGCTGAGTGATTATTTCTCGACAACTCGCCTCACAGCCGCACTGTTTTTTATCTCGGCCTGGATTCTGGTTTTGTTGGGACTGGTCACTGATGTGTTCTTGCTGGCCGCATTGCTTATTGTCAGCGGGGTACTTGATGGGGCGATTCGCACACTCCATCAGCGGTTGATCATGGAGTATTGCGAGACCGAACGACAGGCTCGTGCGCAATCATTGAACCGGGTTGCGAGCAATCTCGGCATGGCTGTCGCGGGAGTCGTGGGGGGCAGTCTTGCGCACGTTGATTTTCGCTGGGTATTTTATCTCAGCGCCGCAATGACCCTGTTGGCGTTAGCCTGGTTTGTCAGGGCGACACTGCATCGAGAGGTCATGCGGGCGGATGAGATGCGTCCAAGTGCAGCGGGGTCGAACGTACCTTTCAGAGATAAGCCTTTCCTCTGGTTAGTGAGCGCAGCAGTTTTGCTTGGCCTCGCGTTCGAGCCCGTCTACAGCATGCTGGGCAACTACTTACTTGACTATTACCGACTCGGTACTGAAGTCATCGGATGGCAATTCGCGCTCAATGCAGTGCTGGTGGTGGTACTGCAAATTCCGATCTCTCATTGGAGTGAGCGATGGGGGCCCCGCTGGCAACTGCTGGCGGGCAGTATGCTGCTGGCCTGTGGTCTCGGTATGTTGCCCTTAGGCTCGGGGGTAGTTTTTCTCTGCCTCTCAACGGTTATCTGGACACTGGGCGAGATTCTCTTCATGCCGACCTTGAACGTGCTGGTGATGCAGCACGCACAATCCCGGAAAAGCGGGCAGTACTTTGGGCTTTTCTCGATGTGCTGGAGCGCGAGCGCGTTGCTTTCACCGACGCTGGGCGGTCAACTTTACGGCCACTTCGGCGGGCACAGCGTCTGGGTGGCAAGTGCACTTTTGGCGCTTCTGTCTACACCGCTGATCTACATGGCCACTGCCAGGAAACATCCAGTCTTTACCTGATCTGGCTATACCCATTATTCCAATCCATTCTGCCGATGTATTGCATTCACGCCCATCATCACAGTCCTACTCTGAGAACCCGAATCGGTTTACAACCAGATTTCTTGCAACGTCGCGGCGTACGGGTTCGCTGCTGGCAAGCAGGAGGGATTGGCTATGAATATGTTTGTACGAGGTGTGGTGTTGCTGAAGGTTATGGTGCTGTTGGCGCTCGGATCGTCATCGGCCTGGGCCGAGTGCCCGGATCATGACAAGCAGGCGTTGAACGGCCAGAGCACTTACAGCGAAATGATGATCGCCGCGACGACCACTGATACGGATGATGAGAGCGGGGATGATGACGATACGATGGACGATGACGATAGCCAGACTTGATTCGCGGGTAAAGAAAACCTCTGCTATCCCGGCTGATTCAGAGCCGGAGTAGAAGAGGTTTTTGAACGGTATGCAAAACTCTGTAGGAGCTAGCTTGCTAGCGATTTCAGTGTGTCAGCTAACAGAGATGTCGGCTGATCGATCGCTATCGCCAGCAAGCCGGCTCCTACAGATTTTATGTTTGCCTCCAGACTTCTTGCTTACGCAGCACCATCCACAAATTGCTCCGCGTAATGACACGCCACCTGACGACTGTCGACCAAACGTAACAGCGGCTCTTCCGTGCTGCACCGCTCTGTCGCATACGGGCAACGCTTGTGAAACGCGCAACCCGACGGCGGATTCAGCGGATTCGGCAATTCGCCGACAATCTTGATTTTCGGTTTGTCCGGATCCGGGTGGATGGTCGGAGTTGCCGACAACAGTGCCTGGGTGTACGGGTGCAGGGGACGGGTATAGATATCCTCTTTCGGGCCCATTTCCACGGGGCGGCCGAGGTACATCACCATCACATGGTCGGCGACGTGACGCACCACCGCCAGGTTGTGCGAAATGAACACGTAGGCGGTGTTGAATTCCTGCTGCAGATCCATGAACAGGTTCAGCACCTGCGCCTGAATCGACACGTCCAGCGCCGAAGTCGGTTCGTCCGCCACCAGCACTTTCGGCTGCAGCATCATGGCGCGGGCGAGGGCGATCCGCTGGCGCTGGCCGCCGGAGAACATGTGCGGATAACGCTGGTAATGCTCAGGGCGCAAACCGACCTGCTTCATCATCGCCTGGACTTTCTCGCGACGTTCGCTGGCGCTCATGTTGGTGTTGATCAGCAGCGGTTCGGCAAGTTGATCACCGACTTTCTGTCGTGGGTTCAACGAAGCGTACGGGCTTTGAAACACCATCTGCACGTCTTTGCGCAGCTGTTTGCGTTGAGCCTTGTCGGCGCCGGCCACTTCCTGCCCGGCGATTTTCAAAGAGCCCGAGGACGGTTCTTCGATCAGCGTCAGGGCTCGGGCGAGGGTGGACTTGCCGCAACCCGACTCGCCAACAACAGCGAGGGTCTTGCCGGCTTCCAGTTCGAACGACACACCGTTCAAGGCGCGCACGGTCGCATGGCCCTTGAACAGGCCGCGGGACACTTCGTAGTGACGGGTCAGGTCGCGGGCGGTAAGTACGACGGCCATTACGCCACCTCCTGATTCAGCGGGTAGAAGCAGCGGGCGAGGCTATTGCTTTTCGGGTCGAGGGCCGGACGTTCCGTGCGGCAGTTGTCCCGCACGTAGGGGCAGCGTGGCGACAGCAGGCAACCTTGCGGGCGGTCATAACGACCGGGCACGATGCCCGGCAGCGTGGCCAGGCGCGATTCGCCCAGGCTGTGTTCCGGAATCGCCTTGAGCAGTGCTTCGCTGTAGGGGTGCGCCGGAATGTCGAACAGTTGCGGCACCTGACCGACTTCCACCGCTTGCCCGGCGTACATCACGCATACGCGCTGAGCGGTTTCGGCAACGACCGCGAGGTCGTGGGTGATCAGCACCAGGCCCATGTTCTGTTCTTTCTGCAACGCCAGCAGCAGGTCCATGATCTGTGCCTGAATCGTCACGTCGAGGGCCGTGGTCGGTTCGTCGGCGATCAGCAGTTTTGGTTCGCCGGCAATCGCCATGGCGATCGCGACACGCTGGCTCATGCCGCCGGACAGTTGATGCGGGTACGCGTCCATACGGCTCGCGGCGCCCGGGATCTCGACTTTTTCCAGCAGCTCGATGGCACGTTTACGCGCCTGCTTGCCCGACATTTTCAGGTGCAGACGCAGCACTTCTTCGATCTGGAAGCCGACGGTGTAGCTGGGGTTCAGCGCGGTCATCGGGTCCTGGAAAACCATCGCCAGGTCCTTGCCGACGATTTGCCGACGCTGACGATTGCTCAGCTTGAGCATGTTCTTGCCGTCGAAATTCAGCGCGTCAGCGGTGACGATGCCCGGGTGCTCGATCAGGCCCATCAGCGCCATCATGGTCACGGATTTACCCGAACCCGATTCGCCAACGATGGCCAGCACTTCGCCCTTGTCGACGGAGATGTCGAGCCCGTCGACCACCGGCACGGCGTTCTTGTCGCCAAAGCGAACGTTGAGATTCTTGATTTCCAACAGTGACATTTTTGAATCTCCTCAGGCGGCGTTCTTGAGTTTCGGGTCCAGCGCATCGCGCAGGCCGTCACCCATCAAGTTGATTGCCAGCACGCTGAGCAAAATGGTCAGACCCGGCAGACTTACAACCCACCAGGCGCGTTCGATGTAGTCGCGAGCCGAAGCCAGCATGGTGCCCCACTCAGGCGTTGGCGGTTGTACGCCGAGGCCGAGGAAGCCCAGTGCCGCGGCATCGAGAATCGCCGAGGAGAAACTCAAGGTGGCCTGAACGATCAATGGCGCCATGCAGTTGGGCAGCACGGTGATGAACATCAGCCGGGGCAGGCCGGCACCGGCAAGGCGCGCGGCAGTCACGTAGTCGCGGTTCAGTTCGCCCATCACCGCAGCGCGGGTCAGACGCACGTACGACGGCAAGGACACCACGGCGATAGCGATCACGGTGTTGATCAGGCCAGGGCCGAGGATGGCGACAATCGCCACGGCCAGCAGCAACGAAGGCAGCGCCAGCATGATGTCCATAAGACGCATGATGGTCGGGCCGAGCAAGCGCGGGAAGAAACCGGCAAACAGACCCAGCAGGATGCCCGGAATCAGCGACATCACCACCGACGACAAACCGATCAGCAGCGACAGGCGCGAACCTTCGATCAAGCGCGACAGCAGGTCTCGACCCAGCTCATCGGTGCCGAGCAGAAACTGGATCTGCCCACCTTCCAGCCACGATGGCGGGGTCAGCAGGAAATCGCGGTATTGCTCGCTCGGGTCATGCGGTGCGACCCACGGGGCGAAGATCGCGCAGAACACGATCAGGGTCATGAACATCAGGCCGGCAACGGCGCCTTTGTTCTTGGAGAAGGCTTGCCAGAATTCTTTGTACGGCGACGGGTACAGCAGGCTTTGATCGACTGCTACCGATGGAGTTGGAGTGGTCATGGTCATGATCTCAGCGCTGATGACGGATGCGTGGGTTGGCAAAGCCGTAGAGGATGTCCACCACGAAGTTGACCAGAATCACCAGGCAGGCGATGAGCAGGATGCCGTTTTGCACCACGGGATAATCCCGCGCGCCAATGGCTTCGATCAGCCACTTGCCGATGCCGGGCCACGAGAAAATGGTCTCGGTCAAAACCGCGCCGGCCAGCAGCGTGCCCACTTGCAGGCCCACCACGGTCAGTACCGGGATCAGCGCATTGCGCAAACCGTGCACGAACACCACGCGCGTGGGCGACAGGCCTTTGGCGCGGGCAGTGCGGATGTAGTCTTCACGCAGCACTTCGAGCATCGAAGAGCGGGTCATCCGCGCAATTACCGCCAACGGAATGGTGCCGAGCACAATGGCCGGCAGGATCAGGTGGTGCAGCGCATCAAGGAACGCGCCCGGCTCATCGGCCAGCAGCGTGTCGATCAGCATGAAACCGGTGCGCGGCTCGATGTCGTAGAGCAGGTCGATCCGCCCAGACACCGGGGTCCAGCCCAGGGATACCGAGAAGAACATGATCAGGATCAGCCCCCACCAGAAGATCGGCATCGAATATCCCGCCAGGGAGATGCCCATCACCCCATGGTCGAACAGGGATCCTCGTTTGAGTGCCGCGATCACACCGGCCAGCAGGCCCAGAATGCCGGCGAACAGCAGCGCGGCCAGGGACAGTTCCAGGGTCGCGGGGAACAGAGAACTGAATTCGTTCCAGACGCTTTCACGCGTGCGCAGGGACTCGCCAAGATCGCCTTGAGCCAGTTTGCCAATGTAATCCAGGTACTGGGCATACAACGGTTTGTTGAGACCAAGGCGTTCCATTGCCTGAGCATGCATTTCGGGATCGACCCGACGTTCGCCCATCATCACTTCCACGGGGTCGCCGGGGATCATGCGAATCAACGCGAAAGTCAGCAAGGTGATGCCGAAAAACGTGGGGATCAGTAACCCCAGTCGGCGGGCAATAAAACTAAACATCGTGTGGTGTACCTCATCAGCCGGTTAGGCGTGCCTGGCGTCCCTGTTGTCAGAGACGCCGGGAGTTTTCTTATCTACTTCACCTGGGTGGTGGCGAAGTTATTAGTGGTGAGGGGGCTAATCTGATAGCCCTCTACGTTGTTGCGCATTGCGGTGAACATTCTAGTGTGTGCGATGCTGATCCACGGTTGATCCTGATTAAAAATAACCTGGGCCTGTTCGTAAAGGGCTGCACGTTCTGCCGGATCAACCTTGGCGCGGGCCTGATCAAGCAGAGTTTGAAACTTGTCATTGCACCAGCGCGCGTAGTTTTCGCCGTTCTTCGCCGCTTCGCAACTGAGCATAGGCGTGAGGAAGTTATCCGGGTCACCGTTATCGCCCGCCCATCCGGCAGACACCATGTCGTGCTCGCCGTTCTTCGCGCGTTTGAGCATTTCACCCCATTCCATCACGCGGATGTCGATTTTGATGCCGACTTTGGCGAGGTCGGCCTGCATCATTTGCGCGCCGAGCATCGGGTTCGGGTTGGTCGCGCCGCCGCCGTTACGGGTGAACAGGGTGAACACTGTGCCTTCCGGTACGCCGGCTTCCTTCAACAGAGCGCGAGCCTTGTCGAGATCACGCGGCGGGTTTTTCAGGCTGTGGTTGTAGCCCAGCAGGGTGTCCGGGTACGGGTTGACCGCAACCGTCGCATTACCTTTGCCAAACAGGGCGTTGACCGCCGCTTCCTTGTCGAAGGCGATGTCGATGGCTTTACGCACGCGCACATCACTCAAATATTTGTGGGTGGTGTTCATGGCGATGTAGGCGACGGTCATCGCGTTCATTTCATCGACTTTCAGGTTGCTGTCTTTTTTGATGCTCGGAATGTCGTCTGGTTTTGGATACAGCGCGACCTGACATTCGTTGGCCTTGAGTTTTTGCAGGCGCACGTTGTTGTCGGTGGCGATCGCCAGGATCAGCGCATCGGCCGGTGGCTTGCCACGGAAGTATTCCGGGTTGGCCTTGAAGCGCACCTGCGCGTCTTTGTTATAGCGCTGGAAAATGAACGGTCCGGTGCCGACTGGCTTGTTGTTGAGGTCACCGGTCTTGCCGGCTTTGAGCAACTGGTCGGCGTATTCAGCGGAGTAGATCGACGAGAACGCCATGGCAATGTCAGCCAGGAAAGGCGCTTCGCGACGGGTCAGGGTGAACTTGACGGTACTGTCGTCAACCTTCTCGACACTTTTCAGCAGCTCCTTGAAGCCCATGCTTTCAAAGTACGGAAAACCCACGCTCGACAACTTGTGCCACGGGTGATTCGGGTCCAGCTGACGCTGAAAACTCCAGACCACATCGTCGGCGTTCATGTCGCGGGTAGGCTTGAAATATTCGGTGGTGTGAAACTTGACGCCTTTGCGCAGGTGAAACGTGTACGTCAGCCCGTCTTCACTGATGTCCCAGGAATCGGCCAGCGCTGGGATCACGTCCGTAGTGCCCGGCTTGAAGTCGGCCAGACGATTGAAGATGGTCTCGGCCACGGCATCGGCGGTGACTGCAGTGGTGTACTGGACCATGTCGAAGCCTTCCGGGCTGGCTTCGGTGCAAACCACCAGCGGTTTGGCCGAAACGCCGACCGCCGCACTCAGCAACGCGGCCGCAATGGCCGCACGTAGGGGAAGCATTTTCATCAAGAACCCTCTGCAATCAGTTGAAGGACAAAAGCCGAACGGCCGACTCATCACTGAATCAGCCGTTCGGCAGGGGTCTTACAGAATGTTGAACGGGATGGTCGTCACGAGACGGAACTCGTTGATACTGCCATCGGACTGGTTCTCGCTGGCGCGGTGAGCGGTGTAGGTTGCGCGCACAGTGGTGGCCTTGAGCGGGCCGCTTTGCACGGCGTATGCAGCGCCGATACCGTATTCATAATGGTGCTCGCCATCCTGAGCCTGGACACCGTCGTAACCTTTGCCAATCACGCCTTTGTTGCCGGTGTAGTGCGTGCCGTCGATGCCCCAGCCGCGTGCCTGATAGATGTTGAACTTCAGGCCCGGCACACCGTATTCAGCCATGTTCAGACCATAGGCGACCTGGAACGATTTCTCGTTCGGGCCGTTGAAGTCGGACAGCAGGGAGTTGGCCAGGTAGATGCCGTTGGTTTCGTTCAGGTAATCGAAGTATTCGTTACCGTTCACTTCCTGATACGAGAAGGTCAGGCTGTGGGCCTGGTGGGTCAGACCGAACGAGAGGGAGTAGGTGTCGTTGTCGATGTCGCCGATCAGCGCTTTGCCTTCTTCCTGAGTCTTGTAGTAGTTGAAGCCGGTGGTCAGGCTCAGCACCGAGCTGTCGCCCAGCACGTGAGTGGCGCCGAAGTAGTACTGGTTCCAGATATCTTCCGCCTGGGTCGCCCACAGGCTGGTGGTCAGGCTGGCGAATGGCGTATAGGTGATGCCGCCGGTGTAGATGTGATCGGCCTCTTGGCGACCGTTCGCATACTCGGTGCGGAATTTGCGCAGGCTTTGTTCGGTACGCGGGGAGACGCGGTCGAAGGTCGCGGCGTCAAACGTCAGGTTTTCCAGCTCCGCGACATTGAGGCTCACGCCCTGGAAACTCGAAGGCAGTGCGCGGTTGCCGATGGTGTCGACTTGCGGGCTGCTGTAGCTCTGGCGGCCGGCGGTCAGGGTGGTGCCGGAGAAGCGCGCCTTGACGTTGGCCAGACCGAGTTTGCTCCACTGGCCCACGGCATCGCCGCCTTTTTCGGTCAGCGTACGGTTGTTACCCGAAGCAACGCCGGTTTTCGGTGCGCCGCCATTGCCTGAAGCCATGTTCTCGCGATCGCGCTCCAGCGCAACAGCGTTGTACGCGGCGACTTCAGTGCTGAAACCGACTGTGCCTTCAGTGAAGCCCGAGTTGTACTTGAGGATGGTGCCCTGGACCCAGTTGATACGGCGATCAGTCTCGGCCAGCGAACCGTTTTTGGTGTAGGCAAATTTACCGCCACGCTTGAGTTGCTCGTTCGCATACCAGTTACGCGTGGTGCCGGTGATCGATTGACCTTCGACGAAGCCGGTGGCTTCGCTCTGGGCGCTCTTTTCCTTCACGGTTACCGGAGTGAAAGCCTGGCTTTGAGATTCTGCGTAGGCCGTAGCGGTTACGCTGCTGATGGCCAGGGCCAATAATGCGGTGCTGCTCAGTTTCATGGGTAAAGCTCCTTGGTTTCTTTTTTTTATTGCCGGTCTTCTTGGCGATCCGGCTTATTGGTGTGGAACTCTTCAGGCATCGCAAACGTTTGCTCAACGCCAAACTGGCGAATTGCGGCAATACGCTCGCTTGGGGGCGCACTGCGCCCCCGGCGTTTCAAATGACGATTATTTTTCCAGGCTGACACCCGAGAACACGTTGCGGCCGAATGGACTCACTTTGAATCCTTCAATTTTGGCGCTCAACGGCTGGTTGACCGTCGAGTGCGCGACTGGTGTGATCGGGACTTGCTGCTTGAGGTACTGTTGCGCCTGTTTGTAAAGCACGGTGCGCTGGTCGCGGTCGGTAACGATCTTGGCCTGCTTGATCAACTTGTCGTAAGCCGGATCGCACCACATGGAGTAGTTGTTGCCGCCGATGGCATCGCAGCTGTACAGCGTGCCGAGCCAGTTGTCCGGGTCGCCATTGTCACCGGTCCAGCCAATCAGGCTGACGTCGTGCTCGCCATTCTTGGTGCGCTTGATGTACTCGCCCCATTCGTAGCTGACGATCTTCACCTTGAGGCCGATTTTCGCCCAGTCAGCCTGCAGCATCTCGGCCATCAACTTGGCGTTCGGGTTGTACGGTCGTTGCACCGGCATCGCCCACAAAGTGATCTCGGTGCCTTCCTTGACGCCGGCAGCCTTGAGCAATTCCTTGGCTTTTTCCGGGTTGTAGGCGGCGTCCTTGATGGTCTCGTCGTAGGACCATTGCGTCGGCGGCATGGCGTTGACGGCCAGTTGGCCAGCACCTTGGTAAACCGCGTTGAGAATGCCTTGCTTGTTCACCGCCATGTCCAGCGCCTGACGTACTTCAAGCTGATCGAACGGCTTGTGGCGAACGTTGTAGGCGATGTAGCCGAGGTTGAAGCCGGGTTTCTCGATCAGTTTAAGTTTGCTGTCGTTCTTCAACGCAGCGACATCGGCCGGGCGCGGGTGCAGCGTAATCTGGCACTCGTTAGCCTTGAGCTTTTGCACACGTACTGAAGCGTCGGTGTTGATCGCGAAAATCAGGTTGTCGAGTTTGACCCGGCTCGGGTCCCAGTACTGCTTATTGCCGGTGTAACGGATGTTGGAATCTTTCTGATAGCTCTTGAACACGAACGGGCCAGTGCCGATCGGCTTCTGGTTGATGTCGCTCGGCTTGCCTTCGGCCAGCAACTTGTCGGCGTATTCGGCGGACAGGATCGCTGCGAAGCTCATGGCGATGTTCTGGATGAACGCAGCGTCAACGCTGTTGAGCGTCATGACCACGGTCAGCGGCCCGGTCTTCTCGACTTTGGCGATGTTCTTGTTCAGGCTCATTCCGTTGAAATAGGGGAATTCGGTCGGATAAGCCTTACGGAAAGGTTGTTGCGGATCAAGCATGCGATTAAACGTGAACAGCACGTCGTCGGCGTTGAAATCGCGGGTCGGCGTGAAGTACTTGGTTGTATGAAATTTCACGCCTTCGCGCAGGTGGAAGGTGTACTTGAGGCCGTCCTCGGAAATGTCCCAGCTTGTCGCCAGGCCTGGTACGACATTGGTCGCGCCTTTTTCGAATTCGGCCAGGCGGTTGTACAACGGCTCGGCGGCATCGTTATCGGTCGCGGTCGTGTATTGCGCGGTGTCGAAACCTGCCGGGCTGCCTTCGGAGCAGAACACCAAGCTGTTGTTGGCGGCCTGGCTGAAGGAACTGGCGGCCAGCAGGCCAGTGCCCAGCAGTGCGGAGAAAACCAAGGAATGGCGCATATCGCTCTCTTATTCAGTGTTTTGACAATGTGCTGACCTTCCGCCCGGAGACGCAGGTCGGCACCATTGATTTCAAGCCATGCCACGCAGCGAAAACCGAGAATCCACAAGAGCACTGGTCGGATCCCGACGGTATGAACCGTGGCTCCGGCAGTAAATGCGAAAAGTCCGAATGACTTGTGGGAAAAAGCGACGCGTCCTAGAACCTGCCTAATTGCGCAGAGGATTTGGACGTAGGCGTACTCCTACATTCTCGACAGAAAAAACAACGGCGACGTCATAAACGCCGCCGTTGCCATCTCTTATTTGCTGACGCTGACGCCGTAGAAGGAGTTCAAGCCAAATGGGCTGATCTTGAAGTCCTGCACATTGTTGCGCATGGGTTGGAACACCGTCGAGTGAGCGATAGGTGTCATCGGCACAGCGTCCTTGAGGACGTGTTGCGCCTGTTTGTACAGCTCAGTGCGTTTGCCCTGATCTGAAGTGCGCTTGGCTTGTTTAACGATGTCGTCAAACTTCTTGTCGCACCATTTGGAGAAGTTGTTGCCTTCCAGCGAGTCGCAGCCGAACAGCACGTTGAGCCAGTTGTCCGGGTCACCGTTGTCGCCGCTCCAGCCGATCAGCATCGCGCCGTTTTCGCCGCCCTTGGAACGCTTGATGTACTCGCCCCATTCGTAGGTCACGATCTTCGCCTTGATGCCAACCTTGGCCCAATCGGACTGCAGCATTTCAGCCATCAGTTTGGCGTTCGGGTTGTAAGGACGCTGAACCGGCATCGCCCACAGGTTGATCTCGGTGCCTTCCTTGATGCCGGCTTCCTTGAGCAACTCTTTGGCTTTCTCAGGGTTGTACGGAGTGTCCTTGATGGTGGTGTCGTAAGACCACTGGGTCGGTGGCATGGCGTTGACCGCCAATTGACCTGCGCCCTGGTAAACGGAGTCGATGATCTGCTGTTTGTTGACGGCCATATCCAGTGCCTGACGCACTTTCAGTTGGGCCATCGGGTTTGGCTGATCACTGCCCTTGATCTTGTCCATCACGTTGTAGGCGATGTAACCCAGGTTGAAACCGGCCTGTTCAGGCAGCTTCAGGGTCTTGTCTTCACGTAACGCTTTCAAATCTGCCGGACGAGGGAACAGGGTGACCTGGCACTCGTTTTTCTTCAGCTTCTGGATGCGCACCGACGGGTCGGTGGTGATGGCGAAGATCAGGTTGTCGATCTTGACGTCGTCAGGCTTCCAGTAATCCTTGTTGCCGGTGTAACGGATGTTGGAGTCTTTCTGGTAGCTCTTGAACACGAACGGACCCGTGCCAACCGGCTTCTGGTTGATGTCTGCAGCCTTGCCATCCTTGAGCAGCTGGGCAGCGTACTCGGCGGATTGCAGCGAGGCGAAGCTCATCGCCATGTTCTGGATGAACGCGGCGTCGACATCTTTCAGAGTGAACTTGACGGTGTGGTCGTCGACTTTCTCGATATTGGTGATGTTGGTGTCCATCCCCATATCGGTGAAGTACGGGAATTCGGTCGGGTACGCTTTGCGGAACGGATCATCCTTGTTAATCATGCGATTAAAGGTGAACAGCACGTCGTCGGCATTGAATTCGCGCGTGGGCTTGAAGTACGGGGTGGTGTGGAACTTGACGCCTTCACGCAAGTGGAAGGTGTACGTCAGGCCATCGTCAGAGATGTCCCATTTGGTCGCCAGGCCAGGAATCACGGCGGTGCCGCCGCGCTCGAACTGGGTGAGGCGGTTGAACATGGTTTCTGCAGAGGCGTCGAAGTCGGTTCCGGTGGTGTACTGACCAGGATCGAAACCGGCCGGGCTCCCTTCGGAGCAGAACACCAGGTTAGTCGCCGCTTGGGCGAAAGGTGCGCTGGCTAACAAGCTTGCGCCGACTAAAAACGGAATGACCGCGTGTTTAAGCATGGTGGCCTCATGATTTGTTGTCATTTTTGGAATTAGAGGACGACCTCGTGAGTCGTGCCTGCGGATACTTATGCAGGGGCCATACCCAATGCAAGTTCCAGAGCGGTTGCGGGCCTTAAACAGTGGCACGGGCGTACCTTAATGTCGCATATCTGTAAATTTTGGCGCATTTGACCGTTTGCGCGGGTTTTTTTCGGTGCAACCTGTGCGCTTGGGAGGGGCAACCGGGGTGGCTTATGCACTGTCATGGCGCGGGGTGTTACTTATTTATACCTGGGTGGGGGGAGGGTTTTTGTCCCTTTTTCGGTGTGACCATGCCCTCGCTCCGGTCCTGCTCCGTGGGCCCGGCGCGATCGGCCATCCTTGGCCGTGCGCGCCTAACCCGGCATCCATGCCGGGTTGCCCACTGCGCAGAACCTCCACTCGGCCTTCCGAGGGGACGCCAAGATCAAGGGCGACAGGCGAGCTAACGCTCGGCCTTGAGTGGTTAGAAGGGGGGGCACGCGGGATGCATTTGATCTGTAGGAGCAAGCTTGCTCGCGATGGCGGCCTCAAAGCTAACCAGATTCCGCGAATGTCCCCAACCTCTGTGGGAGCAAAGCTTGCTCGCGATGGCGTCATTCGCCCCTCCGAAATCTCCAGCCAAAGCGCACTCTTCAATCCCAACCGTGCAAAAAAAAACGGCGATCACCTCGGTGATCGCCGTTCTGTCATGCGGGTAATGAAATCAAGGCATCAACACTTCAATCGACCCATCCGCCGTCATGCTGACCTGGCTGGTGCCGGCTTCAACTTCAGGGGTGACCGGGGCGGAATCCATGCTGGCCGCTTTCATCATCATCGGCCCACGCATGTACGGTTGTGGGTAGCCGTTGCTGTTGAGATTCAGGTTGACGATTTTGTAGCTCTTGCCGCCGAGTGCATCGGTAGCCAGTTGCGCGCGGGCCTTGAAGGCGCTGACGGCTTCTTTAAGCAGTGTGTCTTCGCTGGCTTTGCGGGTTGGTGTGGCGATGGCGAAATCCATGCCGCCCATTTTCAGGTCGGTCAGCAGTTCGCCGGTCAGTTTCGACAGGGCGGCGAAGTCGGAGCTTTCGAGGCGCAGTTCGGAGCGCTCGCGCCAGCCGGTGATTTTCTGGCCTTTGGTGTCGTAGATCGGGTAGCTGTTGCGGCTGCCCTGGCGCAGGGTGATGTCTTTGACTTGCTTGGCCTGGGCCAGGGCCTTATTCATAGTGGTGCTGACGTCGGCAGCGAGCTTGGCCGGGTCGGTGTTTTGTTCTTCGGTATAGAGCGTCACGATCATCAGGTCGCGGGCGACTTCCTGACTGACTTCGGCACGCAGGGAGATCTGGTTGTAATGCAGCTCGTCGACGGCCAGGGCCGGGAGGCTGGCGACGGTGCCAGCGCTGAGTGCAAGAAGGGCGGCGCTGCGGCGGAAACTGTGCATGAAAACTCCTTGGACATTGCGCAGGGGTAAGGTCCCAACCTGCGTCAAAACCATCAGACTCTAGCGTTATTGATCCGGTTCGCACAGTTACAACTTCTATACAGATGATTCGGCTGGTGGTGGTGGCTTTTTGTGGCGAGGGAGCTTGCTCCCGCTGGACTGCGAAGCAGGCCTGAACCGGCTTCGGCGATCCAACAGTCGAACCGAGCCAGCCGATTTGCGTCTGCTGCGCAGCCGAACGGGAGCAAGCTCCCTCGCCA
>NZ_JMCL01000111.1 GCF_000690905.1 Pseudomonas sp. Ant30-3 | reverse complement strand
ATGTGGCGAGGGAGCTTGCTCCCGCTGGGGTGCAAAGCAGCCCTGAAAATCTTGCGTCCGCTGCGCAGCCGAGCGGGAGCAAGCTCCCTCGCCACAAAAACCGCTTGTTTACTCAATCACCAGTAGCCGATCCCAATCCAACTGCTCAGCCGGCACCGGCCGGCCAAACCAGTACCCCTGCCCCAAATCACAACCCTGCTCGAGCAGGAAACCCGCCTGTTCGACCTGCTCAATCCCCTCGGCATGCACTTGCATGCCCATGCTTTGCGCCAACGCGATGATCACCCGGACAATCGCCGCATCATCCTCATCCCACGGCAAACCGGCGACGAAACCCTGATCGATCTTCAGCTTTTGCACCGGCAAGCGTTTGAGCCGCAGCAGCGACGAATAACCGGTGCCGAAATCGTCGATGGCCAAGCGCACGCCCAGTTCGCGCAATCGATGCATTTGCTCAAGCGCTACTTCCGGGTCATCCATCACCGCGCTTTCGGTAACTTCCAGCTCCAGGAACGCGGGCTCCAGCCCGGTCTCCTGCAGCACCTGCGCTACCTGCTGATACAGCTCCCGCCGCGCGAACAGGCGCGACGAAACATTCACCGCGACAAACGACAACACCACGCCGGCCTGCTGCCACTCACACATCTGCTGACAAGCCTGACGCATCACCCAGGCATCAATCTCGGCAATCAATCCGGTACGCTCAGCGATGGGGATGAATTCTGCAGGAGACACCAATCCACGCTGCGGGTGCTCCCAGCGTACCAACGTCTCGACGCCGATCAGACGGCAAGTCTTCAGGTCATGAACTGGCTGGAAATACACGCGCAATTCATCCTGCTCGAGTGCACGGCGCAATTCGAACGCAGTCTCCACCCGTTGCTGCGCGTGAGCGGTCAGCTCCTCGGTGTAAAGCGCAAAGCCGTTGCGCCCTGTGCTTTTCGCCTTGAACAGCGCCGAGTCTGCGTTGCGCAGCAGCTGTTCGGCATTCAACGCGTCGCCGGGGAACAGACTGATGCCGATGCTGGCATTAATGAACAGAGCATGCCCCTCAATTTCAAACGACTTCTTGAGGGCGTCGAGAATGCGTTGCGCCAACGCTGGCGCATGCCCCAGTTGCGGGCAACTCTCGGCGAGTACGGCAAACTCGTCGCCACTCAGGCGCGCGAGGGTTACGCCGGGGTCGAACAGCGTGGACAGGCGCTCGGCAACCGCTTTGAGCAGCTGGTCGCCAATGGTGTGGCCGAGGCTGTCGTTAATCATTTTGAAGTGGTCGAGATCGACCAGCAGCAGCGCGCAGCTGCGCTTGTGGACCTGCGCCGAGGCCAGTGCCTGCTCGGCGCGGTCGGTGAACAATAGACGATTGGGCAGATCAGTCAGTGGGTCGTGATGGGCCAGGTGCTTGAGCTCGTACTCGGAATCCTTGATCGCGCTGATGTCGGAAAAAACGGCAACGTAATGACTGACGTGCCCTTGGTCGTCATGAATCACGCGAATGGTCTGCCATTGCGGGTAAATCTCGCCGCATTTACGGCGATTCCAGATTTCCCCGCTCCATTCGCCGGCATTGTCCAGTTTCGTGAACATCGCCTGATAGAACGCTAAAGGGTGATGCCCTGATTTGAACACGCTGGGTTTCTGGCCGAGGACTTCCGGACTCTGGTAGCCGGTGATCTGGATGAACGCCCGGTTGACGTGGACAATCACGCCGTTTTTATCAGTCACCAGCACCCCTTCACGGGTGCAATCGAATACGGCGGCGGCCTGGCGCAAACGCTCGCGGTCATCAGCCCGGTCCAGCAATCGCGCATCGACTTCCAGGAAACGAAACAAACGCGCTCGAGTCAGAAAGATCAGCCCGGCAGTGAGCACCGCCCAGGCATAACCGTTGATCAGTTGCCATCGCAACAGCTCGAGGGAGCTATCGAAGAAACTGTTCAATAAATGGCCGCTCAATTGCAGCCAAATGAGCGAAATCAACAAATACAGCAACGCGGCTCGCAAGGCATCGCGATTAGAGGCAGACATACGGCAGTCCATGTCCCTACAAAAAAGACGGAATTATAGAGTAAAGAAACATTCAGCCACTCTTATCTGAAAGGGTGACTGGTTTTATCTGTTGGCTCAGTGATAATGCAACGGCTGTTCTACACTTTTTGAGGGCCCAATAGCCTATGTGGTACGAAGGTTTTCTCGGCTTGTCGCCTTGGTCACTGGTGGCAGTCACCTTGCTCATGACCCACGTCACGATTATCGGCGTCACGGTTTATCTGCATCGCTATTCAGCCCATCGCTCGCTTGAGCTGCATGCCGGCCTGAAACATTTTTTCCGCTTCTGGCTGTGGTTGACCACGGCGCAGAATACCCGCGAGTGGACCGCCATCCACCGCAAGCATCACGCCAAATGCGAAACCGTTGATGACCCGCACAGCCCGGTGATCAAAGGTTTGTCCACGGTGCTGCGCAAAGGAGCCGAGCTGTATCGCTCCGAGGCAGAGAACCCGGAGACCCTGCGTATCTATGGCAAGAACTGCCCGGAAGACTGGATCGAGCGCAGCCTCTACAGCCGCTTTCCGTTACTCGGCATTGCGATCATGGGCGTTATCGATCTGCTGCTGTTCGGCACCATCGGTATTACCATCTGGGCCATTCAGATGATGTGGATCCCGGTCTGGGCCGCCGGCGTGGTCAATGGCCTGGGCCATGCCATTGGCTATCGAAATTTCGAATGCCGCGATGCAGCAACCAATCTGGTGCCGTGGGGCATCCTGATCGGCGGCGAAGAACTGCATAACAACCATCACACCTACCCGAATTCGGCAAAACTGTCGGTGAAAAAATGGGAGTTCGACCTCGGTTGGGCGTGGATCCAGGTCTTCAGCTTTTTGGGGCTCGCCAAGGTTCAGCGGGTTGCACCGATTGCCCACCGTGTTGAGGGCAAGGGCAGCCTGGACATGGACACCGCCATGGCCATCCTCAACAACCGTTTCCAGATCATGGCTCAGTACCGCAAGCTGGTTATCGCGCCGCTGGTCAAACAGGAACTGGAGAAGGTCGATCACTCGGTCCGCCACCAGTTTCACCGAGCCAAACGTCTGCTCTCGCGCGAAACCAGCCTGCTGGATGACAAGCACCATCTGCGCATCCAGACCATGCTGGAGCACAGTCACGCGCTGAAGGTCATTTACGAAAAGCGCCTGGCCTTGCAACAGATCTGGCTCAAGACCAGCACCAACGGTCACGACATGCTCGCCGCGATCAAAGACTGGATCCAGGAAGCTGAAGCCAGCGGTATTCAATCCCTGCGCGACTTCGCCGACCAATTGAAAACCTACTCGCTGCGGCCGGCTGCAGTCTGACGCCGTTGATCGGTGCGCCCCGCACAGGGGCGCCCCGTTCAGGAACTTCGTTACAAATCGCCTATCTCAAAGACACTTCGCCACCACGGCGGGCTTTGCTGTAGCCGCTGTCGAATGAGCGGCACATCCTTTGAGATTTGTGTCGATGGTCAACAAGAACCCGCAAGACTCATCTTTACCCCAGTGGCCTGAAGCCGCACAAACCTTGATGGCGTTGATGCACGCCCAGGGTGAAGTGGCTCGCCTGAGTGAACGCGAACAGCTTTTCAGCTCCCTGCTGGTAAGCGTCAACGCGGTGCTTTGGGCGTTCAACTGGGAAACCCGTCAAATGATCTACGTCAGCCCCGCCTATGAGCGTATTTTTGGTCATTCCGTAGGTCAGTTGCTGTCGGACTACAACCAGTGGCGCGACAGTATTCACCCTGATGATCTGGACTACGCCGAGCGCAGTCTGGCCGAAGTGCTGGACAAAGGTGCCGTCGAGGACCGCGAGTACCGAATCATCGATGCCAACGGACAAATTCGCTGGCTCAGCGACAAGTGCTTTATCAACCGTCAGGCCGAACCAGGCAAACCGTTGATCATTGTCGGCATTGCCGAAGACATTACCGAAAAGAAGCACATGGAATCCGAGTTGCATCGCTTGGCAACCACCGATGTGCTGACCCAAAGCAGCAATCGCCGGCATTTTTTCGACTGCGCGCATCGCGAATTCGACCACGCACGCCAGCACGGCACGCCCCTCGCCTTTTTGTTGCTGGACATTGATGATTTCAAGAAGATCAACGATACCTACGGCCATCCAGAGGGCGACAACGTGCTACAGCGGATTGCGGAAACGGGTCGCGAAACGTTGCGCCGTGGCGATGTGTTCGGGCGCATTGGGGGTGAGGAGTTTGCGGCGGTTTTCCCAGGCTGCGCGCCCGATATGGCGCTGCAAGTGGCCGAACGCCTGCAAAAGGAAATTCAGCGGTTGAGCTTCAGCCATGACGGCGAGCCATTCGGCATCACCGTCAGCCAGGGTCTGACCAGCCTCACTGCTGAAGACGAGAACGTAGAAGCGCTGTTCGCTCGGGCGGATGCTGCGATGTATGAAGCCAAGCGTCAGGGAAAGAACCGGATTGTTGCTGTCTGAGCCGATAACTTTTTACTTTTTGCGCAGCCGCATCAACTCCGGCAGACCGATTTTCAGCAACCGGGCCGTGCGGCTCCTGGCCAGCTCCTCGATACCTTCATGCTCAGTCAGCAGTGCCAATTGTGCGGCCATGTTCATCACTAAAGCCTCGCGCGAATACACCCCACCACCCAGCTGATACACCGCTGCAATCAACTCACGCAACTCCAGCGGCAATCGCCAGCGCGTGCGTAATTCCGAGCCGTAACCTGCGCCGAACTCGGCCAGCGCATTGCCGACCTCCTCCCGCTCATCCAGCTCGCCGCCTGCCTGCTTCCATTCCTGTAAACAACGCAGCAGGGCCAGATCGCCCAGTCGGTGCAGCATGCCTGCGCAATAACAACGATCCTGATCAAGGTCCAGCAAACGCGCCAACTTTCGCGCATATTCGGCAGTGTGCAGCGACAAACCCCAGTAACGCTCGGCGTAATCCGCCAGGAAAGGATCGCTCAGACGCGCACTGCGCTTGAGCGCCAACCCCAGAATCAGATTCATGCTCTGCCCGGAGCCCAAGCGATGCAACGCTTGAGACAATGTCTGCACGGCCTTCCCATGGTGCTGCGCAGCACTGTTGGCAGCCGCGACCAGCACAGCGGTGATCTGCGGATCGGAACGAGTCTCATCGTAAAGCTTGGTCAAATCGAGGCCAGCAGGATTGAGACTGCGCTGGATCGCCCGTTGCACGTCCATCATCAGCGGCGCACCGTCGGTGATTTCACGTCGACGCTCCAGGTAAACCGACAAGGTCATGCCCGCAGCCAGCGCTGGCACCGCACAGAAAACCTCCTCCCCCGCATTGAGCAGCAAGCCTTGCAAACGCTGCGTCAGGCCCTCCATGTTCAATGGTTTGGTCAGATATGCCGTGGGTGCCAAGGGCAAGGCTTCGCGCACGCTGGCGCTGTCGTTACGACTGCTCATCAGGATGAAGGGCAATGGCGGACTGTGTTTGCGCTGACGAACGCTGCGCAGAACACTCAAGCCATCCACGCCGGGCAATTCCCAATCAACGATGACCAGGTCATACGAATTTTGCGCCAACCGCGCCAGCGCTTCGTGGCCATCGGCGCACACGTCCAGGCGCGCGTCACAGCGCACGTTGAGCAGCACTTGTTTGAGCAGGTCGCGCGACCAGGGATCAGCCTCGGCAATCAATACCCGGGGTAAAGCAGGCAAAACAACGGCAGTCATGCAGCAAGCTCCCTCTCAATGTCTGCACCTTAGCCAATGCTGGCCATGCAAGACAGCACGAGTATTTCCGGGATACAAAAAAACCCGCCGAAGCGGGTTTTTTTGTAGATCAGCTCACACATTCACCGAACTGAAGAATCACAGCTCGGAGAAGCACTCTTCGATGATCGCCAGACCTTTGTCCAACTGCTCGTCCGGGGAAGTCAGCGGTACCAGGACGCGCAGAACGTTGCCGTAAGTGCCGCAGGACAGCAGGATCAGGCCCTTGTCGCGCGCCTTGGCCACAACAGATGCAACGGCAGCAGCGTTCGGCTTGTGGCTGTCGCCGTCGACGAACAGCTCGACCGCGATCATCGCGCCCAGGGCACGCACTTCGCCGATCACCGGGTACTTCGACTGGATGGCTTTCAGGCCAGTGACCAGACGCTCGCCGACTGCCTTGCAGCGGTCCAGCAGGTGTTCTTCTTCGAACACTTCCATCACGGCCAGGGCTGCGGCGCAAGCAATCGGGCTACCGGCGTAAGTGCCGCCGAGGCCGCCTGGAGCAATGGCGTCCATGTATTCAGCCTTGCCACACACACCGGCCAACGGGAAGCCGCCAGCGATGGACTTGGCGAAGGTGGTCAGGTCGGCGCTAACGCCCATCTGTTCCATCGCGAAGAAAGTGCCGGTACGGCCAGCGCCGGTTTGCACTTCGTCAGCGATCAGCAAGATGCCATGCTGGTCGCACAGTGCACGCAGACGCTTCATGAACTCTTTAGGCGCGACGTAGAAACCGCCTTCGCCCTGCACCGGCTCGATGATGATCGCAGCGATGTCACGCGGCTCGGCATCGTTCTTGAAAATGCGTTCGATGCTGGCGATCGAATCGTCGACGCTCACACCGTGCAGTTCGTTCGGGTAAAGCGCGCGGAACACGCCGCCTGGCATCAGGCCCATGCCGGCCGAGTAAGGCACGACTTTACCGGTCAGGCCCAGGGTCATCATGGTGCGACCGTGGTAAGCGCCGGTGAATGCGATCACACCGGCGCGGCCAGTAGCGGCACGGGCGATCTTCACGGCGTTTTCAACGGCCTCGGAACCGGTGGTAACCAGCAAGGTTTTCTTGGCGAAATCGCCGGGTACCTTGGCGTTGATTTTTTCGCACAGCTCTACGTACGGTTCGTACGCCAGCACCTGGAAGCAGGTGTGAGTCAACTTGTTCAGTTGCTCGGTCACGGCGGCGATGATTTTCGGGTGCAGGTGACCGGTGTTAAGCACGGCGATACCGCCGGCGAAGTCGATGAACTCGCGACCTTCAACGTCGGTCACGGTAGCGTTCTTTGCCGACTCGGCGAAGATCGGATGAATCTGGCCAACACCGCGCGGTACAGCGGCTTCACGGCGTTTCATCAGGGAGGCGTTAGTCTTGCTCATAAAGTCCTCATTCGCCGCTCATCGGGCGGCGTGATTCAAGGAAATGCGGCGCGGAAGCCACTGCAGCAGCATACGATGATCGACTGCTGCAGCGTTCTCGGCCACAGAGAAATTGCGGTTGAAACGCAGTAAGGGTCAGCGCTCTCGTGCCCTTTCCGCTTAAAGCCATGCCTTGCCGAGCTGATTAGATGCCCAGGCAGAGGTATTTGATTTCCAGATAGTCTTCGATGCCGTACTTGGAACCTTCACGGCCCAGGCCCGACGCCTTGATGCCGCCGAACGGCGCGACTTCGTTGGAGATCAACCCGGTGTTGACGCCGACCATACCGTATTCCAGGGCTTCCGCCACGCGGAACACACGGCCCAGATCACGTGCATAGAAGTACGAAGCCAGACCGAACTCGGTGTCGTTCGACATCGCGATCACTTCGGCTTCGTCTTTGAAGCGGAACAGCGGCGCCAATGGGCCGAAAGTTTCTTCCTTGGCCACGGCGGCGTTGTTCGGCACGTTGGTCAGGATGGTCGGCTCGAAGAAGTTGCCTTCGATGGATTTGCCGCCGGACAGCACAGTGGCGCCTTTGGAAACCGCGTCGGCGATGTGTTCTTTGACCTTGGCCACAGCTTTCTCGTCGATCAGCGGGCCAGTGGTGGTGCCGTCTTCCAGACCATTGCCGATCTTGAGCTTGGCCACTGCCACTTTCAGCTTCTCGGCGAAAGCATCGTAGACCGAATCCTGAATGTACAGACGGTTGGCGCAAACGCAGGTCTGGCCGTTGTTGCGGTATTTGGAAATGATCGCGCCTTCAACGGCCTTATCCAGGTCCGCGTCGTCGAACACGATGAATGGCGCGTTACCGCCCAGTTCCAGCGAGACTTTCTTGATGTCCTTGGCGCATTCAGCCATCAGCTGACGACCGATTTCGGTCGAGCCGGTGAAGGACAATTTACGCACGATCGGGTTGCTGGTCAGCTCGCTGCCGATGTCGCCGGCACTGCCAGATACAACACTGAACACGCCGTTTGGAATACCTGCACGCTGGGCCAGTTCAGCCAGCGCGAAGGCGGAGAACGGGGTTTGCGAAGCAGGCTTGAGCACCATGGTGCAGCCGGCGGCCAAGGCTGGACCGGCTTTACGGGTGATCATCGCGGCCGGGAAGTTCCACGGGGTGATCGCTGCGGTCACGCCGATTGGCTGCTTGATCACGATCAGGCGCTTGTCTGGCTGGTGACCTGGAATCACGTCGCCGTAGACGCGCTTGGCCTCTTCGGCAAACCACTCGATAAAGGACGCGGCGTAAACGATTTCGCCTTTGGCTTCGGCCAATGGCTTGCCTTGCTCCAACGTCATCAGGCGCGCGAGGTCGTCCTGGTTTTCGATGATCAGCTCGAACCAGCGACGCAGCTTGTTCGCGCGGTCCTTGGCGGTCAGTGCACGCCAGGCCGGCAGCGCTTTGTCAGCGGCTTCGATCGCACGGCGGGTTTCGGCAGCGCCCATTTTCGGCACAGTGCCCAGAATTTCGCCCGTTGCCGGGTTGTTGACCTTGATCGTCTGACCGTTGTCCGCATCAACCCAAGCGCCATCGATGAAGGCTTGCTGGCGGAACAACTGGGTGTCTTTAAGCTGCATGTCGGCTTTCCTTAACAGCACCGCGGCACGCGCGGAGCAAATTATGATTGTAGAAAGGCGCCTTTTAGGCTGCCGTCAGGGAAATCATTCACCGGGCTGAAGCACATAAATAGCGCACGGATTGGACTCGTGCGGTTCAGCACCCAGACAAGAGCGTTTGAAATCTCAAACGAATCCTAGGATCAAAGGGGGTAAAGGACAATAGCCTGTTCGAAAAAAAGAACGAAAACGGCGCATTTGCCCAAATTTTCAGATCAGCGTAGCAAAGACAGGTTACGCTTTGAGAAAGCGCTGTCGATTCAGCAGCATGGACGCCCGCAGTGCATATGAGTATCATGGCGCCCGCTTGCACCAGTAGCTCAGCTGGATAGAGTACTGCCCTCCGAAGGCAGTGGTCGTGGGTTCGAATCCCGCCTGGTGCACCATAATTGTGGAAACGAGAAAGCCTCAGACTGAAAGGTCTGGGGCTTTTTTGTGGGTGTTGTCTCGTCCTGAATAAGGTTTGCACTTTCTGGCTTCTCATCAGGATGTTGCGACGGCAGTGCTCAGGCATGCACCTCACGATCAAGCACGTCCGCTACCCACTGATTGATACTCTTGTGAGCGAGCTGTGCTTTAACAGCGACAGTTGCATGGAGTGCTGGCGCTAAACGCAGACTGAGGTGGCCAGAATAGGGTTTTTGCGGCGTGCGGCCGAGCTTGGCGCAAGTCTCCAGATAATCAGTGACGGCCTCTTCAAACGCAGCTCGAAGCTCTTGCACCGACTCGCCATGAAACCCGACGATGTCTCTGATACCAGCAATGTGGCCGACAAACAGGCCGTCTTCCTCACTGTATTCGATGCGGGCGGCATAGCCTTTGTAGTTCATTACGCTCATGGGGTGACTCCTGCTTGTTCAAGGAAAGCCCGAGGATCACGAACCTGATAGGGCTTTGCTTCTTTGTCCGGGTGTGGCCGGTGGAAGGTGGCGATCACACCGTTCAGCTCAAAGCGCACACGCGACCCATTGCCTTCAACGGTCTTGGCGCCAGCGGCACCGAATAGAGACTCAATACGTGCCCACTCCAGCCCGGAAGGGGTCGGCCGTGAGAATACTGCTTTCAGAAGTGCTGAGCTGTTTATTGTTCATGGTATGAAATTATGATACCGCGGAGAAGAAAGCAACCGCGGATACTGAGTCATCGGCCCTGTCCGACATAGGGGAATATGCCAAAGCTGCTGAGTCAGGGCGGACCACGGCAAAATGATATGGGAGAGGGAAATGTTTTTAGAGTTTACGGGGTTGTTCGCAGGCGACGACGGAGACAATTCGATGGGACGTAAGCTCTGAATTTGAGCAAGCCGTCATGGACGTATTGGGCTGGGAAAGCTTAGTGGCCGAGGCAAATGGCGAGCTTCCATTGACCAACGAGCAGGTCCAACAACTGGAAATCGCGATCCACCAGTCATTACCGAAAGAACTTGAGTTATTTATGGGGGTACGTCCATAGCAAAGGTTGGCGGGAGCGGACCAAATGCGCGTTGACCCCTGCTCGGCGTCAGTTCTCCCCCTTAACAGGCCCCCTTAACTGGCCAGTTCAAAAATTTTAGAGAAACCGCAAATGCGACATGAAATTCTTGCGTTCGATAAGAAAACCGAGCAACTGGTCTTTACCATTGATATCCCTGCCGACCACCTCGGTGAACTGACGGAGCTGATGGCCTGGACAGAGATCGAAGACTCCATCTACGAATACGACCTTTCACCAGAGCAGGTGAGTCGCCTTGAAAGCATGATCGGAAGAACTTTCAGTAATCCTGATTACATCTTTCAGCTGTCCTGTTCCGCTTGATGTCATGGCTGGGCGGTTCTTCTGTATTCAGTGTTCATCTGCGCTCTGACAATTGCCGTTGCTATTCACCCGGCGTCCACGGTTGCAGGACACCATCCCGCACGATACCCTTCCGCCGTCGCTGCCAATTCAGCGACCGGGCTTGGTAACCCGAGAGTTAAGCGCAACAGCGCCCCTAACAGATTTGCAGGTGTTTTTTATGCCCGCAATTTTGCGTTATGGCGGCTGTGCGTGGGACGTCTTCGGGCGTGCCGGTTTCCTTGACTCCCGGTTTACCAACCTGCGCACAGCTGCCACCCTTTCGCTTGGTAACGAAAAAGTGGCAGTTCCATGTCAAGGAGCTAGACCATGCGCACTATAAATCCGTACAAAATTCGCATCATTCTCCAACGCGATTCCAAATCGCAGTCCCACCGCACCTCCCTCAACGGAGGTGGCAAATGACCGATCCTTCACAGCTCAAAACCATTGGTTTAACACCCGCCCTCTATTGCTCGGATCAGGCGGTGTTTCACGTCACTCGCGGTGTGCCTCTTGGCGACGCGTTATCCATGGCTTCCGATTTTCTGTTCCTCGCCAAAGAACTGTCCCAAGACGCTGCCTACGACAGGGAAAGTGATCGTCATGCGTGGGCTGCGCATTATTTGACGGCGTTGAGTAAGGCGTTGGTTGATGATGTGGTGAAAGTACTGACGCGAGGGCCAGCGTCGCGGAAGGAACAAGCCACCGAATAGCGGCAACCCATCCTTCAAATTGCGGATCCTGATTGGTCGAGATCCGCAATCTGAAAGAATAGCCAAGTGATGCGTTGCTCGCTTCAATGCCATCAACGAGCGCGTGAAGCTTTGCGAGCACCGTTTCGGCAGCTTGCTCCTGGCGGCGTTTCGAATCGAGACTAAAGGGCGATGCGTTTATTCAGAAAGAACGCGTGATCGTTAACGTCCATCGCGAGCAAGCTTGCTCCTACAAGGCGTAGCGCTCACCCGACAGGCTGGCGTTTGCCGCTGAGGCCATCTTTCACTCAGTCGTCCAATCAAACTCATCGTAATCATCCGCGTCGTCCTCGACTTCTTCCTCGTCAAGAACGTCGTCCTCAAGTGCTTCTTCCGCCTGCTTCGCCAGCAGAAACTCCTTGCGACTCTCAGTAATAGCTCGCCGCAAGTCCTGACCCTTTTCCGGGCAGTTGAGCATTTGGGCGATGCGATCGATTTTTTTTGCCACGGCATCCTCCAACGCATCAGCTATAAGCCCGATAGTGCGCGCTTCGGGGGCTGATGCCAAATGGCGGCGCGCGGGTTTATTCACCATTCAACGGTGATACCGGCGCACCACACTGCTGTTTCTCAGCACATGCCCTTTGATTTTTTCCATCAGTTGCGCGCGGGTCAAATCGGCCGGCAATGCCTGCGGCGCAAGGTCCAGGGCGTAAAGCTGAATGATGTAATGGTGAGAGCTATCACCCACCGGCGGGCATGGACCGATGTAGCCCGTGCTGCGTTTGCTGTTGACACCCGCAGCGCCCTCGAAGGCGGATTTTGCACCGACACCGGCCGGAATCTGGTGGGTCGTTGGCGGGATGCCGTAATGAATCCAGTGATCGACGCCGAGGCCTTTCTGACCATCCGGGTCGTGCATGACGATCGCGTAGCTCTGCGTGCCTGGCGGGCCTGCGTTCCAGGCCAGCGCCGGGGACTGATTCTTGCCGCCGCAGCCATTTGCATCACTGGCCGCGACCGCGGTGAACAGGCGGTTGTCGGAGACGCCGGGCATGCTGAGCGTGAAGCGTTCCTGGGCCTGTGCTGGAAATTGCACGCAAAAAACGACGGCAACCGCCGCCAGCCAAGGGTTCAAAAAGAGGGGTCGGGTCATACCGGAGCACCTTGTGCGGGTGAGGCCGTGGTCGGCGTGCAAACTATAGCCGGACCGTTCGTACGGTGGCAGTGGCAATTGGCTGAACCTCGCGCAGGGCATTCAACTCTCAAGTTAAACGCCTGACTGGAGAGCAATCATGGCCCTGCACCGCATCGCACGTTACGCCGATGTGCCCGAAAACCGTGGCCTGGAAGTCAGCATCGGCGAAACTAAAATCGTCCTGCTGCGGGTCGGTGATCAACTGCGCGCTTACCAGGGGCAGTGCCCGCACGCTGGAGCGCCGCTGGCCGAAGGTGCGTTGTGTCACGGTCGGCTGGTTTGCCCCTGGCACAAAGCCGCGTTCCGGATCGAGGATGGTGCCTTGTGTGAGCCGCCGTCGCTGGACAGCCTCAAGCGTTACCCGCTAGAGCTGCGCGACGATGAGATTTGGGTCGACGAATATCCACTGCCCAATGCTCACACTCCGCCGGCCGATGATGACCGGACCTTTGTGATCGTAGGAGCGGGCGCCGCAGGCACGGCATGCGCTGCCGCGCTACGCGAAAAAGGGTTTGGCGGCCGGATTCAGCTGGTCGATCGCGAGCCCGAGGCCGGTTACGACCGCACGGTGCTGAGCAAATTTGTGCTCGCCGGCGAGATGCCTCCCGACGAGGTGCCGCCGTTGCGTGATGAAGACTTCTATCGTCAGCAACGCATCGACCGTATCAACGGTGAAGTTGCAAAAATCGACGCGGCGACTCGCACCGTCCACTTGAAAGACGGCCAAAATCTTACGTATGACGCGGCCGTCCTCGCTACCGGTGGCACGCCAAATCCATTGAAGCTGCCCGGCGCCGATTTGCCGCTAGTGTTCTTGCTGCGTTCAAAAGATCAGGCGCAGCAAATCCTCGAAGCCGCCAAACCCGGCCAACGCGTAGTGATCATCGGCGACAGCTTTATCGCCATGGAATCTGCCGGCGCTTTGCGCGAACACGGTCTGGACGTGACGGTTCTGGCGAAACACGCGGTGCCGTTTGCCAAGCAGTTTGGCGAAACGGTCGGCAAGGCGATTCTCGCCCGTCATGTCGCCCACGGCGTGGTATTTCGCAGCGACAGCGAGGCGGTGCAGGTTGAAGGTGTGCAGAAAGTCGAAGCAGTGCTGCTGGAAAACGGTCAGCGTTTGCCGGCCGATCTGGTGCTGGTCGGTATTGGCGTGAGTCCGGCCACCGACGCGTTTACTGGATTGCCGATGGAAGACGATCACTCACTGACAGTTGACGGTGGCATGCGCGTGACCGATGGGCTCTGGGCCGCCGGCGACATTGTGACTTTCCCGTTCAACGGTCAGCCCACCCGAATCGAACATTGGCGACTCGCGCAGCAACACGCGCGCATCGCTGCAGCCAACATGCTGGGTGGCGATGAGCATTACCTGGATGTACCGTTCTTTTGGACGTGGCACTTCGGCAAAAACTACGACTACCTCGGCCATGCCGAAAGGTGGGATGAGGTCGAGTTCAAGGGCGATCCGTACCATCCGCCCTTTATCGGTTTATTCGCAGAGAAAGGGCTGGTGGTCGCCGCCATCGCCTGCGAAGAAGAGCGGGCGATGGCGATGCTTGCGCAGCGGATGAAACAGCCGCTGCCCGTGGACGAGGCATGGCGGCTGATTCGGGACGTCTAGGCGTTATTGGGTAACGCTGACATCGCCCACCTTACTCATGATGAAGCCGACAAACTCTTCGACGGTCATTTTCTGGCCGTTGAATTCCACTTGATTGTTGGCGTAATGCAGCTTGGTCACGATGTTGGTGCCTTCAGCCTTGGCAAACTGCGAACCCACCGCCATGGCACCGAACATGTCCGCCGTGGCGGTTGCTTGATCGGCGACAAGTTTGGCGTCGGTCTGACCGTCGAGCTGGCTTTGCACGCTCAGCAGATCAACCAGCATTGGCTTGGACACTTGCAGATTGAGATCCAGCAGCGCAATCAGCTGTTTGATCAACTGATCTGGCGGCAGGTCCATGGATTGCGGCTTGGTCAGGTCGAGCACCAGATTGGCGCGGCTCTCACCGTTGGTGGTTTTGAACGACAGATTCTCCAGGGCCACTTGAGGACCGGCGGCCAACAGCTTCTCCAGGCCGGTTTTGACCTGAGCCTCTTCGGCCGGGGTCAGAACCAGTTCAGGCGCCGGCTGACCCGCAGCAGCAGCCTCGGCAGCCGCTTTTTCGTAGGGCTGCAATTTGGTCTGGTAAATCTGCATCAGCGACATGCTCGCCGGAATGTCGAGGTTCTTCAGGCTCATGGCCATTTGTGCCGAACCGACAGTCTTGCCGTTCAGCGACACTTCACCGACCTTGTAATCGGCCCGCCCGGACGCGCTGGTGCCTGTCTCTTCGGTCTGGTTCTTCATTTCAAACTTTTTCACGCCCAACACCGATTGCTTGGCGCCGAACGTGGTTTTGCTGTCGGTCAGCTCGATGGTGTTTTCGCCGGTGTAATAGCCGTACGTACTTTTCACCAGGTTGCTGGCAACGGTAAGGCCGTTGAGCTCGACCTTCACTGGCGTCTGGTCTTCAGCGACGCTGGTCAGTACAAGGTTGTCCATGTAGCCATCAGCTTTGACTTTCTGCGCCTGGGCGTTGGCAGCAACGTCCATGTTCAGGCCGGAGAATTTCAGGTTGGACTTGGCGTCGAGTGCCATGTCCAGCGGCTGCAACTGCAGCGTGCCGTTGGTGGAGCGGTCGTAGCCGATGTTGACCACGCCGGTCAGCGGCGATTTGTCTTTGGCGGCGGCGAACCATTTTTCGGTGAGCGGCGTTCTTTCCAGTTCGTAGTGACTGGTGGCCATGACCGGTAGCCACTTCAGCGACACCAGGCGCGAGAACGGCAACGGACCGTGCTCGATGTTATCGACCAACAGCAACTCGACCGGCACTTCACCGAACATTTCACCTTCGCCCTTGAGGCGATAATGCGCGGTGCTGCTGAACACGTGGCGCTCGAGCGATACCAGTTCCAGCGAAGCAGTGCCGTTGGAACCGACCAGCGCGGCTTGCAGTTCTTTGTTGGCGTCGGCGATCGAGGTGTTCAAGACGCCTTCGATTTTGGTGCCGGTGTACCAGGCACCGCCCGCGCTGATTGCACCGATGGCCACAACAATCCCAAGAAGCACGCCTGCTGATTTATTCATAATGACCCGATCAATGTCCGTAGTTGAAATGTGGCCGTCTTCCCTGAACCCGTGACGGGTTTGGACACGACTGCGCTGAAAGTGCGGTGGAGATTAGCATCAGCCGCCTCGCACGACCCAATGTTTAAAGGTTAAAGAGTGTCTATGGACTGCGGGCATCGAGCGAGAGTTTCGGCGCAAAGGGCATTGCGATCGCGTGTAGGAGCAAAGCTTGCTCGCGATAGCGGTCTGACAGATGGAGAGGTTTTGAAGCGGCAGCCGCCATCGCGAGCAAGCTTGCTCCTACAGGCCGTAGCGACGGATAACAATCAGGAATACTGAACCTCGATCTCATCCAGCTGATGATCAAAGCTCTTCAGCCGCGCGGTCCACGTGTACACCAGCACCTCAAAGTCACGGTTGATCACCGCCCCGCCCGTCACTTCTGCGCGGGGGTCGCAGAAGTCCAGCTGATAGCGTTCCCGCGCCATGGCGGTAGCGACAGCGGAGAGTTCACGGGCGTTGTTGAGCCAGTGCCAGTCTTCGTCGGCGATTTGCTTGTCCAGTTCCAGACATTGCTTCTTGAGGGTTTCGAGGCTTTTTTCCAGAGGCGTGCCGGTGAGCTCGCCCATGACTTCCTGGAAAGTACGCCCCGGTTGCCAGTAACTGCCCCAGAAATAACGATCAAATACCGTTTCGACGCGACGCAAAGCGACTTTGGTGTCCCAGATCAACACCCGCGTCTTACCGCGTTCGCACTGTCTTTTCTGGATGCGCTTACTCTGGACCGAAGACCACGCCACCACGACGATTGCCATCACCGCGATCAGGGCGGCGGCGCTGTCGAGGAAAATCAGCGCCGTGTCAATCTGATGCGCCAGCATGATGCCGTAGAAATAAGTGGCCGAGAGCAACACCAGTGCCACGATTGCGCACCAGAAGCCGGGAGCATAAGGGTTTCTCATTATTGTATCCCCATGACCAACACAAGCCTTGACCGATGAAATCGGCTCGCGATCCCATCACGTCAAAGCATAGCAATGGGCTCAGGGTTTGCCGGGGTTTGAAGCTTGCGTTCGTCCGCTTTCCCAACCGCCGCCCAAGGCCAGAAACAGATCGATCTGACTCATCGCCACTTGGGTGTTGGCCGCCGCCAGCTGCGCCCGTACGTCGGTGTAAGTGCGAGTGGCTTGCAGGTCCGCGAGGAATGAAGCGCGACCGGCGGTAAAGAAGCGATGCGTCTGGTCGGCCGCCAGTTGTGCCGACTGTTCGGCATCGGCCAACGCATCGCGGCGCTGCAGCAGCGCGGAATACTGCGCGAGACCGGTTTGGGTTTCGCGAATCGCGTTGAGCACCACGCCGTCAAAATGCGCCAGCGCGCCCTGGCTCATGGCTTCGGCCTCGCGAATTCGTGCACGGGAGCCGTTCGACGGTACGGTCCAGGTCAGCAGTGGGCCAAAGCCCCAACGATTGGCCGCCGGCTTGCCGAGGTTTTCCAGCAGACCAACGGTGCCGACGCTCGCGCCAATGCTGATATCCGGGTACAACTCGCCAGTGGCAATGCCAATGCCGGCTGTCGCAGCGGCCAGCCGGCGTTCGGCCTGGCGCACATCGGGACGTCGTTTGAGCAGGGTTGCCCCATCGCCCACCGGCAACAGCTGAGTGATCTTCGGCAGCTCGGCGCATTCGCCAGTGCCGGCAGGCAGTTGGTCGAGCGGCTTGGCCAGCAGCATCGACAAGCGGAACAGCCCTGCCTGACGCGCCGCTTCATAGCGCGGCATGTCGGCACGCAGGGATTTGAATTGGGTTTGCGAGCGCGTCACTTGGGTTTCATCACCTCGCCCGGCGTCACGCAGGCGTTGGGTCAGTGTGGTGCTTTGGGCTTGCAGGTCGAGGGAATGCTGGGCAATTTCCTCTTCCTCGTTGGCCGCGCAAACTTGGGTGTACGCCCGCACAACGTCCGCGACCAGAGTAATGCGCGCAGTGTCGGCCGCCGCTTGTGTGGCATCGGCATTGGCCTTGGCCGCCTCGATGCCGCGCTGCAATGTGCCGAACAGGTCGAACTGATAGGAGGTGGTAATGCCGACGTCGCCGACGTTGGCCACCGGCACTTTGTCCGCCAGCAGAAACGCTTCGCCGGATTCCTGCAAGCGCTGCGCGCCGATCTTCACGCCGCCACTCCAGCCACCGGCCGCCTGCGCCTCGTCGACCTGGGCACGGGCGCGGGAAAGGTTGGCCGCCGCCACCCGCAGATCAGTGTTGGACGCCATGGCCTGCTGCACCAGTTGATCCAGTCGCGGGTCCTGGTAAAGCCGCCACCAGTCGCCGGGCACCGGGGCAGACACAACAGTGTCGCCGTCCACCGCCAGCTTGCCCTGTAAATCTTCGCGATGAATGGCAGCGTCGTCCGGCACTTGGTAATCCGGCCCCACCACCTGACAGGCCGACAGCAGAAGAGCCAATCCGGCAATCGCCAAACCCGAGGCCTTGCTCATTGCGCGGACTCCCCGCTCTGCTCGTCGATGATCGACACCGTGGCCGTGCGCCCGGCAATCATGCGGAAGTCGGCGGGCACCTCGTCGAAGGCGATTCGCACCGGAATCCGCTGCGCCAGGCGTACCCAGCTGAAGGCCGGATTGACGTTGGGCAACAGGTTGCTGCCGCTGCTGCGGTCGCGGTCTTCGATGCCGGCGACGATGCTTTCCACATGTCCGCGCAGCCGCGCCCGGTCGCCGATCACGCGGATATCGACGCTTTGGCCGACATGGATGCCGTCCAGCTTGGTCTCTTCGAAATAGCCGTCGATGTGGAAGGAATTGCTGTCGACCACGGATAGCACCGGCCGCCCGGCCGTAACGAATTCCTGCGAGCGCGGCGCACGGTCATTGACGTAGCCATCAACCGGGCTGCGGATGGTCGAGCGATCGAGGTTGAGCTGGGCGCTGTCCACCGCCACTTGTGCTTCCATCAACGCCACTTCGGCGCGGGCCACACGCGACTGGCTTTCTTCCAGTTGTTCGCCCGGCACCAGATTGCCGAGGCCGCGATTACGTTTGTTTTCCCGTTGCGCCTGGGCCAGGGTTTCCTGACGATCGGCGACGGCGGCCTTGGCCTGACGCAAGGCCAGCTTGAAACGGTCCTGATCGATGGTGAACAGCACCTGCCCGCGTTTTACCAGTTGGTTATCGCGCACTTGCACTTGCTGGATCAGCCCGGAGACGTCCGGCGCAATCTGTACGATGTCGGCGCGGATGTGCCCGTCGCGGGTCCACGGGGCGAACATGTAATACATCACCATGCGCCAGACGACGACAACGGCGAAGGTCACGATCAGCAAGGTCAGGACCACGCGACCGAGGGTCAAAAAAGGTTTTTTCATGTCATCAGGTATCGACTGAGTGAGTCCACGGCGCCAAGCAGCAAGGCGTAGAGAGCCACGTTGAACAATGCCCGGTGCCAGACCAGACGGTAAAAGTGCAGACGCGTCAGCAGCCCGTGCACCAGCAGGAACAACACATAGGTAATGCCCATCAGCACCAGCAGCGTGGGCAGGAAAACCCCGCTGATGTCCAGATCACCGATCATAAAGGCGCTCCATCGATGCCATGGGGAAGCGGTTCTTCGAGTTCGCCATTGCCGACGAATTCGACCCCCGGCAACAGCGCCAGACGCAAGCCGCTCAAGGCGTGCAGCAGGTGCAGGCGGGCACCGTCATTGCACTCGGTGTTGAGCGCACGACGGGTGCGGTCGAGGGTCATCAGCAACGGGCTGGGTGCGGGCAAACGTTCGCCGGCCTTGAGGCAGGCGTTGAAATATTCACCGACTTCGGCGACCACTTGGTGCAGCAACCGTTGCGGTGCGCCCAACACGCGCGGCGTGTAGGCGAGCAAGTCGAGCAGGTTGAGCGCCACGCGGACTTCGCGCAGCGCGATGCCGGTGTCCTGCCCGGTCATCGCCAGCCGAGGCAAATGCTGCATCAACCGATCGAGAATCTGCACGGCCAATTGCCGATGCTCGGCCAGCGACGCCGGTTCGGTGAGGCTGACAATGTCGCGCCAGCTGAAACGCGTCAGGCGCTTGGCCGCCAGCTCCGCACCAAACGGCCGCGCCACCAGCGTCCAGATAAACGCGAACAGCAAACCCACCGGACCGGCCAGGTTGGAATTGGCGAAGCTGAGAAAATCCGCGTCGTACGCGCCTTGAATACTTATAAAGGATGAGGTGTTGACCAGCGTCAGCAGCATGCCCAGATAGAACTGCGGCTTGACCGTCAGCGTGCCGATGCAAATGAATGGCACCGCGAACGCCAGCACCAGCATCGGAAAATCATGCAGATTGGGCAGGACCAGAAACAGGTAAAGGCTGGCGAACAGCACCGACATCGCCGTCCAGAAAAAGAAGCGGTAGATCTGTGGCGCCGGGTCGTCCATCGAGGCGAAGAAACTGCACGCCACGGCGGCCAGGATCACTGCAGCGCCGCCGTCGGTCCAGCCGAGCAGAATCCACAATACCGAAGCCACTATGATCGCCGACACGGTGGACGCCGCCGAATACAGCATCAAGCCACGGTCAAGAAACGGCGACAGGCGACCGAGCCGCCAGTGGCGATACACCGCCCGCCAGTTGTCCTGGCTTTCGCACTGGATGGCGTATTGCAGGCTGCGGCAGTCTTGCCACAGATCGATCCACTCGCCGAGCCTGTACAACGCGTTCGAGAACAACAGTTGCTTTCGATCATCAAGTGCTTCGGCTGAGGGTTGCAGCGCTTCCAGTTGATGCTTCAATGCTTGCCAGCGATCGAGATCGGCGTCTTTGTGATCCAGCCATTCGCGGGTGGCTGCGAGCAATGGCGCAAATTTATCGACCAGCTCAGGCGTGCGTCGCTCGAGGGCGTAAAGGGCATCGTCGAGGGCATCGACCACTGGCAGCAGATGAATCATGCGCCCGCGCAGCTCTTTGGTATTGCGCACGGTTTGCGGGCGCGAGCCTTCGTGGGGCAGCTGGCCGATCATCAGTTCCAGCGTGTTGAAAGTTGCGACCATCGAAGCGCGCAACGCACTGACTTCATCCGGCGACACTGCTCGACTGAGGAAGCGCAGGCTGTATGTCGACGCATCGGCAAACCACTTGTTCACCGAGTCGTTGAACACGGGCGCCAACCTTCGCGGCCAGAACATCGCGCCAACGACAGCAGCCACGGCGATGCCCAGGAAGATTTCTTCAGTCCGCGCTTCCGCCACATCCCAAACGGCAAGTGGGTTATCCACCACCGGCAGCGCGATCAGCGGCAAGGTGTAGCCGGCGAGCATCAACGCGTAACTGTTAGCGGTGCGCAAATGCAGCGAGAGGAACAGCAGAATCCCGGTCCATAGGGCGATGACCACCACCAGCACATAGGGGCTCTGTACAAACATCGGCACGAAAAACACCGCCGCCGCTGCGCCCATCAAAGTGCCCACCGCGCGATACAAGGCTTTGGAACTGGTCGGGCCGACGAAGGGGCTGGAGACGATGTAAACCGTGGCCATCGCCCAATACGGACGCGGCATTTGCATGAGCATGGCGATGTATAACGCGATCATCGCCGCGGCAAATGTGCGCACGCCGTAGAACCAGTCGCGCGCGGGCGGGACGCCGGTGAAGAAGCCGTTCACCGGATCACCGTCGATGGCGAATTAGCAGCCTCGAAGGCTTGCAAGACCCGCAGCGTCGCTTCCAGATCACTCTGGGAAATGCCTTGAAGGACTTCGCTGCGAAGGCGTACCAGCTCAATCTCGACCGCTTGCACCAGCACGCGCCCGGTCTCGGTCAGGCTCAGGCATTTGGCGCGGCGGTCGTGTTCGTCTTCAGTGCGGCGCACATAACCGGCGTGACACAACTGATCGAGCAAGCGCACCAACGACGGACTTTCCATCCCGGCCGCCTGCGCTACCGTCACTTGTCGCACACCCTCGCCCAAGCGCCCAATCATCAACAGCGGGACGGCGCAGGCTTCGGAGATTCCATAGTTGACCAGCGTGGTCTGGCAGATTTTTCGCCAATGACGGGCGGCCACCACCATGGAACTGCTGATGTTCATCTGGAGAACGTCGAGGTTTTTCGGCACGGGAGGATGTACACACTGTTAGTTTGCTAACTATCAGTGTGAAGGAATACGGGAAAGCTGGTCAAGTTTTGAAACAATTTAGCGATAATAGCCAAAAGGCAATGTCATCGACTCTTGGCTCGCTCATACACAGCACTGCGTTCGCGCTTTCCAACTGCAACCACCGATACGACTACACGCTCATCAACGACTTCGTACACAAGCCTGTAACCGGAAGATTTCAGTTTGATTTTCTAACAGTTCGCCATACCGTGCAGTACATCCGCCGGAACGCGTGGCCCTTCGAGCCGCTCTGCCAGTTTCTTCTTGAATTGCTCGCGCAACGTGTGCCCCAGCTTGCTCCATTCCTTGCGCGCAGACGGAAGGAATTCAAGCTTATAGGTCATCCAGAGTGACCGGGATTGGCGTTTCATGCTGACGAGACCGCACGATTTCTGCCAAATCGAGATCGTCGAGGCGATCCATCATCGCCTCAAAAACATCGGCCGGAACCATATAACCCATGACGCGGTTGTGATTCAGCACAGCAACAGGACGACCATGCGCACCATTCAGAACAGCAGACGGATTTTTCTTCAACTCGGAGACACTGACGGCCATGTCGGCCAATACACTTTGCATAGATAGGACCTCAATTCAGGTCTTTATTCTGGTCAATTGATCGTAATCTGACAACTATGCGCCGACAGGCAGTTTCAAAACCGACTACATCCCCCGCCCCTTCCTCAGCAACACGTTCAACTGATCCACCACCACCGCCCAATCGGCGTCATCGAGAATTTCGTCCCGTAGCAGTTGCGACTGGCTCTTGCTCCAGAAAAACGCATCCGCCAGGTGCAATTCAGGTTTGAGCGGTGAATGGGTGGCAATGAATTTGTCGATGCTTTCGGCGTCGTCGGCCAAACCGAGTTGTTTGAACAGGGAAGGCAGGCTGTGGGTCGGGGATTCCATGTCGGGCTCCTTTATAGGATTCAGGGAGTAGGTGACTGCTGCGCAGTCAATCGTGGGCAAGCCACGCTCCCACAGTAAACCGTGGTACGCCTGACAGATACCCTGCACATAAATGCCGTCAATCGTGAGCAGGCTCACTCCTACAGAAAACGCGGTCCCCTGTGGGCGCGTGGCTTGCCCGCGATGACGGTGTAATGGACACCGCGATAACACGACACCTGACCCGGTCTCATACATGCCAGAAAGTTTAGGCCGGTCTGCCAGTGGCTGCGGAAAATCTGCCCGTCGGGTAATCGGGCAAGCCGATCAAAAATTGTCTGCCCCCCCACTCGACTAGACTGTATTGAAGAACCACTTCAGACGCTCCCGGAGGGTCGAGTGAACATTTGCCGTTACGCCCTTGCACCCTTGCTGATCGCGAGCGGGTCAGCCTTCGCGGCAGAGACCTTGCTGTGGGGCGCCAACCCGGTCGGATTGTGGCTGATCGTCCTCGGACTCGGCTTTCTGATTGCTGAAGCAGCGCTGCCCAATTATGGCGTGATCGGCCTCGGCGGCATCGTGATGTTCGTGATCGGCGCGGTGATTCTGACCGACGCACAGCTGCCGGTGCCGATGATGATCGGCCTGGGCTTGATCAGCGCTGCGCTGTTGGCTTTCCTGCTGATTCGCGCATTAAAAACCCGACCGCGCGAAAGCGTCAGTGGCGACGCAGGGCTTGTCGGCAGCGTCACTGCCGTACAGTCGCTACAGGCCGGCAACGCCTGCAATGGCTGGGTCCATTTGCAGGGAGAACAATGGCAAGTGCTGAGCCCGACGCCGTTGCAGACCGGGCAAAAAGTCCGGGTCATTGCGCGCAAGGGATTACTGCTGGAAGTGGCCGCAGGTGATGCGGCGCCGGGTGGAGAATAGTCATGGGTTTGCAACTGGGATTTGCCGCACTGCTGCTGTTACTGATCGTCCTCGCGGCAGCGACTTTTCGCATCCTGCGCGAGTACGAGCGGGGCGTGGTGTTCCAGCTGGGACGCTTCTGGCAGGTCAAAGGCCCCGGGCTGATTCTGCTGATTCCGGTGGTGCAACAAATGGTCCGTGTAGACCTGCGCACCATCGTTCTCGACGTGCCGACGCAAGACGTGATCACTCGCGATAACGTCTCGGTCAAGGTCAACGCAGTGCTGTACTTCCGCGTTCTCGATCCGCAGAAGGCGATTATTCAGGTTGAAGATTTTCTCATGGCCACCAGCCAATTGGCTCAGACCACTTTGCGTGCAGTGCTGGGCAAACATGAACTGGATGAATTGCTGGCGGAGCGCGAACGGCTGAACGTCGATATCCAGCAAGTGCTCGATGCCCAAACCGACGCCTGGGGCATCAAGGTGGCCAATGTCGAAATCAAACACGTCGACCTCAACGAATCGATGGTCCGCGCCATCGCCAGACAAGCCGAAGCCGAGCGCGAACGCCGGGCCAAAGTGATCCACGCTGAAGGCGAGTTGCAAGCCTCGGAAAAACTCATGCAGGCCGCCGAGATGCTCGGACGCCAGCCGGGCGCCATGCAGTTGCGCTACATGCAGACGCTGAGCTCGATTGCCGGCGATAAAACCACCACCATCGTCTTCCCGCTGCCCATCGAGTTGCTCAAAGGCATGGCGGATTTGTCCGCTAGAGAATGATCAAACGGCACCGTGGCGAGGGAGCTTTGAGGGTTGCGCGCGTTTTTTAGCTGCGCCCTGGCCTTCAGGATTTCGCCGCAACAGCTTTTCAGGGTTTCACGTATCCATCGGTGCGCCGGGGCCTTGTCGAAGCGCGAGTGCCAGGCCTGCGTCAGCATCAACGTTGGCAGCGGAATCGGCAGGGTGAACGAGCTCAGCTGCACGCTCAGCAGCGCCTCTTTGGGCACGGTACGCAGGAAGGTGACATGATGGGTATAAGACGAGAACTAAATACTGTTAGCGGATGAGCATATGGCGGGGCTCGCCTATCCTGCTGACAGGATGACTGCTCCATGACTGAGGGATGCCCAATGTTCTACGTGCAACGCAATGCGCAAGGCCAATTGATGCGCGTGGAAGCTCAGGCTTATGCCAATTTCAGCGAGACGCTGCCGGCTGATCACCCCGACGTTCAGGCCTGGTTCGCCAGCGAGGTGGTTGCGAGCAATCTGAGGCAACTCAAGCAGAGCGACCTGGACATGATCCGGGTGCTCGATGACTTGATTCAGGTGTTGACCGATAAAGGCGTGATCCGCGTCACCGACCTGCCGGCGGCGGCGCAGGCCAAGCTGATGGACCGCTCCCAGGCGCGGGAGGCGCTGGGAGGTTTGAGTCATCTGGTGGATGATGACGACGCGGGGCTGATCTAGCCTCCGAAAGTAATTAGCGGTAGAGCCGACCCTTTACTCCCAAGGCTTCGGCTCACCCACCAACTGGCCCTGCACCCCATAAATTCCCATCTCGCGAATCACTGACAATTCCCCTTCGGTCTCGACCCGCTCGGCGATCAACGGCAGATCGATGCTGTGCGCGGCTCGCTGGATCGCCTCGATGAACAGACGTTTGTCGCCTTCTTGATCAATCGCCCTGATATAGCTGCCATCAACCTTCAAATACGCCAGCCCGAGCCGCGCAAGGTTACCGATCATGCTGAAGCGGCCACCAAAATGTTGCAGGCTCAATGAGAAGCCCAGTTCACGCAGCCGCCGCGTCAGCGCCTCCAGGCCTGCTTGAGCCGGCAGTTGTTCCTCGCCGATCTCCAGCGTCAGGCGCGAACCCAGATTGGAATGCGCGCGCAGAATGTCGAAGATTTTGCTCAGCGCCTGCGGGTCGGTCAGGGTTGCAGAAGAGAGGTTCAGCGCCAGTGACGCCTCGTGCCGGGTCATTTGAGCCAGCACCAGTTCCAGCATCAGGCGATCGAGCCGCGCGGTCCAGCCGAAACGCTCGAGCCACGGCAGGAATCGTCCGGCGGGAATCACCTGGCCCTGTTCGTCGATCAGACGCGAGAGCACTTTGTAATGCAGCACCAGGGTGGTGTCCTGGCTGGCCACCACCGGTTGAAAATACAACTCGAGACGACGCTGACTCAACGCCTGATCAAGCAGAGTGTGCCAGGCGTGATGATCTTCGCCGACGCTAGCGGAGACGCTGTGGTCGAGGCAGACCCAGGTGCAATCACCTTGCGCCTCGGCTTGGGCCAGGGCCTGATCAGCCAACCCGATCACTGCTTGCGGCGTATCGCCATGGGCAAACGGTGCGAGCCCGATAGACGCCACCGAAATAACATCGGTGGCGCCGGTCGCGTGCAGACTCGCGAGCGCGTTCTCCAGGGTTTGCGCCAGTTGCAGCGCTTCGGTGCGCATCAACCCAGGCGCCAGCACAGCAAACTCGCCACCGCGCACACGTGTCACCAGGTTCAGCGTTTCCGGATATTTGGCGCACACGCGCGTGAGTTGTTGGCCGACGGCTTTAAGCAACCCATCCGTATGCTGGCCACCCAGACGCTGATTCAGTCCAGCCAGATCGCTAACCCTCAGCAGCAACAGATACCCCGAACTGGCCTGTTCCGGATTGCTCACGCGGGCGTTCAATTGCATTTCGAAATAGCGCCGGTTCGCCAGCCCGGTCAGCGCATCCTGATAAGACTCGTCACGGAGTTTCTCGCTGCGCTCGGCCTGCTCCTGAAACAACGCCTTCAGTTTCTCGACCATCTGATTCATGGCCTGCACCACCCGTCGCAATTCGGGTGTGCGCGGCAAGTCCGGCAGGCTGAGGAATTCGCGGCGGGCAATGGCGTGGGACTGCTCGACCATGTAGTCCAGTGGCTTCAGTTGTCGACGCAACAGCAGCGCGCCCAACCCCGCGCTGACCGCGCCACACAGCAGCAGCCACCCAAGGCTGCCGAGTGCGCTTTGCCAAAGCTTGGCGAGCGCAAACATTGGATGGCTGACCACCTCGACGCGCGCCGCCTGCTCCCAGCCTCGACTGATGATTGCGTCGCCGCCGGCCGGTTCCAGACCAATCAATTTGACGAACCAGTCCGGTACGTTATTCACCGCCGGGATACCGCTGCGCTCCACCAGCGTGGTGTTGTTCGCCACATCCACGACTCGAATGCTCGCGTAATAACCGCTGTCAAAAATCGAGCTGACCAGCAATTCGACCATCGCAGGATCATCGATATTCGGCGTCAACGACAGCGCCAGCGCGGTGGCCGCGTCCTGAGCGTGGGAACGCAATTGATTGACGTATTGAGCGCGCGAGCTCTCGAGGCTGACCATGAAGCTGCCAGTGAAGGCGATCACCAGGAACAGACAGATAGCAATCAACAGCTGTTTGAACAAAGACATCTGAGCGTGTGCTCCTAGTTAGTCGTCTCGACCGGGAAACCTTCTGCCTGCATTTTCTTCAATACATCCTGCCAGCGCGACAAACGTTTTGTGTCGCCGACTTTCTTGTTGCCCTTCGCACCCGGCAACCATAACCCTTCGGCATTGAAAGAGTAGACGGGCAAAAGATCGGTTCGTTGGCTGGCCGGCTTGATCGAATCAATCAGGCTGTCGAGCACCAGCGGCATGGCCTCAGGGCTGGCGTAGTAAGTCAGTACCATGTGCGCGCGATTCAGGCTCACGGCTTTGACATAAGTAATGCGCAATTTGGCACTGGGTACGCCGAGGCGACGCAAACTGAAATATTTGGCAATGGCATAGTCTTCGCAATCACCGGCACCCTTCCACAACGCTTCGATCGGGGTTTCCCAGTAATCGACCGCATGCCACAAATCGGTGTCTTCTTCATAACGCATCTGCTTGTTGAAGAACTTGTTGACCACGTTGAGCTGCTCCAGCTCGCCGATTTGCTTTTGCGTCGCCAGCAACTGCTGCCAGGCATCGATCCGTCGCTGACCGTCGCCCAAAGGCCCGTAAAGGGCCTGAGCCTTGCGGCTGATCACGGAAAAATCCCAATCGGCATGCAGACCGCCCGGCAAGAAGCCGGCGATCAGCAACGCGCAGCACAGCCAGCGCAATATCCGGGGGATCGCGAAACGTACCGACAATGCGAGGCATCCAGGTAGGCAGATGGAATCGATTGATGTTGAAGGTTAGCCGTTCAAAAGACAATGGCACGATGAGATCACTGTCGACGGACTACGCTTAAGGATGAACTTTGGTGTGTTTGACAACCCGGCAGGCACTCACTAGTGTCCCTCTCGGATCCAGAATTCCCAGTCAGTCAGGGTGCGTTTTCGTGACACAAAAGCCTAATCCGCTCCACAGCATAAAGGTTAACGGCCCGATACCCGCGCACCTGGCCCGCTCGGTGATTGAGGAAACCCTGCGAGCAGCGATTCTCGATGGTCGTATCCCGTGTGGCACGGCCCTTCGCCAACAAGACCTGGCTGACCTGTTCGGCGTCAGTCGCATGCCCGTACGTGAAGCCCTGCGGCAGCTCGAAGCGCAATCGCTGCTCAATGTCATTGCTCACAAAGGCGCAGTGGTGGCGCCACTGGTTCAGGGCGATGCCGTTGAGACCTACTCGCTGCGCATTCTGCTCGAGTCAGAAGCCTTGCGTCTGTCGATCCCTCTACTCACCCACGAGGACATCGCGCTGGCTGCGCGTTACATCGAAGAGCTGGACATCCAGCACGATTACACTGAGATCGGCCGGCTCAATCGCCTCTTCCACATGGCGCTGTACGCAAAAGCGCCCAACCGCCGGCTTCTGCACCTCGTGGAAGACGGTTTGAACGAAGAGGAACGCTTCCTGCGGTTCAATCTGGAAGCGATGGGCCTGGGCAAGCTCTCTCAGGAAGATCACCGCGCCTTGCTGCGAGCCGTGGAAAACCGCGATGTCGCACGCTCGGTGGAGCTGCTTGAATCGCACCTCAACAGGGGCGTCGAGGTGATCACCCGCTATCTCGCCAGCCCAGAAGCTCAAAGCAGAAAAACCTCGAAATAGCTGCAACAACCTTCTGCGAGCCTTCAATCTGTTCGCTCATTTCCTGATGCAGCGGCACTCCAATGCTATCAATCCTCTTCCCCTTTCACTGACTGCGTGAGGCGTCAGTGATAGCGGCCGCCTTGATTTACGCTCACTCTTGGACTGCCAGTACACCATCGACGGGTGACGCCTGACGCGCCCGCATCAAGAACCTATGGAAGGAGTCTTGTCACGGGCAAGGAAGATCCGGCACCTCGCTAACTTCGCCCTTAAATAACTTCAATGAAATGCATTTAAAAGTTGCTTCGAGTGAGGTATTCACTCTTATTTCAATTCTGACTTGAATAAGCCGGAAGGAGCAACTACGCCCAAATAAAACATTAAATAAATGTTTTATTGAAATTTATCGCGCCCAGTTTATTAGAGCATTTAAATAATATAAAAATATCTTGCTCGGGCCTTTCTACATGTATTAGTTTTCTTCAGCCGCCACTGGACCTGGCGGAACGCCGCACAACGCATAGCTTTTGCTAACGAATGCCATCAATTCGTTTGAGGCACTCGTTCGCCAATGGAAAACCTTCAGAACTGACAAGACACTTCAACCACTGCTCTTCAGAACACCTAAAGGTCATACAATGAATTTAACAAAACAACTTTTAGATCAGAAGAAAACAGCACTCGGCGCGCATCCAATATTCTCCGAAATTGATTCGCTTCCGGTATTACAACGCTTTATGGAATCGCATGTATTTGCAGTATGGGATTTCATGTCATTGACCAAACGCCTGCAGCAGGAACTGACCTGCGTTCAACTGCCGTGGTTGCCACCGCGAGATCCACAGGCGACACGATTGATCAACGAGATCGTACTGGGCGAAGAATCCGATGATCGTCCGGCAGAAGGTCATTACAGTCATTTCGAGTTGTATCTGGATGCGATGCGCGAAGTCGGCGCAAGCACCGCCGCCATCGAACGTTTTATCAGCCTGCAACAGCAGGGTGTGGGTTACGAAGTGGCGTTGCAGAGCGTCGATGTCGACCCGGCGACTGCGCGCTTTGTACGGCACACCTTGCAAATCGCGCTGCATGCGCCTGGCCATTGCGTGGCGGCTGCATTTCTGCATGGTCGAGAGAGCGTCATCCCGCAGATGTTCCAGCGGATTCTCGACGACTGGGGCATCGGCCTCGAGCAGGCGCCAACCTTCCGTTATTACTTGCAGCGGCATATCGAAGTCGACTCCGAAGACCACGGCCCGGCGGCGGAAAGACTGCTCGCGCGCTTGGTCGGTGGTGACCCGCAACGCGAAAAAGACGTTTACGCAAGTGCCCTTGCAGCCGTGGAGAGCCGTCTCGCGCTATGGGACGGTTTGCGCCTGAGCATGAGCGCGCCGGCTGCGCAGGTGGTCGCATGAACGCTGCCGATTACCAATCCTTTGCCGAGACATGGGAAAGCCGCGCAACTATCCGCACCCGCCCGCGCCGCATCCTGGAGAACGACGAGAAACTGATTTATCCGCTGAGCCGTCAACCGCTGGTGCTGAGCGATACCTTCCTGCGCGGATGTCCCGAGCAACGTGATTTCGCTTTGGTACAGACGCTCTACAAATTTATCAACGACGTGGTGATTTTCGAAACCGAGATCGTCGACAAGACCGCTCGCAACATCGCCAAGAACCGTTTCCCGGTCGCCTTCCCGTTTGCCTGTCGCTACGACGCGATGACCGTGGTGGTGGACGAGGATTACCACGCGCTGGTGGCCATGGACTTCATGCAACAAACCATTGCCATGACCGGCATCGCACCGATTGAACTGCCGGATGAAATCGAGCTGAGCCGGGCGATCCCGGCCGCCGTCGCTCTCGCCCCCGAACACTTGCGCGGTGTCATCGAGTTGATTTGCGTGGCCATCGCCGAGAACACCGTGACCGGCGATGTGGCGGCATTCGCCAAGGACGATACGGTCAAGCAATCGATCAAGGGCTTGATGGCCGATCACTTGCTCGACGAGGGTCGGCACTCGGGATTCTGGTCGCGTCTGGTGCGCATCTACTGGCACACCGCGAACGAAGATGACCGTCAGTGCATCGCACAGATTCTGCCGGTGTTCATCGGGCAGTACCTGACCCACGACATCCAGAAATCGTTCGACTTGCGCCTGATTGCATCCATGCAGATCAGTGATACCGCGCGCAGTGCACTCAACAGCGAAGTGTCGGCAATGGCCTTCCCGATCAGCCGACATCATCCCTTGGTCGCCAACATTGTGCGTTTCTTCCGCAGCAGTTCGTTGCTGGATTCGCCGTGCATCCAGTCGGCCTTGAGCGATTACCTGGTTTAGCGAGGAGCACAGCATGAGACGTCTCGACATTTTGCTCAGCGGTCGCAGCCAGGCGTTGAACGACCTGGCGCTTGAGCTCGAACATCAAGGGCATGCGGTGAGGCTGTCGACCACCTTCAACGTGCAGCCGTCAGGCCATGTCGACCTGTGGATCGACGATGCTAGCCTGCCCCCGCAGGACTTCGGCAGTACAGCGCGGCTGACAGTGTGCCTGGGGGTGAACGCGCCCGGAACATCCGGATTGCCGTCGCTGGACCTGCTGTGTCTGTACGGTTCGGCAGCAATCTGCCGTGTGCCGATTGCAGACGAACTGTCAGGTAACGGTCAGGCGCTGCGTCAGTGCGCGGTCGTCGAACTGATAGATCAGGCGGCATTGCTAGTCAGTCGTTTCTCGCGGGACACGGAGTATTTGCTACAGGCCAAGCCTTTAGCGCCGTTCGATTACGAAAGGGTGGAAGGTCTGCTATTTCTCCAATCCCTGGCGTTCGTCCATCGCTTCAATGCGACAACAGACTCCGGGCTGCTGCAACTCGCTCAAATACCAATGATTGAGCGGCTCGAACAGCGCTTCATCAAGTCCGCCGACAGACCCGCGCTGCACATCGCCAACACCTGCCTGACCTATCGCCAATTGCACGCTCACAGCCGCGCGATTCAGCAGCAGTTGCAGGCGGTTTCAAGGCAGCACGAAGGGCCATTGGTGATAGGCATTTGTTTGCCAAAATGCAGCGCCTTGTACGCGGGAATTTTGGCGATTCTTGGCAGCGGCGCGATCTACCTGCCGCTGGAACCTGACCATCCCTTGGAACGTCAGCGTTCCATTCTGTCGGATGCCAAGGCGGCGCTGTTGCTGCACGACGGCAAACACCCGCTCGCGACCGAGATACCCGGTCTGGACATCACGGCAATCGACGCTGAAAGCCTGGCAGCCGATCAACCACTGATGCGCCAGCGCCCTGCCCTGGAAGCACCGTGCATGGCGCTCTATACCTCGGGCACCACGGGCGTTCCAAAAGGCGTGTTGCTCAGTCAGGCGAACCTTGCGCACTTCACCGCGTGGTACGCCGCCTATGTGCAACTGGACGAGCGCAGCCGTGTGTTGCAGTTCTCGTCGCTGGGTTTCGATTCGTCGCTGATTGATATTTTTCCGACACTGGTGCAAGGCGCCGAATTGATCGTGCCCAACGACGATCAAAAGCGTGACCCGCTGCAACTGGTGAAATTGATCCGCCAGCGGACATTGAGCCACGCCTTTCTGCCGCCTGCGTTGTTGAGCATTCTGCCGCTTGATCAACTGCAGGCGCTGGATCACGTCATGACGGGCGGTGATGTCTGCGAGCCTTTTGTGATCGAGCAACTGACGCGTGAGGGTAAGCTCTATAACCTTTACGGCCCCACCGAAGCCACAGTGTTGATCACCGCACGACAACTGCGCCACGGTGACAATAACCGCACGCTCGGAGCACCGATCGCCAATAGCCAGATACTCATTCTCGATCAAGATTTGCAGCCGGTCGTCGAGCAAACCGTGGGCGAGGTATTCATCGTCGGGCCGGGCGTATGCCTGGGTTATCTGAACAACTCGCCGCTGACGGCTGAACGGTATCTTAATCTGAACCTGCCGGATGGCCAATGTTTACGAGCCTATCGCACCGGCGATATGGCGAAGTGGACGGCAGCCGGCATCGAGCTGTGCGGGCGCTTGGACAATCAGGTAAAGATCCGTGGTTTTCGGGTCGAGCCGGAGGAAATAGAACGCTGCCTGCGTGATGGCCAGCGCTATCGGCAAGTGGCGGTTGTGATCGACCACAAACGGCGAATCCTCGCATTCATGGCACAACCCCAAGGCGATCACCCAGGTGCGGCGCTCGAAGCACTGAAGACGCATGCGAGGCAATTTCTGCCCGACTACATGCAGCCCACAGCGTGGACGGAACTGGCAAGCATGCCTTTTGCCAGTAACGGCAAGGTGGATCGCAAGGTGCTGCTGGAGTTGCCCGTCCGCATCGTCGAGAACCCGCAACGGCGCCTGCCGGCCAATGCCGATGAAGCGCTGTTGGTCGACATCTGGGGCGAGTTGCTGGAATTGCCAGCCAGCGAGATTTCTACCGACGAAAGCTTTTTCAATCTGGGCGGACATTCGATTTTGCTGTCGCGAATGCTGTTGCGCCTGCGGGAAGAGTTCGGTCGCAGCATCTCCATTAACCGCTTCATCGAACAGCCGACCATCGCCAAGCTGGCGACACTCGTCCGCGGTTCGGGCACGGAGGAAGTGCTGAGCCAACAGGCTCTGGCGGATGCCTGCCGTGAACTCGCTGTGCAGGCTCTACCGTTAAGTCGTATGGGCGATGTGCACAAGGTGATCGTCACCGGCGCCAATAGCTTCGTCGGCGTGCACATCGTCGAAGCGCTGCTGGAGTGGGGGGCGAGCGAGGTCGCCTGTCTCGTACGCGAAAGCGAGAGCCAATCGGCGGCTGAACGATTTACGCAGGCGTTGCAGGAAAATCGTCTGGGGCATCTGGATATGAGCCGGGTGCGAGTCTATGCGGCGGACATTACGCGGCCCTTGCTGGCTCTTTCGGCAGACGATTACGCGCGTCTTGACCAGGATTATGGTGCGTTGGTGCACAACGCCGCGAACGTCAATCATGTGCTCGATTACGATTCGCTGGCAAACGACAACGTCGAGCCAATATTTGAATGCCTGCGACTGTGCGAAGGACGGAGCAAAAAGATCTTCAACTTCGTTTCTACGTTGTCAGCCTCAAGCACGATCGGCAGCGATGGCCGGGTGCTAGAATTACCCGCCGCGCCCACTCCCCCGATCTACATCAAGAACGGTTACAACCTCTCGAAGTGGGTCGCCGAACGCATTCTTGAACGCGCGCGTGAGCGGGGTGTTCGGGTCAATCTTTACCGCCCCGGTAACATCAGTTTCAACAGTGAGAGTGGCGTCTGCCAACCGCACAAAAACCGTCTGATGCTGATGCTCAAGGGTTCTATCCAATTGGGACAGGTGCCGGACTTGGCACTCAACTTCGACCTGATGCCGGTGGACTTTCTCGCCCGTTTCATCGCCTTCCATACCAGCCGCTATCAGCCTGAACAAGCGGTGTTCAACCTGCACAACCCCGAACCTTTGAGCTGGGACACTTATGTGGCTTCTTTCCGTGAAAGCGGTCGGGAGTTTTCCATGGTCAGCGTGGCCGACTGGCAACAGCAGTTGGGCCGGGTCGACAGTAGCAATGCGTTGTTCGGCGTGCTCGGTTTTTACCTCAACGGCTTTGAAGAAGACATCGGCGACATCTCATTGATTGGCCATGCCAACGCCCACGCTGGCGTGCGGCAGATGGGCGCGTGTTACCCGCATAAATCCGCGGCGCTGCTACGGCGTGGCTGCGACTACCTCAAAGAAATCAACTTCATCTGAGTCACTGAAGCGGAGCAACACCATGAAAAATCTGCAACCCGATACCCTCGTCAAAAATCCACAAGGCTGCCACGTTACGTCTTCCGTAGAGGTACCCGCGGATGCGGCCAAGGTCTGGGCCGTAGTTGGCGACTTCGCCGGATTCGACGCTTTCATTCCGGCGCTGTCGCACATTGAGATGACGGGCGAAGGTGTGTCTTCCCTGCGCAAGAAGTTTTTCAGGGACGGTAACCTGGTGGTCGAGCAATTGAACACGCGCGACGACGATGCACGGAGCATGACGTGGACAACCATCTACAACACCTTGGGCGTAGCCAATCTGTGGGCAGCCATGAGTGTCGAGGCCTTGAATACTGACACATCCCGCGCAACCTGGACGATCATCGCCGAACCGGCGCAAGGTGGTGAAGCGGGGCTGCCGGCGTTCAAGGCATTCGTGCAGGGGTTTGCGGACGATGCAATGGGAAATGTTTTGAAGATGTTTGCTTGAGGCTTGCTTTGACCGCGTGCCTGATCAACTGCTTTAGCGGGCAAGACCACAGTAAAACCAGCCCAATACGACAAAACCCCTGTGTGCGTTAGCAGACAGGGGTTCTGGGAATTCAATCTTGACGATGACCTACTCTCACATGGGGAAACCCCACACTACCATCGGCGATGCATCGTTTCACTGCTGAGTTCGGGATGGGATCAGGTGGTTCCAATGCTCTATGGTCGTCAAGAAAATCTGTGACCAGCCCGTTAAAAGGAAACGTGCCAGTAAAATTGGTGACTTCTACTAAAACAAAACCCCTACCTGCATACGCAGATAGGGGTTTCGGAATTTAATCTTGACGATGACCTACTCTCACATGGGGAAACCCCACACTACCATCGGCGATGCATCGTTTCACTGCTGAGTTCGGGATGGGATCAGGTGGTTCCAATGCTCTATGGTCGTCAAGAAATTCGGGTACTGAGTCGTGGCCAGCTGGCCGCGCTTCAGCAAATTGGGTATGTGACAGCTTTCGGTGTTTGTGAGCATCGAACTTTCGGTTCATCTCGTCTTCACACACCGCAATCTGGTGCTCATTAGAGCAAGCAAATTGCTTGGGTGTTATATGGTCAAGCCTCACGGGCAATTAGTATTGGTTAGCTCAACGCCTCACAGCGCTTACACACCCAACCTATCAACGTCGTAG
>NZ_JMCL01000110.1 GCF_000690905.1 Pseudomonas sp. Ant30-3 | reverse complement strand
TGGGGGGGGGTTGGGTCGGACGCGTTCTGAATGTTGGGCGTTGATCGCAACGGCGGTGGGTCAGGCAACATCTATATCGCCTGACAAGGCCTCATCGCGGGCAAGCCTTGCTCCCACAGGGATCGCGGTTGTCTGGGTGAATGCGTTCCACTGTGGGAGCGGGCTTGCTCGCGAAGGCGGTCTTCCATTCAGCCTGATTCTCGCGAATGTACTCGGTTCACTGTGGGAGCTGGCCTGCCGGCGATGGCGGTGGGTCAGCTGATATCCCTATCGGCTGACATGACCCTTTCGCGGGCAAGCCTTGCTCCCACAGGGGAACGCGGTTACTTCAATGAATGCGATCCACTGTGGGAGCGGGCTTGCTCGCGAAGGCGGTCTTCCATTCAGCATGATTCTCGCGAATGTACTCGGTCCACTGTGGGAGCTGGCCTGCCGGCGATGGCGGTGGGTCAGCTGATAACCCTATCGGCTGACACGACCCTTTCGCGGGCAAGCCTTGCTCCCACAGAGATCTAGGTTGTCTGGGTGAATGCGGTCCACTGTGGGAGCGGGCTTGCTCGCGAAGGCGGTCATCAATTCAGCCTGATCCTCGCGAATGTACTCGGTTCACTGTGGGAGCTGGCCTACCGGCGATGGCGGTGGGTCAGCTGATATCCCTATCGGCTGACACGACCCTTTCGCGGGCAAGCCTTGCTCCCACAGTGGACCGCGGTTATTTCAATGAATGCGATCCACTGTGGGAGCGGGCTTGCTCGCGAAGGCGGTCATCAATTCAGCCTGATCCGCACGAATGTACTCCGTCCACTGTGGGAGCTGGCCTGCCGGCGATGGCGGTGGGTCAGCTGATATCCCTATCGGCTGACACGACCCTTCGCGGGCAAGCCTTGCTCCCACAGGGATCGCGGTGGTCTGGGTGAATGCGATCCACTGTGGGAGCGGGCTTGCTCGCGAAGGCGGTCATCAATTCAGCCTGATCCGCGCGAATGTACTCGGTTCACTGTGGAAGCTGGCCTGCTGGCGATGGCGGTGAGTCAGCTGATATCCCTATCGGCCGACACGACCCTTTCGCGGGCAAGCCTTGCTCCCACAGCGATTGAGGTGGTCCCATTAGTGCTTGCAGCTCGACAAAATCCAAATCGGATCAACACTTCTATTGCACTCCCCCGCCGCTGCCGACAAGCTATGCCCATTTGCGTTATCGACTTCCGAAAAAGGCTGGCCAACATGCGTATCCTCATCACCGGCGGTGCCGGTTTCATTGGCTCCGCGCTTATCCGCGAGCTGATTCAACACTCCAGCCATGAAGTGCTGAACCTGGACAAGCTGACCTACGCCGGCAACCTTGAATCGTTGACCAGCATCGCCAACGACACGCGCTATGAATTCGTCCAGGCCGACATCGTCGATCAGGCCGCCGTCAGCGCCGTGCTCGCGCGGTTCCAGCCGCACGCGATCATGCATTTGGCCGCTGAATCCCACGTCGACCGTTCCATTGACGGTCCGTCGGACTTCATCCAGACCAACATCGTCGGCACCTACAGCCTGCTCGAAGCCGCCCGCGCCTACTGGCAGACCCTCGCCGAGCCGGAAAAAAGTGCGTTCCGCTTTCACCACATTTCCACCGATGAGGTCTACGGCGACCTGCATGGCGTCGACGATCTGTTCACCGAAACAACGCCCTACGCGCCAAGCTCGCCCTACTCCGCCAGCAAAGCCGCGTCCGACCACCTGGTCCGCGCCTGGCACCGCACCTACGGTTTGCCGGTGCTGTTGACCAACTGCTCGAACAATTACGGCCCGTTCCACTTCCCTGAAAAACTGATTCCGCTGGTCATCCTCAACGCTTTGGCGGGCAAACCGCTGCCGGTGTATGGCAATGGTCTGCAAGTGCGCGACTGGCTGTTCGTCGAAGACCACGCCCGTGCGCTATTGAAAGTCGTCACCGAAGGCCAGATCGCCGAAACCTACAACATCGGCGGCCACAACGAACAGACCAACATCGACGTGGTACGCGGTATCTGCGCGCTGCTCGAAGAATTGGCGCCGCAGAAACCTGAAGGCATCGCGCACTACGCCGACCTGATCACCTTCGTTCAGGACCGCCCGGGCCACGACCTGCGCTACGCCATCGATGCCAGCAAGATCGAACGCGAACTCGGCTGGGTGCCGCAAGAAACCTTCGAAACCGGCCTGCGTAAAACCGTGCAGTGGTACCTCGACAATCTGGAATGGTGCCGCCGGGTTCAGGACGGCAGCTATCAGGGCGAACGACTGGGCGCCATCAATACAAAGGAGTTGCTCGCATGATCAAGGGTATCGTTCTGGCGGGCGGCTCGGGCACGCGTCTGCATCCAATCACGCTCGGCGTGTCGAAACAGCTGCTGCCGGTGTACGACAAACCGATGATCTACTACCCGATCTCGGTGCTGATGCTGGCCGGCATCAAAGACATTCTGGTGATCTCGACGCCACAGGATTTGCCGCAATACCGCAATCTGCTGGGTGACGGCAGCCAGTTCGGCGTGAACTTCAGTTACGCCGAACAGCCAACACCGGATGGCCTGGCTCAGGCGTTTTTGATCGGCGAAGAGTTCATCGGCAATGACCCGGTGTGCCTGATCCTTGGCGATAACATTTTCCACGGCCAGCACTTCGGCGAACAGCTGCAGAGCGCGGCGAAACGCGCGTCCGGCGCGACTGTGTTCGGTTATTGGGTGAAAGATCCCGAGCGCTTCGGCGTAATCGACTTCGACAGCGAAGGCCGCGCCCTTTCTATTGAAGAGAAGCCGACTAAACCGAAGTCCAGCTATGCCGTTACCGGTTTGTATTTCTACGACAACGACGTGATCAAGATTGCCAAAGCGGTCAAGCCTTCGCCGCGCGGCGAACTGGAGATCACCGACGTCAACAATGCTTACCTCGAACGCGGTGATCTGCAGGTGGAGCGCTTCGGACGCGGGTTTGCGTGGCTCGACACCGGCACCCACGACAGCCTGCTCGAAGCGTCGCAATACGTACAGACCATCGAGCATCGTCAGGGTCTGAAAGTCGCGTGTCTGGAAGAAATCGCTTACGAACACAAATGGATCAACCGCGAGCAATTGCTGGAACGCGCGCGCTATTTCGGCAAGACCGGTTATGGCCAGTACCTCGCCAAACTGGCCGGGGAAGAACAATGATCCTTCAGTACGCGGATGACACCCCTCAAGCGCAAGACTTGAGCGCATGAGAATTTTGATCAGCGGCCAGCACGGTCAGGTCTCCCGTGAATTGCAGCGTCGACTGAGCAGCCTCGGAGAAGTGATCGTGCCCGGCCGCGACCAGCTCAATCTGCTGCAACCGGAGCAGATTCGCCAGCAGGTGCGCACGATTCGCCCCGACCTGATCATCAATGCGGCGGCGTACACCGCCGTTGATTTGGCGGAAAGCGAAGCGGACGCAGCGTTCGCCATCAACGCCACGGCGCCCGGATTTTTTGCCGAAGAAGCGCTGGCGCTAGACATTCCGCTGATTCATTACTCCACCGATTATGTGTTTGATGGCACCAAGGTTGGCGCGTACACCGAAGACGATGTCCCCAATCCGCTTGGGGTTTACGGTGCAAGCAAACTGGCGGGGGAACGGGCTATCACCGATGTGCAGGGTAAACACCTGATCCTGCGGACCAGCTGGGTTTACTCGACGCATGGCCGCAATTTTTTGCTGACGATGCAGCGTCTGTTGCAAGAGAAGCCGGAGTTGCGGGTTGTTGCGGATCAGATCGGCGCGCCGACCTGGGCGGGTACGATTGCCGAGAACACTTTGGCGCTGATCGAACGCTGGCAATCGGGGACGTCCGCCTGGGGCACCTATCACATGACTGCTCAGGGTCAGACTTCATGGTTCGGGTTTGCCCAAGCGATTGGCGAGGCGTTGCGTCAGCAGGGTAAGCCTTGCGCGGAGTTGCTGCCGATTCCGTCCAGCGACTACCCGACGCCTGCCGCCCGACCACTGAATTCCTGTCTGGATTGCAGGCGGCTGGAGCGGGATTGGGGTGTTACTCAGCCGGATTGGCAGGCCGCTTTGCGTGAGTGTCTGGCCGAACAAACTTAGCCATCACAACCCGGACCTGTGGGAGCGAGCCTGCTCGCGAAGACGCCGTGTCAGCCTACATCCATGTTGACCCGGACACCGCCATCCCGGGCAAGCCCAGCTCCCACAGGGATCGGTGGCGTCAGGGCTAGCGCATTTCATTGTGGGAACGGGCTTGCTCGCGATGGCGCCGTGTCAGCCGACATCCATGGTGACCCGGACACCGCCATCGCGGGCAAGCCCAGCTCCCACAGGGATCGGTGGCGTCAGGGCTAGCGCATTTCATTGTGGGAGCGAGCCTGCTCGCGATGGCGCCGTGTCAGCCGACATCAATGTTGACCTGAACCACCGCCATCGCGGGCAAGCCCGGCTCCCACAGGGATCGGTGGCGTCAGGGCTAGCGCATTTCATTGTGGGAGCGGGCTTGCTCGCGAAGGCGCCGTGTCAGCCGACATCCATGTTGACCCGGACACCGCCATCGCGGGCAAGCCCAGCTCCCAGAGGGATCGGTGGCGTCAGGGCTAGCGCATTTCATTGTGGGAGCGAGCCTGCTCGCGATAGCGCCGTGTCAGCCGACATCCATGTTGACCCGGACACCGCCATCGCGGGCAAGCCCAGCTCCCACAGGGATCGGTGGCGTCAGGGCTAGCGCATTTCATTGTGGGAGCGGGCTTGCTCGCGAAGGCGGCATTACGGCCTACACTGCCCTGAACTGACGCACGAAACACGCGTTTCCCACGCAAATCATCCCCGATACGACCCCTTCCAGCGCTTTACGACCTCCCCCAACACACTGGCACGCCCACTGCACGCGCCCTCCCCCGAGCTTTCCAACCGTTCAGGGAGCAAACGCATGAACACACAACTCAAACCTACGCTGGGCACGTTGCACCTGTGGGGCATTGCGGTAGGACTGGTGATTTCCGGTGAATATTTCGGCTGGAGTTACGGCTGGGGGGTGGCCGGTACGCTCGGTTTTCTGGTGACGTCGTTTATGGTCGCGACCATGTACACCTGCTTCATCTTCAGTTTCACCGAGCTGACTACTGCGATTCCCCATGCCGGCGGGCCGTTTGCCTACAGCCGGCGTGCCTTTGGCGAGAAAGGTGGACTGATCGCCGGACTCGCGACGCTGATCGAATTCGTCTTCGCCCCGCCCGCCATTGCCCTCGCAATCGGCGCCTACCTGAACGTGCAATTCCCCGCGCTCGATCCAAAACATGCAGCAGTCGGCGCATACATCGTGTTCATGGGCTTGAACATCCTCGGGGTCAAACTCGCGGCGACGTTCGAACTGGTGGTCTGCGTGCTCGCCGTCGCTGAGTTGCTGGTGTTCATGGGCGTCGTCGCGCCGGCGTTCAGCTTCAGCAATTTCGCCCTGAACGGCTGGGCCGGTTCCGACGTGTTCGGCGCTCCGGCGATCGCCGGGATGTTCGCAGCGATACCGTTCGCCATCTGGTTTTTCCTCGCCATCGAAGGCGCCGCCATGGCGGCCGAAGAAGCCAAAGACCCGAAACGCACCATCCCCAAGGCTTACATCAGCGGCATCCTGACCCTTGTGGTGTTGGCGATGGGCGTGATGTTCTTTGCCGGTGGCGTCGGTGACTGGCGCACGCTGTCGAACATCAACGATCCGCTGCCGCAGGCGATGAAAACCGTGGTCGGCGAAAACTCCGGCTGGTTGCACATGCTGGTGTGGATTGGCCTGTTCGGTTTGGTGGCGAGTTTCCACGGGATAATCCTCGGCTACTCGCGGCAGTTCTTCGCCCTCGCACGCGCCGGGTATCTGCCGGCCTCGCTGGCCAAACTGTCACGCTTCCAGACGCCACACCGGGCGATCCTCGCGGGCGGCGTAATTGGTATCGCGGCGATCTACAGCGACGGTTTGATCAACCTCGGCGGCATGACGCTGACGGCGGCAATGATCACCATGGCCGTGTTCGGTGCGATCGTGATGTACATCATGAGCATGCTCAGCCTGTTCAAACTGCGCAAAACCGAACCGAATCTGGAGCGCACCTTCCGCGCGCCTTGCTACCCGCTGGTGCCCATCATCGCGCTGGTGCTGGCGACGGTGTGCCTGGTGGCGATGGTGTGGTTCAACACGCTGATCGGGCTGATCTTTCTCGGTTTCATGGCGGTGGGTTTCGTGTACTTCATGCTGACCGCGCAACTGCGTGCAGATGCGCCGGCGGATGCGATGTTGACTGGTTCATAAAAACACCGCCGCGTGGAAAGCGGCCAGGCATAGAATGGAACCACTGCGGCGATCAATCGCTCAAAGTGGTATGCACGATCGGTTGGCGAAACGCGCCAACCGGCCTGCCCTCAAGGAGAGCCCTATGCCCTGGTATGCCTGGTTGATTCTGGTTGTTGCGATCGGTTCGATCGTGGGTGGTCTGATGATGTTGCGCGACACCGCCAACAAAGTTGATCTGACCGATGAGCAACGCAAACGGGTTGCTGAACGCAATGCCCAAGCGGATGCCAAGGATGCGCAGGATCGGTGAAGCAACCCTCGCGATAATTCTGTAGCAGCTGGCGAAGCCTGCGTCCGGCTGCGAAGCAGTCGTAATCATCTACTCCGGTTTGTTTGATACACCGTATTCGTTGGGTTTACGACTGCTCCGCAGCCGGACGCAGGCTGCGCCAGCTGCTACATGTTCGTTGGCGCAGCCTAGGGATCTTTACTTCTCCCAATCCGCCTTCGCAATCTGTAACCCATGCATCCCGTCGTACGCCGCACGCTCCGGCTGGCTCCAGCCCTCCAGCAACGAATCCTCCAGCCGATAAATTTCCACTCCTCACGGACGACACACGCTAAGCGGATCCTGCGCTTCCGGCCCCCACATCGCCAGCGACAGATCGCCACCCGGGCACGTCGACAGCGCGCACAACAGATCGATCTCGGCAAAAAACTCCAGGTAATCGCCCTTCTGCGCCGGACACGCTTTCATGAAATACATGTCGTCATGATTCAACCCGGTGCACTGGAAAATATTCAAAACATCATGCACATCAAACTCGGTTAGGCCATGCGGCAACACCGCGCGGGTCAGGTTGGAATGACAGTGATGATGGAAATCCTCGCCCGTGAGCATCTTGTTCACATACGGGTCGCAGCGAGTGCCCAGCAAATCGTGTAACCGCCCGCCATGCTCATCTATGCCGTAACCCGCCAGGCTGTCATCGGTGATCGTTACCAGAGGCCGCAGGAAAGGCAGATTCGACCACAGCCGGTCATGAGTGCTGACATGCGCACCTTGCAACTGCCGGGTGCGCGCTGCCCATAAACGTTCGCGCGGATCGTTGGCATTCCACACATTGAAATCACCCACTTGCGGGCCGACCGGTGTGGTCACTCGAAACACATGCCCGGCCGGAACCTTCCAGGCGCGGCCGGTACGGATCGGCACCTCAAACTGCTCAATCAGCGTACGATCCGCTTTATTGTTCCGAATCCTTTCATAAAACGCCTTGTCCACCTGCAACGCAGAGCCTTTGCTGACTTGATAGGCCGCCGGATAATCTTTGTACATGGCACAAAATCCTTGATCAGTGACGGGAAAACGCTGTTACACAGCGAACGCGTTCGAACAAGTAATCACTATTCACGCCACCCGCGATGATTGCCCCATATCGGCATCGATGTATCTGCATTTTTTGCGGTAGAAGTACAATCACCATGCAATTTTCATTAGTTAAGATGGAACATTGTTGGGGAGATTTTAATGCGTTACTCGCGGGACCATAAAGCCCAGACTCATATTCGCATCGTCAAGGAAGCTGCTGCGCGCTTTCGCCGGGACGGAATCGGCGCGACGGGGCTGCAACCATTAATGAACGCACTGGGCCTGACACACGGCGGTTTTTATACGCATTTCAAGTCGAAAGACGAACTGGTGGAGGAAGCCCTGCAAGCGGCCGGCGAGGAGGTGGATGCACGTTGTGCGATGCTGTTTGCTCAAGAGTTTCCGCTGGAGGCCTTCATTGACAGCTATCTGTCCGAACGTCACCGGACGACCCCTGAACAGGGCTGCCCTCTGCCGACGATGTCATCGGAACTCGGCCTGCTCGGACAACACAGCCCGACCACCGATGCCGTGCTCCACGCCAGACTTAGACAAATCGAAAATACACTCGAAGGCGACGACGCCGACCATCGCAGCCTCGTCATCATGTCGACCCTGGTCGGCGCGCTAATGCTGTCACGCAGCGTCAAAAATCCCGAGCTGGCTCAGAAAATTCTCGACGTTGCACGCGAATATCTCAAAAAGCAGCAGAGCTGAGATTCAGTGAAGTTCTGGGGCATGCGAAATTGTTGTCGCTTAAGCCGGCACCAGTGCCTGTAACAACACCAGCTTTCTTTCGAGTTGTTCAACATGTGCTTTTTCGGCTCGGAGCGCCGAGCGTAGTTCTTTGTTTTCCTGCTCCCAGATACGCGCCCACCGCGTTGTGATCCTGCAAGCAACCACCATTTGCCAGATTTCCCGCAGCCTTAAGTATTGAAACAGCAGCACCAAAGCAATCGCGCTCAATACCAATAGAGCTATTGCGGAAACCGCATCCGACATCGTCATTTCCATATCCTTTTCGTAGGTTCGGGTAACACCGAAGACAACCGAAGAATATGTAGTCTTTTACGACACGTATAGAATGTATACTTGCACAGGTAAACAAATCACTCATATGGAAATGGCATGAAACGCGACCAAGACATCACCACAGTCAGGTGGGATCTGGCACTTCGCTACCGTTTGATCGAGACCGTTGCCTGGTGGGAAGGCCGGCTGACAACGGGCCACTTGATCCAGAGCTTCGGCATCAGTCGGCAGCAGGCGTCGAAAGACATCAACGCCTACATCAACGACCATGCGCCTGAAAACCTTACATATGACAAGCAGATCAAAGGCTACGTACCCAGCCCGAAGTTCAAGCCGCGCTTCATTGACGACAGCGCAAACGCCTACCTGCACCTGCTGAACCAAACCCACTCCCGCGCCGAACACGTTGAAGGGTTGGCGTTGGCTTACGCCCACACACTGGTGCTGGAAGTGCCTGACAGGACGATCCGTCCAGAAATCTTGCGCCCGTTGCTCAAGGCCTGCCGGGATGGTTTGAGGCTGGAAGTGGAATACGTTTCGCTGGCGAATCCCATCACGGAGATTCGGCTAATCGCGCCGCACACGCTGATTTATACCGGGATGCGATGGCACGTTCGGGCCTATTGCGAGAAGAACGGCCAGTACCGCGATTTCGTCCTGAGTCGCCTGCGCGGCGTTCCGGAGCTGCTCGGCCAATCCCCTAATCTCATCGTTGACGATATCGACTGGAATACTGAAGTGTCGGTGATTATCGAACCCGACTCGCGCCTGAGGCCTGAACAGAAAGAAATTATTGAAGCGGACTTCGGCATGAAGAATGGCGCACTGACAATTCCCACTCGCAGGGCGCTGATGGGGTATGTGCTGCAAAGATTTCAGATCGATCCGAAAAAACTCGACCCCAAGCCAGCTGCGCAGCAGATCGTGGTCAAGAATCTGGATGAATTAAAACCCTGGCTGTACGTGTGATACGACAGTGCTGACACACCTACGCGTCGGCACTGTCGTGAGGCAGCGCGCCTAAGCGCACAGCCACTCCAGTTAAATGATTCCGGCGATATTCAGACCCAGCGCAATACTGGATATCACGGCGATGCCAGCAACAACTGCCACCGTACGCACGAGCTTAGCGTATTGGCTCACACTCAACGCCGCCTGTTCGCGCAACTGCGCAAGCTGCGTCCCTGAGTCCTGCTTGAATTCCTTGAGCTCCGCGACACGCTGCAAGTCCAATTGCTGGGTCATTTGCAAGGTTGCCAGAATCTCCTGGATAGCCTGGTTCTGGTTTTGATCCGTGATCGCTTTTTCCTGCAACCGCTCGTCAATCGAGGCCAGACGCTCGGACTTGCTCTGCAGCAACTTGTCGATGGAGGCCAGACGTTCGGTCTTGGTCTCCAGCAACTTGTCGATGGAGGCAAGTCGCTCGGTCTTGTTCTCCAGCACCGAATGAATCTGGCCGATGTCTTTACTCTGCCTGGCGACTATCTCAGCCTTATGATTCAACACCGTCTTGATGCTGGCGATATCGTTGCGGCTTTGCTGGACGACTTCGGCCTTGGCGGAAAACTCCAGTTTGAGGCTGTCGATATCCTGTTTGTTGAGATCGATGCGAGTCTGAGTCGACTTGGATCCTTCGGCAATCTTGCAGAAAATACCATGGGCCCTGTCGGCGAAAGCCTTCCCGGTTGCGCTCAGTTCCTGAGTACGACCTTCGGAATCCAGCCAACCGTTTCTGGCACTGATCTCGAGCTCACTGATAACCGCCGCCAAAAAGGAATAGCTCATCGTGTTAAGCGTGATGATTTCCTGAATCAGACCCAGCATCAGCTCATTGATTTTGTTCTGAGATTTGGAGATATCGACCAGATCACTTTTGGAGCTGCTGAAAATACTCTTGAGCGTGCCCCGCCCCTCTACGCGTTCGATATTGCTATTCGAATCCTCAATGCTGCGCTCAATGTCTTTGATGACATTGAGCAGATCCGACGCAATAGTAGTGGGCGTCATGTTGGTCTGGGTGATCAGTTCCTTGGCACTCATTAAAACAGCTCCATCAAATCATCGAGTTTAGTAACAGCATCGCGGTATCCCTTGACCTGAACGTCGGTCACGGCCTTCTTTTCCTGCACTTCGTTCCAGCTATCAGAAAACTGCACGCGCAGTACCTCGGCGGTCACAGTCATGTTCCGGTAAGCGTTATCGATCAACAGCACCGACTGCTTGATTTTCAACAGCCCCACCGTTTGACCGCGGTGGACATCGGCAACCTGCTTGTTCTGGAAACTGATCGAGTCGCGCAGGCGATCAAAAGCCATCACCGTAAAGAGCGTGAGGGTACCGGTCAGGATGCCGGTGATAACCGGGGCAAGCGTCGCAGCAAATGGCAAAAACACCGGGATCGCTTCCAAAGCCTTCTGGATCACTTCCTCCAGCGCAAGGCCCACGCACAGGGCAACCGAGGCGCCGAAAATCTTCATTACCTCCAGCGCAATCTCGCCCGCAGGCGTGCCTTCTGGAGGGGACATGATCAACTTGGCAGCACGGACGAGAGAGAGAACGACCTCGCGGATGATGCGCACGAGGTTCTTGGCGGTGGTGATGAAAGAGTTGATGACCAACGTGACCAACGTCGAAATAAACCCACTCAAACCGGCGCTGAGCCCCTCTTTCAAGTACTCGGCCCACTTCTTTTTAACACGCTCGAACGTGGCGTGAATGCGCTCTTTGACCAGCTCCATCAACGACTTCGCGCCGTTGAATCCTTCGCGAACCAGATAGCGAACGTCTTGAACAAGGTCAGTGATCAGGTCTTTGAGCAGTAAGCCAAGTATCTGCCTGGCTATGAGTTTGGACGAAGTCTTGGCACCCTCGACCATGAACTCACCCGCTTGCTTGTAGAACACGGCCTTGTTCTGAGTGCTGTCGACAGCACGCGTCGCCGTGCGGTGTTTTGCGATCAACGTGTCGGGGTCGACTTCGTAGTATTGAGCATTGGTCTTGCTCGGATCCTTGGTACTAGGCTCGGCCGCCCACTTGAGCAAGTCCTTCTCACCCTTGGATGAGTTCATGTTAAAACCGGTCAGCACGACGTTGTCGTTCAGCGTCGCTGTATCAACCCGCTCTTCGCGAGTCTGCCCGAGATGCCCCTTGGCGGAACGCTCAATGCTGCTGGCGCTGACGACGTGGTCTCGCGCAGAAATACGCGGTCCTTCCGGAAATTCAGCGTCAACCTTATAACCGTCATAGAACTTGCCGTCGGCGCTGCGCATGTCGTCATGCGCGCGGTCCAGCGCTTTATCGTAGTCATCACGATCAAAGGTCGATTGGTTGGCTTGCTGCCAGGCCGTGTGCCGAGCGCCATCAGCATCGTTGGCGACCACGCCCTTGTCAAAGTTGTGCAGGGTGGTGATGTCACCGCCGTCGCGGTCGGCGAACATCGCTCGGGTCAGACCGAACGGCCCCATCAACTGGTCAATCATCATGCTTTGGAAAGCATCGACGAACTGCGCCTGCTGCTGCGCATTGGGAGCAGCGTTGATTTGTCGAATCATCTCTTCGACCTGATCATCAATCTGGACTATCAGATCATTGGAGCTGGTGTGCATAGCGTTCCCTTGCGGTGTGTCGTCGAGCATGTTCGCGCGCGCGGCCCCTCCTGAGAGCAGACGCACAAGTGTGTACGCGCGAAGCCTCGATCCTTGATGGCGGAATTGACGCTGTAGCCGTGATGGTTATGCAGATAACGGCAGCGCGGAGCAAAACTTTAGAGGGCGGTGCGGCAAAAAGCTATCACCGCACCGCTTGGGATTTTGGAGGGGGGACAAGGACATTCAGACTCGGTCTAACCCTCCCAGCGTTTGAACAACACGCTGGCATTCACGCCGCCAAAACCAAAGCCGTTGGACAGCGCATACTCGATCGCCATTGGCCGCGCCTGACCCTGCACAATGTCCACCCCATGGGCGGCCGGATCGGGGTTATCCAAATTGAGCGTTGCCGGCACAATCTGATCGCGAATCGCCAACAGCGTGAAGATCGCCTCCAGCCCGCCCGCCGCGCCGAGCAAATGCCCGGTGGCCGATTTGGTCGACGTCACGGCGATTTTGTTGTCTGCACCAAACAACGCCTTGATCGCCGCCAACTCGCCCAAGTCGCCAACCGGTGTCGACGTAGCATGCGCATTGAGATGCTGGACCTGCGCCGGTGAAACGCCCGCCTGAGCCAACGCCAGCGACATCGCCCGGCGCGCACCGCTGCCGTCTTCCGGCCCTGCCGTCAGATGATAAGCGTCGGCGCTGGTGCCATAACCAACCAGTTCCGCCAACAGTTGCGCGCCCCGCGCCAACGCATGCTCCAGCGACTCGATCACCAGAAGCCCCGCGCCCTCGCCCATCACAAAACCATCACGATCACGATCGAACGGTCGCGACGCACGCTGCGGTGTGTCATTGAAGCCACCCGACAACGCACGCGCCGCAGCGAATCCGGCCAGACTGACGCGATCAATCGCCGCTTCTGCCCCACCACACACCGCAATGTCCGCCTCGCCACAACGAATCAGCCGCGCCGCGTCGCCAATCGCCTGAACACCCGCCGCGCACGCCGTCACCGGAGCACCCAACGGACCTTTAAAGCCATGCTGGATCGACACATGACCCGCCGCCAGATTCACCAGAAACGATGGGATAGTGAACGGCGATAAACGCCTCGGGCCACGGGTGTCGGTTGTTCGCACGGCGTCGGCGATCGCGCCGAAGCCACCGACGCCAGAACCGATGATCGTCGCCGTGCGTTCTTGGGCCTCTGCGGCTTGTGGTTGCCAACCCGCCTGCACAAGCGCCTGACGCGCCGCCTCCATGGCGAACATGATGAAACGATCCATCTTCTTCTGTTCTTTCGGCGGCGTCGCGAGGTCCGGATCAAAACCCGCCTCGGCATCTTCAGACATCGTCGGCACCGCGCCGCCAACCTTCGCCGGCAAATCCGCCACGACCTCGTCCGGCAGATTCCCCAAACCAGACTGACCGGCCAACAACCGCGTCCACACCGCCTCGACCCCGCAGCCCAGCGGAGACACCAAACCCATTCCGGTTACGACAATTCGACGATCACTCATAACGCAACTACCTCAAACAAATGGAGTACCTCACTTCATATAGCGCGAAGCGGCCGTACTTTTAGACAGGTTCGGCGCCATCACAAGACGCGCCGCTACAAAGGCATCCCACTCGCCAGCATTCGACAGAGAAGGAATGGTGATCAGCTCACCCTGGTCCAGACCCGACAGCGCCGCGTCGACCATTTCACCTGCGTCCATGACCATGGTGGCCGGGATCTGGTCAAGGTCCAGACCCGCACGCTCCCAGATCCCGGTGCGTATCACGCCCGGTAACACCGCTTGCACCTTGACACCAGTGCCTGCCAATTCGGCATTCAATGACTGAGTCAGGCTTAGAACATATGCCTTACTGGCGCTGTAGGTCGCGTTGAAGCGTTCAGGGATAAGCGACACTGCCGAACCGAGATTGATAATCGTGCCTCGGCCAGCCTTGCCAAAACCGAAGGCCGCCGCCGATGCCAATCGAGTCACGGTAGTGACATTGAGCTGAATCAACTGCTCGAGTTGATCCAGGTCCGCGTTAGCGAGCAAGCCATCTGCCCCCACGCCTGCGTTGTTGACCAACAGCGTGATGCTGGAATCGCTGCGCAGACGTTGCTCGATTTTCAGCACGTGGTCTTTTTGGATGAGATCAGCTTTGATGACTTCGACCTGGATACCGTGTTCATTGCGCAATTTGATGACCGATGCCTCGAGTTGCTGGTCATCGCGGTCGACCAGCAAAAGGTCAAACCCACGGGCGGCCAACCGTTGAGCGTAGATCGCGCCAATCCCGGAGGATGCACCGGTGACAAGGGCTGTGCCTTGGGGTTGGGAGGAAGTCATTGGGGTGCTCCTGAGTGAGCGGGACGATGTGGGGTGAAGGCGTCGCAGCGCAAGATTATAAGCGTAATTTGGCTGGGATATTACAGGCGTAATTTTTTGTTTCTGACGAACGGTATGGAGCCAGGCTGTGGGTGGCCGAAATAGAGAGGACCACCGAAATACCGGTAGTTGTCGGTGAAAAAAGCCATGACAAGGAAATTTTCGTATGGAAGCGTCTATCTCAGCTGTTTCAGCCCTTCCGCGCTTGCGATTCAGCTATCAATGCGCAAAAATGAAAATGTAACCTGCTGGTTGCAGGATCTGAGTGCAACACGGTTATTGAATTGAAGCGGGAGCATCATGCCGCATCACCACGGCTTCTTGCATCACTTCGCCCATCACCTCGATCGGGCATTTGAAGTCGAAGCGTTTGCGCGGTCGCATATTCAGTTGCAAAGCGATGGCGTCCAGGGCTTCCTGACTATGCACCGACAAGTCCGTGCCCTTGGGCAGGTACTGGCGGATCAGTCCATT
>NZ_JMCL01000109.1 GCF_000690905.1 Pseudomonas sp. Ant30-3 | reverse complement strand
GGCGAGGGAGCTTGCTCCCGCTGGACCGCGAGCGGTCCCCGACAATGGAAACTGTTGCGCACTTCAACGGGAGCAAGCTCCCTCGCCACAGAGGCAGACTCAAGTCTTCCGAGCGATAATCCTATAAACTGCCGCACGTTTTTCGTCGAGTGTGTTTTTCATGCAAATTGCTTTGGCGCCGATGGAGGGGTTGGTCGACAACATCCTGCGCGACGTGCTGACTCGCGTCGGTGGCATCGATTGGTGCGTGACCGAGTTCATCCGTATCAACGACCAGTTGCTCACGCCGGCCTACTTCCACAAGTTTGGCCCTGAATTGCTGACCGGTGCCCGCACCGCGTCGGGTGTGCCGTTGCGCGTACAATTGCTCGGTTCCGATCCCGTGTGCCTCGCGGAAAACGCAGCCCTGGCTTGCGAGCTGGGTTCTGAAGTCATCGACCTGAACTTCGGTTGCCCGGCGAAAACGGTCAACAAATCTCGCGGCGGGGCGGTGTTGCTCAAGGAGCCCGAGCTGCTCAACCAGATTGTCGAGCATGTGCGCCGCGCCGTTCCCGCGCACATCCCTGTCACTGCCAAAATGCGCCTGGGCTTCGACAGCCCCGACGGTGCCTTGGTGTGCGCCACAGCGCTGGCCGAAGGGGGCGCGGCGCACATTGTGGTGCACGCGCGGACCAAAATGGACGGCTACAAACCGCCGGCGCATTGGGAATGGATTCCCCGGGTGCAGGAAGTGGTCAAGGTGCCGGTGTTTGCCAACGGCGACATCTGGAGCGTCGAAGACTGGCGCCGCTGCCGCGAGATCAGCGGTGTGGAAGACATCATGCTCGGTCGCGGACTGGTGTCGCGTCCGGACCTGGCTCGACAGATCGCCGCCGCAAGGGCCGGTGAAGAAGTGGTCGAGATGACCTGGGCCGAATTGTTGCCACTGCTTCAGGACTTCTGGCTGCAGGCCAAGGACCAGATGACCGCGCGCCAATCGCCCGGTCGTTTGAAGCAATGGCTGGCCATGTTGACGCGCAATTACCCCGAAGCTGTAGAGCTCTTCACCGTTCTGCGACGCGAAACCGAGCTGGATCAGGTCTCGCGTTTGCTGGGTTTGCCAGTGGCCGAAGCGGCCTGAAAAATCTTCAAATGATCTCTTGAAATCAAAACAGCGGTCCCTATTTAGGGATTACGCGATGCCGAATTCGGGTCGCGGAGAAAAAAACTTGCTGATTGTTTTCAGGAGATTTGAATCATGACTACTGCATTTTCCATGGCCCCGCTGTTCCGTTCCTCGGTAGGTTTCGACCGTTTTAACGACCTGTTCGAAACCGCCCTGCGCAATGAGCCAGGCAGCACTTACCCGCCTTACAACGTTGAAAAACACGGCGACGATCAGTACCGCATTGTCGTAGCCGCCGCGGGCTTCCAGGAAGAAGACCTGGAGTTGCAAGTGGAAAAAGGTGTGCTGACCATCAGCGGTGGCAAACGCGATACCACTGAAGGTGTGACCTTCCTGCATCAAGGCATCGCGCAACGTGCTTTCAAGCTGTCGTTCCGTCTGGCGGACCATATTGAAATCAAGACCGCCGACCTGCGCAACGGCTTGCTGAGCATTGATCTGCTGCGGGTGATCCCGGAAGAGGCGAAAGCCAAACGTATCCCGATCAACGGGACCGAAAAGCCCGCGCTGCAACACTAAGCGTGAGCGAGAAAGAAGGGCGCCATTGGCGCCCTTTTTATGGGCTGAAATCGCGCTCTGTAGCAGCTGCCGAGCCTGCGAGGCTGCGTCCGGCGGCGAAGCCGCCGTAACCCGTCAGCCTCGGAGGGGCTGGAAACCCCGGTATCCGAACGACGACTGCTTCGCAGCCGGACGCAGCCTCGCAGGCTCGACAGCTGCTACGGGTGGGCGTGGGGATGATGACGATTTTTGGCAGGTTATCGGAGCAGCTTCTGCAACCCGTCCACCGGCACCGGCGCGCTGTGCAGATAGCCTTGATAGTAATGACACCCCAGCCTCTGCAGAAACTCTAGTTGCTCTGCCGTTTCCACGCCCTCGGCGATTATTTTCAAGCCCAGGCTGCGGGCCATGGCGACGATGGCGCGGATGATCTCGGCATCGTTGGGGTCGGTGGTGGCGTCGCGGATGAACGACTGATCGATTTTCAAGGTGTCCACTGGCAGGCGCTTGAGGTAGGTCAGCGAGGAATATCCGGTGCCGAAATCATCCATGGCGAAGCTGACGCCGAGCTTTTTCAGACGACGCATTTTGCCGATGGTGTCGTCCAGATTCTGAATGACGATGCCTTCGGTGATCTCCAGTTTCAGTAACGAATAGGGCAGGCCGTGGCTGCTGAGGCTGTGTTCGATGCGTTCGACGAAATCGTTCTGACGAAACTGCCGCGGGCTGATGTTCACGCACAGGCTGAAATCCAGTGGATCGATCAGGTCTTGCTCGATCAAGTATTTGAAGGCGTTGCAGGCTTCATCGACGATCCAGGTGCCGACCTCCAGAATCAGCCCACTGTCTTCAAGTACCTTGATGAATTCGTGGGGCGATTGCGCGCCGAGCTCCGGGTGATTCCAGCGCACCAGCGCTTCGGCGCCGACAATGCGTCCGTCACGCGCATCCACCTGGGGCTGGTAATGCACGCGGAATTCACCGCGGGAAATGGCCAAACGCAAGTCCGTTTCCATGCGCAGGCGTTCGCTCGCGGCCTTCTGCATGGAGTTGTGATACATCTGCGCGGTATTGCGACCCGAGTCCTTGGCGCGATACAGCGCAATGTCCGCGCGCTTGAGCAAATCGATCGGGGTCGAGCCGTGATCGGGAATCAGGGCGATGCCGATACTCGGCGTGACTTGCAAACGCTGGCCGTCGAGAAACATCGGTGCCGAGAGCAGCTCGCGCAGGGTATCCGCCAGTTCCAGCACCTGATCACTGACTTCGTCGCGCGAACCTTCCAGGCCACTGAGCAGCACCACAAATTCATCGCCGCCAAGTCGCGCCACGGTGTCTTCCATGCGCACGCTGGCCTCGAGGCGAGCGGTGATGATCTTCAACACCGTATCGCCCACCGGGTGTCCCAGTGAGTCATTGATGTGCTTGAAGTGGTCGAGATCGAGGAACATCAGTGCGCCGCGCAGATTGTGCCGTTTCAGCAGCGCAATCTGCTGGCTCAGCCGATCCATCAGCAGCGCGCGATTGGGCAGGTTGGTCAGCGGATCGTGATAAGCCAGATGCCGAATCTGCGCCTCGGCATTTTTCAACAGGCTGACGTCCCGCGCGGTCAATAACAGGCAGGCGGTTTCATTGAGCGTGATCGGTTCTACCGACACTTCCACGGTCAACAGGTCGCCACGCTTGTTGTGCGCGAGCATTTCCTGATGGTGCACGCGGCCTTTGAGTTGCAGCTCGGCCAGCAGCGCCACACGCTGTTTTTCGTCGGCCCAGACGCCGACCTGATGCACTGTGCGCCCCAGCACCTCATCCGCGCGGTAGCCCGTCAGACGGCAGAAGCCGTCGTTGACCTCCAGATAGCGGCCGGTGTCGCGTTCGGTGATGGTGATGGCGTCGGGACTTGAGTGGAAAGCTTTGGCGAATTTTTCTTCGCTGGCCTTCAGCGCTGCCTCCGAGCGCTGCTGCTGGGTGATGTCGCGCAGGGTCGTGACGATGCAAGGCTGGTCGCCGACGCTGATTTGCCGGCTGGAAATCACGCAGGTCAACACCTGGCCGTCCTTGTGCTGCACGTGGATCGCAACATTGTTCAAGCCCTGTTCGCGGATGACCTGTTCGATCCGCTTCAGGCTTCTCGCCGACGCGTCCCACAGGCCGATTTCGTCGGCGCTGCGACCGATCACCTCGGCGGTGCTCCAGCCGAAAGTCTGGGAAAAACTGGAATTGATCTCGATGAATTGGCCGGTGTCCTGTTGCGTCACGCAGATCGGGTCCGGGCTGACCTGGAACAGCGTGGCGAATTTTTCTTCGGAGGCGACCAGTTTCTGCTCGCGCTCCACTTGATCGGTGATGTCCAGCAATGTGCCGGCCATGCGCAATGGCACGCCGTCGTCGTCGCGATAGAGGCGGGCGCGGCTCTCGAGATAGCGCGAACTGCCATCGGGCAGCTGCACGCGGTAAGTCAGTTGGTAATTGCCGGCCGGACCCTCGCGCAAGCTGCGATAGGCGTCGCGCATGCTATCGCGTTCCTCACCGGGGACACCCTCGAAAAACGCCTCGAACGATTCATGAAAAGGCTTGGCGTCAAGGCCGTGCAGTTGTGCGGCGCGCGCCGAGCCGTACAGCATGCCGCTGGGAATGTGCCAGTCCCAGGTGCCGAGCTGCGCCGAATTCAGCGCCAGGTCGAGCCGCTCCTGGCTGTCCTTGAGTGCATGTTCGGCGACCTTGCGTTCAGTGGTGTCGAGGAACGTGCTGAGCAGATATGGCTGGCCTTCAAGTTCGACTTTCTGCGCGCTGAGAATGCCGTCGTGGATCTGCCCGTTGCTGGCACGGAACTGCACTTCCATGCTGGTCAACTCACCCTTGGCTTTGGTGGCGATGACCAGCGCCTCCCGTTGCTCCGGGTGCACCCAAAGACCCAGTTCCAGCGTGGTGCGACCAATTGCATCCTGCACCGGCCAGCCGAACAGGCTTTCGAAATACTGATTCGCTTCGGTGATCAGGCCGTCTTCCTGACGGGTCAGCAAGACCATGTTCGGGCACAGGTGAAACAGCGTCGCGAAACGTTTTTCCGAGCTGCTCAGCGCCTGTTCGCGCTGGCGCTGAAGGGTGATTTCGCGGATCACCCCGATCATGCGCGGACGCCCGTGTTTGTCGGGCAGCAGGCTGCCGCTGACCTCCAGCCAGTGCAGACTGCCGTCGGGCCAGCGAATGCGGTGATGCATTGCCTGTTCCAGTGGCGCGCCGGCAATCACTGCGTGGAAGGCGCGAACGGTTTTCGCGCGGTCTTCGGGCGGCAGCAGGTCGAGGTATTCCAGGTCCTTGGGCAACGGTTGTCGCGGATCGAAGCCGAATAGAGCCTGCGTTCCCCGCGACCAACTGATCTGCCCGCGCTCGATGTCCCAATACCAGGCACCGAGACGCGCGCCATTAAGCGCGGCCAGCAATTGCGGGGCACTTTCCCAGCTTTGTTCGGAATGTCGCGGGTCGATGGCCTGGATGCGGGGCATCGGCGGCATACGGTCAAACGATTTCGGCATTGGCAACAAGCCTTGAACTGGTTGGGGCGTTAGTGACCGGAAATCCTGGCTCTATAGGAGTAGCACAACTCAGCCGTGAGTCCCTGGCAGATCGATTTGCGCATCCAGCAAAGCCATAAAGGCTTTCGCCGCGTTCGACAGCGTCCGTTCGGTGTGCACGATATAGCCTAGCTGGCGAGTGAGCTGTATGCCCGGCAATGGAATGCTTGCGACCTGATCATCGAGCATCGTGCGCGGCAGCACGCTCCAGGCGAGGCCGATGGAGACCATCATCTTTATGGTTTCCAGATAGTTGGTGCTCATGGCGATGTTCGGCGTCAGCCCTTGTGCTTCGAACAGGCGCTGGACGATATGGTGAGTAAAGGTGTTGCCGCCTGGAAACACGGCCGGATGCCGTGCGATGTCGGCCAGGTTGACCGCACCGTTGCTGATCAACGAATGTTCTGGGGCAACCACAAAATCCAGCGGGTCGTCCCACACCGGCGTGGCCTTGACCAGATTGTGCGGCTCGGGCGCCAGGGTGATCACCGCCAGTTCGGCACGGCCGTGGAGGATTTCCTCGTAGGCCACTTCCGAATCAAGGAACTGAATATCCAGCGCGACCTGTGGGTATTGGCGAGTGAAGGCGCGTAACAACGGCGGCAAACGGTGCAGTCCGATGTGGTGACTGGTGGCCAGCGTCAGGCGGCCGGTCACTTCGCCGGTCAGATTGGTCAGCGCGCGCCTCGTGTCGTCCAGCACGTTCAGTATCTGGTAAGCCCGCGGCAGCAAGGCACGTCCGGCCTCGGTGAGGCCGACTTCGCGGCCCAATCGATCAAACAGGCGTACTTTCAGTTGCTGTTCCAGCCCGGCGATGCGCTTGCTGATGGCCGGCTGCGTCAGGTGCAGCCGTTCGCCCGCGCCGGAGAAGCTGCCGGTCTCGGCGATGGCAATAAAGGCATTAAGGTTGGCGAGGTCCATTTGCAGTATTCCAGTTGGTTATCCAAAGCATAAAAAATATGAATTTGAGTTATTTAATGTAACCCCCTAGGATCGACCTCACAAGCCAAAGGGTTATTGAGTTTCTCGAAGCCCGGGGCATAGAAATACGCTGATGAGGAAAACGTCTGATGGCCGGCAAAACGCTCTACGACAAGCTCTGGGATTCGCATTTGGTCAAGCAGCGCGACGATGGCTCTGCGCTGATCTACATCGATCGTCACATCATTCATGAAGTGACGTCGCCGCAGGCCTTCGAAGGCCTGCGCATTGCCGGGCGCAAGCCGTGGCGCATCGATGCCAACATCGCGACCCCGGACCACAACGTACCGACGACGCCGGAGCGCAAGGGCGGCATCGAGGCCATTGCCGATCAGGTCTCGCGTTTGCAGGTTCAGACCCTTGACGACAACTGCGATGAATACGGCATTGTCGAATTCAAAATGAATGACATCCGCCAAGGCATCGTCCACGTCATCGGCCCGGAGCAGGGCGCGACCTTGCCGGGCATGACCGTGGTCTGCGGCGACTCCCATACCTCGACCCACGGCGCATTTGGCGCGCTGGCTCACGGGATTGGCACCTCCGAGGTCGAGCATGTGCTTGCCACGCAATGCCTGGTCGCCAAGAAAATGAAGAACATGCTGGTCTCGGTCGAAGGTCAGTTGCCGTTCGGCGTGACCGCCAAGGACATCGTCCTCGCGGTGATCGGCAAGATCGGCACGGCCGGCGGTAATGGCCACGCGATCGAATTCGCTGGCAGCGCTATTCGCGATCTTTCCGTCGAAGGGCGCATGACCATCTGCAACATGTCCATCGAGGCCGGCGCTCGCGTAGGCCTGGTGGCGGCGGATGAAAAAACCGTGGCCTACGTCAAGGGTCGCCCCTTCGCCCCGAAAGGCGCGGAATGGGACCTGGCGGTCGAAGCCTGGAAAGACCTGGTGTCTGACACCGATGCGGTGTTCGACACCGTGGTCGAACTCGACGCGACCCAGATCAAACCGCAAGTCAGTTGGGGCACTTCGCCGGAAATGGTCCTGGCCGTTGATCAAAACGTGCCGGATCCGGCGCAGGAAGCCGACCTGGTCAAGCGTGGCTCGATTGAGCGGGCGTTGAAATACATGGGCCTGACCGCCAACCAGGCGATCACCGACATCCAGCTGGACCGGGTTTTCATCGGTTCCTGCACCAACTCGCGGATCGAAGATTTGCGCGCAGCGGCCGTGATCGCCAAGGGCCGCAAAGTGGCTTCGACCATCAAGCAGGCCATCGTGGTGCCGGGTTCAGGTCTGGTGAAAGCGCAGGCGGAAGCGGAAGGTCTCGACAAGATTTTCCTCGAGGCCGGTTTTGAATGGCGCGAGCCGGGTTGCTCGATGTGCCTGGCGATGAACCCGGACCGTTTGGAGTCGGGCGAGCATTGCGCATCGACCTCCAACCGCAACTTCGAAGGGCGGCAGGGCGCTGGTGGTCGTACCCACCTGGTGAGCCCGGCCATGGCCGCAGCCGCTGCAGTGAATGGTCGTTTTGTCGACGTTCGTGAATTGATCTGAGGAGCGCAGCATGAAAGCTTTTACCCAGCACACTGGACTTGTCGCGCCGCTGGATCGTGCCAACGTCGACACCGACCAGATCATCCCGAAGCAGTTTCTGAAATCGATCAAGCGCACCGGTTTTGGTCCGAACCTGTTCGATGAGTGGCGTTATCTGGATGTCGGGCAGCCGTATCAGGACAACTCCAAGCGCCCGTTGAACAAGGATTTCGTGCTCAACGCCGAGCGTTATCAAGGCGCCAGCGTGTTGCTGGCGCGGGAAAACTTCGGCTGCGGCTCCAGCCGCGAGCACGCGCCGTGGGCCTTGGAAGAATACGGTTTCCGCAGCATCATCGCGCCGAGCTACGCCGACATTTTCTTCAACAACAGCTTCAAGAACGGTTTGTTGCCGATCATCCTTGGCGACGCAGAAGTGGATGAGTTGTTTCAGCAGGTCGAGGCAAATCCGGGTTATCAGCTGCAGGTGGATTTGCAAGCCCAGACTGTCACCCGCCCGGATGGCAAGGTTTTGAGCTTCGAGATTGATGCGTTCCGCAAGCATTGCCTGCTCAACGGTCTGGACGATATCGGCCTGACCTTGCAGGACCACGAAGCGATTGCGACCTTTGAAGGCAAGCATCGGGCGAGCCAGCCTTGGTTGTTTCGTGATGCGTGATTGATGTAGTCAGCGCGGGGCCCTTCGCGAGCAGGCTCGCTCCCACATTGATTTGCAGCGTTCACAAAACCTGTGGGAGCGAGCCTGCTCGCGAAGACGGCAGCCAAAACAACACAAATGTAAGGATGTGACTATGCCCCACACCGCCCAGCACACCCAGGTCGTCCAGAAGCAATTCGGTGAACAGGCCGCCGCCTACCTGAGCAGCGCTGTCCACGCTCAGGGCGCCGAGTTCGCACTGCTACAGGCCGAACTGGCCGGGCAGGGCAATGCACGCGTGCTGGACCTGGGTTGCGGCGCCGGCCACGTGAGTTTTCACGTCGCCGCGCTGGTCAAGGAAGTGGTCGCCTACGATTTGTCGCAACAAATGCTTGATGTAGTCGCGGCGGCCGCAGTCGATCGTGATCTGGCTAACATCAGCACCGTCCACGGCGCCGCCGAGCGTCTGCCGTTCGCCGAGGGCGAATTCGATTTCGTCTTCAGCCGCTATTCGGCGCACCATTGGAGCGACCTCGGTCTGGCCCTGCGCGAAGTTCGCCGGGTACTGAAACCCGGCGGCGTGGCGGCATTCATCGACATTTTGTCACCGGGCAGTCCATTGTTCGACACGTACTTGCAGAGCGTCGAGGTACTGCGCGACACCAGCCATGTGCGCGATTATTCCGCCGGCGAGTGGTTGCGTCAGGTCAGCGAGGCAGGGTTGCATACCCGCAGCACAACGCGTCAACGTCTGCGTCTGGAGTACAGCTCCTGGGTGGAACGCATGCGCACGCCGCAGGTGATGCGCGCAGCGATCCGCGAGTTGCAGCAATCAATGGGCAACGAAGTGCGCGACTATTTCGAGATCGAGGCCGATGGCTCGTTCAGTACCGATGTGCTGGTGTTATGGGCTGAAAATAAGCGCTTGAAAACAAGTGCCGCGACATTTGAATTTCCCGGGCGCGCCCATGGGCGCACCCACTGATGACATGAGGAAAGCATGAGCAAGCAGATTCTGATTCTCCCAGGCGACGGTATTGGCCCGGAAATCATGGCCGAAGCGGTCAAGGTGCTGGAACTGGCGAACGACAAGTACAGCCTGGATTTCGAGCTGAGCCACGACGTGATCGGCGGCGCCGCCATCGACAAACACGGCGTACCGCTGGCTGACGAAACCCTCGACCGCGCCCGCGCCGCTGACGCCGTGCTGTTGGGCGCGGTGGGCGGTCCGAAATGGGACACCATCGAGCGCGACATCCGCCCGGAGCGTGGTCTGCTGAAGATCCGTGCGCAACTGGGCCTGTTCGGCAACCTGCGTCCGGCCATCCTCTATCCGCAACTGGCCGAAGCGTCGAGCCTGAAACCGGAAATCGTTGCCGGCCTGGATATTCTGATCGTCCGTGAGCTGACCGGCGGCATCTATTTCGGCGCGCCACGCGGCACCCGCACCCTGGAAAACGGCGAGCGTCAGGCTTACGACACGCTGCCGTACAGCGAAAGCGAAATCCGTCGCATCGCCCGTGTCGGCTTCGACATGGCCCGCGTGCGTGGCAAGAAAGTCTGCTCGGTGGACAAGGCCAACGTGCTGGCGTCCAGCCAACTGTGGCGCGAAATCGTCGAGCAAGTGGCCAAGGATTACCCGGACGTCGAACTGAGCCACATGTACGTCGACAACGCCGCCATGCAACTGGTGCGTGCGCCGAAGCAGTTCGATGTGATCGTCACCGACAACCTGTTCGGCGACATCCTGTCCGACCAGGCATCGATGCTCACCGGTTCCATCGGCATGCTGCCGTCGGCCTCGCTGGATGCCAACAACAAAGGCATGTACGAGCCGTGCCACGGTTCCGCGCCGGACATCGCGGGTCAGGGCATTGCCAACCCGCTGGCGACCATTTTGTCGGTGTCGATGATGCTGCGTTACAGCTTCAACCAGCAGGATGCGGCGGATGCCATCGAGAAAGCAGTGAGCCTGGTGCTGGACCAGGGGCTGCGCACCGGTGATATCTGGTCAGCCGGTTGCACCAAAGTCGGTACGCAGGAAATGGGCGACGCAGTAGTCGCCGCGCTGCGGAATCTGTAATCTCTCGGGCCCGCTGCCACTTTCAACTTCGAAAGCAGCGGCCCACTTTTCAAGAAGGTGTAGTTGCGATGAAACGTGTAGGTCTGATCGGTTGGCGCGGTATGGTCGGTTCCGTGCTCATGCAGCGGATGCTGGAGGAGCAGGATTTCGATCTTATCGAGCCGGTGTTTTTCACCACTTCCAATGTCGGTGGCCAAGGCCCGTCCGTGGGCAAGGACATTGCTCCGCTCAAGGACGCTTACAGCATTGAAGAGCTGAAAACCCTCGATGTGATCCTGACCTGCCAGGGCGGCGACTACACCAGCGAAGTGTTCCCGAAGTTACGCGAAGCCGGCTGGCAGGGTTACTGGATTGACGCTGCCTCCAGCCTGCGCATGCAGGATGATGCCGTCATCGTGCTGGACCCGGTGAACCGCAAGGTCATCGACCAGCAGCTCGACGCCGGCACCAAGAACTACATCGGTGGCAACTGCACCGTCAGTCTGATGCTGATGGGCCTGGGCGGGCTGTTCGAAGCCGGTCTGGTCGAATGGATGAGCGCCATGACTTATCAGGCGGCTTCCGGCGCCGGCGCGCAGAACATGCGTGAGCTGATCAAGCAGATGGGCGCCACCCACGCCGCCGTCGCCGAGCAACTGGCTGATCCGGCCAGCGCGATCCTCGACATCGATCGCCGTGTTGCCGAGGCCATGCGCAGTGAGGCCTACCCGACCGAAAACTTCGGTGTGCCGTTGGCCGGTAGCCTGATCCCGTGGATCGACAAGGAGCTGCCGAACGGTCAAAGCCGCGAAGAGTGGAAGGCGCAGGCCGAGACCAACAAGATTCTGGGTCGCTTCAAGAGCCCGATTCCGGTCGACGGCATCTGCGTGCGCATCGGTGCCATGCGCTGCCACAGCCAGGCGCTGACCATCAAGCTGAACAAAGACGTGCCGATCGCCGATATCGAAGGGCTGATCAGCCAGCACAACCCTTGGGTCAAACTGGTGCCTAACAACCGCGACATCAGCATGCAGGAGCTGAGCCCGACCAAGGTCACCGGCACCCTGAATGTACCGGTGGGTCGTCTGCGCAAGCTGAACATGGGTACGCAGTACCTCGGTGCTTTTACCGTCGGCGACCAACTGCTGTGGGGCGCGGCCGAACCGCTGCGTCGCATGCTGCGGATTCTGCTTGAGCGTTGATTGATTGAAGCAATAACAAAGCCCGCGCTTCGCAATAAGCGCGGGCTTTTTTTTATATTTGGGGCGCCTTTCCGACCGCCATCGCTGGCAAGCCAGCTCCTACAAATTATCCGCAACACCCAAAAATTCTGTAGGAGCTGGCTTGCCAGCGATGGGGCCGGAACATGTAACCAACCTCCTGCAGACAACCCCAGACTCTGTAGGAGCTGGCTTGCCAGCGATGGGGCCGGAGCATGTAACCAACCTCCTGCAGACAACCCCAGATTCTGTAGGAGCTGGCTTGCCAGCGATGGGGCCGGAGCATGTAACCAACCTCCTGCAGACAACCCCAGATTCTGTAGGAGCTGGCTTGCCAGCGATGGGGCCGGAACATGCACCGACAATCCCACCGAATTGCCTGCACGCCACCCACCCGGTAAAGTGCCGCTCCCCCCGTTTCGCCTGAGGTAGAACCATGAGCCAGTCCTTTGATATTGCCGTGATCGGCGCCACCGGAACTGTCGGCGAAACGCTTGTGCAGATCCTCGAGGAGCGCGACTTCCCGGTGGGCGATCTGCACCTGTTGGCCAGCAGCGAATCGGCCGGGCACTCCGTACCGTTTCGCGGCAAGAACGTGCGAGTGCGCGAGGTCGACGCGTTCGATTTCAGCAAAGTGCAGCTGGTGTTTTTTGCGGCAGGCCCGGCAGTTACCCTCAGTTTCGCCCCGCGTGCCACGGCTGCCGGTTGCTCGGTCATCGACCTGTCCGGCGCCTTACCAGCCGACCAGGCGCCGCAAGTGGTGCCGGAGGCCAACTCAGCAATACTTGCCGGTCTGAAGCATCCGTTTCAGGTCAGCAGCCCAAGCCCGGCGGCCACTTCGCTGGCGGTGGTGCTGGCACCGTTACTCGGTTTGCTCGATCTGCAACGCATCAACCTGACGGCGGCCCTGGCTGTCTCGGCCCAGGGCCGCGAAGCGGTGACCGAACTGGCTCGGCAAACCGCCGAGTTGCTCAACGTGCGTCCGCTAGAGCCGACTTTTTTTGATCGGCAAATGGCGTTCAACCTTCTGGCCCAAGTCGGCAAGCCGGACGAGCAGGGCCATACGCTGCTGGAAAAACGCCTGGTGCGTGAGCTGCGTCAGGTCATGGCCCTGCCTTCGTTGAAGATTTCCGTGACTTGCATTCAAGCCCCGGTGTTTTTTGGCGATAGCTATAGCGTGACCTTGCAGTCAGCAAGCGCGATCGACTTGGCCAAAGTCAACGCAGCACTGGAAGCGGCCCCCGGTCTAGAGCTTGTAGAGGCCGGCGATTACCCGACAGCAGTGGGTGACGCGGTCGGGCAGGACGTGGTCTACGTTGGTCGGGTTCGCGCGGGAATCGACGACCCGTCGGAACTTAATGTCTGGCTGACGTCAGATAACGTGCGCAAAGGCGCGGCGCTGAATGCTGTGCAGGTGGCTGAATTGTTGATAAAAGACCTGCTGTAAAAGATACTGGAAACAATTTGCAGAATGAATCCGGCCGGGCGCTATGCTTGGCCAGATGTATCTGGCGAGTCACCCTGCGGGACTTTCCGGGGCACGAATGAAACGATCGCGCGCGACGACTCTTCGCCGCCGCGCGCAATGCCTTACGGCAGCGACTAATCAACACCTTCTCGCTGGCCGAGGAATGTTCAAACAAAGGATGAGGCTATGGTTCAAGTTCGCAAACTGGTGTTAGCAATAGCGGCCGCCTCGGCGCTGTCCTCCGGTATGGCGCATGCCCTCGGCCTCGGGGAACTGACCCTGAAGTCGTCGGTGAACCAGCCGCTGGACGCAGAAATCGAATTGCTCGACGTCAAGGATCTCACCGCTGCCGAAGTGGTGCCGAGCCTGGCGTATCCCGAAGATTTCGTCAGGGCAGGGGTCGATCGTCAGGCGTTCCTCAACGACCTGAGCTTCACCCCGGTGCTCAACCGCGGTGGCAAAAGCATTCTGCGCGTTACGTCCAGCAAGCCGCTGTCCGAGCCGATGTTCAAATTTCTGGTTCAGGTGACGTGGCCCAACGGCCGCTTGCTGCGCGATTACAGCGTGCTGCTTGATCCGTCCAAATTCTCGCCACAAACCGCCGACGCGGCTGCGCAACCGGCGCCTTCGCAAACCGCCACTGCGCCGGTCACCGGTGCAACCAAGACCACCGAATACACCACCACGCCGCGCGATACCCTATGGGAAATTGCCGCGAAGGCGCGCAATGGCGGTTCGATCCAGCAGACGATGCTGGCGATCCAGGCGCTCAATCCTGACGCATTTATCAACGGCAACATCAACCTGCTGAAAACCGGTCAGGTGCTGCGCCTGCCGGATCAGACCCAAAGCACCAGCCTCGCGCAACCGGCTGCTGTTGCTGAAGTGGCCGCGCAAAACACCGCGTGGCGTCAGGGTCGTCGTTATGTACCGAAGACCGGTGCTGGCCAGCAGCAACTCGATGCCACCAACCGTGCACGCAACGACGGCACTCCAACGCAACCTGCTCAAGACAAACTGAGCCTGGTTTCTGCTGAGACGGCCAAGGCCGGCGCCGCAGGTGCGGGCGGCGACGCCAAAGCGTTGAACAACAAGCTGGCGGTGACGCAGGAAAGCCTCGACACCGCCCGGCGTGACAATGCCGAGCTGAAAAGCCGCATGACCGATCTGCAAAGTCAACTGGACAAGCTGCAACGCCTGATCGAACTGAAAAATAATCAACTGGCCAAGTTGCAGGCTGGAGGCGCCGCCGGTGCTGCCGCGTCTGCTGGCACCCCGGACGCCTCAGGTGCTGTTGAAACCGCGCCAGTGATTTCGGCTGAATTGGCGCCCAACCCTGCGACGGTTCCGACAGACGCCGTGCCGGTTACGCCAACGCCTGATGCGGCGACTCCCGAGGCTGTCCCGGCGCCTGTTGAGACGCCCGTCGAGCCGGCTCCGGCGTCCTCGGACGATCAGAAATTCAATGACCTGCTGACCAATCCGGTGCTCCTCGGCCTGGTCGGTGGCGGTGCCGTGGTGCTGCTGCTCCTGCTGCTGTTGCTGGCGCGTCGTCGCAAAGCTCAGCAGGAAGCCGAGAAACACACGCGCATGGCCCGCGCATTGTCCGAAGAACAGGAATTCTCGGCCGAACACGATCTGCCGGAAAGCAGCTTCGAAGGTCTCGAGGTTCCGCCACCCAGCGTGAAGCTTGCAACCGCACCAACCCCTGCACCAGTGCCGACGCCAGCGCCCGTAATTGCCCCGGTCATCGTCACACAGCCGATCGCCGCGCCATTGGTCGCCCCATCCGGCGACCCTGATGCCGACGTTCTGACCAAGGCCGAGTCGCATATCGCTGCCGGCCGCCTGAATCAGGCCGCTGCTTTGCTCGAAGATGGCATCAAGGAAGAGCCTCAGCGCAGTGACCTGCGCTTGAAACTGATGGAAGTCTACGGTCAACAGGGCGATCGCGATGCGTTCGTGGGTCAAGAGCGTCAACTTGTCGCCAACGGCGAAAACTTCGCCCGCGTCGAAGAGCTGAAAAGTCGCTTCCCGGCCATGGCTGTTGTCGCCGCCGGTGGTATCGCGGCGGCGGCTATGGCTGCTGAGCTGGACGCGCAATACGTCAAGGATCTGCTGCTGGACGAGCCGCAGGAGCCCGCGCCGACAGCGGCAGAGGATGACTTAGACAGCGCGTTCGACCTGAGTCTGGATGATCTGGAAACTGCCTCGCCTGCGGTGGTAACGCCAGAGCCGGAACCAACGCCAGAGCCTGCAGCAGAACTCGACGAATTCCCGCTGGATGACGACCTGAGCTTCGCCTCGGTGCTGCAAGAGCAGACTGAGCCCAAAGAAAATCTCGACGACCTGTCGGACTTCGATCTGGACATGGACCTCGGTAATGATCCTTCGCCGGCAACGTTGGCCGAAGACGATTTTCTGCTGAGCCTGGATGATGAGCCCAAGGATCTGCCAGTCGCGGACGTGAAAGCTGAGCCGGCGCTGGATGATCTGGAGCTGCCGGCTGATTTCGACCTGTCGCTGGCCGATGAAATGGATACGCCGGATGCGTTTGCAGCCGAGCTGAACGACGTTAATGCCGAACTTGATCGTCTGTCGCAGAGCATGGCGGAGCCGACATTCACCGAAGAAGACGCGATGGCCTCCGCTGCTGACGAGCCGGAATTCGATTTCCTCTCGGGCACTGACGAGGTGGCGACCAAGCTCGATCTGGCTCAAGCCTACATCGACATGGGGGACGCCGATGGTGCCCGCGACATCCTCAACGAAGTAGTTACCGAGGGTGATGCCGGTCAGAAAGGTGAAGCCGAGGAGATGCTCTCGCGCCTGGTGTGATCAGCGACAGGCAATAATCAAACGGCAGCCCCTCGGGGCTGCCGTTTTTGTTTGTGCGTTGATGCACTGGCATCCCTGTGAGGCGGCCTTATAATGCCCGCCTTTGCGACCATCAGCAGGCTGTCACCCCTTGGCAAACATAGATAATCCGGCCGCCGAAATGGCGCCCGAGGGCTTATTCCGGATCGCGTTGGGCGTTGAATACAAAGGCTCACGCTACCGCGGCTGGCAACGTCAGGCGTCCGGTGTGCTCACCGTGCAGGAAACCCTGGAGAATGCGTTGTCCAAGGTGGCTGATTCACCGGTCTCGCTACTTTGCGCCGGGCGCACGGACGCTGGCGTGCATGCCTGCGGGCAGGTTGTGCATTTCGACACCCCGGTCGAGCGGTCGATGAAAGCCTGGGTCATGGGCGCCAACATCAATTTGCCCCACGATGTCAGCGTGACTTGGGCGAAGGTCATGCCGGCGCATTTCCACGCGCGCTTCAAGGCAATCGCCCGTCGCTACCGCTACGTCATCTACAACGACCAGATCCGCCCGGCGCACCTGAACCAGGAAATCACCTGGAACCACCGTCCGCTCGACGTCGAGCGCATGGCCGAAGCCGCTCAGTACCTGGTCGGCACGCATGACTTCAGCGCGTTTCGCGCCGGTCAGTGCCAGGCCAAATCGCCCATCAAGGAGCTGCATCACCTGCGCGTGACGCGTCACGGCAAGATGATCGTTCTCGACATCCGCGCCAGCGCTTTCCTGCATCACATGGTGCGCAACATCGCCGGAGTATTAATGACGATTGGCACCGGCGAGCGGCCGGTGGAGTGGATGAAGGAGGTGCTGGAGAGTCGCATTCGCCGTTCCGGCGGCGTAACGGCCCATCCTTTTGGCCTGTATCTGGTGCAGGTCGAGTACCGCGACGAGTTCGAATTGCCCGAGCGTTACATCGGCCCACACTTCCTGACCGGTTTCGCCGAACTTGGCGGCTGACGCCCTTGAACGCATTTGTTACCATCCGGGACTTTCACTGATTTGGCCTGAGGTTTTATCGACATGTCAGCCGTTCGCAGCAAGATTTGCGGGATCACTCGCATAGAAGATGCGTTGGCGGCGGTCGAGGCCGGGGCCGATGCCATCGGTTTTGTGTTCTACGCCAAGAGCCCGCGAGCGGTGACGTTCCAGCAAGCGCGCTCGATCATCAAAGCGCTGCCGCCGTTCGTGACCACCGTGGGCCTGTTCGTCGACGCCAGCCGCTGCGAACTGGGAGAAATCCTCGATGCCGTGCCGCTGGACCTGTTGCAGTTCCATGGCGACGAAACCGCTGACGCATGCGAAGGCTGGCATCGTCCGTACATCAAGGCGTTGCGGGTCAAGGCGGGCGACGACATTGCCGCCGCCTGTGACGCTTTTCCGAGTGCCAGCGGTATCTTGCTGGACGCCTACGTTGAAGGCGTGCCGGGCGGAACCGGTGAAGCGTTCGACTGGTCGCTGATACCGCAAGGCTTGAGCAAGCCGATCATCCTCGCGGGTGGCCTGACACCGGATAACGTCGCTGATGCGATTGCCCGGGTTCGGCCTTACGCGGTGGACGTCAGCGGTGGGGTCGAGGCGAGCAAGGGCATAAAGGATCACGCCAGGATCAAGGCATTCATCAAGGCAGTACGCGTTACTTGATGTGACGGCTGGCACACTGCCGCCGTCCACAGGCATGGCTGAGGGTTTTTGGGGTGTGCGCAGGTCACGTTTCAGCTGATCCGGCATCCCGCAATCATCGCCACACACATGAATTTAGCTCAAGGGCATACGCGGGGCTGCGAACCAGAGCGTTCGAGCCGCCGGTACTGGAGAAAGAAAGCATGAGCAACTGGTTAGTAGACAAACTGATCCCTTCGATCATGCGTTCCGAGGTCAAGAAGAGCTCGGTGCCTGAAGGTCTGTGGCATAAATGCCCGTCTTGCGAAGCGGTGCTGTACCGTCCAGAGTTGGAAAAGACCCTGGATGTCTGCCCCAAGTGCAACCATCACATGCGCATCGGCGCCCGCGCCCGCATCGACATTTTTCTCGACGCTGAAGGTCGCAACGAGCTGGGTGCGGACCTGGAGCCGGTTGACCGTCTGAAATTCCGCGACGGCAAGAAGTACAAGGATCGCCTGACTGCTGCGCAAAAGCAGACTGGCGAAAAAGACGCGTTGATTTCCATGAGCGGCACCTTGCTAGGCATGCCGGTAGTGGTGTCGGCGTTCGAGTTCTCCTTCATGGGCGGTTCGATGGGGGCGATCGTCGGTGAGCGTTTTGTTCGCGCTGCCAACTACGCGCTGGAAAACAAATGCCCGATGATCTGCTTTGCCGCTTCCGGTGGTGCGCGGATGCAGGAAGCCCTGATCTCCCTGATGCAAATGGCCAAGACCTCCGCGGTACTGGCGCGTCTGCGTGAAGAAGGCATTCCGTTCATCTCGGTGCTGACCGATCCGGTCTATGGCGGTGTTTCTGCCAGTCTGGCGATGCTCGGTGACGTAATCGTCGGCGAGCCGAAAGCCCTCATCGGCTTTGCCGGTCCGCGCGTGATCGAGCAAACCGTTCGCGAAAAACTGCCGGAAGGTTTTCAGCGTAGCGAATTCCTGCTGGAGCATGGCGCGATCGACATGATCATTCACCGCCAGGAGCTGCGTCCGCGTCTCGGCAACCTGCTGGCGCAACTGACCGGCCAGCCTACGCCCAAGTTTGTCGCCGCCCCAGTCGAGCCAATCGTGGTACCGCCGGTGCCAGCCGGCCTATGACCGAACGTACCCTTGGCGAGTGGCTCGCCTACCTTGAGCAGTTGCACCCTTCGGCCATCGACATGGGCCTTGAGCGCTCGCAACAGGTAGCGTCCCGTATGCGGCTGGGCAAGCCGGCGCCTCGGGTGATCACGGTCACCGGCACCAACGGCAAGGGTTCTACCTGTGCATTCGTGGCGTCATTGCTGCGGGCGCAGGGCCTGAAAGTCGGTGTCTACAATTCTCCGCACCTGCTGCGTTACAACGAGCGGGTGCAGGTCAATGGTGTCGAAGCGACTGACGCCGAACTGTGCGCAGCCTTTGCCGCCGTGGAAGCGGGGCGTGGCGACACGTCCCTGACCTATTTCGAGATGGGGACCCTGGCAGCGTTCTGGCTGTTTCAACAGTCTGCGCTGGACGCTGTGGTGCTGGAAGTCGGCCTGGGCGGACGCCTGGACACGGTTAACGTGGTAGACGCGGACATCGCACTGGTCACCAGTATCGGCGTCGATCATGCCGATTACCTGGGCAACACCCGTGAATCGGTGGCCTACGAAAAGGCCGGCATCTTCCGCCGCGGCGCGCCTGCGCTGTGCGGCGATCTGAATCCTCCGCAACCCCTGCTGGATAAAGCCCGCGAGCTGGCTTGCCCGTTTTTCCTGCGTGGGCGCGATTTCGACCTGGGCGTGATCGAGCACAATTGGCAATGGCGCGGTCTCGATGCGCAAGGTCAAGCTGTCGAGCTGCGTGACCTGCCGCTGCTCGATCTGCCTATGGAGAACGCCGCTCTGGCATTGCAGGCGTATTTGCTGCTCGGGTTGCCTTGGCTGGGTGAGCAGATCATTCAGGCGCTGAAAGCCACGCGAGTGGTCGGGCGACTCGATCGCCGCCAGTTCGAATGGCAGGGCAAGCGTCTGAACCTGTTGCTGGACGTAGGGCACAACCCGCATGCGGCCGAATATCTGGCGCGCCGGTTGGCAAGTCGACCGCCGGCCGGCAAGCGTCTGGCCGTGTTTGGCTTGCTCGCGGACAAAGACCTGGATGGCGTTGTCGGTGAACTGAGTGGTAGTGTCCAGCACTGGGCCGTGGCGCCGCTGGATTCTGCGCGGACACGGCCGGTCGCCGATTTGTACGCGGCGTTGCAGAACCTTGGTGCTTCGGTAGCGTCGTATGACAGCGTCACCGCCGCTTTGGAAGGGCAGTGCGCGCAAGCGACGAGCGACGATGAGATTCTGTTGTTCGGATCATTTTATTGTGTCGCCGAGGCCCTTGAATGGCTGGCCCGGCGCTCCACGGAGGAAGCGGCAAATGGCATTGCTGGATAAGGCATACAAGCAACGCATGGTTGGCGCTCTGGTTCTGGTGGCGCTGGCGGTGATTTTCCTGCCGATGCTGTTCTCTCGTCAGGATGAACAGCGTCAGGTAACGGTTGAAGCCCCGGCTGCTCCGCAGGCGGCTGTTGTGCCGCAAGTGGAGGTCGAGCCGGTGGTGGTGCCTGAGCCGCAAGCCCTGCCTCAGGAACCGGTGCCGAGCGATGATGAAATCGCCCAGCAGGAAGAGCCTACGATGCCTATCGCACCGGCTGCGCCTGCAGTTCCCGTGGCGCCTGCACCGGTTGCCAAACCGGTGACGCCGCCTCCTGCGCCCGCCGCTGTGCCGCCGGTCAACAAACCCACCACCGCGCCAAGCCAGCCCATCACTGCGGCACCGGGAAAACCTGACACCACGCAAAGCCGGGTCGATGCCAATGGCCTGTCGGTCAGTTGGTCGGTGCAATTGGCAAGCCTGGCGAACCGTGCCAGCGCGGAAAACTTGCAGAAAACCCTGCGAAGCCAAGGCTATAACGCCTACATCCGCACGGCCGACGGCAAGAATCGGGTGTTTGTCGGGCCGCTGATCGAGCGCGCCGAAGCCGATCGCCTGCGTGATCTGCTCAACCGTCAGCAAAACCTCAAGGGGTTTGTCGTACGCTTCCAGCCCGAGCGCGGCTGATCAGACAAGATTTGAACTATCGCGCCCATTTGAAATGCACTGCTAATCGCAGCTTACCGATCAGCACCGGCTCTGCTAAAATGCGCCGCCTTATCTGTCTGTAGGCTGCACCGTGCCATTTACCTGGGTTGACTGGGCGATCGTTGCAATCATCGCCATCTCCGCATTGATCAGTCTGAGCCGCGGCTTCGTCAAAGAAGCGTTATCGCTGGTGACCTGGATCATTGCAGGAGTCGTCGCCTGGATGTTCGGTGGTGCATTGTCCGAGCACCTCGCTGGCTATATCGAGACACCTTCAGCGCGCGTGATCGCGGGTTGCGCAATCATGTTTGTCGCCACGCTGATCGTTGGCGCAATGATCAATTATCTTATCGGCGAGTTGGTACGTGTCACCGGGCTGTCCGGGACCGATCGATTCCTCGGCATGGCTTTCGGTGCCGCGCGTGGCGTGTTGCTGGTGGTCGTGGCGGTCGGGCTGTTGAGCCTGGGCCCGGTACAGCAGGATGAGTGGTGGCAGCAGTCACAGCTCGTGCCAAAATTTCTATTGGTCGCAGACTGGTCCAAAAACCTGATCCTTGGGTGGAGCAGTCAGTGGCTTGCCAGCGGTATCAGCGTACCCGCTGATATTCCGTTCAAGGAACAGCTCTTGCCGACGGCGAAAACGCCTCAGTGAGTGCTGTTCAGTTCAGATCCATAAAGTAGGGGTTGCGTCGCATGTGTGGCATCGTCGGTATCGTCGGTAAGTCGAACGTCAATCAGGCGCTGTATGACGCGCTAACCGTCCTCCAGCACCGCGGCCAGGACGCTGCCGGTATCGTGACCAGCCATGACGGCCGGTTATTCCTGCGCAAGGACAATGGTCTGGTGCGTGACGTGTTTCATCAGCGTCACATGCAGCGCCTGGTCGGCCACATGGGCATTGGCCATGTGCGTTACCCGACCGCGGGCAGCTCGACCTCGGCCGAAGCTCAACCGTTTTACGTCAACTCGCCTTACGGCATCACCCTGGCGCACAACGGTAACCTGACCAACGTTGAACAGCTGGCCAAGGAGATTTACGAATCTGACCTGCGCCACGTCAACACCAACTCCGATTCGGAAGTCCTGCTGAACGTGTTTGCGCACGAACTGGCCCAGCGTGGCAAGTTGCAGCCGACTGAAGAAGACGTCTTCGCCGCCGTGACTGACGTGCACAACCGCTGCGTCGGTGGTTACGCCGTTGTAGCAATGATCACCGGTTACGGCATCGTCGGTTTCCGCGATCCGCACGGTATTCGTCCGATCGTCTTCGGTCAGCGTCATACCGACGAGGGCGTCGAGTACATGATCGCCTCCGAAAGCGTGTCCCTGGATGTACTCGGCTTCACGCTGATCCGCGATCTGGCGCCGGGCGAAGCGGTCTACATCACTGAAGACGGCAAGCTGCACACCCGTCAGTGTGCCAACAACCCATCCTTGACCCCGTGCATTTTCGAACACGTCTACCTGGCGCGTCCGGACTCGATCATCGACGGCGTATCGGTGTACAAGGCACGTCTGCGCATGGGTGAGAAACTCGCCGAGAAGATTCTGCGCGAGCGTCCGGACCACGACATCGACGTGGTCATCCCGATCCCGGACACCAGCCGCACCGCGGCCCTGGAGCTGGCGAATCATTTGGGTGTGAAGTTCCGCGAAGGCTTCGTCAAGAACCGCTACATCGGCCGTACCTTCATCATGCCGGGCCAGGCGGCACGGAAAAAATCCGTTCGGCAGAAACTCAACGCCATCGAGCTGGAGTTCCGCGGCAAGAACGTGATGCTGGTGGACGACTCGATCGTTCGCGGTACCACCTGCAAGCAAATCATCCAGATGGCCCGCGAAGCTGGTGCCAAGAACGTCTACTTCTGCTCCGCAGCGCCAGCCGTTCGCTATCCCAACGTGTACGGCATCGACATGCCGAGCGCGCACGAATTGATCGCGCACAACCGTTCTACGCAGAACGTCGCTGACCTGATCGGCGCCGACTGGCTCATCTATCAGGACCTGCCTGACTTGATCGAGGCGGTCGGTGGCGGCAAGATCAAGATCGACAAGTTCGATTGCGCGGTGTTCGACGGCCAGTACGTCACCGGCGACGTCGACGAGGCTTACCTGAACAAGATCGAGCAGGCCCGCAACGATGCCTCCAAGGTCAAGACGCAGGCAGTCAGCGCGATCATTGATCTGTATAACAACTGAGTAACTACCGGCCCTGAGGGGCCGGTTTTGTATCTGGCTTTTAATTGACGGGAATAGGGAAAGGAGTGACAGCATGAGTCAGGATTGGGATGCCGGTCGGCTGGACAGCGACCTCGAAGGCGTAGCGTTCGATACCCTGGCCGTACGCGCCGGTCAACACCGCACGCCGGAAGGCGAACACGGTGATCCGATGTTCTTCACCTCCAGCTACGTATTCCGTACCGCTGCCGATGCGGCCGCGCGCTTTGCCGGCGAGGTGCCGGGCAATGTTTACTCGCGATACACCAACCCGACCGTCCGCGCGTTCGAAGAGCGCATTGCCGCGCTGGAAAGTGCCGAGCAAGCTGTCGCCACCGCGACCGGCATGGCGGCGATCATGGCCGTGGTCATGAGCCTGTGCAGCGCGGGTGATCATGTGCTGGTGTCGCGCAGCGTATTCGGCTCGACCATCAGTCTGTTCGAAAAGTACTTCAAGCGCTTCGGCATCGAAGTCGATTACGTGCCTCTGGCTGACTTGTCCGGTTGGGACGCGGCGATCAAGGCCAACACCAAATTGTTGTTTGTCGAGTCGCCGTCCAATCCTCTGGCGGAACTCGTGGACATTGCCGAACTGGCGAAAATCACCCACGCCAAAGGCGCGATGCTGGTGGTCGACAACTGCTTCTGCACGCCTGCACTGCAGCAACCGCTGAAGATGGGCGCGGACATCGTCGTGCATTCGGCGACCAAGTTCATCGACGGTCAAGGCCGTTGCATGGGCGGTGTAGTGGCCGGTCGCAGCGAGCAGATGAAAGAAGTGGTTGGTTTCCTGCGTACTGCGGGGCCAACCTTGAGCCCGTTCAACGCCTGGATTTTCCTCAAGGGCCTCGAAACCCTGAGCCTGCGCATGAAGGCGCATTGCGCCAACGCACAGCAACTGGCCGAGTGGCTGGAGCAACAGGACGGCATTGAAAAAGTCCATTACGCCGGCCTCAAAAGCCATCCGCAGCACGAGCTGGCTCAACGTCAGCAGAAGGGCTTCGGCGCGGTCGTGAGTTTTGAAGTCAAGGGCGGCAAAGAGGGCGCCTGGCGCTTCATCGATGCGACCCGTCTGATTTCGATTACTGCCAACCTGGGTGACAGCAAGACCACCATCACCCACCCGAGCACCACTTCCCATGGTCGTCTCGCTCCGCAAGAGCGCGAAGCGGCGGGCATTCGTGACAGCCTGATCCGCGTTGCGGTCGGTCTGGAAGACGTGGCAGACCTGCAAGCCGATCTGGCGCGCGGGTTGGCGGCCTTGTGATCGAGTTGTCGACGCCGACGACGGGCACCCACGGCCGCGTTGCGCTGGTCACCGGGGCAGCGCGCGGGATTGGTCTGGGTATCGCAGCCTGGTTGATCAGCGAGGGCTGGCAGGTGGTGCTGACCGATCTCGACCGAGAGCGCGGTTCGAAAGTGGCGAAGGTGCTGGGTGACAATGCCTGGTTCATCGCCATGGACGTGTCGAACGAAGGTCAGGTTGCGTTGGGCGTTGCCGAAGTGCTGGGTCAGTTCGGACGGCTGGATGCGCTGGTGTGCAACGCGGCGGTGGCCGATCCGCACAACATCACGCTGGAAAGTCTTGATCTGTCGTACTGGAACCGGGTGCTGGCGGTAAACCTCGGCGGGCCGATGCTGTTGGCCAAGCACTGTGCGCCGTATCTGCGCGCGCACAGCGGCGCCATCGTTAACCTGGCATCGACCCGCGCCGGGCAGTCGGAGCCCGACAGCGAGGCCTATGCGGCGAGCAAGGGCGGTCTGCTGGCCCTGACCCATGCGCTGGCCATCAGTCTCGGTCCGGAGATTCGTGTCAATGCCGTCAGCCCGGGGTGGATCGATGCGCGTGATCCTTCTGCACGGCGTGCCGAGCCGTTGAGCGATGCCGACCATGCGCAACATCCGGCGGGCAGGGTAGGGACGGTCGAGGACGTCGCGGCGATGGTCGCCTGGCTGCTGTCGAAGAATGCGGGTTTCGTCACGGGGCAGGAATTCGTGGTGGATGGCGGCATGACCAAGAAGATGATTTACAGCGAGTGATTCGCGCCTCTAACATTGATGTTGAATGAACTGCCGCCTTCGCGAGCAAGCCTGCTCCCACAAGGGAATGCATTTCAAATGTGGGGGCGGGCTTGCTCGCGAAGGCAGTCTTACGGCAGCAACCTCCACGAGGATTGACACCGTTTTGTCTTTTTCAGAAAAACTTCAATCCTGCTATTGACTTAGCTTCGGTAGGTGCGTAAATTTCGCGGCCTCAGAGAAGCAAAGGGTGATTAGCTCAGCTGGGAGAGCGTCTGCCTTACAAGCAGAATGTCGGCGGTTCGATCCCGTCATCACCCACCATTTTTTGAGACTCTTGCGCAAGCAAGAGGGAAGCTGAAAAGCCTCCACCGACGCGCAGCGGTAGTTCAGTCGGTTAGAATACCGGCCTGTCACGCCGGGGGTCGCGGGTTCGAGTCCCGTCCGCTGCGCCATATTTTCCGAGTCAGATTTTCTGATTCGAGATTAAAAGCCTGAGATGAAAATCCCTGAGCTTTTAATCAGACGAGTTACTTGGACGAAAGTCCAAAGCGATACGCAGCGGTAGTTCAGTCGGTTAGAATACCGGCCTGTCACGCCGGGGGTCGCGGGTTCGAGTCCCGTCCGCTGCGCCATATCTGCTTCAAGGCCCACTGAACGCCTTTAAGCTACGAAGAACAACCTCTGGTTATCTTCGATTCGATAGCAAAGACCCTGGTCGAAAGACCGGGGTTTTTTGTGTCTGAAATTTGGCTTTCGTGTTTGTCTATTTACCCAGCGCGCTTTCCAGCCAATCCCTGCATAAAGTTCCCACAGGATCTCTGTCGATCACAAAACCTGTGGGAGCCAGCCTGCTGGCGATGTGGCCATCAAAGTCTACAAATCCGATGGTTTCATCAGCGCACCGCCTCTGGCTCAACCCTGCAGATAAACCGCATGGGTATGCGTGTACTCATACAGTCCATGCTTGCCATCCGCGCCGCCGATCCCGGATTTGCGCACGCCGGCATGGAAGCCCTGCATCGCTTCGAAGTTTTCCCGGTTGACGTAAGTCTCGCCAAAATCCAGCTCGCGCATCGCCTGCATGGTTTTGCTGAGGTTGCGGGTGTAGATCGACGACGTCAGGCCATAGTCGCAATCGTTGGCCATGGCGATGGCCTCATTGAGATCGTCAACGATCTGGATCGGCAACACCGGGCCGAAAATTTCCTCGCGCATAATCTCCATCCCGGCACTGCAACCCGCCAGCACGGTGGGTTGAAAATGAAAGCCGTTCGGTAGATCGGCAATCTGCCCGCCGCTGATCAGACTCGCGCCTTGGCTTAACGCGGTGCGCACCTTGCGGTCGACGCTGTCCAGGGCTTGGCGGTTGATCAGCGGGCCCATTTCGACATCCGCCTGCGCAATCGGATCGCCGTAGCGGGTGGCGCTCATTGCCGCGGCAATGCGCTCGATGAACTGATCAGCCACCTTGCGTTCGACGTACACACGCTCCGCGCAATTGCACACCTGGCCGCTGTTGATGATCCGCGAATCGCGAATGGCTTTCACCGCCAGCTCGAGGTCGGCATCCGCCAGCACAATCGCCGGCGCCTTGCCGCCCAATTCGAGGTTGAGCTTGGTGATGTTCGGCGCGGCAGCGGCCATGATTCGAGAGCCGGTATCGACGCTACCGGTGAAGCTGATCATGTCGACGCCTTTATGCGCACTCAACGCTGCGCCGACTCGACCATCGCCGCACACCACATTGAACACGCCGGGCGGCAGATCGGTTTCGGCGACCAGGCGGGCGAACTCGAAACAATTGTTCGGTGTTTCTTCGCTGGGTTTGATCACGATGGTGTTGCCGGTCAGCAACGCCGGAGCCATCTTGCGCGCGATGAGGAAGAACGGAAAATTCCACGGAAGAATCCCGGCGACGACGCCGAGTGGTTTGCGGAACAGAAAGATGTTTTCGTTCTGGCGATCGCTGGTGATGATCTCGCCCTCGATGCGCCGCGCCCACTCCGCCATGTAGTCGAGATAATCAGCCGTGAAATTGACTTCGACTTCCGCCAGCGCGCTGATCTTTCCCTGTTCCAGGGTGATGGTGCGCGCCAGATGGCCGACGTTTTCCCGTAGCTTGGCGGCGATGCGGCGCAAGTGCCCGGCACGTTCGATAGCCGGTTTGCGCGACCAGTTTTTTTGCGCAGCGCGCGCGGCGGCGAGGGCGCGGTCAACGTCTTCAGCGTTAGACGCCGGGACTTTCGACAGCACTGCGCCGGTGGCCGGGTTGATCACCTCAAGATGTGCGGCGCTGGCGACGAACTGGCCATTGATGAAATTCTGGTAAACAGGCACGGATGACATGTGGCGACTCCTGAACAGATCAATAGGTACGGGACGGTGCCTGGGCGTGGTCCGGCGTGCGATAGCGGGCGAGGGTGGCCGTGGCGCTCTGACGCAGCAGGCTGATGTCGATGGCCACCGCGATGAACTGGCAACCCCAACTCTGATAGCGGCGCGCGTCTTCTTCATTCGGCGCCAGAATCCCGCAAGCCTTGCCAGCCGCGAGGGTGGCCTGCACCGCGTGTTGAATGCGTTCCTGAACTTCCGGGTGACCGGGGTTGCCGGCGTGGCCGAGGCCGATGGATAAATCCGCCGGGCCGATAAACACGGCGTCTACCCCTTCAACGGCGGCGATGGCTTCGACGTTTTCCACGCCGGTGCGCGATTCCACCTGCACGATCAGGCACAACTGGTCATGCGCGGTGCTCAGGTAATCGGGCACGCCATCCCACCGTGTAGCGCGGGTCAAGCCGCCGCCGACGCCGCGAATGCCGTGCGGCGGATAGCGCATGGCGCGGACCAGTGCGGCGGCTTGCTCGGCGGTTTCGACCATCGGAATCATCAATGTCTGCGCACCGATATCCAGCAGTTGCTTGATCAGGTTGGCGTCGCCGTTCACAGCGCGCACCACCGGCGCCGTGGCATAGGGCGCCACGGCCTGCAACTGTGCGAGCACGCCCGGTACTGTATTCGGCGCATGCTCACCGTCGATCAGCATCCAGTCGTAACCGGTCGTGGCGACAATTTCGGCGGCGTAGCCGGTGGCGAAACCGGCCCAGATGCCGAACTGCGTGGCGCTGTTGGTCAGCGCCGCTTTGAATGCGTTGTGGGGCATGTTCATGAGGGTTCCTTATCAGCGGTTATACGGCCGATGCAGTTGGCATTCCGGGTTGAGCGTTACGCCGAAGCCCGGCTGGTCGAGGGCCGACAGGCGCATGCGACCGTTGACCGGCACCGGCTCGCCGAGTAACTGCGGGTGGAACATCGGCACCACTTCGTCAGCCTTCGGCGCCATCATCAAAAACTCGGCGAACGGGCTGTTATGCCGCGTCGCGACAAAGTGATAGCTGTACACCGAAGAACCATGGGGAATGACCAGCGCGTTGTGTGCGTCGGCGAGGGCGGAAATCTTCACCAGTTCGGTGATCCCGCCACACCAGCCGACGTCAGGCTGAATGATGTCGCAGCAACCCATTTCCAGCAGCATGCGGAAACCCCAGCGGGTCGCTTCGTGTTCGCCGGTGGTCACCAGCATGCCTTTTGGCACGTTGTTGCGCAGCGCCGCGTAACCCCAGTAATCGTCAGGCGCCAGCGCTTCCTCGATCCACTTCAAACCGTATTCATGGGCGCCGACCGCCAGTCTGGTCGCGTAGTTGAGGTCCAGGCTCATCCAGCAATCGAGCATCAGCCAGAAGTCCGGGCCGACGCGTTCGCGCATGGTCGCCAGTTCTTCGAGGTTCTTGCGCAGGCCTTCTTCGCCTTCGGCCGGGCCATGGTGCAACGGCATCTTGCCGCCGATGAAGCCCATTTTCTGTGCCAGGTCCGGGCGGGCACCGGTGGCGTAGAACTGCAATTCATCGCGCACCGCTCCGCCGAGCAACTGATGCACGGGCTCTTGGCGGATCTTGCCGAGCAGGTCCCACAGCGCCAGATCGACCCCGGAGATGGTGTTGATGACGATGCCCTTGCGCCCGTAATACAGGGTCGACTGGTACATCTGGTCCCAGATCTTTTCGATGTCGGTAACTCGTGCGCCTTCCAGAAAACGCGCCAGGTGCTTCTCGACGATGTAAGCCGCCGGTTCGCCGCCGGTGGTCACGGCAAAACCGACCGTGCCATCGCTGGCTTCGATCTCGACCACCAACGTACCGAGCACGTTGATGCCGAAGGTGCGGCGGCTCTGCCGGTACTCGGGGTATTTGCTCATTGGCGTAGCGATGTGATCGTCGATCCAGTGGCCGTCCGCCTGATCGTGATAATCCGCGCCGCCACCACGCAGGGTGAACGCACGCACATGTTTGATGGTTGGAATGCCCATGGTGTGACTCCTCAGGTTTAAACGGTGGCCGGTTTGCTCGAAGCTTTTTGCCCGGGGGCGCGAACACCCAGGACCAGCAACGCGGCCATGACAGTGGTGGACGCCAGCACATAGAGACCGGCGGCCGGGGATTGGAAGGCGCCTTCAGCCCAGTTCTTCAGCACGGGGGCGATGAACCCGCCGAGGGCGCCGAACGAGTTGATCAGGGCGATGCCGGCTGCGGCGGCGCTGCCCGCGAGGTAACTGGACGGGAACGTCCAGAACACCGGTTGCACGGCGATGAAACCGGAGGCAGCGAAGCACAGGGCGATGATGCCGAGGAACGGACTGCTGAAGGTCACCGAGCAGGCGATACCGGCGGCCGACATCAGCAAGGTCAGGCAGGCGGTGCGGCGGCGTTCGCCGGTGCGGTCGCTGTACGCCGGGATGAAGTAAGCGGCGACGATTGCGCAGATCCATGGAATGGCCGTGACCAGGCCAACCATCAACCCGACTTTGGTGCCGAGCAAGCCGCCGACCTGAGTCGGCAGGTAGAAAACCACGCCGTACACACTGGCCTGGATCAGCAGATAGATCAGGCACAAATAGAGCACTGACGGTTGGCACAGCACGTTGAGCAAACTGCGGCCGTGGTTCTGTTTATGGCTGTCTTCCTGATCGAGCAGCGTCTGGATCTGCACGCGCTCTTCGGCGGTCAGCCATTTGGCATCCGATGGGCGATTGTCCAGGTACCAATAAGCCCAGATGCCCACCGCAGTGGCCATCAAACCTTCGACTGCAAACAGCCACTGCCAGCCGTGGAAACCGGCGAAGCCATCCATTTCCAGGAGCAGGCCGGACAGCGGGCTGCCGAAGATGAATGCCAGCGGCGCGCCGAAGTAGAAGAACCCCATGGCCTTGCCGCGCACGGCGTTGGGAAACCAGTAGGTGAGGTAGAGGATCACGCCGGGGAAGAATCCGGCTTCGGCCACACCCAGCAAAAAACGCAGCAGGTAGAAGGTGGTTTCGTTGTGGGCGAAGACCATGGCTGCAGAGACCAGGCCCCAGGTGACCATGATGCGGCACATCCACAAACGGGCGCCGACGCGGTGCAGGATCAGGTTGCTCGGCACTTCGAGCAACGCGTAGCCGACGAAGAACACCCCGGCGCCAAAGGCGAAAGCGGCGTCGCTGATCCCGGTGTCGGCTTGAAAGGCTTGCTTGGCGAACCCGACGTTGGCGCGGTCGAGAAAGGCCATGATGTACATCAACAGCAGGAAGGGCAGGAGCCGCCAGGAAATTTTGGCGAGCAGAGGCGCGGGTAGAGTCTTCATCGCAGTTTTCCTTTGGGAGGGCATTTGTTCTTATGGGGAAGACTGTACGGCGGTGAATCGATGCGTTACAAATCGAATCTAGCTAACAACTGATACCTTCACGGTATCGATGAAAAAGAGCTCGCCATGACCACTCCAGCCATTTCCCGCAGCTTGCTCAATCGCCTGCGCTACAAGCATCTGCACATGCTCGTCGCGCTTAGTACCAGTCAAAACCTGCACCGCGCCTCGCAAAGCCTGAACATGTCGCAACCGGCGGCAACGCGCATGCTGCATGAAATCGAAGACATGTTCGGTTGCGATCTTTTCGAACGTCTGCCTCGCGGGATGCGCCCGACGGCGTTGGGCAGTGAGCTGATTCGTTTTGCCGAGTCGGCCATCAGTGGCCTCGACCGTTGTGCTGAAGACCTGATCGCGCGGCAGCAGGGTGGCTACGGTTATCTGTCGATCGGCACCATCATGGGCGCTGCGCCCGACCTGGTCATGGACTCGATTGCCGAGATCAAATCGCTTAATCCGCAACTGCGCATTCGGATCATGGGGGACACCAGCGACCAGGTGATCCAGCTGCTGGAACAGGGCCGTATCGACCTTGCCATCGCACGGCGCAATGCCGCCACCGACAGTGAGCACTACCAGTTCGAGCAGTTGGGCAACGAGCGGCTGTTGGTGGTGGTGCACGCCGGTCATCCACTGGTGAAGCGCAAAAAACTCGACCTCGCGGAACTGGTCAGCGGCTGGCCATGGATTCTGCAACCGGAAACCAGTCCGGCGCGAATTGGCCTGGATCAGGCCTTGCAACGCCAGGCCTTGCCGACGCCGGCCGACATCATCGAATGCAGCTCTGTCTATTCGATGCAGCAACTGATTCAACTGACCGACGCGATCATGGTGCTCTCTGAAACCGCGCTGCGCGACTACCTGAAAATGGGTTTGGTCGTCGCGTTACCGGTAGAGCTGGACGTGCAATTGGCGCCATTCGGTTTGCTCTTGCGCAAAGGCGAACACATCAGTCGCGAACTGGGTTTGTTCATCGATTTACTGCGCCGCAAAGCTGCAATTTTCTGATTCATCGGTCAGATATATGTAACCAGTTGTTTTCTAATTTCATATAAATCTATAAAGTTAACCTTTCGGTCAGCTTTGCACTGTCAAATCAGCCCTTTGCTTCGTCAAAAAGGGCTTCTGCACGACTCGAGATTCCCAGAATACAAACACAAGGGCGGATCCATAACCGCCCAGAGGATGATCCATGTCCAACCGTGATATATCCCGGCGCTCGTTCCTTCAGGGCGGGCTGGTAGCCGGCGTGAGTGTGACGCTCACGCCGCTCAGCAGTCAGGCGCTGGCGGCCTTGATGGAAAACAGCGTGACGGTGCCGTCCGAGCAGTGGCTCGGCAACAACGGCAAGGCGCGCGCACGTAACGATGCCTTGTCGAAAGTTTGCGGCAGCAAAGTGTTTGCCCGCGACATCCGCGCCAAGGACATGCCTGGCTGGCCGCAGCAGCAGGGTCACGCCATGCTGCTGAAAATCACCAAGGCTGATCGCATCTACGCGGGCTACGACTTGACGTGGCTCGGCGCCGACTTGCAGCCGGACCGCATCGTCACCGCCGCCGACCTGGACAAAGACGGCATCGTTTTCCCGGAGGAGCACGCGCCAGATCCGCTGCTGCCGGAAGGCAAGGTGCCGATGTTCATCGGTCATCCGGTGGCGATCCTGATCTGGAACGATTTCGAACGCTTCCGTCAGGCCAAGGCCAAACTCAAATTCAATGACAAAGCCATCCGCTACGGTGCGCAGGTGCCTTTCTACGAAGGCGATCCCTACGGCAGTTTCCGCTACGTGCGCGTCGGCGGGGCGACTTCGGCGGACGAAGATGAATTCGCCAGCCTCAAGGACTCGATCCTCTTTCCGATGCTGCGCAACCGCCGACCGGTGTGGGATTCCCAGCCGAACCTGCACGGCAACCTGACCGAGCGCGGGCTGTTCTATGCCGATCGGATGAAGCAGCAAATCGAGACGCCGCCGGACAACTGGCTGGTGTTCGACGAGCGCTACAAAACGCCGTCGATCGAACCCGCCGCGCTGGAGCCGGACAACGGCAACGGCTGGTACGACCCGGCCACGAAAACCCTGCATTTCGTGGTCGCCACCCAGTGTCCGCTGGAAACCGCCACCGACACGGCGAAGATGATCGCGCCGTCGCGTTTCGGTCTGGCCAACCTCAATTTGCACCCGGGATATACGGTCGGCTACGGCTCCAAGGACCACAATATTTTCGTCTACTACGCCGCGCTTGCCGCGTTGTACGGCGCCGGTGTGCCGGTGCGACTGGCCAACGATCGCTACGAGCAATTCCAGAGCGGCATCAAGCGTCACCCGTTCGACATTCGCTATCAACTGGCGGTCGACAAGACCGATCACAGCTTCAAGATTTTCCGCGCCGAGATGAGTGTCGACGGTGGCGGACGCATCAACTACAGCCCATCGGTGGCGGCGGTTGGCGCAACCGCAGCGCAGTCGATTTACTACATGCCGCAGAACGACTTGCAGGTCACTGCCTATCATTCCCGCGCTGTTGAAGCCGGATCGATGCGCGGCTACGGCACCCTGCAAAGCATGGCGTCGACAGAAATGATGGTTGACGAAATTGCCGATCGTCTCGGTGTCGACGCGATTGACCTGCGCCGGAAAAACGCTCTGCGCTCGGGCATGAAAAACACCCAGGGTGCAATACCGGCCGGTGCCTTGCGTCTGCATGAAATTCTCGACAAGGCCGCTGTTCACGAAGTCTGGAAAAACCGCGCTGCGATCAAAAAGCAGCGCGAGGCCAAAGACCCGGACAACTGGTACGGCGTGGGTTTTGCGATCTGTCAGAAAGACTTCGGCACCGGTTCCGAAGCGCCGATGGCCAGCGTCGAATTCAACGCTGAAGGGCGCATCCACTTGCGCCATATCGGCATTGAAATCGGCACCGGCATGTCCACCTCGCAAGCACTGGTCGTCGCCGACTTCCTCGGTAACCCGGCGCACGAGGTGAAGACCGGCGAGACTGAATGGCACGAGTTGCAGATCATCACCGGCGGCAACCCGTACACCATGAGCCAGGCCGAGCAGGACAACTGGCTGCGCAATCCGCGCTGGGTCGGCAAGATTGCTTCGGCGTCGTCCGCGACCAACTCTGCCTACTACTTCAGTCACGCCACCCGTGAAGCGGCCCGCGTGCTGTTCAACCACGGCCTGTGGCCGGCGGCGTTGCAGATCTGGGGCCAGGGGCCCTATGGCGGCCAGGCCAACCCTTATGTGGTTCGCCGCGAAGACGCGCATTGGGTCGACGGCAAACTCACCGCCAACGGCATGCAGCCGCTGACATTTGCAGAACTGGCCAAACATGCCCACGAAAAAGGCCTGGTGACTGGCGCGACCGTGCATGGTTTCAACCGCTGGAGCTGGGCCGAGTCCGAGTTCAGCATCGATGGCGTGCGCGAACGTTTGCCGCTCGATGGCCTGGCGGTCAAGTACGGCGACGGCGCGCCGAGTGTGAAAAAAGCGCAGATGAACAGCGCCGGTTTCCATCTGCTCGACCGTCAGAACACGCATTACCCGGACACCCAGCTGAACAACGCGGCCGTGACTTATTACAGCCCGGTCGCGACGCTGGTGGAAGTGAAAGTGAACAAGGGTTCAGCCGAAGTCGAGGTGCTCAACCATCACTCGTGGGTCGAGTGCGGGCGGGTGCTGGTTGAAGAGTTGGTCAGGGGTCAACTCGAAGGCGGCATCGCCATGGGCATCGGCCACGCGCTGATGGAAGACATGCCGCTTTACGAGGGCGGGCCGGGGGAGGGTGACTGGAACTTCAACCGCTATCGCTTGCCGATGGCGCGGCACGTTGCGGTGTGGAAACAGACCGCGGAAATCCTGCCGCCGCTGTCGCCGAGCGACCCGTCCAAAGGCATTGCCGAAGTGGTGATGATCCCGGTGGTCGGCGCGATCGGCAACGCCGTGGCGCACGCCATCGGTAAACGTGTTCGCGACCTGCCTCTCACTTCTGCCCGCATCAAGGAGGCCCTCAATGGCTAACCGTCCGCTTCAACTGACCCTTAACGGTCAATCCGTCGGCCCGGTGGACATCCCTGATGACCTGCCGATGATCGACTATTTGCACGAGTACAAAAACCTCACCGGCTCGCGTCTCGGCTGTGGTCAGGGCATCTGCCACGCCTGCGTGGTAATCGTCGACAACCCGGACGGCACCAGCGAAGAAGTGCGCACCTGCATCACCGGTGCGCATTACTTCGAGGGCAAGAAAGTGCGCACCATCGAAGGACACGCGACTCGCGATGAGCAAGGTCAGGTCACCGGACTGAACCCGATCCAGCAGCGTTTCGTCGATGAATTCGCGTTTCAGTGCAGCTACTGCGCGCCCGGTTTCGTGAATGCCGCCACGGTGTTGGTGGAGAAGCTGCAGCGTCAGCCGATCGTTAAAAGCCAGCTGGAAAAAGTCATTGAAGACAGCCTCGGTCACCATATCTGCCGCTGTACCGGCTACGTCCGCTACTACAGCGCCACGCGCAACGTGCTGACTGATCTCGGCCTGGTCAAGGAGGGTTAAGCATGAAGCATTTACTTTCCCGCCTGGCGTTGGCGGTCGGTCTGGCTGCGCCGGCGTTGATGGCGCAAGCAGAGGATCAGGTTGCGCGTGGCGAATACCTCGCGCGCGCTGCCGATTGCGTGGCCTGCCACACGGCACCGGGCGGCGCGCCGTACGCGGGCGGTCTGCCGATCATTTCGCCGTTCGGCACGATCTACGGCACCAACATCACCCCGAGCAAGAAGCACGGCATCGGCCTTTACAGCGATGAGGAGTTCTTCGCCGCACTCACCAAAGGCAAACGTCGTGATGGCGCGAACCTGTATCCGGCGATGCCTTACACCTCGTATCACCTGATGCCTCGGGCGGATTCAGATGCGATTCACGCGTACCTGAGAACGTACGAGCCGATCGAGCGTCCGGCGCCGGTGACCAGCCTGAGTTTCCCGTTCAACGTGCGGCTCGGCCTGACCGGCTGGAACATGCTCTACGGCAAGGACATGAAGCTGGCGCCCACCGAGGGTAAAAGTGAAGCGTTCAAGCGCGGTCAGTACATGGTTGATGTGCTCGGCCACTGCGGCGAATGCCACACGCCACGTGGCTTGCCGGGTGCCATGCAACTGGACAAACGCATGACGGGCGGTGTGCTCAATGGTTATCTGGCACCGAGTTTGCTCGCCGATGATCTGGCGGCCCGCGGCTGGAATCATCAGGACCTGAGTTCGTTCCTCAAGCACGGCATGAGCGCGCAGGGGACGATGTTCAACGAGATGTTCCCGGTGTTCCACAACAGCACCCAGCGCCTCAGCGATCCGGATCTTGCGGCGATGGCGACGTTCCTCCTTGGCGATCAACCGCCGGCCGCCAAACTTGTCGCCGACGTGCCACTGGATCAATTGGCTGCCAGCGCCAAACGTGGCCGTCAGGATTACCTGAACGTCTGCGCCGGTTGCCACGCTCCAGAAGGCGAGGGCAAGCCGCACATCGCTGTGGCGATGCGCGGCAATACCACGTTGCGCCTGGAAGACCCGCGTAATTTGCTGAGGGTGATTGAGGACGGGATCGGCGAGCAGCAATTTGTCGGGTTCGAACGCATGCAGCCGATGCCGGGGTTTGCCGACAAGCTGAGTGACGAGCAACTGACTGATCTGTTGAATTACCTGCGTCAGGGTTGGGGCGGGCAATCGGCTGAACTTGCGGTCAGTGACGTGCAGAAGCTGCAAGCGGACGCACCGCCCGCCGAGCACAAGGCGCACTGACATGCAGCATCTCGACCTGCAAGTGATACGCCGGGCGCTGCAATGGTCTACGGCCGGTCAGCGCATCTGGCTGTGCACAGTGCTCGCCACCTATGGCTCGGCGCCGCGTGCGCCGGGCTCATTGCTGGCAGTGAACACTGAAGGGCAATGGATCGGCTCGTTGTCCGGCGGTTGCGTTGAGGAGGATTTCCTCGAGCGTGTCGCTGAGGGGGCGTTTACCGAGGCGATCAGCGTCGTTCGATATGGCGAAGGCGATGACTCGCGCTCACGCGTGACGCTGCCCTGCGGCGGCGTACTCGATGTGCTGGTGGAGAAACTGGAAGCTGACTGCGATGTGCAGGCGCACTTGCGCGAGCTGGAGTCGGCGTTGCTCGGTCAACGTCGATTGATCCGCGAGATTGATCTGGCCAACGGTGCGCGCAGCCTGTTCACGGATCGCGAGCAGGGTGCGCGTATCGAGCGTGAGATTGATCGGGTTCGGGTGCGCATTGGCGCTGCGCAACGGCTGCTGCTGGCCGGGTATTCCAGCGTCGCTCAGGCGTGTGCGGAATTTGCGGTCGGCTTGGGTTTCGAGGTGATTCTGTGTGATCCGCGTGACGAAGTGCTTGATGGCGTGGTGCTGGAAAATGTCGAGATTCGTCGGCAGTTGCCTTCGGTGTTCATCGCCGACGGCGGCTGTCACAGTGATACGGCGGTGGTGGCGCTAACCCATGATCCTCGTATTGATGATCTGGCGATGATGGAGGCGGTGCGCACTGATGCGTTTTACATCGGCGTGATGGGCTCAATGCAGACCTCACAGAAACGCTTCGAGCGATTGCGGCGGATTGGCGGTTTGGACGAGGCGCAGCTGGCGCGGATTCACGCGCCGATCGGGCTCAACCTGGGCAGTAAAACCCCGGCGGAAATCGCGCTGGCGGTGCTGGCCGATATCCTCAGGATCCGCAGCGGTATCTCCCGGGATCGACTCTAACGCCTTGCAGCGATCTCTTAGTAGCCACGCACGGATCCAGGGATAGACACGGACCCTGTGGGAGCGTGGCTTGCCCGCGAAAGCGTTATGTCATTCAGCAGTGTGGTGGATTGACACACCGCCTTCGCAAGCAAGCTTTGCTCCCACATCGAGCTCCCCGTATGCCATAAAATAGGGCCGCATCAAGCGGCCCTTTCCTTATCCAGCCCTCAAAACCCCAGCCTGTCCCGCAACCCGTAATACCAGGCGCCCAGCGCCGCAAAGGGTGTGCGCAACATCTGCCCGCCTGGAAACGGGTAATGAGGCAGGTCAGCAAACGCATCAAATCGCTCAGCCTGCCCACGCAACGCTTCCGCCAGCACTTTGCCGGCCAGGTGCGTATACGTCACGCCGTGACCGCTGCAGCCTTGAGAATAATAAATATTGTCCCCCAACCGTCCGACCTGCGGAAGACGCGACAGCGTCAGCAGGAAATTGCCGGTCCAGGCGTAATCAATCTTCACGTCTTTAAGCTGCGGGAACGCCTTGAGCATTTTCGGCCGGATGATCGCTTCGATGTTCGCCGGATCCCGCGCGCCGTAAACGACGCCGCCGCCGAAAACCAGGCGTTTGTCACCCGTCAGACGGTAATAGTCGAGCAGGTAGTTGCAGTCTTCAACGCAGTAATCCTGCGGCAACAGACTCTTTGCCAAAGCATCGCCCAGCGGCTCGGTGGTAATCACCTGAGTGCCGCAAGGCATCGACTTCGCGGCCAGTTCCGGCACCAGATTGCCAAGGTAGGCGTTGCCGGCAACGATGATGAACTTGGCCCTGACCTTACCCTGCGGTGTATGCACCACCGGGTTCGCGCCGCGCTCGATACGCACCGCCGGTGACTGCTCATAAATAGTGCCACCCAGCGACTCCACGGCAGCCGCTTCGCCCAGTGCCAGGTTCAACGGGTGGATGTGACCGCCACTCATGTCGAGCAGGCCGCCCACGTAATGATCGCAGCTCACCACTTCACGGACGCGCTGTTGATCCATCAGCTCCAGCTGCGTATGACCGAAGCGTTCCCACAAACGCTTCTGGGATTCGAGATGGCCCATCTGCCTGGCAGTGATCGCAGCAAACACGCCGCCGTCTTTCAGGTCGCACTGGATATTATATTTGGCGACGCGCTCGCGAATGATGCGGCCGCCCTCGAACGCCATCTCGCCCAGCAGTTGAGCCTGCCGGGGGCCGACCGTGCGCTCAATGACATCGATGTCGCGGCTGTAACTGTTAACGATCTGACCGCCGTTGCGGCCCGAAGCCCCGAAGCCCACTTTCGCGGCTTCCAGCACGGTCACCTTGAAACCGTTTTCCAGCAGAAACAGGGCAGAAGACAGCCCTGTGTAACCGGCGCCAATCACGCACACATCCGTCTCGATGTCGCTGTGCAACGCCGGGCGCGGCGGCACCGCATTGGCCGAGGCCGCGTAATAGGACTCTGGGTAGGAAACGTTCGCCATCCGGCAGCCTCTGTTTAATATATTTTACGAGTGCGTCGATCCTACCCGAGTTAAAAATCGACCGCCAGCTGGCGGAAAATCTTCGTCGCAACGGCGAAATTAAATATTTTGCATATTCATAGGGTTAGCTCAAAAAAAGGTGTTGACACCCCTTCGGAATTCCGTAGAATGCCGCCTCACAGCAGGCACGTAGCTCAGTTGGTTAGAGCACCACCTTGACATGGTGGGGGTCGTTGGTTCGAGTCCAATCGCGCCTACCAAACAAAATCCGCTCTGCTGGGCGGTCTAGAAAGGCTCACCGAAAGGTGGGCCTTTTTTGTTGCCTTAAATTCAAGCAGAACATTCACAAAATATAGGGTTCGTTCACATTGGGCAATGTGAACGCGAAATCGACGTTCTTGCTTGTGGTTAAATGTCGCGGTGATTTAATTGTTTGCCTAAAGCTTGGCTGCGTTTGAGGCTCTTAGGAAGTTGCACATACACGCGACCTTGTCGGGTGAGTTCTACGGTGCCGTTATGTTCGATTAGGGCTTGATACTCAAGCTCATCCAGTGCGGTCGCTACCTGTAGGCGATCAAGACCTAAGCGATCAGTTAACACAATAGGAAAGGCGTTCATATTGCGGATAGTGAGTCCTGCAACGCACATCACCACGTCATGAGCGTTATCCGTTAGACCGGGCTTTGGTGGATTCATCAATTCACCAATTTTCCCATTGGTAGCATCTATTTCTGCATCAGCAGCATCAAGCTGATTATTCGCATCGACTACTGCCCAGATGAAGCCTCCTGTCGTGAGCAATGCAATCGTGGACACTGCTAAGAGTGTCCAGAGCGGCACGGTAACCGGCTGGGCTAGCCAGCCGAGGATATCTATTAGAAAATCCCAAAGCCCTGAGATTACGGGGCTAAAAAACGACAAGCTCAGTTGAGATTCAACCCACTTTGTTATGGGTACTGCTGCAATTGTCGCGAGCAGCCACCCAAGAATCTTTCTGGGGGTCTTCAATTTTGAGATCGATTTCACGTTGTCTGCCTGCATTTTCTCACCTGTATCCACCCGACTTTGCGGATGTTAGCAGACTCATTCGACCAGAAACTAAACTCCCGGTCGCACCTAAAGCACATAAATCTTGAAGCCCATGTGGGTCGCGGTTTATCGCGTGCATACAGAGGTTGGTGTGTGCATTGGAAGGTAATTTGATCATGAGTGTGCAGTCGTTTCCTCTTGTGAAGAACCGCTCAAGTGCTGCCTTTACAAGCTCTGCTAAGGACTACGTCGCGAGGCCAACCGTTCGACAGACTTATAAACCAAGCTGGGGTGACTTGCGTGTGGAGGGCCAGATCAAATGAGTGAGCGGTGCAGTATTTAGAATAGGAACGATTGCGGCGGGTTATGGCTGAAATTTGTCGAGGCGTGTTGGAGTGTGAGGCAGAGAGGGCGCCTGCACGTGTGGGGGGCATTCCAGTCATAAGCCGTAGATTGCGCTTGTCGAAAATGGGATGCTAAAAGCCTAGAAGAAAGACCATTCTATGGATTTAAGTTTTCGGTTTTAGCCTGCTAATGGTAAGGCGAGCTAATATGAATAATTGTCGCTACTGTCATCATGCCCTAAGGCGCTTCTAGTATGACGTTTTAATCGAACCTTGGTTTGAGGCTAAACATCCGCCGCAGCTTTGTCACGTATTCGTCCACATTAAGAGTTGACTTACTACTAAGGGGGGCGAAGAGGAAAGTAAATTTTCAATGTGGCTGGTCTCTAAAAATTCCCACCAAATACGTTACGCGACGTTTTCGTCGGGAGTTAAATTTTTGATTGCTTTAATACTCAATTCTCTTCGTCTAATGTTGACCTCTGCTAACAGGCTCTGAAATTTCTGAGTCAATTCTGCATGATTATTTTTGTCGCTGTAGGGCATGATGAAAATCTTTCGCAGGTCTTTATTGATTTCAATATACTTTTCGGATGGTTTGCCAGAGAGGAAGATGTAATGTGGTCTGGCGCTAGGAATGTTGTGTGCGTAGTTTTCGATAATTTGAGCTATTGCAGGATCGGCTAGTGAGAAACCGACAAAAAGTACAGTGTGCGTTAGCAATATTGTTTCTATAAATTTAGAGTATGCCCAGTTGCCATATGCTTTTTCTGAGTAGTCTTTTTTTGTGAAAATTATTGTATCTATATCATCGATCGAGCCATGAATTTTAAATAAATAGTCCTGCGCGTCTCGAAATGCTTGAAATGAGTCATCATCGATTTCCTTGACGACCCTGTGATGGTGTGTTGCTTCAGGATTGGTAGCTAACCATGCTGCTTCAAGATACCGGTCAAAGTTTGTCGTAAGAACCAGACGTTGTTTTAGTTCCATTATTGTTTTTTGAAGGTCTGTCGGAGATCCAATTTGATCGTATTCAGCCAATAATAATTTCTTCCATTCATCTACTCCGACCCCTCTACTGATCATTTCACAAGCCATCAGATAGTCTTTTTGATTGATTAGCTTCACGGCATGTGTTTTGATTTTTTTGTCAGTTAGCTTGTTTGCTGCGTCAAGAAGGAACTTACTCCAGACTTTTATTCTGGTTCCACCGTTCGTAACGACTCCCGCACTTACGCCAGCGCCCACAAATATAGCGGCCTTTTTTTGAGCTAAGTCGTTTACCAGGTCGGGGTTAAATAGGGCCATTACCTCTTCTCCTTTGCGGCCTCTTTGATCAGTATGTCCATATTTTCCATAAAACGTAGCGCAAGTGCTGTATAGATGTCTCTCGCTTGTTTTCTTGTGACTGTATAACTACCTTTCGCTTTGACGTTGATCATTGGTTGATGCAGGGTTTGTGATTTTGGAGCGAGGCTAGCGAGATGTTTGATTTCTCCTAAATGTGTCTGTAGCGATGTAGGATAAAAATAACTTAAGTGTTGTGATACTACGCCAGGCAGCTTTTTACTTATTTGATCGTAAGCTTCGACAATCCTCGTACTGCCCGCTTTTTCGCGGCGCTCTTTATGCTGCTGGGTAACATAACCTAAAAACAGAAGGCGCTTACGCTCAATATCCGGAACTTCATTTGGGTCCTCAGAGTTCTTCATGCCAAATGTTAGGTCTTTTTCCCATACTTTTACGGCTTCTCCAATATTCTTTAAAGCCCAGCTCGAGAAAATATCAATTGACATAGGTACCAGGAAGAAATCCACGGCTAATAGAATTGCTCTATTGATTGCTCCTAATGATGGGCCCATATCGAAGAAAATATAGTCATAAGATTGAGCTTGCTCAATCAAGTTGTGAAATACTAGAGTTGTACGAAGCCCCCTGATACCACCTGCTTTCGCATCACGCCAGTCTTGAGCAAGAAGGTCCTCTTTTAGTGCCAGGCGTGGATCTCCAATTATTACGTCGAAACCAAATTCGTCGATAGTTTTAATTGGTAGCGTTGTTTTATAGCCCTTACCTGTCGATAGCGGATGAATGACACTGTATATCGACTGAGGGTCTTTGGAGCTATAAGTGTCGAGGAATTCATCGTCGGAAAGTACATACTGAGTCAAATTACACTGTGGGTCTGCATCTATAACCAGTACTTTTTTTGCGTGGTTTAATCCAAGCTCAGCGGCTAAGTTTGCAACAAGAGTGGTCTTCCCAACGCCGCCTTTATTGTTGAAAAAGCAAACCGATTTTGTAATATTTTTTTTTGCTGGAGAGGCTTTACGACTTGTCATGGGTTTCTCTCTGTGAGCTTGTTTATGCTTTCGGTGCGCGGTACGTTAGTCTGTGTCTCTGCAAAGGGTAGCACATCAATAGCTTTGCTTTAAACAAAAATTTATTTGTTGTAATTATTGTTTTATAATTGTATGTGTGAAGAGCCTAGTTAAATCCGTGAGGGGCGAGTTTCTACGTCGATCAAAAAGAAAGGAGCTAATGGCTAGTTGTATGTATAGTATTATGTTGATTTTGTAAGTGGTAAGTCCTTGTTGTGCTTGGTCTTCGTAAAGGGGAGGCGGTTTTACTAATGTTGCCGTGAGAGCAATAAGTTGTTTGTGTGTATATATTTACAACATTGGCGTTCAGCTAAATTAGCTATGCTGCCTACACCGTATACCTAAAGAAGCTCTACATTGGTAGTGTGATGATGACCATTTTTAGTTTGCATCGCTGGGGTGGGCAGTGTCGGTATACTAGCCAGCGGTGCTTTGGTGCTGGTATTTAGAGAAACGATAGGTGTGTGCCTACCCGGCAGTGTCATCCGCTTGTCGTGTATGTCCAGTTCGCTGGGTACCGGAGTAACTCGATTAAAAATGTTGCTCTTATCCTTACCTCTGTTATCTTCAGCGCAGACGTTGAGTGTAATCAAACTTGATCAACTGAACAGAGGTAAGGATGCCCGAAAAAATTGCTTTTCAAATGCCAGGGAACGTGACATTCCTGAGTACCGATTCTATCCCCGAACATATGATCGCTGACTGGCAAAAAGACATCTTAAAGGACGGCAGAATTTCGGAAACGCTAGCTACAACGAATGAGTTTCTTAAGAGTATAAAAAGTTATGAGCTGCACGATGCTTTAGGTCTTACTGCGCTCTATAGCTTTATGAAAGCTATCATGAAAGAGGGGCATACATCCAGCTATCCTGAACACGCTGATCTTGAAGTGTTGCAGGCTTTGCTGCTTGGTTGTGAGGGGGAGAGCCCTAAGGAAGCGCTTCCTCGTGATAAAGTTGGTGAGTTTTGGTTGGAGCTAATGAAGCAGAATTATGCTGCATCGACTAGTAATAAGAGAAAAGGGCAGTCGCCTATCGAGGCACTCGCAGATAGCCATATTGCCTATTATCGCAATCCATACGGTGATGATTTCTTTGATAGAATGATTGTTGAGATTACATCAGAGTATGATAATCGCTATTTGCGAACAGGCGATTTCGCAAATGCTGGCAAGCTATTGGTACTTATTAGAAAAACTATATGGGGTAGGTTTCAAGTCTTCTACGGTCTTTGGGTTGAGATGTATGGCTATAGTCGAAAGCGACTCATAAGCGAAATTGCACGATACTCCAAGTTTGTCGGTGCTGAACAGGTTGTAGGCGGATGGAAGTCGGTCAGTAATGATTCGCTTAGGAATTATCTCACAAATCTTGTTGAAGATGATGCAGTAAAGAACATGTTTAAGCTTGATCCTGACTGGGTCGTGAGCTCAGATTTTGATTGCGATTTTGCTGTCAGTATTTTGGATAAGTTGAGCTTATCTACGCTGAGCGGGATTGAAGGGTTCGATGGGTTATGTCGATTCAATCCTATCGCTGCTCGTCCATTCGTTAAGGCAGATGGTAGTTATTCGATCTACTGTCTTCTAACTCTAATGAGTCTTCCATTTTCATCATTGCTGACGATCTTGAATAATAATTCAGATGCGAAAATAAAGCTCGAAAAAATACGTGGCTGGTTCGCTGAGCGAGAAACTGGACGCATACTTCTTGAGGCTTTCCCGTCAGCAAAACATGTATCTTCTGGATATTGGTTTAGGAGTAAAGAGGAGCGGGTTGAGTCTGATCTAGTTGTTCTTGTTTCAAGGCATTTATTAATATTTGAAGCAAAAGGTGCACTTATAAACGATCGAATGAGATCAGGTGCGGCTGGTGCTGCGCGACAATTTCTTAAAAAAACATGGGGGAAGTCTACCCAGCAGGGAGCTGCTTTATCTGTTTGAGTATCAGGTTTAGAGCATCCAGTCGGATGTGCCTTTCAAGGCGTTTGACAGACTGCGGAGCGAATGGCTTTTGACGCGATCATTAGCCAGTCGCCACCATTTAATGCGCTCCCACAACCGGGTATCCTCCGCTTCTCGGCAAGTGACACGGAACACAGGGAGTTGTCAGTGAAGGTTTGGGATTTTGTCCTGCAGCAGCACCTGAGCGTCCCGGTAAAGTAATTCTGCCCCAGTTACAGCTGGTATTCCTTACAGCAATTCAAGGACGATTCATGATTTCCTCTGCACGACTGGGTGACAAGCATGTCTGCCCTATGCCCGGCCATGGCACCACCCCGGTTGCCTCTGCCTCTGCCGACACAAACATCAACTTCATGGGTGCTGCACGTGTTGGCGATACCTGTGGCTGTGGCGCTGTCATCACAACCGGGTTTCCCTCGATTCAAGTGAATGGGCGTCCTATGGCCCACATGGGAAGCCCTACGAGTCATGGCGGAACGATCATCACCGGGTCAGGCGATGTCGGTGGTGGCTTTGTTATGGGCGACGCTGGTGGTGCAACCATAATCAACTTCATGGCACTGGGGGCGATTCGTCCAGACGGCACGGTTGACGAAGGAAAGATGGCTACATTGCTCGCCGATCCGAAACTGGAAGAGAAAGCAGTGGCCGCTAATGCGCTTGTCGACCCTGGCTCTCCGCCCGCAAAACGGGGTGCTGAGAAAGCGGAACCTGTCGTATGTAATCATCCTGACCAGATGGAGCCACTGGCGAACTACATTGCAGGCGAGATGAACCGTAACATCCACGACCCGGCTGTGTTGAAGATGAGACGGCTCATTGACTACGATCCCGACGTTGCGGCGAAACAGTTCTTGGAACTACCGCTGCTTGCTCGCATGGGGGGGCGGCCAAATTTTGGCGATATCGCGAAAGCACAGAAGGTCGCGGCGGCGGCAATTTGGACAAAAAAAGTGGGGCAGGGTATGGAGTGGGACCACAAGCCGAAACTCCGTAAGCTCTTCCCAGGCGTGCGACACAAACAAGGAAAGTACGACTACTACTACGACATATGGTCAAACATCCATTACGGGTACGTTGGAATCATAGGCGGAATCTCTGAAAGCGTTCTTCTGGATGGTGCAGGAGCCGAGCAAATTGTCTCAGATAGTATAAGGAAGGGAGATGAGGTGCTGACGAAGCCCATAGCAGAATGGAAGCTACCAGGTCCCCATCCTACAGCTAGTCCGTGGACTGATTTCCGATCATGGGATGATGTGGCCGATCGACTCTCCATCAGTATCGGCGTCAAGCTCGCCAATCAACATCCCGATGGTGGAATAACTGCCAAGATGGTCATGGATGAGGTGCTTGCTGTTACACCGGAAAATTGGGGGGATGGTGCTAGTGTCCACGTCTGCAACTAAATCTCGGCGACCGTACATTCGATGGTTATGGATCCCGGCGTTGCCGATATTGGTGTTTGTCCTATGGCGTAGCGCCTTGCCAAGTGCGACTGTCCACTATTCGAAGGATGGCCGGGAAGAGTTGCTTTATATCTGGAACGTCAAGGATCAGATATACAGGGGCCGGTTTTCGCCCGGTAGCAGCGTTAGTGACAAAGGACTCGTCGCCCCGGACGACGAGTTTTTTATGGAGTTTTCGTGGCGTAGCGAGGAAGGCCGCTGGCACTGCATCAGTATCAAACCGAAGTGGCCTGATACCGACATCTTCCTCGATGCAGACGGCAATATTGATATGCGCAAAGAGAGTGGCACTGATGTAGAGCGGTTGAAGGTTTGTCAGTGGGATTTGGCCAAGCCCTAGAGGAGCGTCAATGCCCATAACAAATTCACGTGTGATCGATTTCGGTAATTCCCAAGCTAGAGCCAAACAACGTGTGCTTGGTAATCACTGGCAGAACTTGACATGGTGAGGTCGTGGATTCGAGTCCAATCGCGCCTACCAAACAAAATCCGCTCTGCTGGGCGGTCTAGAAAGGCTCACCGAAAGGTGGGCCTTTTTTTGTTGTCTGCGATTTACTGGCGCCCGAAAATCTGCGGGTGGATAACTTGCACACTCGATACTGTGCGGGCACTTGCGAACGAGCGAAAAGGGCGCCGACGGCAGGCGCATTCAGCGCTGCCGTCGGCAGATCAATCATTCCGCCAGAATGCAAACCCAGCGATGATCGTGTCGGTAAGGTGCTCGGGTGAAGTTCACGTCCGAGACCAGGGTCAGGCCGCACTGCTGAAGCGCTTCGGTCAGTTGCACGAGTGTCTCTGCTTCGATTGTCATTGCTGTTACCTCGCCAGATTACTGCGTTCATAATTCTTGACCGGCAGGACAACGGGCAAATTCATTTTTTTAGTGTCGCTCTCTACTTGAGCGGGCGGGCGAACAGTGCATTCATGGACTACTACTTTCAGGCTCACCCAACGATGATCTGATGGGAGTCTCTCGATGTATGTTCATTGGTCTCTCGCCGCGATTCACCTCTTGGCATTAGCGCTCGGCTTTTGGGCGGTGCTGACGCGTGGCGCAGCGTTTCGGCGTCTCGCCACCGGGGTGGGCGAGGCTCGCAGCGTGTTGGGCGCGGATAATCTGTGGGGGATTTCAGCGCTGTTGCTGCTGGTCACAGGTGGGATGCGGGCTTTTGCCGGGTACGAAAAGGGCGCCGACTACTACCTTCATCAACCGCTGTTTCATCTGAAGATGACGCTGTTAGTCCTCATCCTCCTGTTGGAAATCGCACCGATGGCGACGCTGATCAAATGGCGGATCGCGCTGGGGCGAGGCGCGCCTATCGATACCGTTCGTGCGAAGGTGTTCGCGCGGATCTGCCACGTTCAGGCGCTACTGATGATGTTGATGATTGTGGCGGCGACAGGTATGGCGAGGGGAGTGGCGTTTGTTCAATGACGCGGTCCTACGCAAGCTTCGCCAACTGCTGCTTGATTTACGCAGCGATCTGAAATGTCGTAGTTCTTGCGAGCCTGTAACGGCCTGCCCTGGAGCAGGCCTTCGCTTCACCAGTACTTCTGATGAATCGATTTCCGGTCAATTCCTTTAACCGAATTCAGCTTACTTCGCGTTCAACTTGCGCAGTTCTTCGTACGTCGCCGACTGGACAAACCAGAAGCCCGAAATGACGCACCACACCAGAGTACCCAGGATGAACGCGCCGACACCGGACCAGAAGCCCTGAACGAACATGCCGACTACTGAGGTAATCACGATGATTGCCAGCAGAATGTACATGACGGCGTTGTTGACGCTGATGACGATGTCTTTCAAGTGAATTCCCTTTTAAATGATTGTCCTCTGGCGCCCTTGGTTGAACGCCAGTGGCACCATGATATTGCCATCGCTGAGCGGTTTACCAGTGAGCATTTGCCTGAAAACATTTTTTGGGGGGGGAATAAAGTCTTGTCAGCTACTGTCGCACTTTTCTCTGGATGAATGCGAAGCGTCTGACAGCCAACTCGTCGAGCAGGTCGATAGAATCAGCGGAGGGTCAGGCGGGGAGGGTGACACTCGAATCTTAGCCAGCCGGAGCTCAGGAGGTGAACGGGCTGGCTACTGATTGCAGCAGAATTCAGGACTGTGGTTTGTCCGGGGCGGTCAAACCTGCCTGAATGCGCTGATAAATTTCTTCGCGATGGACAGCTACGTCCTTTGGGGCGTTGATGCCGATTCTGACTTGCTGGCCACTTACGCCCAAAATGGTGATCGTAATGTCGTCGCCAATATTTATGCTTTCACCGACTTTGCGGGTGAGTATCAGCATGGTCTTCTCCTTGATTTCTTTGTAGGGCACCTGATTCGAACAGTGCAGAGGTCGGTGGTATGTATAGATTAGTGCGAAGCTTCACGGTTTGGGTGCCTCTTTCTGACGCGCAGATGCTGCATTAATTCCCAAGGCGTAACTATACAGAGGCCGCACCCATCATTCTCGTTGTTTTGAGCCCATTTTGCGGCACTCAGGAAGTATTCATGGATGGTAAAATCCCCTTTTTCAGTATTCAGAGGGAAGCGTAGTGCGCAAATTGGCCTTGGTAATCGCAGTACTGGCACTGGCGGCATGTGGCGAAGGCAAGAATACCGATGCGCCCAAGCCCAAGCCGGCAGCGGAGGCGACGTCTGCACCGGCCGCTGCGCCTCAATGGCACCTCGAAGTGCGCGGCGAGATAACCCAGGCGGTCAGCGACCTTAGCGGATGGCTGATCGAGCACAGTTACGTCTCCAGCGTGATCAGGGAGGAGGGTAAAACGCGGATTCTGATGGGGCCCTATGCATCGAAAGCCGAAGCAGAGGCCAAACAGGCAGAGGTGCTCGCAGCACTCAAGAAGGCGAAGAAGCAGAACATCGAAGTGCTGGTTATCGAGCACCCGCTGATTCAGTAAGGCTTGATCGCCGGCGCGATCACGCATAAAAAAAGGCCTCGGGTAATGAAACCCGAGGCCTTTGCATTTCGCGAACAGTCAACCACACGCTTTCATGTCTACCGGGCCGACAAATTCATTGGCGCGTCCCATCACACAAGCCACGCTCTGATTGCGCTGCCGTTCCCACGCCTGAACGGGATAAGTCTTGCTCCAGGCTTCATACAATTGCCGATCCTGTTTCGACAGCCGCAGGCCATATTGTTTGCTCATGTAGAAATATGTCCGGGCGATCATGCCGCGAATCGAAGGCCGCGGCATCACCTTCTTCGCCTTGAAATCCACCTGAGTCAGGCAAGATCCATACTGGCCCGGCTGCTCCGGTAGCCAGCCAAAGCTGAAATTGCTGCGGTCGCCGTTCACTTCTCCGATGCTCGGCACCAGATTGTGCAGATCTGCTTCGGCTTTCTGATAGACCGGGTCATGACGTGTGCAGTTTTTGCGTCCGCCCTGTTGCCAGCACTGACGCTGATGCCCGATTTGCCAGGCCGGGACGATATGTTCCCATTCAATTCGGGAAGCGCGTTTGGCGTTTTTTCGCGGGACGTAGCCGCAGGCCGACAGGTTGACCTTGTTGCCGGTGTACTTGCATCCGCAATAAAACTCGGTGGATTGCGGCGCATAGAGCTTCCAGGCGACTTTCTTGGCTTCGTTGAAGGTGCGGGGTGCATCTGCCTGAGCAACCGTGGTGAACAACAGCAACAGCAACAGCAAAACAAAACAACGGACACTCATTGACTCAATCTTCCTTCGGCACAACCCAGAAAATCTGCACGCCGCCATCGTCGCGGTAAGCGAGGGTGACGTTGTCGTTCTCATCAATCTCTTCGAGCAGGCGCTCCCAATCCGCCACCGGTTCGTCCGGAAGACGGAAGATCAGTGCGGCTTTGGCTTTTTGAGCGGTTGGAGAATTGATGATTTTCTGGACGCGAATGCCCATGAGTTCAAAGGCGTCGGGTGAGGCGGGAGCGATGGCCACAGGATTATCCTTATTAAGCTGTACGTGCATACAGTATTTAACTGTAGGCATTTTCGCAACTGCTTAAGATTCAAGAAAATCCTCTGACAGCGATTTTTGCCATTTTGTGTAGGACGGGGGAATTAAATTTGTCGGAGTAAAACGAGCCACTCGCCAGAACTGGCGAGTGGATGCAGCGATGTCCGACTGAGCTCAGCCGGGGGGGTCAGATCAGTATTCCCAGAACATCCGCTGCAGCTCTTTGCTGTCGCTGGTCTTGGTCAGTGCAACCATGGCCAGGATCCGAGCTTTTTGCGGGTTGAGGTCGTGAGCGACAACCCAGTCGTATTTGTCATCCGGCTGTTCGGCATTGCGCAGTACGAAACCGCCAGCGTTTACGTGAGAAGAGCGAATGATTTGTACGCCGTCTTTGCGCAGGGCTTGCAGGCTTGGCACAACGCGCGAGGACACTGAGCCATTACCGGTACCGGCGTGGATGATGGCTTTGGCGCCGGACTGAGCGAGCGCTTTGTAAGCCGTGTCGCTGACGTTGCCGTAGGAATAGGCTATTTCTACGTTCGGCAGAGTCTTGATCTGCTTGATGTCGAATTCAGAATCCATGGTGTGGCGCTTGGCCGGCAACCGGAACCAGTAAGACTTGCCTTCAACGACCATGCCAAGCGGACCCCAGGCACTTTTGAATGCCTCGGTCTTGATGTTGATCATTTTGCTGACATCGCGACCCGACTGGATTTCATCGTTCATGGTCACCAGAACGCCTTTGCCGCGGGCCTCCTTGCTGCCGGCCACGGCCACTGCGTTGTAAAGGTTCAGCATGCCGTCCGCCGACATTGCAGTGCCTGGACGCATCGAGCCGACGACGATGATTGGCTTGTCGGTTTTTTCCACTAGGTTCAAAAAGTACGCAGTTTCTTCCAGCGTGTCGGTGCCGTGGGTGATGACGATGCCATCCACATCAGCGCTATCCGCCAGTTCGGCCACGCGGCGACCCAGTTGCAGCAGGTTGTCGTTGGTAATGCTCTCCGACGCGATTTGCATGACCTGCTCGCCGCGAACGTTGGCCACTTGGCTCAGTTCCGGGACCCCGGCGATCAATTGTTCGATGCCGACTTTCGCCGCTTGGTAGGTGGCACTGTTTGCAGCGCTGGCGCCCGCACCGGCGATGGTGCCGCCCGTGGCGAGAATCACCACATTGGCCAGCTTTTGTTGTGTCTCGACTTCTTTCGCCTGAAGGGCGGAGGGTAATAGCAGGAGGAGGGCCAAAGTGCCCGGAACGAGGGATCTGAAAGCAGCTGTCATTATTTTTATCTCTTTAATTGTTAGATGGTGCTGACGCAGTTTTCTTTTGGAAGTGCCTCAAGCTGATCTGAAAGCCTGAGGCTAATCATAGAGAGCAGGATCTGTACCAGTCATACGCAGGACTGAGAAAAGCCTCCAAGTTGATGATATTTATCACTAAACCAGATTGTGAAATTACAGTGCTGTATTCCTGTCGTCCGGTATTCCGACTACACAACGTATTAGCGTTCGGGTTCCCGGCAGAACTCGTGTGTGCTTTCACCTGGTTTTCACTCACTGAGCAAATGGAAGTTAAAGAAACTCGCGGGACGGTCGATGTCCCTTCAAAGGATCTTTTCTCAGGAGCTCACATGTCGTTTTCCGTAGGTTTTCCCAATCCGGCTGCTGTCACCATCGGTGGCAAGTCCACGGCCACCATCAATGCGTTGAACGAGTCCGCCGATCAAACCTCGGCACTGGTCCTGGGTGAAGAAAAAGAGGGTGATTCGAATCAGGTTCGTACGGGTGGCGGCGCACCTGCAGAAGCCAGGGAAGAGAGTGGAAGCACTCAAAGCATTGCCGTTAAAGTACTGCTCAAACGCATGCAGGAACTGCAGCAGCAGTTACGCGAACAACAGCAGCAGTTGGCCGCTGCGCAGGCCGCGGCTTACCCGACAGAGGAAGCCAAGGCGACGGCCGTGATGTCGATGCAAGGCCAGATTGTCGAGACAAATGGCGCATTGGCGCAGGTGACTGCCAGCTTGATCAAGGAATTGGCCAAGGGCGGTGGGTCGGGAGGGCTGGTTAGTACCACCGCATAATCGGCGTGTATGAATGGCCGTTCGGCGGTTGACAATTATCTGTAGGGTTCGCATAGTTCGATCAACGCAAACGTTTGCGCGGCAACCTTTCCGGCGGTAGTATCGACCGCAACGGTGACGTCAGCGCAATGCGTTGCCAAAAAAATAATCATAAGATCGGAGTGAACCCATGAAGCTGCCATTCGCTGGACGTCTTCTTGCTGTCGCTATGCTGGCTGCCGCATCCGCTGCCATGCCTTTCTCCTCGGCATTCGCCGAATCCCCGGAAAAACCTAAAGTCGCACTGGTCATGAAATCACTGGCCAACGAATTTTTCCTGACCATGGAAGATGGCGCCAAGGCTTATCAGAAAGAACACTCCGGCGAATTCGACCTGATCTCAAACGGCATCAAGGACGAAACAGACACCGCCAACCAGATCCGCATTGTTGAACAAATGATCGTTTCCAAAGTTAACGCCCTGGTCATCGCACCCGCCGACTCGAAGGCGATGGTGCCTGTGATCAAAAAGGCTGTGGACGCCGGCATCACCGTGATCAACATCGATAACCAGCTGGATCCAGCGGTGGTCAAAAGCAAAAACATCACCGTTCCGTTCGTGGGCCCGGACAACCGCAAAGGCGCGCGTCTGGTCGGCGAGTACCTGGCCAAACAGCTCAAGGCGGGTGACGAAGTCGGCATCATTGAAGGTGTTTCCACTACGACCAACGCGCAGGCCCGCACCGCAGGCTTCAAAGATGCGATGGAAGCGGCGCAGATCAAGGTCGTGTCGCTGCAGTCCGGCGACTGGGAAATCAACAAGGGCAATCAGGTTGCCTCCTCCATGTTGAGCGAATACCCGAACATCAAGGCGCTGCTGGCCGGTAACGACAGCATGGCGGTAGGTGCCGTTTCGGCGGTGCGCGCGGCGGGGAAAGCCGGCAAGGTGCAAGTGGTCGGCTACGACAACATCAATGCAATCAAACCGATGTTGAAAGATGGCCGGGTCCTGGCCACGGCGGACCAGTTCGCTGCAAAACAAGCGGTGTTCGGCATTGAAACGGCATTGAAAATCATCAAGGGCGAGAAGGTCGACAGCGGTACCAACGGCGTGATTGAAACTCCGGTCGAGCTGGTTACCAAGTAGTCCTTCTGGCGACACAACGGCGCTCGTCCGACCGGTCGAGCGCATGGAGATTTTTTTATGTCAGTTTCCGCTCCGATCGCTGTCCTCTCGGTCAGCGGCATCGGCAAGACCTATGCTCAACCTGTCCTGACGGGTATTGATTTGACGCTGATGCGCGGCGAAGTGCTGGCGCTGACCGGCGAAAACGGTGCCGGTAAAAGTACGCTGTCAAAAATCATCGGCGGGCTGGTCGCACCGACCACTGGCCAGATGCAGTTTCAGGGGCAGGATTATCGTCCTGGCAGTCGCACCCAGGCTGAAGACCTTGGTATTCGGATGGTCATGCAGGAACTCAATCTGCTGCCGACTCTGTCGGTGGCCGAGAACCTGTTCCTTGATAATCTGCCCAGCAACGCGGGCTGGATCAGTCGCAAGCAATTACGCAAGGCGGCCATTGAGGCCATGGCTCAGGTCGGGCTCGACGCGATTGATCCGGATACCCTTGTCGGTGAGTTGGGTATCGGTCATCAGCAAATGGTCGAGATTGCCCGCAACCTGATCGGCGATTGCCACGTGCTGATTCTCGACGAACCTACTGCGATGCTGACGGCCCGTGAAGTCGAGATGCTTTTCGAGCAAATCACCCGTCTGCAAGCGCGTGGCGTGTCGATCATTTATATCTCGCACCGTCTCGAAGAATTGGCGCGAGTGGCCCAGCGCATCGCGGTGCTGCGCGACGGCAATCTGGTCTGCGTCGAACCGATGGCCAATTACAGCAGTGAGCAACTGGTCACGCTGATGGTCGGCCGGGAGCTGGGCGAACACATTGACATGGGAGCGCGCAATATCGGTGCACCCGCCTTGACGGTCACTGGCCTTAGCAGGTCCGACAAGGTTCGCGATGTGTCTTTTGAAGTGCGCGCCGGGGAAATCTACGGAATTTCCGGCTTGATCGGGGCAGGGCGCACAGAACTGTTGCGCCTGATTTTCGGCGCCGATGTGGCGGACAGCGGCACCGTGGCGCTGGGTTCGCCGGCGCGCGTGGTGAGCATTCGATCACCGTCAGACGCGGTGGCGCATGGCATTGCCCTGATCACCGAAGACCGCAAAGGCGAGGGCCTGCTGCTGACCCAATCGATCAGTGCCAACATTGCCTTGGGCAACATGCCGGTGATATCCAGCGCCGGGTTCGTCAATGACGGTGAGGAAGTGTCTCTGGCTCAGCGTCAGATAGACGCCATGCGCATCCGCAGTTCCAGTCCGACGCAACTCGTGTCAGAACTGTCCGGCGGCAATCAGCAAAAAGTCGTCATTGGTCGATGGCTGGAGCGCGATTGCTCGGTGATGTTGTTTGACGAGCCCACCCGAGGCATCGACGTCGGTGCCAAATTCGACATTTATGCTTTGCTGGGCGAGCTGACGCGGCAGGGTAAAGCGTTGGTCGTGGTCTCCAGCGACTTGCGTGAACTGATGCTGATCTGCGACCGCATCGGCGTGTTGTCGGCGGGGCGCCTGATCGAGACCTTCGAGCGCGATAGCTGGACCCAGGATGACTTGCTTGCAGCCGCGTTTGCCGGCTACCAAAAACGTGATGCGTTGCTCAACGAAGCAGCGCCTAGGGATTTTTCATGAAAACTGCAACGTCTGTCGGCAAACGTAGTGGCAACTTTTACGGCCTCGGCACCTACCTCGGCCTGGCCGGTGCCTTGCTGGCGATGATCGCGCTGTTCTCTGCCTTGAGCAGCCATTTCTTCTCTTACGATACGTTCAGCACCCTGGCCAACCAGATTCCGGATTTGATGGTGCTGGCGGTGGGCATGACCTTCGTGTTGATCATCGGCGGCATCGACCTCTCGGTAGGCTCGGTGCTGGCGCTCGCCGCGTCGACGGTGAGTGTAGCGATTCTCGGCTGGGGCTGGAGCGTTCTGCCGGCAGCGCTGTTGGGCATGGCAGCGGCGGCATTGGCCGGGACCATCACCGGTTCGATCACGGTGGCGTGGCGCATCCCTTCATTTATCGTGTCGCTCGGCGTGCTGGAAATGGCCCGTGGCGTGGCTTATCAAATGACCGGCTCGCGCACCGCCTACATCGGTGATGCATTCGCCTGGCTGTCCAACCCGATCGCTTTCGGCATTTCGCCGTCTTTCATCATTGCGTTGCTGATCATCTTCATTGCCCAGGCCGTGTTGACCCGCACGGTGTTCGGCCGTTACCTGATCGGCATCGGCACCAACGAAGAGGCCGTGCGTCTGGCGGGGATCAATCCAAAGCCCTACAAGATTCTGGTATTCAGTCTGATGGGGCTGCTGGCCGGTATCGCCGCGCTGTTTCAGATTTCGCGCCTGGAAGCGGCGGACCCGAATGCCGGTTCCGGTCTGGAGCTGCAGGTCATTGCCGCCGTGGTGATTGGCGGCACGAGTCTGATGGGTGGGCGCGGCTCGGTGATCAGCACGTTTTTTGGCGTCCTGATTATCTCCGTACTGGCAGCCGGCCTGGCGCAGATCGGTGCAACTGAACCGACCAAGCGCATCATCACCGGCGCGGTTATTGTGATTGCCGTAGTGCTCGACACCTATCGCAGTCAGCGCGCAAGCCGGCGGACCTGAGTCATGGCAACAATCAAGGATGTGGCAGCACTCGCGGGGATTTCCTACACGACGGTTTCCCACGTGGTGAACAAGACGCGCCCGGTCAGTGAAGAGGTGCGGATCAAGGTCGAAGCGGCCATCAAGACGCTCGACTACGTGCCCAGTGCGGTGGCTCGTTCGCTGAAAGCGAAAACCACGGCGACCATCGGACTGCTGGTGCCAAACAGTCTCAACCCGTATTTTGCCGAACTGGCACGAGGCATTGAGGATTACTGCGAACGCAACGGTTACTGCGTGATCCTCTGCAACTCCGATGACAACCCGGACAAGCAGCGCAGTTATTTGCGTGTGTTGCTGGAAAAGCGCATCGACGGTCTGATCGTGGCTTCGGCGGGCGGTGATGGCGGTTTGGCGGAAGGCCTCGCCGGCGTGCGTACGCCGATGGTTATTGTCGACCGAGGGCTGGAAGGGCTCGATGCGGACCTGGTGCGCATCGATCACGAATTCGGTGCCTATCTGGCGACCCGCCATCTGCTGGAACTGGGTCACCGGGACATCGCCACGATTGGCGGCCCGGCCAGCACCAGCGTCGCGCAGATGCGTCTGGCTGGTTATTGCCGCGCCTTGACCGAGGCGGGCGTCGAAGTGTCTCGCGGGCGCATGTTCGAGAGTGACTTCACCAGTACCGGCGGTTACAACGCCGCCGCGATTCTGTTGGAGAAGGAGCCGCCCAGCGCCATCTTCGCCGGCAACGACATGATCGGCATAGGTGTATTGCGCGCGGCTGCCGAGCGCAACATTCGTGTGCCAAATGAATTGTCGGTCATCGGTTTCGATGACATCCAGATGAGCCGTTATGTGTATCCGGCGCTGACCACCGTCGGCCAGTCCATTGTGCAGTTGGGGGAAATGGCGGCCGAAGTGCTTTTGCGCCGGATCGCCAACCCGACTTTGCCTACCGATCAGCGGATCGTCACGCCCAGTATCGTTTTGCGGGAATCGACCGCGCCGCTCGCCGGCCTGTCTGCCCAAATTCGCTGAACCAGTAACCAGACCCGCTGAAACCGAATTGATGAGTAGCAATGTATGTCAGCAAAAGTAGTGGTGATAGGCAGCCTGAACATGGACCTGGTGACCCGGGCTTCACGTCTGCCCCGGGGCGGTGAGACGCTGATTGGCCAATCTTTTACCACCGTCTCCGGTGGCAAAGGTGCGAACCAGGCCGTTGCCGCAGCGCGCCTCGGTGCGCAGGTTTCGATGGTCGGTTGTGTCGGCAGCGATGCCTACGGCAACGAATTGCGCGAGTCGCTGTTGGCCGACAACATTGATTGTCAGGCCGTCAGCACCGTGGAAGGTGCCAGCGGTGTGGCCTTGATCGTGGTCGACGATAACAGTCAGAACGCGATTGTCATCGTGGCCGGCGCGAACGGTGCGCTGACGGCAGACGTGATCGATCATTTCGATGCGGTATTGCAGGCGTCGGACGTGATTATCTGTCAGCTGGAAGTGCCCGATGCGACAGTGGGCCACGCGCTCAAGCGCGGCCGGGAACTGGGTAAAACCGTGATCCTCAATCCCGCTCCGGCCAGTCGTCCGCTGCCGTCAGACTGGTACGCGGCCATCGATTACCTGATTCCCAATGAAAGCGAAGCCTCTGCCCTGAGCGGATTGCCGGTGGACTCACTGGAAACCGCTGAAATGGCGGCGACCCGTCTGATCGCCATGGGCGCTAGCAAGGTCATCATCACCCTTGGGTCGCAGGGTTCGCTGTTTGCCAACGGGCAAAGTTTTGAGCATTTCCCGGCGCCGAAGGTGAAGGCGGTCGATACCACTGCGGCTGGGGACACCTTCGTCGGCGGTTTCGCAGCAGCGCTGTCCGCCGGCCAGAGCGAGGCCGAAGCGATCCGTTTCGGTCAGGTCGCCGCCGCGCTGTCTGTGACTCGCTCAGGGGCTCAACCTTCGATACCCACCTTGAAAGACGTTAAGGCATTCACAGCATCATGAAAAAAACTCCTCTGCTCAATGTCGCACTGTCACGGCTGATCGCCTCGCTTGGCCATGGCGACATGGTCGTGATCGGCGATGCCGGACTGCCAGTGCCGCCGGGTGTCGAGCTGATCGATCTGGCGCTGACCCACGGCATCCCGGATTTCGTCAGCACCCTGAACGTGGTGCTCAGCGAGATGCAGGTCGAGAGCCATGTGCTCGCCGAAGAAATTCTGCAAAAGAAACCCTCTGCGCTGACGACGCTGGATGCATTGGATGCCGAGGGAGCGCTGGGGCGACGTGAGTTGCTCAGCCACGACCAATTCAAGGTCCTTAGCCGACAAGCACGGGCGATTGTTCGTACAGGCGAATGTCAGCCGTACTGCAACATTGTTCTAGTGGCTGGGGTAACGTTCTGATCGGCTGTTTCTTCCTGGTTTTCCCACGCACAAGGAGTGCGCCATGCACCGCTATGCTAAAAAACTGCCCCAACTGCTTCGGAGTTTCCTGCTTTTGTCCCTGATTAGCGCAACCAGCGTCCACGCGGCGGAAAAAATCGATCTGATCATCGACACCGATCCCGGTGCTGACGATGTGGTCGCATTGCTGTTCGCGCTGGCGTCGCCGGAAGAGTTGAATATCCGTGCGTTGACCACCGTTGCCGGCAATGTGCGCCTCGACAAGACATCGCGTAATGCACGCCTGGCTCGTGAGTGGGCGGGGCGTGAAGATGTTCCGGTGTACGCCGGCGCGCCCAGGCCGTTGATGCGCACGCCGATCTACGCAGAGAACATTCACGGTAAGGAAGGCTTGTCGGGGGTAGCGGTCCACGAGCCGAAGAAGGGTCTTGAGCAGGGCAGTGCAGTCAATTATCTGATCGACACATTGAAGACTGCCAAGCCACACAGCATCACTATCGCCATGCTCGGCCCGCAAACCAACCTGGCCCTGGCGCTGATTCAAGAGCCCGAGATCGTTCAGGGCATCAAGGAAGTGGTGATCATGGGCGGTGCGCACTTCAATGGTGGCAACATCACTCCGGTGGCCGAATTCAACCTGTTCGCCGATCCGCAGGCAGCTGAAGTCGTGCTGAAAAGCGGGGTCAAACTTACCTATCTGCCATTGGACGTGACGCACAAGATCCTTACCAGCGAAACCCGTCTGAAGCAGATTGCTGCGCTGAATAACAACGCAAGCAAATTGGTCAGCGGGATTCTCAACGAGTACGTCAAAGGTGACATGGAACACTACGGTCTTCCGGGTGGCCCGGTCCATGACGCCACGGTGGTTGCGTATCTGCTCAAGCCGGAGCTGTTTACCGGGCGCTCGGTAAACGTGGTGGTCGACAGTCGCGAAGGGCCGACGTTTGGTCAGACCGTTGTCGACTGGTATGACGGCTTGAAAGCGCCGAAGAACGCTTTCTGGGTGGAGAACGGTGATGCGCAGGGCTTTTTCGATCTGCTGACCCAGCGCTTGGCGCGATTGAAGTAAGCGTCAGACCCGCAGGCAACCGCCTGCGGGTTTTATTCCTTGCCTGGATGCACCATGTCCATATATTCGACGAGGTACTTCTCAAATACCTGCGCAATAAATGACTGGGCCGCTTCGGTGCCCAGTTCCTTGACCAATAGATCGATACCAATGATTGCCAACTCTTCCGGGCTGCCCGGGCTATAGGAGCTATGTCCTTGTGGCCACTTGGCCTTGATGTCGGCGTCGATACTTACGATGGTCATGATGGCGCTCGTGAATATGGAAAAGTCTGGGTGCGAGTTAACCATTTTGCAGGGCTTTTGGCACTCCGACTTAGGCATGAGAGAAGGGCTATGCGACACTTGGTCTTTGATGATTTCCGAAGGATCACGTTGTGCAGATCGATTTGAACACTCCGGACGGCCTGACCCTTGAAGCGGTGCGTCAGTTGCTGGCCTCTGCCAGCGACGATGAGCATACGCAGCTGCGAGTCACCAAAGGCGGCATTGCCTATATCTCGTCCGGCACCGTGGGCGGTACTGACATCGACGGGCTTTTGTTTCGACTTGAGACGTGGGCCAAAGGCTCGGGGTATGTCGGGCGTGTCGCAGCCAGTGACGAAGTCTGGGTCATGCAGATTTTTAACGCGCTCAAAGAGAACTGGCCGAATCCGCCCTTCGACTACATCGACGTGTATTGAGCCTGTTCATATCCAGTCACGATTGAAGGATGGACGGGGCATTCTGCTCAGGCAAACTCGCGGATTCTTCGATTCGTAGGCAGAGTGCTAGCACTCTTCTTGAAACGAAACGCCGGATCGGCGGTCGCACGATCTCAGTTTAATTAACGAAATAGGAGGCTTCATGCCTTGGAAGCTCGCGTCATTGGGTACTTTGCTGGCGGCAACGCTGCTGGCTGGTTGCAGCAGCACGTCTACCGAGACGGCACCGGACCCTGTCACGACGACTGATGCCGGTCATAGCCGTTGTGAGGCAAAGGCTGCGGAATTCACCCTAGGCAAAAAGGCTTCGCCCGAATTGCTGGAACAGGCTCGCACCCGCGCAGGTGCGCAGAATGCACGGTTCCTGATGCCGTCTGACATGGTGACGCTGGAATACCGTTCCGATCGTCTGAACCTGAACACCGACGCCAGTCAGATCGTCACTCGCGTCAACTGCGGCTGATTGTTCCGGCTTTTGTATCGGACATAAAAAACCCCGTCACATGGACGGGGTTTTTTTAGTGCGGCAGAAAATTACTCTGCGCGGACTTGTGCAGCTTGCATACCCTTTTGGCCTTTCTCAGCCACGAAGGAAACGGTTTGGCCTTCTTTCAGGCTTTTGAAACCGTCGCTTTCGATAGCTTTGAAGTGTACGAACAGGTCGTCACCGCCACCTTGAGGAGTGATGAAGCCGAAGCCTTTTTCATCGTTGAACCATTTAACGGTGCCGGTTTGGCGATTAGACATGGTGTATCTCCAAGAAACATATATTTTTTCAGTACTGTGTTGCTCAGGCCAACTGGGCACACCGGGGTATCATAGTCGAAATGTTCGATTTGGGACCCCCCCGGACGTGCTGTTTGACCCTCACCAACGCATTCTTTGTTGCTGGGTGTAGCTGGAAGCCCCGTTTTACAAGGCTTTCAGCCGAAAGTAAAGACGATAAAAAAAGCTGAAAGACCTGCGTAAATCGTGTGAAAAGTCTCAAATCCAGGGCTTTTTATCGGCCTGCGACCTGTTCAGAGCGTCTCTTTTCTCATTTTTTCGCGGGGACATCGGCTTTGCATTTGGCGATCTGACCCAATGCTTTCTGCTGCAGTTCCGGGGTGGCCTTATTGTCCATCAAAGCCTGAATATCTGCAGCCGGGTAAGACTTGATCGCATCAGCACCGCATGCGCAGTGAGCTTTCGCCGCTGCCGCGCCGATCTGTGGAGTGGCAGCCGTAGTGCACTGAGTCATGTACTTCTCGCGCTCGCCCTTGGGCCAATCGGCGTGAGCGGCCAGCGGCAGCAGCAGAACGACGGGGGCGATGACGGCGAATAAACGTTTCAGATGCATGCTGGGATGCTCCTTGTGGGTCAATGTCTTGTTATCTGAGGGGTAAAGCGGCGATCAAGTTCAGCACTCTGGCATAAAAACCGTAGATTGGCCTCGCTGGATTCCCCGTTGCCGCGATGACCGTTCATCTGTGCTAGCATGCCCCGCTCGGGCGTTCGCAGGCCCCGGATGACCTTCAGTCCCGGCGGCGGCAAGTGTTCGAATAACCCTGATTTGAATCCCAGTCACTCTGGTTCGGTTTTCCGGTTGGCCGCAAGGCTCCTGCCGCTGTAAGGCAGGCGTTCGTCATTGAATGGCCTGGATCGAATCTTGTACTGGCTCATCCCAACTCACGTGACCTTTGGTAGGGGTCACCACTAGGAGAGGAGGCGCCATGCCAACTATTACTCTTCCCGACGGCAGTCAACGTTCATTCGATCACGCGGTTTCCGTAGCCGAGGTCGCCGCATCCATTGGTGCCGGTCTGGCCAAGGCCACCGTGGCCGGCAAGGTCAATGGCAAGCTGGTCGACGCCAGCGACATCATCGACAGCGATTCCACGCTGCAAATCATTACGCCAAAGGATCAAGAGGGGCTGGAGATCATTCGCCATTCTTGCGCTCACCTGGTCGGCCACGCGGTCAAGCAGCTGTACCCGACCGCCAGAATGGTCATCGGCCCGGTCATCGACGAAGGCTTCTATTACGACATCGCCTTCGAGCGTCCTTTCACCCCGGACGACCTCGCCGCGATCGAACAGCGCATGCAGCAGCTGATCGAAAAAGATTACGACGTGATCAAGAAAGTCACTCCGCGCGCCGAAGTGATCGAAGTGTTCAAGGCCCGTGGCGAAGACTACAAGTTGCGCCTGGTCGACGACATGCCGAATGAGCAGACCATGGGTCTGTACTATCACGAAGAATACGTCGACATGTGCCGTGGTCCGCACGTGCCGAACACGCGCTTCCTGAAATCTTTCAAACTGACCAAGTTGTCCGGCGCCTACTGGCGTGGCGATGCCAAAAACGAGCAACTTCAGCGCGTATACGGCACCGCATGGGCTGACAAGAAGCAGCTGGCGGCTTACATCCAGCGCATCGAGGAAGCCGAAAAGCGCGATCACCGCAAGATCGGCAAGCGTCTGGGCCTGTTCCACACCCAGGAAGAATCGCCGGGCATGGTGTTCTGGCACCCGAACGGCTGGACTCTGTACCAGGTGCTCGAGCAGTACATGCGCAAGGTTCAGCGCGACAACGGCTACCTCGAAATCAAGACCCCGCAGGTCGTTGATCGCAGTCTCTGGGAGAAATCCGGGCACTGGGCCAACTACGGCGACAACATGTTCACGACTCAGTCGGAAAACCGCGACTACGCAATCAAGCCAATGAACTGCCCTTGCCACGTGCAAGTGTTCAATCAAGGCCTGAAAAGCTACCGCGAGCTGCCGATGCGTCTGGCCGAATTCGGTGCCTGCCACCGTAACGAGCCATCGGGTGCGCTGCACGGCATCATGCGTGTGCGTGCATTCACTCAGGACGACGCCCACATCTTCTGTACTGAAGAGCAGATGCAGGCCGAATCCGCCGCGTTCATCAAGCTGACCATGGACGTCTACGCCGACTTCGGCTTCAAAGACGTTGAAATGAAGCTGTCCACTCGTCCGGAAAAACGCGTAGGTTCCGACGAGCTGTGGGATCGCGCCGAAGCGGCATTGGCTGCAGCCCTTGATAGCGCTGGCCTGCCGTATGATCTGCAGCCGGGCGAGGGCGCGTTCTACGGTCCTAAGATCGAGTTTTCGTTGAAAGATTGCCTTGGCCGTGTTTGGCAGTGTGGTACTCTGCAGCTCGATTTTAACCTGCCTGTCCGTTTGGGAGCCGAATACGTCTCCGAAGACAACAGTCGCAAGCACCCGGTCATGCTGCACCGGGCGATCCTCGGATCCTTCGAACGTTTCGTCGGGATCCTGATCGAGCACTACGAAGGGGCATTCCCCGCGTGGCTGGCTCCGACACAGGCAGTGATCATGAACATCACTGACAAACAGGCCGATTTCGCCGCCGAGGTTGAAAAAACTCTCAACGAAAGCGGATTTCGTGCCAAGTCTGACTTGAGAAATGAAAAGATCGGCTTTAAAATCCGCGAGCATACTTTGCTCAAGATCCCTTATCTCTTGGTTATCGGAGATCGGGAAGTCGAGATGCAGACTGTCGCTGTGCGTACTCGTGAAGGTGCTGACCTGGGCTCGATGCCCGTCGCCCAGTTCGCTGAGTTTCTCGCGCAAGCGGTTTCCCGGCGTGGTCGCCCAGATATGGAGTAATTACTATTAAGCGTGAAATGAGACAAGATAAACGAGCTGCACCGAAAGCCCCGATCAACGAGAATATCTCGGCACGCGAGGTTCGGTTAATTGGAGCTGAAGGTGAACAGCTTGGGATTGTGTCAATTGAAGACGCGCTTCTTAAGGCTGAAGAGGCCAAACTGGATTTGGTGGAAATTTCCGCCGATGCAGTACCCCCTGTTTGCAAACTGATGGACTACGGCAAATCGATCTTCGAGAAGAAGAAACAGGTTGCCGCGGCCAAGAAAAACCAGAAGCAGATCCAGGTTAAAGAAATCAAGTTTCGTCCAGGGACGGAGGAAGGGGATTACCAGGTAAAACTGCGCAACCTGGTACGTTTCCTGAGTGATGGGGACAGGGCCAAGGTATCCTTGCGATTCCGCGGCCGTGAGATGGCCCACCAGGAGCTGGGGATGGAACTCCTCAAGCGGGTTGAAGGTGACTTGCTCGAGTACGGTTCGGTCGAACAGCATCCTAAGATGGAAGGACGCCAGCTGATCATGGTCATCGCCCCGAAAAAGAAGAAATAATCATCAGGGCACGGCAGGCCTTCTGATTATGTTTATCAACTGAATGCGGAGTATCCGAACATGCCAAAAATGAAAACGAAAAGTGGTGCTGCTAAGCGGTTTCTGAAAACTGCTAACGGTATCAAGCATAAACACGCTTTCAAGAGCCACATCCTGACCAAAATGTCGACCAAGCGTAAGCGTCAGCTGCGCGGTAGCAGCTTGCTGCACCCGTCCGACGTTGCAAAAGTCAAGCGTATGCTGCGCCTTTGCTAATTTTTGGTTAAGAATAGAGGAAGTAACTCATGGCTCGTGTAAAGCGTGGCGTCATTGCCCGTAAACGTCACAAAAAAATTCTGAAACTTGCTAAAGGCTACTACGGCGCTCGCTCGCGCGTATTCCGTGTTGCCAAGCAAGCGGTAATCAAGGCAGGCCAATACGCCTACCGTGACCGTCGTCAGAAAAAACGTCAGTTCCGCGCTCTGTGGATCGCTCGTATCAACGCTGGTGCACGTATTAACGGTCTGTCCTACAGCCGTTTCATCGCCGGCCTGAAAAAAGCGTCCATCGAGATCGACCGTAAGGTTCTGGCTGATCTGGCAGTGAACGAAAAAGCGGCGTTTGCTGCGATTGTCGAGAAAGCTAAAGCCACCTTGGCTTAAGTACCCCCGACAATCACCAGGCCTCACCTCCGTGGGGCCAGGTGTTAAACGTCATAAATAGGGGAAGAGCCTTCAAGCTCTTCCCCTATTTTGTATCTGGAGTCTGTACATGGAAAACCTGGATGCGCTCGTCTCTCAAGCACTAGAGGCTGTGCAAAGCGCTGAAGATATCAATGCCCTGGAGCAAATCCGGGTTCACTACCTTGGCAAAAAGGGTGAATTGACTCAGGTGATGAAGACCCTGGGGAACTTGCCGGCAGAGGAGCGTCCGCAAGTTGGCGCCCTGATCAACGTTGCCAAGGAGCGTGTCACAGAGGTTCTTAATGCCCGCAAGGCGCTGTTTGAAGAGGCCGACCTGGCCGCCAAACTGTCTGCCGAGTCCATTGATGTGACCCTGCCTGGCCGCGGCCAGACCTCGGGTGGTCTGCATCCGGTCACGCGCACTCTGGAGCGTATCGAACAGTTCTTCACCCACATTGGCTACGGCATCGCCGAAGGTCCTGAGGTCGAAGACGATTACCACAACTTTGAAGCGCTCAACATCCCAGGCCATCACCCGGCCCGGTCGATGCATGACACCTTCTATTTCAATGCCAACATGTTGCTGCGCACCCATACCTCGCCGGTACAGGTCCGCACCATGGAATCGAAACAGCCGCCGATCCGCATCGTCTGCCCGGGTCGTGTGTATCGCAGCGACTCCGATATCACCCATTCGCCGATGTTCCATCAGGTCGAAGGCCTGCTGGTCGATCGCGATATCAATTTCGCCGACCTCAAAGGCACCATCGAAGAATTCCTGCGGGTGTTCTTCGAAAAAGAACTGGCCGTGCGTTTCCGTCCTTCGTATTTCCCGTTCACCGAGCCATCCGCTGAAGTCGACATGGAATGCGTGATGTGCAGCGGTAAAGGCTGCCGCGTCTGCAAACAGACTGGCTGGCTGGAAGTCATGGGCTGCGGCATGGTTCACCCGAACGTATTGCGCATGTCCGGGATCGACCCGGAAGAGTTTTCGGGCTTTGCCTTCGGCATGGGCGTTGAGCGTCTGGCCATGCTGCGTTACGGCGTGAATGACTTGCGTCTGTTCTTCGACAACGACTTGCGGTTCCTCGCGCAATTTCGCTAGTCGTAACGAATTCTTAGGAGAGCAGGATGAAATTCAGTGAACAATGGCTGCGTGGCTGGGTAAGCCCGCAGGTAAGTCGCGACGAGCTGGTTGCTCGTCTGTCGATGGCCGGTCTTGAGGTCGATAGCGTTACGCCGGCCGCCGGTGAATTTAATGGCGTGATAGTGGGCGAGGTGCTGAGCACCGAGCAGCACCCGGACGCCGACAAGCTGCGCGTTTGCCAGGTCAGCAATGGCTCCGAGACTTTTCAGGTTGTGTGCGGAGCGCCGAATGTGCGCCCGGGCCTGAAAATCCCGTTCGCTATGATCGGCGCCGAATTGCCGGGCGATTTCAAAATCAAGAAAGCCAAGCTGCGTGGTGTTGAATCCAACGGCATGCTGTGCTCGCAAGCCGAGTTGCAGGTGGGCGAAGGCAACGATGGCCTGATGGAGCTGCCGGTCGATGCGCCGGTTGGCAAGGACATTCGTGAGTACCTGGGGCTCGACGATGCCAGCATCGAAGTCGACCTCACGCCGAACCGTGGCGACTGCTTGTCTTTGGCAGGTCTGGCCCGTGAAGTCGGCGCGTTGTATTCCTCCGAAGTTACCCGGCCGGTCGTGGCCAGCGTTCCTGCCGTGCACGATGAAGTGCGTTCGGTTGAAGTCCTCGCACCCGCTGCATGCCCGCGTTATCTGGGTCGTGTGATTCGTAACGTCGATCTGTCCAAGCCCACGCCGCTGTGGATGGTCGAGCGTCTGCGTCGCGCAGACGTACGTAGCATCGACGCCGCCGTCGACATCACCAACTACGTGATGCTGGAGCTGGGTCAACCGCTGCACGCCTTCGATCTCGCCGAGATCAACGGTGGCATCCGTGTGCGCATGGCCGAAGAAGGTGAGAAGCTGGTACTGCTCGACGGTCAGGAAGTCACGCTGCGCAGCGATACGCTGGTGATTGCGGACCACACCCGCGCTCTCGCCATTGCCGGCGTCATGGGTGGCGAGCACAGCGGCGTCAATACTGCGACCACGCGCGACGTGTTCCTCGAGAGTGCGTTCTTCGACCAGATCGCCGTCGCTGGCAAGGCCCGTTCCTACGGTCTGCACACCGATGCTTCGCACCGCTATGAGCGCGGCGTGGACTGGCAACTGGCCCGTGAAGCCATGGAGCGCGCCACTGGCCTGCTGCTGGAAATCACTGGCGGTGAAGCTGGCCCGATCATCGAAACCGTCAACGAAGAATACCTGCCGAAGATTGCCCCGGTTACCTTGCGCGCCCAACGCATCACCCAGATGCTCGGCATGGAAATGGACCCGGCCGAAGTCGAGCGTTTTCTCAATGCTTTGGGTCTGAGCGTTTCCGCTGACGGGGCAGGGCAGTGGCGCGTTGAAGTGCCAAGCCACCGCTTCGACATCAGCCTGGAAGTGGACCTGATTGAAGAGCTGGCCCGTCTTTACGGTTACAACCGTTTGCCGGTCCGTTACCCGCAAGCGCGTCTGGCACCGCAAGCCAAGGCCGAAGCACGCAGCGATTTGCCTGAACTGCGTCGTCTGCTGGTAGCGCGTGGTTATCAGGAAGCGATTACTTACAGCTTCATCGATCCGAAACAATTCGAGTTGTTTAATCCGGGTGTCGAGCCGCTGCTGTTGGCTAACCCGATCTCGAACGACATGGCGGCAATGCGTTCTTCGCTATGGCCGGGTCTGGTCAAGTCGTTGCAGCACAACCTGAACCGTCAACAGGATCGCGTTCGCTTGTTCGAAAGCGGCTTGCGATTTGTCGGTCAGCTCGACGATCTGAAGCAAGAGCCGATGATTGCCGGCGTCGTTTGCGGCAGCCGTCTGCCGGAAGGCTGGGCGCAGGGTCGCGATGTCGTCGATTTCTTCGACGTCAAAGCCGATGTGGAAGCCGTGCTGGGCTTTACCGGTGCGCTGGATTCGTTCAAATTCGTCCCGGGCAAACACCCCGCGCTGCACCCGGGGCAAACCGCGCGCATTGAACGCGAAGGGCGTCTGGTTGGTTTCGTTGGCGCGATCCATCCTGAATTATCGAAAACCCTCGGTCTCGATCGTCCGGTCTTCGTGTTCGAGCTGGTTCTGGCGGAAGTGGCACTGGGTAAAATGCCTGAATTCCAGGAGTTATCGCGCTTTCCTGAAGTGCGACGTGACCTGGCGCTGATTGCGGCTACGGACGTTGCGGCCAGTGCCGTGCTGGACGTAATCCGTGAAAATGCAGGCGAATGGCTGACAGACCTCAGGCTATTTGACGTATATCAGGGTAAAGGCATTGATCCTGATAGAAAAAGCCTCGCCGTCGGCTTGACCTGGCAGCATCCATCGCGCACTCTTAATGACGATGAGGTGAATACCACAACGCAAAACATCCTCACCTCGCTCGAACAAAGGTTGAACGCCACGTTAAGGAAGTGACGTATGGGGGCTCTGACGAAAGCTGAGATGGCGGAACGTCTGTATGAAGAGCTGGGCCTGAATAAACGGGAAGCCAAGGAATTGGTCGAACTGTTTTTTGAGGAAATCAGGCACGCTCTTGAAGACAACGAACAAGTCAAATTGTCCGGTTTCGGCAATTTCGACCTTCGGGACAAACGCCAGCGGCCTGGCCGCAATCCGAAAACGGGGGAAGAAATCCCGATCACGGCTCGCCGTGTGGTCACCTTTCGTCCAGGGCAGAAGTTGAAGGCCCGAGTTGAGGCTTATGCTGGAACCAAGTCATAACGACGAGCTACCCGTCATCCCAGGCAAACGCTACTTCACCATCGGTGAAGTCAGCGAGCTATGTGCCGTAAAACCGCACGTGCTGCGCTATTGGGAGCAGGAGTTTCCTCAACTCAACCCCGTCAAACGCCGCGGAAATCGCCGGTATTATCAGCGCCAGGATGTGCTGATGATCCGTCAGATCCGCGCGCTTCTTTACGATCAGGGGTTCACCATCGGCGGCGCGCGCTTGCGCTTGTCCGGCGATGAAGCCAAAGATGACACCACCCAGTACAAGCAGATGATCCGGCAGATGATTGCCGAATTGGAAGATGTGCTGGTTGTACTCAAGAAATAAAATCCTGCTTTTAAATACTTCCAGTTTTCAAAAGCTTGCGATATATTCTTGAGCGTTCTTCGAGGTGAAGAACGAGTTTCACGCCTAGTCGGGGCGTAGCGCAGTCCGGTAGCGCACTAGCATGGGGTGCTAGGGGTCGAGTGTTCGAATCACTCCGTCCCGACCATATTTTTCAATGACTTAGGCCAATGTTCGCGCATTGGCCTTTTTCATGTGCGTGACATTTGCGTGACTTCTCGAACGCATATGGCTTAACAGAACCCGGCCACTGTGCCGGGTTCTTTCGTTTTCGGCTCAGCCACACGCATTACTCAAAGCTTGGAGTGCTGTCGGAGCTGTATTACACAGCGTCCCCATGACTCTTGCCTCGGCTATGCACAAATTGCGGGGACTCATTCGTACCCGTTCCCCGCTGGCCGTCTCCAAACGGCTTGTATACTTCTGGAGTAACGCTGGACCCAGCCGACCTCAGCTTAGGCACAGCCACTTGCACTTGGTAGAGGGGAGCGGGGAGCCTGGTACTCGGTTGTTCCATATGGTTAAGCTTGTCACCTGCGGAGCTTGTATCGAAGTCAGCTACGCTACGCGGCTGATCTAGAGAGCGGTCTGAAACTGCCGTGGTAGTTGTACTGGCCGGCTGTTGAAGAGACGTTCTAGCATCAGCTTCGTAACGCTTAGTCGATGCTCGGGCGCTAGCTGTATAATTCTCGTCTAGCCACGCTACCAACTGGACTGCGCGATAGGGCCGCTGACCTGGAACCGCTTCCAACCGTAGCGCGATGCGGTCCCTGTTCATGTCGTTGACCTGGAATCCACGCAGTTCAAGATATTCATCAATAAAGTGTTCGACATCCCACGCTTCGGTGATTGAGACGAAGATGCTCTCGATCTTCCCGGAGTAGCGCTTTTTATCTGAGCGTTGCCAAGGCATGATACAAACTCCGTAATATCAAAGTGATACTATGGCGTCGTCATGTGAGCTTGGCAATATGTCATTCTTGCGAGCGATCACTGGTCAATAACGCTTGAAGAAAGATCACCTGTCCTGCCCAAACCATGCTTACGGGGGAGCGCGAGACTGGCTCGGCTCTATGCGGTGAATTCGCTTACTCAACGCGGACGCCAATTCAAGGTGGTCTACTTCAGCTAAAGCCTGGCAGGTCAGGTGGCGGCAGTGGAGGGTGGGCTGGAGATTGCTGCGATCACTCAGTGCACCGTATCTGCATCTGCATCGCTCCAGGTGCTGGGTAGCGAGCACGGCCTGGGGAGTATTGAACCTTTGGAGGTGTCAATCCTGCGTAGCCGGGCCTCTTGCGGCTCTAAAGCGGTGAATAGCCTGCATGCTTTTATCATCAGTGCGCTGAGAGTCCAGGCGTAAACCGGCTTATCCATTTAACCTGAACCGCTGTATACGCAAGCGTAGGTACGTGGTGTGAGAGGACGTCGGATTTTAATCAGCCTTCTGATTCCAGTCCGCTCGTCGAGCCAATCGCACTCTCTCTCCAACCAGTTCCTCTCAAATGTATGCGCAGACCCTGCGCTGCAGACAGGAGAGAATTATGATTGACGATAACAACGGTCCTGAAGCTCCATATCCGGGCCCAGAAGAGCAAACACCCGACACGGGCGAAGGTCATGATTCCGGTCTTGATCAGGCTGAGTCCGAGCCTAAGCAGGGCACGGGCGAAAGGCCGGTAGACTGGAATCCGCCGCCTGGGAACCCAGGGTCTGATCAGGATGCCCAGACAAACCGTGACAACGGCGGGGCTAACTAGGCACCCGCGAATGCATATAACTTTATAAAACCCGGCCACAGCGCCGGGTTTTTTTGTTTTCGGCTTAGCGACGCCTGTCGCCAGAAGGCGAAAGTCCTGCCCTCATCTCCCGTCATTTTCAGGTCACAGCATGAGGCTGCGATTCAGGAGAAGTAGACTTTCGCTGGTGCCCACAGCGTTGGTCCCACCGGATCAGTCTTCCGGCAGGTTATTGAAGATTTTTTCCAGGGTGCCGTTCAGTTTGGTGATCTGGGCCTCGGTCAGGCCTTTGAAACTTGTGCGGAAGATATCGCTGGTGCCGTGCTGGATTTCTTCGATGGTGTGGCGGCCGACTTCGGTGAGTGAGACTTGCGTCACGCGCCCGTCGCTGGCGCTGGTGTTGGTCTCTACCAGGCCGTCAGCTTTCATGCGATAGACAATTTTGGTGATGGTCGAGAGCTTGGCGATGGCATGGATTGAGATTTCCGAAATGCTCGACTCGCCATTTTCCTTGAGGATGAACAGAATCCGCCAGCGCGGTATGTCCATATCGATTTTTTTCAGCGCTTTCTCCATCGCCATGGAGTAACGGCCGTGCAGGCGCGCCAGCCAGTAGAAGGGAAACTCCTCCTTCTTGAAGTCTTCGCTGGCGGGGTTGTATCGGCTCAGGCGCTTTTTCGGGGTGGTCATAAAGGTGGCGTAGTCTTTCTCGTGAGCTGGGTTTGATAGCGGGCGCCATTGTCGCGCCGCCCGCTGCAAAAAACCAGCGGGCACGCCACAGCACGCCTCAGGCGAGACCTTCGCGCTTCAGACTCTCACGAAAGTGTCGGCAACCCTTGATCAACAACGCCAGGGTAAGCGCAACCGCAAAGGCGTTGAGCAGGGAAATCGACGAGCCGACCATCGCCGGATTCTCGAACAGCCTGTCGGTAATCAACGCGACCGCCGTAGTCCCGAGACCGAGGCCGATCAGGTTGGAAATCAACAGGAACACCGCGCTGATCTGCGCCCGCATCTGGTTCGGCGGCAAAATCTGCATGGCCGCAGTGGAGGCCGGCATCGGAAACGAGGCGAAGAACATGGCCGGCGCCAGCAGCGCTACAGACATCCACAGTTCGCTGACCTGGGTGAACGCGACGGCGGGCACCGCCATGCCGATCGCGCCTATCACGCCCGCGCGAATCGGCGCGTCGCTGTAACCTCTCTTCGCCAGCCAGTCGATCAACCAGCCGCCGCAAAACACGCCACTGGTATTGGCCAGCAACACTACGATCCCGAGCATGTAGCCGGTATCGCTCGGGGCCAGGCCGAATTTGCGCATGTAGAAAGCCGGGGTCCAGCTGAGCATGCAGAACAGGGTCATCGCGTAGAACGAAAAACCCAGGTAGTGGCAGGAGAAAGTCTTGCGGTGTAACGCCAGAAAGGCGAACGCCTGTTTCATGCTGGGCGCATGGACCTTGCCCTCGGCGTCCAGTTTCAGGCCCTTGCGCGCCGGGTCGCGAACCGTCAGCGCAATCAACAGGGCAACCAGCACGCCCGGCAAGCCGACCAGGAAAAACGTCACCTGCCACGGGCGCATTTCGCCCAGCAGCGGTACGGCGACGCTGTCGAGATTCTTCAGCAGATCGATCACATATCCGCCGATCAGAAACGCCACGCCGCCACCGATGAACGAGCCGATGGAGTAGATCGCCACGGCGCGCCCGAGCTTCTCCCGGGGGAACATGTCGCTGAGCATCGAGTAGGTGGCTGGCGACAGTGCCGCTTCACCAATCCCTACGCCGATGCGGGCCATGAACATCTGCAGGAAATTTTTGCTCAGCCCGCACAGGGCGGTCGCCAGGCTCCAGAACGCGACGCCGATGGCGATGATTTTCGGGCGGGAGAACTTGTCCGCCAGTAGCGCGATCGGCATGCCCATAAAGGCATAGAACAGAGAAAAAGCCAGCCCGTGCAGCAAGCTGAACTGGGTGTCGGTGAGCTGCAGATCGTGTTTGATCGGCTCGATCATCAACGCCAGGATCTGCCGGTCGATAAACGAAAAAATGTACGCGAGCATGCAAATGGCGACGATGTACCATTCGTAGGCATAGCTTTTGCGGGTGACCTCGGTGGGTGTTTTGCTGGTCATGCTGTTGGCCCCTTCAGGGTTGGCAATCAGTCAGTCGGCGGCAGCGGGGATGTGCAATTGGGTGTATCGGTGACGCCATCGTTACCTGAGCGCTAGGCCCTGGTGCGTTATTGGTTTTGTTGTGCGGTCCAGGTTGCCAATCCGTTGGCATGGGGGTGGTGCAGAACCTTTTTAGGCCCTTGTTTGGCGGGACTCTATGCGCCAGGCGCAGTGCCTGTTCCGGGCGCGCAGAAAGCGTTTGGGTGGCGCAAAAATTGCTTTCCATTTCCACTAAATTTCGCCGTGTCTGCGACTCGGCTAGGTCATTTTCTGGAGGCGCTTGCGCATGTTGGATCAACGCTTTTCGCTCCGTGAACATTGCTTGCTGAGTTCCGATGGATTCGGCGAGGTCCGGGATCGCGTCAGTCATTACCTGTGGCCCCATCAGATGAAAATGCACCAGGGCGGCGCCCTGCAATCGCAGCTCTATGGCGTGTTCTTCGGCAGTTCGGCGCTGTTCGATCTGCACTACGGCGCACCGGTGGAAATCGACGCCGGCGATATCAGCGACTTCTACCTGATCCGGGTCACCCTCGAGGGTGGCGGCATGGTCAGCCTGGGCAAGCAGAATGCAATTCTGCGCAAGGGCGGGCTGACCATTTCCTCGCCATCCGAGCGCAGTTTTATCCGTATCGACAAGGACTGTCGCAACCTCATTTTGCGTGTCGATCGCCAAGCCCTCGAACGTCAGTTGCAGGTGTTGCTCAATCGCCGGATGCGCCAGCCGCTGGTGTTCGATATTCAGGTCGACCCGGCTCATCAAGGCATGGCGACGGTACGCGCGACGCTGGATTACATCTGCCAGCTCTACGGCGACACCGGCCAGATGTTGCTGGCTTCGGCCATGGGCGGCAGCCTGTCGGACTATCTGCTGTCGGTGCTGCTGACCCAGTTGCCGCACAATTACTCGGACGATTTGCTGCAAGACCAGCGCCAGCCGATGCCGCATCACGTCATGAAAGCCCGCGGCTACATTGAGCAGCATCTGGCCGAACCGATTGCCCTGGCGAGTTTGGCGCAGTACTGCGAGGTGTCGATCCGCACCCTGCAAAATGGCTTCACGCGCTTTCTCCAGCAAACGCCCAGCGACTATGTGCGCACCCGCCGTCTGGCGCTGGTGCACCTGACTTTGCAGCAGGCCGGGCCGGCGGACAGCGTAACGGATATCCTGCTGCGTCACGGCGTCGCCAGCTTCGGACATTTCGCCATGCAGTACCGCAAGCAATACGGCTGCCTGCCGTCCGAGACGCTGCGACGTCAGGCCTGATGCTCTGCAGGATCAGCCTTGGACAAACCGCTGAGCCAGGTCCAGTTGCGAGTTGGTCCTTTGAATGAGTCACTGACCGCTCCTGCGATTAACAACACTGGCCGCGAGCAGCGTGCATCTTGCGTACCATGCCGTCGAAGAATTTCACCGCAAAGCCGCTGTCGCGAATCAGCATGGCCGAGAGCTCGGCGCATTTTTGGCTGATCTCTTCCGGCAGCAGATTGTCTTCACCGCCCAAGGCACCCGCCTGGCACTGGATTTCGGCGGCACGTTGCACTGTCCACAACAGGAAGAACGCCTTGGCGATGCTGCTCTCGCCGACCGCGATGCCGTGGTTGCGCAGCACCAGGATGTGCTTGTCGCCGAGGCTGTCGATCATCCGGAATTTCTCATCATCGAACAGGGTGATGCCTTCGAAGGTGTGATAGCCGATCCGTCCGTAGAGTTGCGCGCCGTAGAAGTCGTGATGGGCAAAACCTGCCTTCTTCATGACGATGGCCGAAATCGGCGTGGTGTGGGTGTGAATCAGACACTGGATGTCCGCGCGCGCACCGTGCACTGCGCTGTGCAGGGCGAAACCGGCCGGGTTGCCGTCGTACGGCGAGTCTTCGAGTTTCTTGCCGTGCAGGTCGACCTTGAGCAGGTTGGCCGGCGTCACTTCGGTGTAATTCAAGCCGAACGGGTTGACCAGATAATGGTGCGCCGGGCCGGGCAGGCGCGCGGAGATGTGGTTGAAGATGGTTTCGGTCCAGCCAAAGAAATCCACCAGGTGGTAGCAGTGCGCAAGTTGCACCCGCAGTGCCCATTCTTCATCGCTGTACTGCGGCGGTTTGGCTAATTCGGTCTGGTTCATGTCGGAGTCCTTGTCTGGGGAATCAGTGGCGGATCTGCTCGCCGCGAAAGCGTGCGAGGGCAATCAGGTGGCGGGTGACGGGCATCGGGATCGCCATGCAATCGGCCAGTTCCAGCACCGCGTCGCCGATGGCGGCCAGCTCCAGCGGGCGGCCTTTTTCATAGTCCTGCAGCATTGAGGTGCGCACGGCGCCCATGCCGGCACCGAGTTCGAGAAAGGTCAGCGGATCGATGCTCACGCGCGCCCCGTGAGCGGCGGCAGTCAACAGCGCTTCGTGCAGGCAACTGCTGACCACGTCGCGCAGCTCCGGCAGGCTGTAAAGCTGTTCGAGGGTGGCGCCGGTGATCACCGAGAGCGGGTTGGAAGTGATGTTGGCAATGATCTTGGTCCACAGGTTGTCGCGAATGCGGTCGGTGGCCCGCGCTTCGATCCCGACACTTTCGATCAGCGCGCGCACCTGCTCCAGGCGCGGGCTGAGGCGGTTGTCGGGCTCGCCGAAAATCATCAGATGCGGGGTCTGCGATTCGGCCACGGCAGGGGACGGGCAGTGCGCGGTGATGAACACCACGCAGCCGATCACGTGCCGCAGGTCCAGAGCCTGGCTGAGGATCGACTGCGGATCAACCGCGCTCACTTGTCGCCCGTCGTAGCGTCCGCCTTCGCCGTGGAAGTACCACCAGGGCACACCGTTGACCACCGGGATCACCACCGTTTCGGCACCGATCATCGGTTGCAATTGCGGCAGCAAACCCGCCAGGCCGTGGGACTTGGTGCAGAGAAAAATCAGGTCCTGCACGCCAAGGCTCGCGGCGTTGTCGCTGGCCTCGATCCGCACGTGGTGCTGCCCGTCCAGATCAGACAGGTGAATGCCGTCACGGCGAATGGCAGCCAGTGTTTCACCTCGGGCGAGAACGTTGACATTAAGGCCACCGACAGCCAGCCGTGCGGCCAGGGTGCAGCCAATGGCACCGGCACCGGCGATGCCGATGCGCAAGGGGGTAGCGTTCATCGTAGCTCCGGATTATTCAAAGGAATCGACATCCATCCCACTGACCCACCGCGATCCCCGTAGGAGCCGGCTTGCTGGCGAAAGCGTCCAACCAGGCGATATCCACATCGACTGACCCATCGCTATCGCCAGCAAGCCGGCTCCTACGAGATTGGTGGCGTGTTGTCACGTAGCCAGCATCTCCTGATGCTTGCTCGCCAGCCCCAGATACGCTTCGATCACCCGCGGGTCATCAGCCAGTTGCTTGGCCGGCCCCTGCATTGCGATCTGCCCGGTTTCCAGCACATAGGCGTAATCCGCCACCCGCAGCGCGGCCCGTGCGTTCTGCTCCACCAGCAGGATCGACACTCCTTGCTCACGCAAGGCCGTGATGATGCGGAAGATTTCCCGGGTAATCAGCGGCGCCAGACCCAGGCTCGGCTCATCGAGCATCAGCAGCTTGGGCTTGGCCATCAGCGCCCGGCCGACGGCAAGCATCTGCCGTTCACCACCAGACAGCGTCGCCGCCAGTTGCTCGCGACGTTCCCACAGCCGTGGAAACAGTTCATAGACTTCGCCCAGGGTCTCGCTGTAGCGACGGTCGCCGCTGCGATGGCGTTGAAAGGCGCCGAGCAGCAGGTTGTCGGCCACGCTCATGCTGGTGAACAACTCGCGTTTTTCCGGCACCAGGCCGAGGCCCCGCGAGACCATCACTTCGACCTCCGGCAGGGTTTCCAGGCTGCCGTCGAAATGCACCTGGCCGCGGGAACCAAGCACGCCCATGATCGCCGACAGCAGGGTGGTCTTGCCGGCGCCATTGGGGCCGATCACCGTGACGATCTGACCCTTGCCGACCGTCAGGCTGGCGTTGCTCAGCGCCTCGACCTTGCCATAGGCCACGCTCAGGTCCTTGATCTCCAGCACGGCATCGTTGACCTGGTTACGCGGCGCGAGCTGCGGTTCAACTTGCATGTTCATCATTCAACTCCTCCCAGATAGGCTTCCAGCACGGCCGGATCCTTCTGTACGTCTTCGGGCAGGCCTTGGGCGATCCGCTGACCAAACTCCATGACCACCACGCGATCCACCAGGCCCATCACGAAGTCCATATCGTGCTCGACCAGCAGAATCGCCATGCCTTCGCTGCGCAGGCGGCTGAGCAGGATGCCCAAGGCTTCCTTCTCCTTATGACGCAGGCCCGCTGCGGGTTCATCGAGCAGCAGCAGGCAGGGATCGGCGCACAGGGCGCGGGCGATTTCGAGGATGCGTTGCTGGCCGAGGGACAGGCTGCCGGCCTCGGCCTGCAGGTAGTCACCCAGGCCCACGCGCTCCAGCTGACGTCGCGCTTCGCCGAGCAGTTCGGCCTCTTCGCGGCGCTCCAGATGCAGGGCCGCCGACAGCACGCCTTGCTTTCCACGCAAATGCGCGCCAATGGCGACGTTCTCCAGCACGCTCATGTTGCTCAGCAGTTTCACGTGCTGGAACGTGCGGCTCATACCCAGGCGGGCGACCTGTCGCGAGCTCAGACCGTTGATCTTCTGGCCCATGAACAGCACGTCGCCACTGGTAGGGGTATCGACCCCCGATAGCTGGTTGAACATGGTGCTTTTACCGGCACCGTTAGGGCCGATCAGCGCGAGGATTTCACCGGAGCGTATTTCCAGGCTCATGTCGTTGTTGGCCACCAGTCCGCCGAAGCGCTTGGTCACGTTGCGTGCTTCGAGGATCAGCTCGCCATGCTGTGGCAGTTGCCGGCGTGGCAGAGGAGCGGCGCTTGCGTCGACCTCTTGCGCCCTGGGGCGAACGCGTAAACGGGCCGGTACCAGCCGTGTCAACAACGGCCACAGGCCGCCGGGGGCACGTTGCATCAGCACCACGATGAGAATGCCGAATACGATGGTTTCGTAGTTGCCGGTGTGACCCAGCAGGAGCGGCAACCAGTCCTGCAGCCATTGCTTGAGCATCGTCAGGATGCCCGCGCCGAGCAGGGCGCCCCAGACACTGCCAACGCCGCCGATCAAGGCCATGAACAGGTAGTCGATGCCCATGTTCAAGCCGAACGGTGTCGGGTTGACGAAGCGTTGGGTGTGCGCGTACAGCCAGCCGGAAATCGCCGCGAACACCGCAGAGATGACGAAGATCACCATCTTCGAGCGGAAGGTATTCACGCCCATCGACTCGGCCATCACCTGACCGCCCTTGAGGGCTCGAATGGCCCGCCCTTCGCGGGAATTCAAAAGGTTTTGCGTGATGACGATGGCCACCAGCAGCAGTGCCCAGATCAGGTAGTAGATGTCTTCGCCTTTATCCAGCGTCAGGCCGAACAGGGAAATCGAGGGCAGGCCACCGACTCCAGTGTGGCCGCCGAGGGACTCCAGCGTACCGAACAGGTAATACAGCGAAAGCCCCCAAGCGATGGTCCCGAGTGGCAGGTAGTGCCCGGACAATTTGAGCGTCAGTGCGCCAAGAATCAGCGCCACCGAGGCGGTGAGCAGCACCCCCACCAGCAGCGTCAGCCACGGTGATGCGCCGGCCCAGGCCAGCCAAACCGGCAACTGTTCGGTGGTGGTCAGATAAGCCGAGGTGTACGCGCCCAGCCCGACGAATGCCGCCTGGCCGAAACTGGTCATGCCGCCGACTCCGGTCAGCAGCACCAGACCCAGCACCACCATGGCGTACATCCCGATGTAGTTGAGCAGGGTCACGTAGTACGGCGGCAACAGCAGCGGCGCGACGCCCACCACCAGCAACAGGGCAAGCAACAGATAACGCGGACTCATTCTTCTTCCTCCACATGACGGCTGGTGAACGAACGCCACAGCAGGAACGGAATAATCAGGGTGAACACGATGATTTCTTTATAGGTACTGGCCCAGAACATCGAAAACGCCTCGATCAGGCCCACCGCCAGCGCGCCCAGTGCAGCAGCGGGGTAGCTCACCAGCCCGCCGATGATCGCGCCAACAAAACCCTTGAGGCTGATGATGAAACCGGAATCGAAATACAGCGTGGTGATCGGTGCGATCAAGATCCCCGACAGCGTGCCGATCAGCGCGGCGAGCAGGAAAGTCGACTTGCCGGCCAGCGTCGGCGAGATCCCCATCAGCCGCGCGCCCATGCGGTTCACGGCAGTGGCACGCAGGGCCTTGCCATACAGCGTGCGCTCGAAAAACAGGTACAGCCCGACGATCAACCCCAGGGACACTGCCAGCACCCAGAGGGTCTGGCTGTTGAACGTCACCGGGCCGAGTTCCAGTCCGGCTTCGGAGAACGGCCGGGTGCGGGCGCCTTCGGGCCCGAACAGCAACAGGGCGATACCGACCATGCTGACGTGCACGGCGATCGACACGATCAGCAGCGCCAGCGAACTGGCCGAGGCAATCGGCTGGAACACCAGGCGGTAGATCTGCGGCCCCAGGGGCACCACCAGCGCCAGTGTCAGCAATGCCTGCACCGCCATTGGCAATTCGGCCAGGGGCAGGGTGTTGATCAATACCGCCAGCAGCCCGGCGTAGCCGAGCTTGAAAAGAATACGTTTGGGAAAGCGAAACGCCTGGCTCGTGCGCGCAGCACCCCATACATCGAGTGCGCAGTCGATCAGCGTCAGGCCGAGCAGCAGCCAGACCAGGGCAGTCGGGTGCCCGCTTTGCAAAGTGGCCATGGTCAGGGCGCCATAGGTCACGAATTCACCTTGGGGGATCAACAGGATCCGGGTCACGGTGAACACCAGGAGGATCGACAGGGCCAGCAGTGCGTAAATCGCGCCGTTGGTCATGCCGTCCTGGCCCAGCAGCATGGCTATCTGGAAATTCATAATGAGAGCTCTTTCTACAGATTGAAGATCACGCGCGCCTGCCGGCGAAGGTCGACTCGCCGGCAGTCGGGCAGCGGGCCGTGCGCCCGGGTCAGTTGTCTTTCAACAACATCCAGTTGCCGTTCTTCACCACGATCAGTTCGCGACCGCGCTCGTCGAAGCCGCTGTGGTCTTGCGCCGTCATGTTGTAAACGCCTTGGGTACCAGCCAGTTCGTGGCTTTGCTCAAGTGCATCACGCAAGGCCGCGCGAAATTCCGCAGTGCCCGGTGCAGCTTTGGCGGACGCAATCGGAATCGCCTGTTGCAGCAACAGGCCGGCGTCGAAGGTGTTACCGCCGAAGGTCGCCGGCTTGCTGCCGTTGAGCTTTTCGTAGGCGGCGGTGTAATCGCTGGCGATTTTCTTCGAAGGGTGACTGTCGGGAATCTCGTCCAGTACCAGCATCAGGCTCGCGGCCAGGACGGTGCCCTCGACTTTCTTGCCGCCCAGCTTGAGAAAGTCGGGCAGTGCGGCGCCATGGGTCTGGTAGATCTGGCCGCGATAACCTTGGTCGAACAGGGTGGTTTGCGGCATCACCGCCGAGCTGCCAGGCGCTGCAACCAGAACCGCATCGGGACGCGCGGCGAGGATTTTCAGGCTCTGCCCGGTGACCGAAGTGTCCTGACGCTGGAAGCGCTCATTGGCCACGACCTTGATGTTCTGCTGCGCGGCGAGGCCGGCGATGACCTTGGCCCAGTTCTCGCCATAAGGGTCGCCGGTGCCGACAAAGCCGAGGGTCTTCACGCCTTTTTTGGCCATGTGTTCGAACAGCGCCGTGGCGATCAGATCATCGTTTTGCGTGGTCTTGAACACCCATTTCTTCTGCTCGGTCATGGGCAGTACCACGGCGGCGGTGCCCACCGGCGCCAGTAACGGCACGCCTGCTTCTGCGACGAACTGGATCACGCCCATGGCGTTGGGTGAACCGCTCGGGCCGATGATGGCGTCGACCTTTTCTTCATCGATCAGCTTTTTCAGGGCCTTCACCGTGGCCGTCGGGTCGCTCGCGTCATCCAGGGAAATGTACTTCACCGTCTGATCGCCAGCCTGGGTCGGCAGCAATGGGACGGTGTTTTTCTGAGGCAGGCCGACCAGCGCGATTGGTCCGGTGGAGGAGGTGATGACACCGATTTTCACTTCAGCCTGCGCGGCGGCGGCGCAGGCGGCACTCAACAACAAGGTGGACACGGCTTTTCTGAAAAGCATGACTTTCTCCGAAGAGTTGCAACGCTGCAAAAGGCTAATGGCCGACCGCCTCGATCACCACGTGATGCGAATGCGGCCCAAGGTACGGCCCTGTTTTTTTTCTAACTGCTGCCAGACCAACGAGCAGATTGCATGCCAGAAATTTTTCTGGTGCATCGGCTGCGGGTGTTACCGGGGCCTGCGATGCATTCGTCTGGAGGCCTTCGCGGTGGGGTGATTTGACGGGAAGGGTGAGGGTCGCCGCCGGGCAGGGCGAGTCGCCACCACGCCATGCCGAACAAGGCTTTGATCTGGATCACGAAGCTTCGAATTAGCTGAAAAAAGCCGACATCAAAAATCAAAAAACCACGTATTTTTTTAGTGATTATTGCAGCTGATTCCGCGCTGAAATATTTTTCTGAATGCACGAATCCGTCAGCTGCAGTCGTTCGTAATTTTTGGAAATACCTGGAGTGGTTTGGTCTTTGTCAAAGACGTAACACATTGATAAACAGAGGAAAAAAATAAGAATATGGAGAATTATATGCTTTTTTATAGTGTTACCAAACTGCACGCAGCTGGTGCGCATGGTGAAAATCTGCACCGAAAATACACACTTTTTTATTGGATAAAATTCAATTGACATTTCACGTAAATATTACGATTTTAGATTTAAGCATTTGCAGCGCCTTCATGCAGAGGGCGTCCGTTTTGATGACACATAAACGAGCAGGTAGAGAGCATGTCGATTGTTGTCGAGGATTTAGCCTTAGGCGGTAGCGGCCTTTCGGTCATGGTGAAAGACACCATCGACATTGCCGGCCATGCGACCCGTGCCTCCAGCCAGGCGCTGGCCGATGCGCCCGCTGCCACCGAACATGCACACGTGGTTCAGGCGGTCCTGGATGCAGGCTGCCGAATCACCGGAAAAACCGGCCTGCATGAATTGGCCTTCGGCACCACCGGGCTCAACGCCTGGACAGGTACTGCAGCCAATCCTCGTCATCCGGGCTACATCCCCGGTGGCTCTTCCAGTGGTTCGGCGGCGGCTGTGGCTGCCGGTCTGTGCGACTTCGCGCTGGGCACCGATACCGGCGGCTCGGTGCGGATTCCCGCAGCGTGCTGTGGGGTTTTCGGGCTCAAACCAACGTTCGGCCGGGTCAGCCGCAAGGGCGTCATGCCGGCGCACAGCACCCTCGACTGCGTAGGGCCGCTGGCACGGGATATGGACTGCCTGATTGAAGCGATGCATGTCATCGACCCGAGCTTCAAGGCGCCAGCAGCGCTGCCGGAAAACCTTTCGATCGGCGTGGTCACGGTGCACGCCGACGAGCGAATCCACGCCGTCGTCAACCAGGCCCTCGCTCGTTCGCGGTTTCCGCTGAGCGAGCAAGCGCTGCCAGGCATGCTCGCCGCATACGGTGCCGGGATGGTGGTCATCAACGCCGAAACCTGGGCCGCGTGTGGCCATCTGCTGCAAACCGGCAAGGTTGGTGAGGATGTCGCCGGCCGCCTGCGTGCCGCCAGCCTGACCACTGCCGATTCCGTCGAAGAAGCCGAGATCGTGCGCCGCGCTTTCACCGCAGAGGTGGACGCCGCCCTGGCGATTACGCCGATCCTGGCCATGCCGACCATGCCCGATTTCCCTTTGCTGGTCGCCGATGCGGCCGACACCCGCGCTGCGTTGGGGATGACCTCCTTGGTACGCGCTTTCAACCTTTCCGGTCACCCGGCTCTGAGCATTCCCCTGGAAAGCGCTTCGGGACTTCCGGTTGGCCTTCAACTGATTGCCGCCCATGGCTCGGACGAACTGCTGTGTGCAGTCGGCCGCGAGCTGGTCCGGCGCCTGGAAGAGTAATCGACATGCTGACTATGGAGAAAACCATGACTGCGCCAAGCGAGCTGGATCAACAGCGCCGCGCGCCGATCACGGCGAATGACGCGTTTCAGACGCTGCTGGTGGATATTCGTGAGCGTGCCCGGAACGAAGAGTTCGACCAGCAAAAATTCATCTCGCAGGACGTGATCGAGCAGTTCCGTACGCTCGGCGTCTATCGCGCGCTGGTGCCCAAGCGCTTCGGGGGGGACGAGCGTTCGCCGGCGGAGTTCTGCCAGATGGTCGAGGATATCTCCATCGCCGACGGGTCCGCCGGTTGGGTTGCCAGCTTTGGCATGAGCCCGGTTTACCTGGCTGCACTGCCGCTGGAAACGATCAATAAAATCTACGCCGATTCGCCTGACGTGGTGTTCGCTGGCGGGATTTTCCCACCGCAGCCTGCGTCCTTTGTTGAAGGTGGCCTGGAGGTCAACGGGCGCTGGAAATTCTCCAGCGGCTGCATGGGCGCATCGTTGATTGGCGTGGGCATCAGCCCGAAAAACGGCGACATGCTCGGCCTGCCACGGCTGGCGGTAATGCCGCGGGAAAAGGTACGCATCGAGGAAACCTGGAACGTCGTCGGCCTGGTCGGCACCGGCAGCCATGACGTCGTGGTTGAAGGCGTGGTGGTGCCGGAGGAGTGGACTTTCGTACGCGGTGGCCCGTCGAATCTCGACGAACCGTTCTTCCGTTATCCGTCGCTGTCGTTCGCGACACAGGTGTTGTCGGTGGTCGGCCTCGGCGTTGCGCGGGCAGCGCTCGATGAGTTGAGCGGCATGGCCAGCGGACGCATCTCCGTGACCGGCGCGCCGTCGTTGTCCGACCGGCCACTGGCCCAGGTCGAGATGGCCAAGGCCGAGGCTGCGCTGCGTGCTGCGCGTTCGTGGTTCTACCAGTCCATTGACGATGCCTGGGCCAGTGTCCTGGCCGGCGATCCGGTGACCGTCGAGCAGACCAACATGCTGCGCCTGTCTTCAACCCACGCTACCCGGGTCGCGGCGGATGTCGCACGCACCGCGCAAATGCTTTCGGGCATGAGCGGCGTGTACCGCAGCAGCCCGCTGTCGCGTTTTGTCAACGATACACAAGTCATTACCCAGCACGCCTTCATGGGCGATATGACCTACCAGAACGCCGGCGCGATCTTCTTCGGCAACAAGCCGCTGCCTGGCTACCTGTAACTTTTTTCCTACTGAATGGTGAACCCCATGACCGATAAAAAAGCCCTGCGAGTGTTGTTCTGCATCGGCATCAACCAGAACTTCTTTGATGCTCCACGTCCCGAGGCTCTGGAAGTCTGGGCCGCGTTCGGCGCCATGTGGAATGGCATCGCCGATCTGCCCGGCGTGACCGTGCTGGGCAACATGGACGACGACCAGAGCATGGTCGGCCCGTCCGCTGGCTGGCCCTGGACTACTTATCTGCTGGCCGATGTGCCAGACATCGAGACCGTCCACGCCGCCTGCAATCTGTTCCGCACCACTGACGTCGGCGATGGCCCTTACAAACTCTGGAAGTACTGCAAGGTCGAGGCCCGTACCGGGCGCGAACTGATCATCCAGCGCTGAGTCGAGGGACATCGCCATGTCATCACAAGAGCATTTGCGCGCGCTGGAACAGCGGCTGGAACACCTGGAAAGCGAGAATGCGATCCGCGCCTGCATGAATCGCTACATGGTTCTGTGCGATGAGCTGGGCGTCGATTCGCCTCTCGATGAGCTGGCCGGATTGTTCACCGCGCAGGCGGTTTGGGAAGGCAAGGGCGCCAAGTACCAGAACAGTTTCGGCAGCTACCACGGGCGTGATGCGATCAAGGCAATGTTCGCGACTTACAGGGTCGAGCCGGCGCACTTCGCGTTGAACGTGCACTTTCTGACCTCGGAACTGATCCAGGTCAGCGGCGCCGTCGCGCAGGCCAGTTGGGTGATGTTGCAGACCTCGACGTTCGCCTCGGGTGCCTCGCACCTCAACAGCGCCCGCCTGACCGTGGAGTTTGCTCAGGAACAGGGGCATTGGCGAATGGCGCACTTCCAGACCGAGAACCTGTTCAGCCGTCCGGTGGACACCTGGAACAGTGACGCGCACCTGCCCGTACCCGACAAATCCGGCCAGTCCTGACAGCAATACCCAGAATTCTTAGAGTCGGCGAGCCAGCCGACGAGGAGTGATCGTGAATAACCTGATATCCGCTGTAAACCTGAACGCCAGTCCGTCCGACCTGGTCTTGCATGATCGAGTGCACACTTCGCTGTACACCGACGCGAAGATTTTCGATCAAGAGCTGGACAAGATTTTCTACAGCACCTGGATCTGGGTTGCCCACACCAGCGAGATTCCCGAGTCCGGCAGCTACAAGAGCACCTACGTCGGCAAGCAACCGGTGATCGTCGTGCGCGACCGCAAGAAGGAAGTGCATGTGTTGCTCAACCGCTGTCGCCACCGTGGCGCCACGGTCTGCGAACACAAGAAAGGCAAGACCAACAGCTTCGTGTGCCCGTACCACGGCTGGAGCTACGCCCTGGATGGCAGCCTGCGCGGCGTACCGCACCCGGAAAGTTACGGCGATTGCCTGGACAAGTCCGAACTGCCTTTGATCAGCCTGCGGGTCGAGCAGTACAACGGCATGATCTTCGCCACCTTCAAGGACGATATCGAGCCCTTGGCCGACTTCCTCGGCCCGGCAAAAAAGTGGATCGACCTGTTCATGAAGCAGGGTGCCGGCTACCCGGTGAAAGTCGGTGGCGAGCATCGTTTCCGCTTCCCGGGCAACTGGAAGATCCAGCTGGAAAACACCACCGACGCGTATCACTTCCCGCTGGTGCACAAGTCGTTCCTGTCGTCGGTGGATGAGCAGACCCTGGCGTTGTTCGACTTCGTTGAAGGGCCTGGCTACGTCGAAGACCTGGGCAACGGCCACAGCGTGATGGTGATGATTCCTGACCTGGTCGACCTGGAAGCCAACCTCGACCTGCCGATCCCCGAGCGCTTCGAAGACCTGGCCGTCCAGCTGCGCGCCGAAGGCCAGGACGAACAGTCGGTGCGGCGCATTGTGCGAGCGGTAGGCGGTTCCGGTTTCAACCTCAACCTGTTCCCCAACATCGCTTGTTCCATGGCGTTCTTCCGGGTGCTGCAGCCGATCGCCGTGGACGAGACCGAAATCCATCACGCGGTGATCACCATGGACGGCGGCCCGGCGGTGGCCAATCGTTATCGCCTGCGCCTGCACGAACACTTCCAGGGCCCGATGGGCTTTGGCACCCCGGACGATTCCGAAGCCTGGGAGCGTGTACAGCGCGGCGCCAGTGCCGGCACCGACCTGTGGATCATGCTCAACCGCGGCTTGCCGGGCGAAACCAAATCCGAAGACGGGCTGGTCAGTGACGTGAGCGCCGAGACCGGCATGCGCGCTGGCTACCAGCAGTGGAAAAAGATGATGTCGGCCTGAGTCGACGGAGAACACCATGATCAATCTGCAATTGCTCAACCAGGTCAGCGCTTTCATCTGGCAGGAAGCTGACATGCTCGACCACGGCGATTTTGCCGAGTGGCTCGACCTGTGGACCGAGACCGCCACCTACATCATCCCGATCGACCCGCTGGAAACCGATTACGAGAACACCCTGAACTATGCCTACGACGATCACCAAATGCGCCAGTTGCGCGTGACCCGGTTGACCAGTGGCGAATCGATTTCGACCACCCCGCGGGCGCGCACCGTGCGCAGCCAGTCGCGCTTTCGGGTGCTATCGGATGCAGACGGCATTGTCACCGTGCGCTGTGCGCAAAACCTCCGTGAGTTCCGCAAAGACGTGCTCAAGCAGTACACCGCCGATGTCACGTTTCAACTGGTGCGCAGCGGCGACAGTTTCAAGATCCAGCGCAAGCTGATCCAGCTGATCAACTCCACCGATACCCTCGCCGGTATCGGCTACATCCTCTGAGGACGTTGCCATGACACAGGTTGCATTGGTCACCGGCGCGGCCCAAGGGCTGGGTAAAAGCATCGCCAAACAACTGCTGGCCGCCGGTTACCGGGTGGTCATCAGCGACCGTTCGCTGGAGTCGGCGCAAGTCACTGCCGCTGAACTCGATGCCTCTGGCGAAAGGGTGCTGGCGCTCAAGCTCGACGTGACGAGCAAGGCTGATTTCGAAGCAGCACTGGCCGCTGTGGTGGCGCACTGGGGCGTGTTGCATGTGGCGGTAAACAACGCCGCGATCACCCTGACCACTCCGGTGATGCAGATCAGCCCGGAAGAGTTCGACCATGTCGTCAGCGTCAATCTGCGCGGCACCTTCGTCGGTTGCCAGGTGTTCGGCAGCTACCTGGCGGCCCAGGGTTACGGGCGGATCATCAACATGGCGTCCCTGGCCGGGCAGAACGGCGGCACCGCGACCGGCGCGCATTACGCCGCGTCCAAGGGCGCGATCGTCACCCTGACCAAGATCTTTGCCAAGGAGCTGGCAGCGTCCGGCGTCACGGTTAACGCCATCGCTCCCGGCCCTATCGAGTCGCCGGCGGTACGTGCTGCCGTGCCACCCGAGCGTCTGGAAAAACTGATCGAGGCGATCCCGGTCAAGCAATTGGGCAATGCCGCGTTCCTCGGCAAGCTGATCGTGCAACTGGCTAGCGAAGACGCCTTTTTCACTACCGGGGCGACCTGGGATGTGAACGGCGGGATCTTCATGCGCTGAGTCTGGCGCTGCATGTTTGAAGAAAATGTTTTAGAGAAACGACGGGGCCGCTCAACTGCGCCCCCCTCACAAGCAATTCGGGATGGTCCTGTATGAGCGATCAATTATTGAAAGTCGTCGTGCGCAAACGCGAAGAGCAGGGCGAAGGGGTGGTCGTACTGGATCTCAGCGATCCGGCAGGGCAACCGTTGCCAGCTTTCGAAGCGGGCGCGCATGTCGATATCCACCTCAAGACCGGCCTGGTTCGCCAGTATTCCCTGTGCGGCGACCCGGCCAACGCCGGCGCCTATCGGCTGGGCGTACTCAAGGACCCTGCCTCGCGCGGCGGTTCGGTGGCGGTGCATGAGTTGCTGCAGGAAGGTCGCGAAATCGAGATCAGCCTGCCGCGCAATCACTTCCCGCTGGCCAGCGACGCCAAGCGCTCAATCCTTATCGGCGGCGGCATCGGCATCACGCCGATGGTTGCCATGGCCTACGCGCTGAATGCACGCGACAGCGATTTCGACCTGCACTATTGCGGCCGTTCGCGCATCCGCAGCGCGTTTCTCGAAGAGCTGGGCAGCGCGGCGTTTGCTTCACGCCTGCACACGCATTTCGACGACGAAGCGCCCGAACAGAAACTCGACCTGGCCAACGTGCTGGGCACCCCGCAAGCCGGCGTGCACGTGTACGTCTGCGGGCCGGCCGGGTTCATGGACTGGGTCATCGCCCAGGCGCTGGCAGCGGGTTACGCCGACGATCATGTACACCGCGAGTACTTCCAGGTCGAAGTCGATGCCTCAGGTGCCGGTTTCGAAGTGGTGGCGCAACGCAGCGGCAAGACCGTACAGGTTGCCGAAGGCCAGAGCATCGTCGACGCCCTGACGGCTGTCGGCATCAAGATTGAAGTGTCCTGTGAGCAGGGCGTTTGCGGCACCTGCTTGTGCGACGTTATCGAAGGCGAACCGGATCACCGCGACGTCTATCTCACGGACGACGAAAAATCCGCCAATGACCAGATTCTGGTGTGCTGCTCCCGGGCCAAGTCCTCGAAGCTGGTGCTGGATATCTGATAGACCGGAGGGTAAGACCATGGTCGATACAACTGGATTTCGTAACTCAATGGCAATGCTTGGTGGCGCGGTTTCGGTCATCACCACCGACGGCCCCGCCGGGCGCTTCGGCTTCACCGCTTCGGCGGTGTGCAGCGTCACCGACCAGCCGCCGACGCTGCTGGTGTGCATGAATCGCTCGTCGTTTTCCAACGTGCATTTCAAGAGCAATGGCGTGCTCAGCGTGAACGTCCTGACCGCAGGTCACCAGGAAGTGTCGGGCGCGTTTTCCAACCGCAACCTCGATACCGATCAGCGTTTTTCCTGCGCATCCTGGAGCACCCTGGAAAGTGGTGCACCGTTGCTCGATGAAGCACTGGTGAGTTTCGACTGCCGGATTGCCCAGGCCCATGAAGTCGGTTCACACACCATTTTCTATTGCGAAGTGTTGGGCATTCGTAATGGCGAAAGCCAGGAAGGCCTGGTGTATTTCAATCGCGCTTACCACCGCTTGGGAGATGCCTCGAAAGCGAACTTCTGAGTGGGTAAGATGCGATATGACTTTCCCGTATCGTTGACTGTTTGAAAAATAACTATAAAGCGGTTGTCGCTGTTCTGGCGAATGACTGTACTACGACTTTTTTTGCAGTAAGTGGTTATAAAAACAATACTGCGGATTGACTGCCAAAGTTGCACTTTGCTGATTTGATCTGCTTCCACTAGCCGTGCCTTTGTGCATGCAAAAAATAAAGGAAAGTTCGATGTTTCAGAAGAACTGGATAAACCGTGGGCTATCCACTGCAGCCGTGATGGGGATCTTCACACCGCTGGTTGCGCAGGCAGATTTCGTTAAAGATAGCCAGGTCAGCCTAGGGATGCGCAATTTCTACATCGACCGCGACTTCAAACAGGATGACGCGTCGCAATCACGCGTCGGCAGCTGGACCCAGGGTTTCGATTTCCGCGCCATTTCGGGTTACACCGAGGGTACGCTGCAGTTCGGCCTGGACCTCTCGGCGCAGTATGCCTATCGCCTGGACGGCGGCGGTGGCCGTGGCCCGGACAGCATCATTCCGTATGACGCAAGCAAGGGCGAACAAGTCCGGGACTATGGGCGTGCGGCACTGACCGGGAAAGTTCGTTACAACAAGACCGAACTCAAGGTCGGTGAACTTCGTCCGACCTTGCCGGTGGCTTATATCGATGATTCCCGGCAGTTGATCACTACCTATCACGGTGTGCAGATCGAATCCAAAGAAGTAGACAAGCTGACGCTGACCGGTGGGCGCTTTACCGAAATCAGCTCTCGGGAGTCTTCCAACAGGGAAAAGATGTATCTGTTTAACGGTCCCAATGTTAAGCGTCGCAGTGATGGTTTGAATTTCGGCGGTGCCACTTACATGTTTACGCCGAATCTGTCCGGTACTTATTTTTTCGGTCAGCTGGAAGACATATATAAACAACATTATCTGGGCTTGGCCTATAACCATGACCTGGGTGCCGGCTACGGCTTGAAGACCGACCTTCGCTACTTCAATAACAGTGAGGACGGCAAAGCGCTGTATGGCGATATCGACAACAAGTCCTACGGGATCATGACCTCCCTGAAAAAGGGTGCCCACACGTTCGGCGTCGGATACCAGCGCATGCTTGGCGAATCGAGCTTCCCGACGCTGAACGGCTATGCGCCGCAACCCTACCTGGTGAACTGGTCGACGGTGGCGTTCGTCAAGCCAAACGAAAGCTCCTGGCAACTGCGCTACGACTATAACTTTGCCGGCATGGGTTTGCCGGGGCTGAAGTTCATGACGCGGTACATGCGCGGCACCGGTGTCGATCGGGGCAATAACGCCCTCGACCAGAACGTCGAGAGCGAACGCAACATCGTGCTCGGCTACGTGGTGCAGAGCGGGGCGCTCAAGGACGTTGGTTTCGAATGGCGGCGCATCGACGTCAAGACCCGTTATGGCAATGGGAATGCGTCAGGTCCGGACTATCAGGAAAACCGCCTGATCACCACTTACACCTGGAAGTTCTGAAGTCTGCGGGAGCCGTTCGCGGCTTCCAGTATTGCCTGCGCATCGGGCAATTTTCCAGATGGTTTTTCCTTGGCCCGGATCGCTCCTCCCGGGCATTTTTTTTGCTCTATTCAAAGCCTCTACGGCGTGGCGGTGGCAGGAGAAGCCGGAGTCACCCGCGCTGTGGATTTATTAAGCGAAGAACTGACGCGCAGCATGAACCTGATGGGCTGCACCCACCTCAACCACCTGGAGCCCGACAGCCTGTTCCAGCGCCGCATGCAACCGCACAAACCCTGAGCCATACCGAAAGCCTGTGGGAGTGAGCCTGCTCGCGATGGCGGAGCAACAACCAATGGAGATGTTGAATGTGCCGACCCCATCGCGAGCAGGCTCACTCCCACAATGATCTGCGCAACGCCACAAATCCCAACCCATACGAAGAACCTGTGGGAGCGGCGGTGCGACGATTCGACTTGCCCGCGAAGGCGGCGCTTCAGGCAGCAGAGATTTTGAATGTGCCGGCCCCTTCGCGAGCAGACTCACTCCTACAGGTCAGTGGGGGTATTGCGTTGCAGAATCGGAATGAAGCTTGCGCGTTTCGGCCAGTGATTCGCCAGGGCCGTTGCTAGGATCGGGGCTTATCTACAGGAGTGTGAATTCATGAATATCAGTGTTATCGGCGGTGGTCATGGTTGTTATGCGGCAGCGATCGAGCTGACGGAAAAAGGCCATTCGGTGCGGCTGTGGCGCCGGGACAGTGCCGCGCTGGAAACCTTGCAGGGGCTTGGTCATCTGCTGGTGCGCGACTTCCGTGGTGAACGCAAAATTAGCCTGGGCCAGCCCGGCGACAGTCTGACCCTTGCGTTCAACCTGAAACAAGCCGTAGCCGATGCGCAGCTGCTGGTCATTGCCTTGCCATCGACCTCCCACCAGGCCCTCGCTACCGAACTTGCCCCTCTGCTGCGCGACGGCCAGGTGGTGTTCCTGCCGCCAGGTACATTCGGCAGCATGGTGTTCGCCCAAGCGATGGCCAAGGCCGGCAACCACGCCGAAGTGGCGTTCGCCGAAACCGGCACCTTGCCCTATCTCGCTCGCAAACACGGCGACAATCAGGTGGTGATCAGCGGCTACGCAACCCGTCTGCCAACCGGGGTGTTCCCGAGTCGTCTGAGCGAGTCCGCATTCGCCGTATTGCGAGAAGCCTACCCAAGCGTCGAACCCATCGAAGACGCCCTCAGCGGCGCACTGATGAACGCCGGGCCGATCATCCATCCGCCGCTGATCCTGATGAATGCCGGCCCCCTTGAACATTTCGACACCTGGGATATTCACAACGAAGGCACGGTGCCTTCGATCCGTCGAGTGACCAACGCCCTTGACGCTGAACGTATCGCCATCCGTGAAGCCATGGGCTATGGCGCGCCGCATTTCCCCTTGGCTGACCACTACGCGAGCGACGGCGATGAGTGGATGTACGGCCGCGGCGCCCACGGCAAGCTGACCGATAGCGGCGACTGGCGAGAAGACATCGACCTGCAAAAACACCGCTACATGCTTGAAGACACACGCCTGGGCCTGTCATTTCTGGTCTCGGTCGGACGCTGGGCCAATGTGCCGACGCCAGTCGCCCAAGGCTTGCTGAGCCTGGCCACAGTGGTCAGCGGCATCGACCTGTACGGCGAGGGACGAACCCTGGAAAACCTCGGCCTGGATCAACTGAGTCGCAGCGCCATGCAGCACTGCCTGACCCAAGGACTGCAGGCGTGAGCGCCGTCGAGCAGCGCATCTGCATCGTCGGTGCCGGGCGGATGGGCGAAGGGATTGCCCTGGCATTCATGTTCGCCGGGTTGCCGGTGACTCTGATCGACATCAAGCAGCGCGATGCGGCGGCGCAGGACCACTACTTTCTCCAGATCGAGGACCACTTGCGCAGCGAACTGGCAACACTGGCGCACCTGGGTTCACTCGACGCCGCGCAAGCCGAACAGGCGCTGAGCCGTTTGCGCGTGTGTGATCGCGAGCAGAGCGTCGGCGATTTGCAAGCCGCCGCCGTGGTGTTCGAGGCCGTCCCCGAGGTCCTGGAACTCAAGGCGCAAACCTTTGCCTGGTTAAGTGAGTCGTGCAACGCTGAAACGGTGATCGCATCGACCACTTCAACGTTCCTGGTGACGCAGCTGGCAGCGCTGGTCACCCACCCGCAGCGCTTCGTCAACGCGCATTGGCTGAACCCTGCGTTCCTCATGCCGCTGGTCGAAGTCAGCCGCAGCGAGACTACTAGCCCGCAGGCAGTACAGCGCCTGATGGCCTTGCTCAAGCGGATCGGCAAAGTCCCGGTGCAGTGTTCCGCGGCGGCCGGTTACATCGTGCCGAGAATCCAGGCGTTGGCGATGAATGAAGCGGCGCGGATGGTCGAGGAGGGCGTGGCCAGCGCCGAGGATATCGACACGGCGATTCGCGTAGGTTTCGGCCTGCGTTTTTCGGTATTGGGGATGCTCGAATTCATCGACTGGGGCGGCGGCGACATTCTGTTCTATGCCTCGCACTACCTGGCGCAAGCCATCGATCCCCGCTTCCTGCCGCCCAAAGTCATCGCCGACAACATGGCCCTCGGGCACAACGGGCTGCGCGAGGGGCAGGGATTTTATGATTATCAGGACGTGGATCTTGAAGCCTACAAATTGCTGCGGCTGGGTGAGTTCACCCGCAAGCTTGAGTTGATGGGATTGTCGCCGGTATTCAATGGTGGGGTGGTGAGGTCCTGACCTGGAATACCGCGCGCCCGATTCCGCACCTGCTGCGTTCGATCGCGGCCCGAGCCGAACGCAGTCTAAAAACATACTTTTTCTGGTAGTGAATCGAGGTTGTCATGAAGCTGCGCCGGTGTATGCGGCCTTCTATGCCACCGACGGTCAACTGCCACGTTACCTGCACATCTGGCCCTACGCCTCGCTCGAACAACGCCTGGACGTGCGCACTCGCGCCGTACAAGACGGCGTTTGGCCCCCGGAGAATTCGGGCCCGCAGCTGCTGGAAATGCATTCGACGATTTACCTGCCGGCAAGTTTTTCGCCGTTGCAGTGAGTGCTGGCGCGTTTATCCTGCGAGCACGCGTTAGCGTTCACGTCCATCGCTGGCAAGCCAGCTCCTACGATGCCTGCGGCGTGCCAGGGATTTCCCGACTCCGCCAATGCCTGTAGGAGCCGGCTTGCTGGCGATTGCGGTGTATCAGCCGCCATCAATGTTGAATGACGCACCGCCATCGCCAGCAAGCCGGCTCCTACAGTAGATCGCGTCGGGCCGCTGTAAAGACGTCCGCCGTCAAACCCCCAAATACCGCCGAGACAACTCCGGCGTATCACTGAGCTGCCCCGGCGTCCCACTCCACACCTGCCGCCCTTTCTCAATGATGTGGTGACAATCCACCACGCGCGCCATCTCTTTCAAATTCTTGTCGATCACCAGAATCGTCTCGCCTTCAGCTTTCAAACTCGCCAGACAACTCCAGATCGTTTCACGAATGATCGGCGCCAGCCCTTCTGTGGCCTCATCGAGAATCAACAACTGCGGGTTGGTCAGCAGCGCTCGGGCAACCACCATCATCTGCTGCTCGCCACCGGAAAGCGTCTTCGACAACTGATCCTGGCGCTCCTGTAAACGTGGGAACAGCGCGTAGATCCGCGGCAGATCCCACTTGCCCCGGGTCGCCGTCGCCAGCAGATTCTCCCGCACACTCAGACTGCCAAATCCGCGGCGGCCCTCAGGGACCAATCCCAACCCAGCCTGGGCGATGCGATAGGGCGGGGCGCCACGCATCTCCCGACCGTGAATCAGAATGCTGCCCGCGGTCGGTTTGAGCAGCCCCATGATCGACTTCACCGTCGTGGTCTTGCCCATGCCGTTGCGTCCGATCAGCGACACCACCTGACCCTGTTCGATCTTCAGGTGCATGTCGAACAGCACCTGGCTCAGGCCGTAACCGGCCTGCAATCCACTGACCTCAAGCATGTTCTTCTCCCAGGTAGGCGGCGCGTACTTGCGGGTCGTTGCGAATCTGTTCGACGCTGCCGGTCAGGATGGTCTGGCCGTACACCAGCACGGTAATGCGGTCCGCCAGGGCGAACACCGCGTCCATGTCGTGCTCCACCAGCAGGATCGCGTAGCGACCCTTGAGTTCGAGCAACAACTGCGTCATCCGTGCCGACTCCTCCGCGCCCATCCCCGCCATTGGCTCATCGAGCAACAACACCGAGGCCTCTTGAGCCAGAGCCAGGGCAATTTCCAGCTGGCGCCGTTCACCGTGGGACAACTCACTGACCAGCGCCTGCCCACGTGAATCTAGCCCCACGCGTTGCAGATAATCTGCTGCCGGCGCCAACAGACGAGCGTCACTGCCCAGCGGCTTCCACATGCCAAATGTCTGGCCATCCCGGGCAGCGATTGCCAAGGCAATGTTTTCCAGCAGGGTAAATTCCGGATACAGCTGGCTGACCTGAAAGGCGCGCGCCAGGCCGAGGCGAGGGCGCTGGTGGGCGGGCACGTCGGTGATGTCCTGACCGCTGAGAAAGATCCGCCCCTTGTCCGGACGAATCTCCCCGGCGATCTGCGAAATCAGCGTGGATTTGCCAGCGCCATTGGGGCCGATGATCGCGTGCAGTTCCCCCGGTGCAATATCGAAGCTTGCACCGTTGGTGGCCTTCACCGCACCAAAGGATTTTTCCAACGCCTGGATCGACAGTTGCGGATTCATGGGCGCACCTCGCTGGCAATGGCGGACGTGGTTGGCGTCACGGAAGTCTTGCGCCGTTGCGGCCACGGGCTGAGCAGCAGGCCGTACAGGCCTTTTTTGCCGAACAGCACCACCACCAGCAACAACGGACCGAAGATCAGTAGCCAGTGCTCGGTCCACAGGCTCAACACCTGCTCCAGTCCCAGGTACACCGCCGCGCCAAGTACCGGACCGAGCAGAGTGCCAACGCCCCCCAGAATGACCATTGCCATCAACTCGCCGGACTTGTGCCAAGCGCCCATGTCCGGGCTGACAAACATCGCATAGTTGGCCCACAAGATACCGGCCAGGCCACCGCCGACCCCGGCAATGACGAAGGCCGTGAGCCGATAGCGCAGCGGATGCAGACCCAGGCTGACGCTGCGCCGTTCGCTCTGCTTGAGGCCGCGCAGCACGTAGCCGAAGCGCGAGTTCACCAGTCGCCGGCAGAACAGCAGCCAGGCCACCAGCAACCCCAGGCACAGGTAGTAAAACTGCACCGGGTTGTCCAGATCCAGACCCGGCAGCGTATTGCGCTCGCTGAGCAGGATGCCGTCGTCGCCGCCGTACAACGACAGCGAACTGAGGAGGAAATACAGCATCTGGCCGAACGCCAACGTGATCATGATGAACTGCACACCGCTGGTACGCAGCGAGAGATAGCCGACCACCAGGGCGAACAGCGCGCAAACCAACAGCGACAGCGGCCAGACGATCAGCGCGCTGCTGGAACCGTCCCAGCCCCACAGCGGCATGGCCTGAGAGGTATGGAAACCGATGACGCCGACCACGTAGCCGCCCAGACCAAAGAACGCCGCATGACCGAAGCTGATCATCGCGCCATAGCCGATCAGCAGGTCCAGGCTGGCCGCGGCCATGCCGTAGATCGCCAGGCGGGTGAACAGGCTGATGAGGAAGGGTTCGTGCAGCAGCGACGCAAGCAGCGGCAGAAGGGCGAACGTCGCCAGGCAGAGCAGATCGATCAGGACTCGACGGGACATGTAGTTTTCCTCAGGCGCGGGCGGGCAACAGGCCGCGTGGACGGACCAGCAGGACGACGGCCATGACGATGTAGGCACTGGCGGAAATAAGCCCGCCACTCAAGGTGCCGCTGACTTCGGCAGGCAACAGTTGGTCGAGCAATTGCGGGATGTACGCTCGCCCGAGGCCGTCGACCATGCCAATCAATAAGGCACCGGCGAGCGCGCCGCGCACTGAGCCGACACCGCCGACGACGATCACGACAAACGTGGTGATCAGGACTTTTTCGCCCATGCTGATTTCCACCGACAGCAGCGGGGCGGCCATGAAACCGGCGAGTCCGCAGAGCACACAGCCGAAGACGAACACCAGGGTGTAGAGGCGAGCGATGTTCACGCCCAAGGCACCCACCATCTCGTGATCGTCGGCGCCGGCACGTATCAGCATTCCCAGGCGGGTATGGTTGATCAGCAGCCACATCGCAACCGCCACCAATGCCCCGGCAGCGATGAACAGCAGGCGGCTGACCGGGTACATCAACCCTGGCAAAACTTCGACGAAGGTGCCGTACCACTCGGGTGTCGGCATGGCCGGCGGGCTGCGACCGAACAGCACGGTGATCAACTCGTTGGTGAAAAACACCACGGCCAGGGTGGCTAGCACCTGGTCGAGGTGATCGCGGGTGTAGAGACGGCGCATGATGCTGGTTTCAATCAGCAGCCCGTACAGTGCGGAGCCCATCACCGCCGCCAGCCCGGCAAGCCAGAACGAGCCGCTGAGCGAAGCGGTGTAGGCGGCGCAGAACGCCCCGACCATGTAGAAGGCGCCATGGGCCAGATTGATGACGCCCATGATGCCGAAAATCAACGTCAGGCCCGAGGCGAGCAAAAACAGCAAGGCGCTGTACTGCAGGCCGTTCAGAATTTGTTCAAGTAACAGCATGCTGGGAATCCTGTGAAAAGTGCCGGAAATGTGCGCAGTCCCGTGGCGAGGGAGCTCGCTCCCGCTGGGGCGCGAAGCGGCCCCCGCTCTTTATTTTCAAAAGAGCGGCCTGCTGCGCAGTCCCGCGGTGGCAATCTCCCTCGCCACAGGTCACAGGGCGCATTCGGCGGCGAAGCTGTCCACTTGCGATTTGGCGATCGTCTGCACCGGCACCTGAATCAGCTTGCCGTTGGCATCGGCTTCTACGCGCAGCAAGTACCAGTCGATGACCGCATGCTGGTTTTTGCCGAAAGCGAAATCGCCACGGATCGAGTCGAACTTGACGTTGCGCAGTGCGTGTCGAAAGGCTTCGGGATCTTTCATGTTGCCGCCCACACTCTTCAGTGCTGCACCGATCAGACGCGCCGTGTCATAGGTCTGAGCGGCATAGACCGTTGGCACGCGCTTGTATTTTTCGCTGAAGGCTTTGACGAATGCCTGGTTGGCCGGGTTGTTCGATCCAGGGTTCCACAAGGTCACGATGTTCATGCCTTTGGCGACATCGCCGGTGGCGGCGAGCATGCGTTCGTCCATGGAGAACACAGGCACTACCATCGGGATCGTTTTGCTCAGGCCCGAGCTGCCGTATTGCTTGGCGAAGTTGATGCCAGCACCACCGGGGTGGAACTCGAAAATTGCATCCGGCGCCAGTGAACGCACGCGTGCCAGTTCGACCGAGAAATCCAGTTGGTTGAGCTTGGTGTA
>NZ_JMCL01000108.1 GCF_000690905.1 Pseudomonas sp. Ant30-3 | reverse complement strand
GAGGGAGCTTGCTCCCGTTCGGCTGCGTAGCAGTCGCCAAAACAAAGCGCTGTGGTGTGTCTGACAAATCTGCGGTGCTGGGTTTGGGGCTGCTTCGCAGCCCGGCGGGAGCAAGCTCCCTCGCCACAGGGTTTGCGGTTCGCCGGGATATTTCGGGGCTGCTTCGCAGCCCAACGGGGGCAAGCCCCCTCGCCACAGGGGTTTGTGCCTGATTGGGGGGAAGGGTTGCGATTGGCCGCTCAGCCCCCACCCCCTGACGTCCGTCGCCGTACAAGGTAAACTCCTCGGCCTTCGCAGGAGCAATCATGAATTATCGTCACGCCTTCCATGCCGGCAATCACGCCGATGTGTTCAAACACCTGACTTTGACCCGCCTCATCGCCTTGATGTCGCGCAAGGAGCAGCCGTTTGCCTATCTCGACACGCACGCCGGTATTGGTCTGTATGACCTGCAGGGTGATCAGGCGAGTCGTACCGGTGAGTATCTGGAAGGCATTGCGCGTTTGTGGGATCAGCCGGATCTGCCGGCGTTGACCGCTGATTACATGAAGGTTCTGCATGACATGAACCCGGATGGCCAGTTGCGTTACTACCCGGGCTCGCCCGAGTTGGCGCGGCGCCTGACGCGGCCGCAGGATCGGTTGATGCTCAACGAGAAGCACCCGCAAGACGGTCTGCTGCTCAAGGACAACATGGCCGGTGACCGTCGTGTGAAGGTGCATCTGGGTGAGGGCTGGCATGTGCCGCGCGCGATGTTGCCGGTGCAGGAGAAGCGGGCGGTGATGTTGATTGATCCGCCGTTCGAACAGCTCGATGAAATGCAACGCTGTGCCGCGTCGCTGAAGGAAGCGATCGGACGGATGCGTCAAACCGTGGCAGCGACCTGGTACCCGGTAAAGGACCAGCGCATGTTGCGCCGTTTTTATCAGGATCTGGCCGGCACGGGCGCGCCAAAGTTGTTGCGTGTGGAATTGCTGGTGCATCCGCTGGACACGCCGAACAGCTTGAACGGCTCGGGATTGGCAATTGCGAATCCGCCGTGGGGGCTGGAAGAGGAGTTGCGTGAATTGCTGCCGTGGTTGTCGAAAAAGCTTGGGCAGACTCAGGGTGGCTGGCAGATGGACTGGTTGATTGCCGAATAGGGTCAATCGACAAGGAATATCAAAAGATCGCAGCCTCGTTTCACTCGACAGCTCCTACAGGTGAATGCGTTTCTCTGTAGGAGCTGTCGAGTGAACCGAGGCTGCGATCTTTTGCATTTGCGGTTTAGATCGGGCAAGTCACGCCTGTGCCGCCAATCCCGCAATACCCTTCCGGATTTTTCGCCAGGTACTGCTGGTGATACGCCTCAGCGAAATAGACCGTCGGCGCTTCATCGATTTCGGTGGTGATTTCGCCTTTGCCAGCCTTGCTCAACTCAGCCTGAAACACTTGCGCGCTGCGTTTGGCCGCTTCCAGTTGCGTCGGATTGGTCGCGTAAATCACCGAGCGGTACTGAGTGCCGATGTCGTTACCCTGACGCATGCCCTGAGTCGGGTTGTGCAATTCCCAGAACATTTTCAGCAGCTCGTCGTAGCTGACTTTCGCCGGCTCGTAGACTACCAGCACCACTTCGCTGTGGCCGGTCAGGCCGGAGCAGACTTCTTCATACGTAGGGTTTGGCGTAAAGCCGCCAGCGTAACCCACGACCGTGCTGACCACGCCTTCGCGCTGCCAGAACTTGCGTTCCGCGCCCCAGAAGCAGCCGAGGCCGAAAATCGCGAAATCTACATCGGTAACGAATGGGCCCAGCAGCGGCGCGTCGTGGACGAAATGTTTTTCCGGCAAAGACATCGGGGTTTCGCGGCCAGGCAGAGCTTGTTCTTTAGTCGGGAGCACGTTTTTGTTCACCAGAATTTCCGAGCGCAAGACCATTTTCAGTCCTCTCAGTCAGGTTGAATGTTGGAAGTCAGACCGCCAGTGTGCCCAATGATGCCGGGTTAATCACTAGTCAAAATGTGAGGGTATTCAACCTTGTGGCAGCTAGCCTGCTAGCAATGGCGGTGTGTCAGCAGCAAGACGCTTATTGGACTGGCGCAATCGCTAGCAGGCTAGCTCCCACATAGGAAATCACTTGCAGGCGAGGAGCGTTACAGGCAGAGCGGCCCACGCGGGTAGCGCTTGAGCTTTTCGACCAGCTCCGAACCCGGTATCGGGCGGTCGAACAGGTAGCCCTGGCCGACATCGCAGCGGTGACGGCGCAGGAAGGCCAGCTGCTCGGCGGTCTCGATGCCTTCGGCCACGACCTTGAGTTTCAGGTTGTGCGCCATGGCGATCACGGCGGAGGTGATCTCCATATCGTCCTGGTTGTCCGGAATTTCGTGGATGAAGCTTCGATCAATCTTGATGATGTCGATCGGGAATTTTTTCAAGTAGCTGAGTGACGAGTAACCGGTGCCAAAGTCGTCCATGGCCAGCGTCAGCCCGAGGCGCTTGAGCTGGTCCAGCTGCAAGTGCGTGTCTTCGGTGGCTTCGAGCAACAGCCCTTCAGTCAGCTCCAGCTCCAGCAGCCGGCCCGGTAGCGCCTCTTCCTTGAGAATGTTGGCAATCGAAGCGACCAGATCCGGGTCGGAAAACTGTTTCGGCGACAGGTTGATCGCTACCTGCAGATCGCCCAAGCCTGCCGCCGAAAGTTCTTTGCTCATCCGGCAGGCCTGACGCGCAATCCATTTGCCAATCGGAATAATCAACCCGGTCTCTTCGGCGACGCTGATGAACTGGTCCGGGCGGATCATGCCTTTTTCCGGATGGTTCCAGCGCAGCAGTGCCTCCATGCCCAGCAAACGGCCGCTGCGCAGGCACAGCTTGGGCTGATAAAACACGTCCAGCTCGTTTTGCGTCAGGGCGCGTCGCAGGTTGTTTTCGACGAAGAGTTTGTAACTGGCCTCGGCATTCAGCGCCTCGGTGAACAAATGAACCTGGTGTTTGCCATTGGCCTTGGCCTTGTGCAGAGCCAACCCGGCGTTGCGCATCAGGGTCTGCGGATCGCGCCCGTGCAGCGGCGCGCAGGCCAGGCCGACGGAACCGGTGACGCTGATCAGCTGGTTGTCGACAAACATCGGTTTATCGAGGGTCGCCAGCAATTGGTTGGCGATTTGCTGACCCGTCGAGAGATCGGTGTTGTCCAGCAATACGGCAAATTCGTTACTGGCGAAACGTGCCAGGCTGCCACTCGGGCTCAGGCTGTTACGCAGGCGCCGGGCGAGGCTGATCAGCAGTTTGTCGCCGGTCTGATGGCCCAGGCTGTCGTTGATGCGCTTGAAGTTGTCGATGTCTACCAGCAACAGGCAGATCGGTGTGTCGGAGTCGCGGGCGAAGCGTTCGTCGAGGTTGCGAATGAACGAGGGGCGATTGCCGAGGTTGGTCAGGTTGTCGGTGTAGGCCAGGCGCTCGATGCGTTGCTGGGCGAGTTTGGTCTGAGTGATATCTTCGTAAATGCCAATGTAATGCGTCAGTTCGTGGTTATCACCGTAAACCTTGGAAATCGACAACTGGCCCCAATACGGTTCGAGGTTTTTCCGCCGGCTTTTGAATTCACCCTGCCAGCTATTGCTTTTGGCCAACGCCGAGGGCGCGTCGAACAGCAGCTCGCTGAGATTCTCCAGCGCCGGCAGTTCCGACAGTCGCTGGCCGTGGACTTCTTCGGTGGTGTACTGAGTGATGGCCGTGAAACTCGGGTTTACGTATTCGACCACGCCGTCGCAATTGACCAGCAAAAAGGCGTTGGCGCTTTGTTCCACAGCCCGCTGGAACAAGTGCAAAGCGCTGGTGGCAGTGCGCCGATTGTGATTGTTGATGACCTGCGCAAACTGGTCGGCGAGCTCACCCGCGAAGGCAATTTCGTCGGATTGCCAGGCACGGCTGGCACCGATTTGCTCCAGGCACAGCACGCCTACCACTTGCCCGTCGACGCGGATGCTCGCGTCGAGCATGGCGTTCACATCGCGCGGTCGCATACTTTCTGCCATGCCTCGGGTGCGCGGATCATGCATGGCATTGTGCGCATCGATCGCGCGGCTGCTCTGTAACGCTTCGAGATAATCGGGGAAGCCACTGATATCAATCGGCGCAGGCATCACGTAGCCGCCCGAGGCGCGATCGTAAGCCGAGATCGGCACCAGCATCGAGCCGTCGAGGTTCCACAGACTGGCGCAGTCAATTTCGTAAATGTCGCAGGCGCTGCGGGTGATCAGTTTGGCGGCTTCCTGCAGGGAGTTGCTGTTGCTGTAGCGCTGGCGGGTCAGCAGCAGGATCAGATCCTGTTGCGCGCGTACGCGGTCCAGATGCAGAAGCTGTTCCTGCTGGGCTCGCTGATTGAGCTCGAGGGCGATTTGCAGGCGTGAATTCTGAGTCTCGAGATCAAGCGCAGCCGTCAGTGGCTCGCCTTCGACTACTCCGTCGATGACCATCAAATAGCCGCGCAACAGGTGTCGATTGTGTTGGCGGTAACCTTCGCCGACTTCCAGCAGGCTCAATGCCCCGGCGGTCGTGTGCAGGGTGTAGCGGATCAGGTAGTGCGGACTTTGCGTCAGTTGCTGCTGGACGGCGTCATGCAGTTGATAGCGCGCCTCAGGCTCCATCAGGCTGGCGTAGGGCGAGCCGATCAGGGCACACAGCTCGACGGCCGGCAAGCCGAACTGGCGCTCGCAATTGGGATCGAGAAACAACAGCGCCCAGCTAGGTTCATTCAGCCGTTCGAAACGCAGCATGCCGAGCCGCGAGGGCACGGGCAATTGCGTCACTACCTCGGCCACCATACGGCTGGTGGCATCAGGTTGGCTTTTCATAGGGAGGGAAACTCGCTTCGATTTATGCTGATCTCGCCGGGCTCTCGCCCTCTTGTCTGTTGTCTGCGGCAAGGTTGCATCATTGCAATACCGACTGACAAGAGACATGAAGGCCAAGTGCTATAAGAATATGTCGGCAGGTAGAAGGATTTCTGCAGCAGACGGCTAAAACTAACGCTTTCAGCCGCAAAAATTATCGAAGCATTACTGATATCGACTGCAGTAATTTGCCGTCGCGATCATGGTAATTGATGTGAATGTGCTCGGCGTCAACGACCAGATGGGCAAAGTTATCCTGGCTGATGACTTGGCTGGTCAATTCATGTCGGTAATCGCCGGCCGCAGTTTTTGCCAATGGCTGGTCGAGAATGAACGTCGATGACTTGGCGTACGGCAGCATTTTGCTGTTGCACAGGGGGGACGACACGATGGTGTGCACCTCAAAGTCCGGGTCTTCGCTGTGGGTCAGTCGACTGGTCAGCGAGCCATGCACATCGCCCGAGATGAGGAAGACGTTTTTGAGCCGGTGCGTACGAATGGTTTCCAGCAGCCGCAGGCGTTGCTCGGGGAAAGCCTTCCAGGCGTCGTCGCCGAGGCGTTTACGGTCGGGGTAGAACATGACGCTGGTGACCACAAGCTTCACCCGCGCAGAGCTGTTGATCAGCCATGTGCACAGGGCATGCTCCTGATCCGCATCGAGGATACGACGGTCATCCGCTGATAAATTTCGTCGGGTGCGGCTGTCGGTGACAAACCATTCGATATCGCCGTCGGCGAACTGATACCAGTAGCGTTCCAGTTTCTCGCTGACCTTGCCATTGGCCAGAAGCACAGGCACCGGGCTGTGACTGGCCTGGTACAGTTCATAAGCGGCGATTGCGTTTCTGTACAGGAATTCATCATTGTCATTTTTATTGGCAGGCCAGTTATCTTCAATTTCATGATCATCAAGGATCATGTAAGTCGATACGCCTGACATCAACTTGCTTATATGCGGCTGAGAGAAAGCTGCCCGATACTTGCTCAATATTTCTTTGTATTCGCGGTCGGGGGCGATGATATTCAAATCGTCGACGTAAATTTGATCGCCGGTCATCAGCATGGCGCTGATGGCAGGTTCTGCACGTTGTGCCAAATTATTGATCGAAGCGAATATGCGGTCGCCCAAATGCGGCGCCGAAGGAACGCCCGCGGTCATCCGCAAGTAACGACAAGAGCCGACAATATAAGCCCGTGGAGCGCTGAGCTGGTTCGACAACGTGCGAAACCGGTAAAGGTCTTTGGGCCACTGCAGCGGCAACTCCTGAACCGAATCCACCGTGTGCGCAGGGTTCATGGGGCTGAACCAGCCTGCCTGATATTCATATTCAGTGTCGGCCGCCAGATCATTCAACACGATGACGTTAGCCATATCCCGCGATGAAGTCAGTGGCGCAAATGTACCTTTTGTCCACTGTTGTTCGCGAACTCGTCGATAACGGATGCCCGCAAATGTTATGGAGTTTTGTTCATGTTCGCCGCGCAAGAGAATGCGCGCGTGATGAGAAGTTGTGTGGCCGATAATAGGTCCGACGGTAGGTTTCAGCATGTTCGAGTCCATTCGAAGTTCATTATGATTTCAGGGGTTACTTGTCTTTGAGGCTTGACCAAGCCTAAGTATTGAATCCTGAAAAATATCGAGCCGAAATGGATGCGACTTGTAGGTGAAGTCAGCTAAAAAAGTAGGAAGTGGTTGTAAGATTAAAAAACCCAGGCAAAAAAAAGCCCCGCCAAGTTGACGGGGTTGAGGTACGAGCGTGGCGCTCGGAAAACGTGGATCACAACAGGCCCTCCGGTAAAGGAGGGCCGATGCGGTTACAGCAGAATGGTGCGGATGTCGGCCAGCAGATCGCTCAGGCGCTTGGTGAAGCGTGCAGCCGCAGCGCCGTTGATCACACGGTGATCGTAGGACAGCGACAGTGGCAGCATCAGTTTCGGCTGGAAGGCTTTGCCATCCCAGACTGGCTGAATGGTTGCCTTGGAAACACCGAGGATCGCCACTTCCGGCGCGTTGACGATCGGCGTGAAGCCGGTGCCGCCAATGTGACCGAGGCTGGAAATGGTGAAGCAGGCGCCTTGCATGTCGTCAGCGGTGAGCTTCTTGTCGCGGGCCTTGGCAGCCAGCGCAGCGGCCTCGGCAGCCAGCTGCAGCAGGCTCTTCTGGTCGACGTTCTTGATGACCGGGACCAGCAGGCCTTCAGGCGTATCCACCGCGAAGCCGATGTTCACGTACTTCTTGCGGATGATTGCCTTGCCGCTTGGCGCCAGCGAACTGTTGAAGTCCGGCAGTTCCTTGAGCAGGTGCGCGCAGGATTTGAGCAGCAGCGGCAGGATGGTCAGCTTGACGCCGGCCTTCTCTGCAACGGTTTTCTGAGCGATGCGGAACGCTTCCAGGTCGGTGATATCAGCAGAATCGAACTGAGTCACGTGCGGAATGTTCAACCAGCTGCGGTGCAGGCTCGACGCGCCGATTTGCATCAGGCGAGTCATCGGCACTTCTTCGGTTTCACCGAAACGGCTGAAGTCCACTACCGGAATCGGCGGAATGCCCGCGCCACCGGTTGCACCGCCAGCAGCGGCCGGTGCTTCCTTGGCCTTCTGCATCATGGCTTTGACGTAAACCTGCACGTCTTCTTTCAGCACACGGCCGTGCGGGCCGCTGGAGCTGACCGCGCTCAGTTCGACGCCGAATTCGCGGGCCAGTTGGCGTACTGCCGGGCCTGCATGAACCTTGGCGCCCGGTTTGGCCGGGGCAGCAGCCGGTGCGGCCGGTGCAGCGGCGGCAGGAGCCGCTTCAGGCTTGGCAGCTGCAGGTGCCGAAGCCGGTGCGGCAGCAGCCGGAGCAGCAGCAGGCGCAGCGCCTTTGACTTTCAGCTTGAGGATCAGGTCGCCGGTACCGACTTCGTCGTCCAGCTTGATCGAAACGCTTTCGACGACGCCAGCGGCAGGCGACGGGATTTCCATGCTCGCCTTGTCGGATTCCAGGGTGATCAGCGACTGATCGGCGGTGACGGTGTCGCCAGCCTTGACCAGTACTTCGATGATCTTGGCCTTGCCCGACGAACCGATGTCCGGCACGTGAATGTCCTGAACGGTGTCCGCAGCCGGCGCAGCCGGAGCAGCATCAGGCGCTGGAGCAGCGGCGGCGGCAGGTGCAGCAGCCTGAGCTGGCGCGGCAGCGGCCGGTGCCGCAGCACCTGCCACTTCCAGGTCCAGAATCAGGTCGCCGGTACCGACTTCGTCGTTGAGCTTGACGCTGATGGCCTTGACCACGCCAGCGGCAGGCGACGGGATTTCCATGCTGGCCTTGTCGGACTCCAGGGTGATCAGTGACTGATCAGCCTCGACGGTGTCGCCAACCTTGACCTGGATCTCGATGATCTGGGCCTTGCCCGACGAACCGATGTCCGGCACGTGCACTTGCTGAATCGAAGCAGCAGCAGGTGCAGCGGCTGGAGCAGCGGCAGCAGCAGGTGCGGCAGCCGGTTTCTCTTCAGCCTTGGCAGCCGGCGCAGCGGCAGCCGCAGGAGCCGCTTCAGCAGCGCCCTCGACTTCCAGCTCCAGCAACTCGTCGCCTTCTTTCAGACGATCGCCCAGTTTCACTTTCAGGCTTTTGACGATACCGGCTTTCGGCGCAGGCACTTCCATGCTCGCCTTGTCCGACTCCAGCGTCAGGATGCTTTGCTCGGCTTCGATACGGTCGCCGACCTTCACAAACAGTTCAATTACTTCACCTTCACCGCTGCCGATGTCAGGTACGCGAATGAGTTCGCTCACAGAGTGTCTCCTCAGCAGTCCAGTGGGTTGCGTTTTTCCGGGTCGATGCCGAACTTGGCGATGGCTTCTGCCACCACTTTAGGTTCGATGTCGCCACGGTCAGCCAATGCTTCCAGGGCTGCCAACACCACAAATTGACGATCGACTTCGAAGAAGTGACGCAGCTTCTTGCGGCTGTCACTGCGGCCGAAACCGTCGGTGCCCAGGACTTTGAATTCCTTGGACGGGACCCACTGGCGGATTTGCTCAGCGAACATCTTCATGTAGTCGGTAGACGCAATGACCGGACCTTTACGGCCGTTCAGGCACTGTTCGACATAGCTCAGTTGCGGCTTCTGACCCGGGTGCAGACGGTTGCTGCGCTCGACGGCCAGGCCATCGCGACGCAGCTCGTTGAAGCTGGTAACGCTCCAGACGTCAGCGCCGATGTTGAACTCTTCACGCAGGATCTTCGCTGCTTCACGCACTTCACGCAGGATGGTGCCGGAGCCCATCAGCTGAACGTGGTGCGCCGCTTCGCGGGTGTCTTCCTCGAGCAGGTACATGCCTTTCTTGATGCCTTCTTCGGCACCGGCCGGCATGGCTGGCTGCTGGTACGACTCGTTCATCACGGTGATGTAGTAGAAAACGTCCTGTTGCTCTTCGGTCATTTTCTTCATGCCGTCCTGAATGATCACCGCCAGCTCGTAGCCGTAGGTTGGATCATAGGTGCGGCAGTTCGGGATGGTCGCGGCCAGGATGTGGCTGTGTCCGTCTTCGTGTTGCAGGCCTTCGCCGTTCAGCGTGGTCCGGCCGGCGGTGCCGCCGATCAGGAAGCCACGGGTACGGCTGTCGCCAGCGGCCCAGGCGAGGTCGCCGATACGCTGGAAGCCGAACATCGAGTAGAAGATGTAGAACGGCAGCATTGGCTGGTTGTGGCTGGAGTACGAAGTACCGGCAGCGATGAAGGAGCTCATGGCGCCCGCTTCGTTGATGCCTTCTTCGAGAATCTGGCCCTTCTTGTCTTCCTTGTAGAACATCACCTGGTCTTTATCGACTGGCTCGTAGAGCTGGCCGACGGAGGAGTAGATGCCCAACTGACGGAACATGCCTTCCATACCGAAGGTACGGGCTTCGTCCGGGATGATCGGAACGATGCGCGAGCCGATTTCCTTGTCCTTGACCAGTTGCGCGAGGATCCGCACGAAAGCCATGGTGGTGGAAATTTCACGGTCGCCCGAGCCGTCCAGGATAGCCTTGAGGGTATCGAGCGGCGGTGTCGGAATGTCGAAGCTCTTGGCGCGACGCTGTGGCACGAAACCGCCCAGTGCGGTGCGGCGCTCGCTCAGGTAACGGGCTTCGGCGCTGTTCGGCTCCGGCTTGAAGAACGGCAGGTTCTCGAGTTCGTCGTCGCGCACCGGAATGTCGAAACGGTCGCGGAACAGCTTCAGGCTGTCGACATCGACTTTCTTGGTGTTGTGTGCGGTGTTTTTCGCTTCGCCGGCACCGGTGCCATAACCCTTGATGGTCTTGGCCAGGATGACGGTTGGTTGTTCTTTGTGGTTGACCGCTTCGTGGTACGCCGCGTAGACCTTGTACGGGTCGTGGCCGCCACGGTTGAGTTTCCAGATTTCGTCGTCGGACAGGTCTGCAACCATCGCTTTGAGTTCAGGCGTGTTGAAGAAGTGTTCACGCACGAACGCGCCGTCTTTGGCTTTGTAGTTCTGGTACTCGCCGTCGATGACTTCGTCCATGCGACGTTGCAGGATACCGTCGACGTCTTTGGCCAGCAGTGGGTCCCAGAAACGGCCCCAAATGACTTTGGTCACGTTCCACTGAGCACCGCGGAACACGCCTTCAAGTTCCTGGATGATCTTGCCGTTACCGCGAACCGGGCCGTCGAGGCGCTGCAGGTTGCAGTTGATGACGAAGATCAGGTTGTCGAGCTTCTCGCGGCCAGCCAGCGAGATTGCGCCCAGGGATTCCGGCTCGTCACACTCGCCGTCGCCCAGGAAGCACCAGACTTTCTGCTTGCCTTCAGGGATGAAGCCACGCGCTTCCAGGTATTTCATGAAGCGTGCCTGGTAGATCGCCTGGATCGGGCCCAGACCCATGGATACGGTCGGGAACTGCCAGAAATCAGGCATCAGCCAAGGGTGCGGGTAGGACGACAGGCCCTGACCGTCGACTTCCTGGCGGAAGTTGTTCATCTGGTCTTCGGTGATGCGGCCTTCCATGAATGCGCGGGCGTAAACGCCTGGCGAGGTGTGACCCTGGAAGTAGATCAGGTCGCCGCCGTGTTCATCGGTCGGGGCCTGGAAGAAATAGTTGAAGCCGATGTCGTACAAGGTTGCGCTGGAAGCGAAGCTGGAGATGTGACCGCCCAGGTCAGAATCCTTCAGGTTCGTGCGCATCACCATGGCCATCGCGTTCCAGCGTACCAGCGAGCGAATGCGGCGTTCCATGAACAGGTCGCCAGGCATGCGTGCTTCGTGGGTAACGGGAATGGTGTTGCGGTATGGCGTGGTGATGGCGTAAGGCAACTGCGAACCGCTGCGGGTCGCGAGTTCGCCCAAACGGGTCATCAGATAATGAGCGCGGTTTTCGCCTTCTTTGTCGAGAACCGATTCCAGGGCGTCCAGCCATTCCTGGGTTTCGACGGGATCGAGGTCTTGCATGGCTTGCTCCAGGGCGGAAAGGCTTCCAGAATCGGTTGCCTGAGTTTGCGACTGGCCTTGTGGGCAGACGATATAAATTCTTGGATTGCCGAGAGGTAGGTTCCGGCGGCGTGTAGTTTTACTACAAATCTTCGGGCATTTCAGCTATCCGAATGTATATACGAGTAGTAAAACTACAGATGAGCGGCTTGTGGCCTCCAGCTGCGTTGTGAGAATAATCGTTAAGGTTGGTCTTTTGCCAACCGAAAAAGGTGAAAGCTTGATGCTCTCTGCCAACATTAAAGAATTTCCAGCTATTTCTAACCTTTGTTCGACAGTCGGTCACGTAGTGCTTTTTGAAAATTCACTACATCCAGCCTTCTACACGCCGATCAAGGATAGACCATGAGCCTGCCTACGCTTGCCGAACTGCCCGGCATTCTCCTGCCATTTGTCACTCGTGCCGAGCAGTCGTTCCGCACGGCCGTCGGCGAACTGGATGACGATCATGGGCTGTCCGCATGGACGCCTGAGCGCTGGGCGCAGTTCGCTCGCGTGACCGCCGCCAGCGACTTTGTGATTGAACAGAGTGTGCGTGACCCTTTGATGTTGCTGGCGCTGGTGCAGTCCGGCGAACTCGACCGCAGCTTTGCCCCTGGCGAGTTATGCGCACAGATCGCGGCGGCGGTGAATGCCGCTGAAACCGAAGACGAACTCGGGCGCGCGTTGCGCCGCCAGCGCACCCGTCATCAGGTGCGGATCATCTGGCGTGATCTGAACCGCCAGGCCGACCTGATCCAGACGTGCCGTGACCTTTCCGACATGGCGGATGCCAGTATCGATCAGGCCTATCAGTGGCTGTACGCGCGTCATTGTCAGCAATTCGGCGTGCCCACAGGACGGCGTAGCGGTGAACCGCAGCAAATGGTCATCCTCGGCATGGGCAAGCTGGGCGCGGTCGAGCTGAACCTGTCGTCCGACATTGATTTGATCTTCGCCTACCCCGAGGGCGGCGAAACCGTCGGCGTGAAGCGCTCGCTGGATAACCAGGAATTTTTCATCCGTCTCGGCCAACGGCTGATCAAGGCGCTGGACCCGATGACGGTGGACGGTTTCGTCTTTCGCGTCGACATGCGCCTGCGCCCTTACGGCTCATCCGGTGCGCTGGTACTCAGCTTCAATGCGCTGGAGCAGTACTACCAGGATCAGGGCCGCGACTGGGAACGTTACGCGATGATCAAGTCGCGGGTGGTCGCCGGCGATCAGGTCGCCGGTGCGCAGCTGCAAGAAATGCTGCGTCCGTTCGTTTACCGGCGTTACCTGGATTTCTCCGCCATCGAAGCGCTGCGCACCATGAAGCAGCTGATCCAGCAGGAAGTGCGGCGCAAGGGCATGGCCGACAATATCAAGCTCGGCTCGGGTGGCATTCGCGAGGTGGAATTCATCGCCCAGGCATTCCAGCTGATCCACGGTGGTCGCGACCTCAGCCTGCAGCAGCGTCCGCTATTAAAAGTACTGAGCACGCTGGAAGGCCAGGGTTATCTGCCGCCAGCGGTGGTGAGCGAGCTGCGCGAAGGCTATGAATTCCTGCGTTACACCGAGCACGCGATTCAGGCGATCGCCGATCGCCAGACCCAGATGCTGCCGGATGGCGCCGAGGATCAGGCACGCATTGCGTTTATGCTGGGCTTTGCCGATTGGCCGGCTTTCCACGAGCAACTGATGCATTGGCGCGGTCGCGTGGCGTGGCACTTCGGCCAGGTGATTGCCGATCCGGACGAAGAGGAGGGTGTCGAGAGCGAAGTGGTGGTCGGCGGTGAATGGCTGCCGCTGTGGGAAGAGGCTCAGGATGAAGAGGCCGCCTGCCGCCAGTTGGGCGAGGGCGGTTTCGTCGATGCGACCAAGGCGCTCAAAGCGCTGGCCGGTCTGCGCGCCAGCCCGCAATTGCGAGCCATGCAACGTTTGGGGCGCGAGCGTCTGGATGCGTTCATCCCTCGCTTGCTGGCTCAGGCCGTGGAACACGCCAACCCCGATCTGGTGCTGGAGCGCGTTCTGCCCCTGGTTGAAGCCGTCGCCCGGCGTTCTGCGTACCTGGTGCTGCTGACCGAGAATCCCGGCGCACTGCGACGCTTGCTCACGTTGTGCGCAGCGAGTCCGTGGATTGCCGAGCAAATCACCCGCTTCCCGCTGTTGCTCGATGAATTGCTCAATGAGGGTCGGCTGTTCAAGCCGCCGTTGGCACCTGAGCTTGCCGCCGAGTTGCGCGAGCGCCTGACGCGGATTCCCGAAGATGACCTCGAACAGCAAATGGAGGCCCTGCGCCATTTCAAGCTGGCGCACCGCTTGCGGGTGGCTGCCTCGGAAATCGCTGGCAGCCTGCCGTTGATGAAAGTCAGCGATTACCTGACCTGGCTCGCCGAAGCGATCCTCGAACAAGTGATGGCGCTGGCATGGCGGCAGACCGTGGCCAAATACGGCACGCCGCTGCGCAACGACGGTACGTTTTGTGATCCGGGTTTTATCGTTGTCGGTTACGGCAAAGTGGGCGGCCTGGAACTGGGGCACGGTTCGGACCTCGATCTGGTGTTCATCCACGACGGCGATCCGCAGGCGGAAACCGACGGGACGAAACCCATCGACGGCGCGCAATTTTTCAACCGGCTGGGGCAGCGCATCATTCACTTGCTCACGGCGCAGACCAACTCCGGCCAGTTGTACGAAGTCGACATGCGTCTGCGGCCGTCCGGTGCCTCCGGGCTGTTGGTCAGCTCGCTCGGAGCGTTTGCCCGTTATCAGGAAAATGAAGCCTGGACCTGGGAGCATCAAGCGCTTGTTCGCGCGCGGGTGCTGGTCGGAAGTCAGGATGTCGGTCAGGCGTTCGAGAAAGTTCGAGCGGCGACATTGGGCCGGTCGCGAGATTTGCCGACGCTCCGTCAGGAGGTCAGCGAGATGCGCGCGAAGATGCGCGATAACCTCGGCACAAAGAGCACTGCGGCCGGCATCGGGGCAAATGCCTTTGAGGCCACGGCGCGGTTCGATCTCAAGCAGGACGCCGGAGGTATCGTCGATATTGAATTTATGGTGCAATACGCGGCCCTGGCGTGGTCGCATACACACCCGCCATTGCTGCGCTGGACAGATAATATTCGCATTCTGGAAGAGCTGGAGCAGGAAGGGCTGATGCCCGCCGAAGACGCCGGTCTGCTGCGCGAGGCCTACAAAGCCTACCGCTCCGCCGCGCACCGGCAGGCTTTGCAGAAGGATCCCGGCGTGATTGCGGGTGATCAGTTCGCGGATGAGCGCCGGCAGGTCATGCGAATCTGGCGTGAGTTGGGGTTAAGTTGAAACTGGATATTTGAAACACCCAATACCCTGTAGGAGCAAGCTTGCTCGCGATATCGGATTGTCAGTCGTCATCGATGCCGGAAGTGATGGCCTAATCGCGAGCAAGCTTGCTCCTACAGATTCTGCGATTTTATTGTAGATTTTGGCAGCTCAGCTGCACCGCGCAGGATGCTCACCAGTACTTAATGTGGGAGCCCGCTCCCACATTAAGATCTGCAGTGTTATGTAGAATTCTCGAGGCGGGGAGGCGTATGCCTCCCCGGTTCGTTTTTGGAAGCCACATGAAAATTCTGATCGTTGGGCCCAGTTGGGTCGGTGACATGGTGATGGCGCAGACACTGTTTCAGTGCCTCAAACAGCGCCATCCGCAGTGCGAAATCGACGTGCTGGCCCCCGAGTGGAGCCGGCCGATTCTTGAGCGCATGCCCGAAGTGCGTCAGGCCTTGAGCTTTCCGCTCGGTCACGGCGTGCTGGAGTTGGCGACGCGTCGGCGTATCGGCAAATCCCTGGCCGGTCAGTACGATCAGGCGATCCTGCTGCCTAATTCCTTGAAGTCGGCGCTGGTACCGTTCTTCGCCGGCATCCCGAAACGCACGGGCTGGCGTGGCGAGTTTCGCTACGGCCTGCTCAATGACCTGCGCACGCTGGATAAGGAACGTTACCCGCTAATGATCGAGCGCTTCATGGCCCTGGCGTATGAGCCCGGCTTCGAGCTGCCGAAACCCTATCCGCGTCCGACCTTGCAGATCGATCCGGTGACCCGCGAAGCGGCATTGGCGAAATTCGGCCTGACCCTCGATCGTCCGGTCCTGGCGCTGTGCCCCGGCGCAGAATTTGGTGAGTCCAAACGCTGGCCCTCCGAGCATTACGCTCAGGTTGCCGAAGCGAAAATTCGCGAAGGCTGGCAGGTCTGGCTGTTCGGTTCGAAAAACGATCACGCCGTCGGCGAAGACATCCGCGCGCGGCTGATCCCGGGTTTGCGCGAAGAATCAGCGAACCTCAGCGGCGGCACGTCCCTCGCCGAGGCCATCGACCTGCTGTCCTGCGCGGACTCAGTTGTGTCCAACGATTCCGGGTTGATGCACGTCGCTGCCGCGTTGAATCGCCCATTGGTGGCGGTGTACGGTTCCACGTCGCCAGGCTTCACCCCGCCGCTGGCCGAGCATGTCGAGATCGTTCGCCTGGGCATCGAATGCAGCCCATGCTTCGATCGCACCTGCCGGTTCGGTCATTACAACTGCTTGCGCCAGCTCATGCCGCAAGCGGTTAACGAAGCCTTGCAACGGTTGCAGGGCACTGTGGTCGAGGTTCAATAGTTTGCGGGTTCTGTTGATCAAGACGTCTTCGCTGGGCGACGTGATTCACGCGCTTCCAGCGCTGACCGACGCGGCCCGGGCGATCCCCGGGATCACATTTGACTGGGTCGTGGAAGAAGGCTTTGCCGAAATCCCGACCTGGCATCCCGCCGTCGGCAAAGTCATTCCGGTGGCGATCCGGCGCTGGCGCAAGAACCTCTGGCAAACCTTCAAGAGCGGCGAATGGAAACGCTTCAAGCAAAGCGTTCGCGCCAACAAATATGACCTGGTGATCGACGCCCAGGGTTTGCTCAAGAGCGCCTGGCTGACGCGCTACGTCAAAGCCCCGGTGGCCGGCCTCGATAAAGACTCGGCGCGCGAGCCGATGGCTGCACGTTTCTATAATCGGCGCCTGGCGGTTGGCCGTGGTCAGCACGCGGTGGAGCGAGTGCGTCAGCTGTTTGCCATCGCCCTCGGTTACGACTTGCCAAGAGGCCTGGGCGACTACGGCCTCAACGTCGAGCGCCTGGTGGAATTGCCGCGCAAAAATCCGTACGTGTTATTCCTGCACGGCACCACGTGGGACACCAAACACTGGCCCGAAGCCTACTGGCGGGAACTCGCCGAGCGGGTCGGCTATCTGGGCGTCGGCGTCAAGCTGGCGTGGGGCAATCCGGCCGAGAAGGCTCGGGCTGAGCGCATTGCCAAGGACATGCGCCACGTCGAAGTGCTGCCAAAACTGAACCTGGCGGGCGTCGGCAAAGTGCTCGCCGGCGCGCAGGCTTGCGTCGCGGTAGACACCGGTCTGGGTCATCTCGCCGCTGCGCTCGACGTGCCGACCCTGTCACTGTTCGGCCCGACCAATCCTGGCCTGACCGGTGCCTACGGCAAAGCGCAGATCCACCTCGCCAGCGATTGGCCATGTGCGCCGTGCCTGCAAAAGAAATGCACCTATCAACCGACGGCCGAAGATGCCCGTCAGTTCGACCTGAAACGCGAGTGGCCACTGTGCTTCACGCGTCTGAATCCCGAGCGTGTCGCCACCCGACTGAGCACGTTGTTACTGGCTGAGGAGCTGCGCTGATGCAACTGGCATTCGTCTTGTACAAGTACTTTCCATTTGGTGGCCTGCAGCGTGATTTCATGCGCATCGCTCTGGAATGTCAGCAGCGCGGCCACCAGATTCGCGTTTATACCTTGATCTGGGAAGGCGATGTACCGCCGGGTTTCGAAGTGCAGGTGGCACCAGTGAAAGCCTTCTTCAATCACCGCCGCAACGAGAAGCTCAGCGAGTGGATGGAGGCCGATCTGGCCAAGCGTCCGGTGGACCGTCTGATCGGTTTCAACAAGATGCCGGGCCTCGATGTTTACTACGCCGCCGATGGTTGCTTCGAAGACAAGGCGCAGAACCTGCGCAACTCGCTGTACCGGCGCTGGGGCCGCTATCGGCATTTCGCCGAGTACGAGCGTGCGGTGTTCGCCAGAAACGCGAAGACCGAGATATTGATGATTTCCGAAGTGCAGCAGCCGCTGTTCATCAAGCATTACGACACGCCGCTGGAGCGCTTTCATCTGCTGCCGCCGGGCATCTCTCAGGATCGCCGCGCGCCGCCCAATGCCGCTGAGATTCGCGCGGATTTCCGCCGCGAATTCAGCCTTGAAGACGATGACCTGTTGCTGGTGCAGATCGGCTCAGGGTTCAAGACCAAAGGCGTCGATCGCAGCCTCAAGGCACTGGCCGCATTGCCCGCTGATCTGAAGAAACGCACCCGGCTGTTTGTAATCGGCCAGGATGACCCCAAGTTATTCCAGATGCAGAGCGCCACGTTGGGCCTGGGTGACAACGTCACGTTCCTCAAGGGCCGTAGCGACATCCCGCGTTTTCTGCTCGGTGCCGATCTGCTGATCCACCCGGCGTACAACGAAAATACCGGGACCGTGCTGCTTGAAGCCTTGGTGGCCGGGCTGCCGGTGCTGGTCAGCGCGGTCTGTGGTTACGCTCATTACATCGCCGAGGCCGATGCCGGCCTGGTGCTGGATGATCCATTCGATCAGCTGCAATTGACGCACTACCTGACCGGCATGTTGAACGATGCAACGGCCCGCGCGGCCTGGAGCCGCAATGGTCTGGCCTTTGCCGACACGGCCGACCTCTACAGCATGCCGCAACACGCGGCTGATGTGATTCTGGCGGAGCACGCTTAATGAAGTTGATGCTGACTGAACCGTTCAAAAGCCTTTGGGCCGGACGCGACCCGTTCGCCGAAGTCGAACGTCTCGAGGGCGAGGTTTACCGAGAACTGGAAGCGCGCCGCACTTTGCGTACTGAAGTGAATGGCCATGGTTTTTTCGTAAAGATTCACCATGGCATCGGCTGGCGCGAGATCTTCAAGAACCTGCTGACGGCCAAGTTGCCGGTGCTCGGCGCGGGTCAGGAATGGGCCGCCATTCAGCGCCTGCAGGAAGTCGGCGTACCGACCATGACCGTCGTCGCCTACGGCGAGAAGGGGGCCAACCCGGCGGACCATGATTCGTTCATCATCACCGAAGAATTGGCGCCCACCATCAGTCTTGAAGATTTTTGCATGAATTGGCCCGCGCAGCCTCCCGAGCCGACACTCAAGCGGGCGCTGATTGCCGAAGTCGCACGCATGACCGGCATGATGCACCGTGCCGGGGTCAACCACCGCGATTGCTACATTTGCCACTTCCTGTTGCACACCGACAAACCGGTGGCCGCCAATGACTTGAAGCTCTCGGTCATCGACCTGCATCGCGCCCAGACCCGTCCGACGATTACCCCGCGCTGGCGGAACAAGGACCTGGCGGCGCTGTACTTTTCCGCGATGGATATCGGCTTGACCCGACGCGACAAGATGCGTTTCCTCAAGGGCTATTTTCAGCGCCCCCTGCGCCAGATTCTGGGCGAGGAAAGCGGTTTGCTGGTGTGGCTGGAAAGCAAGGCCGACAAGCTCTACGACCGTAAGCAGCGCTACGGGAATGCGCTCTGATGTCGGGTTGGAAACTGGAGCCCGCCTACAGCGATCTGGCTGACGATTTCGGTAGCCTGGACGCGGTGTTCGCCCTGCAAGGCGAGCGTTTGACGCGTGATCCGTTGTCCGAAGTCATCCGCGTGCAGCGCAATGGCGTGAACTATTACGTCAAGCGCTACGTGGGCGCCGGTAAAGGCCTGCGTCGGTATCTGGGCAAACCCCGGGTGAAGGCCGAGTGGCAGAATCTCAAACGTTTCGCCAAGTGGGACATCCCCACTGCCGAAGTGGTGGCCTGGGGCCTGGAACGGCGCGGCGCGACCTACGATCGGGGGGCGATGATCACCCGGGAATTGCCGCATACCGAAGATCTGTCGGCCCTGGCCGAACGACACGATCCTAAACTGGCGGACCGCGCCTGGGTCGACACTGTCAGCCGCCAGTTGGCCCGCTATACCCGGATCATGCACGACCACCGCTTCACCCATAACGATCTGAAGTGGCGCAACTTGCTGATCGACGATCACGCACGGCTGTTCCTGATCGACTGCCCCAACGGTGATTTCTGGCGCGGTTTCTGGCTCAGATACCGCATCACCAAAGACCTCGCCTGCCTCGACAAGGTTGCCAAATATCAGTTGTCGGCCACTCAGCGCCTGCGTTTTTACCTGCAATACCGGCAACAGCCCCGGCTCGATGCCGCGGATAAAAAGCGCATTCGTCATGTGCTGAGATTTTTCGAGGGTCGCGAATGACAGATTTTCTCGCCGCTGAAGACCGTGCGCTCCTTGAGCGCCATGGCCTCGGTACCTTTGACGCGCTGTGGGCCAGGGAGCTCGACGTAGTGGACGAGCCCAACAGCGTGCGCGGTGGCTGGAGCAGCGTGTCCCGGCTGGACCTGGAGGGGCAGGGGTTCTACCTCAAGCGCCAAAGCAATTACCAGATGCATACGTTGCATGCGCCGTTGGGTGAGCCGAGTTTCGCCCGTGAGTTTCGCAACATCAGTCGCTACGAAAAGCTGGGTATTCCGGCGCTGAAGGCGTCGTACTTCGGGGAGCGCAAGGTCGATGGTGAAGTCCGGGCGATCTTGCTGACGCGCGCGCTCGACGGCTGGGATGATCTGGATTCGCTGTTGCAGCACTGGTCGGATCTGAGCGCGGCGCAGCAGTCGGCGATCCTGCAGGCCTGTGGCCGGCTGGCCCGGCGTCTGCACGGTGCGCGTCAGGTTCACGGCTGCTTTTATCCCAAACACATTTTTCTTCAGGTTGCTGACGCCGGTTACGTCGCTCAGCTGATTGACCTGGAAAAAACCCGGCCCCTGTTGTTCGGTCAGCGTGATCGGGTCAAGGATCTGGAGCCGTTGACGCGGCGGGCGCCAGAGTGGAATGAAGGGCACTTGCGCGAGTTGCTCGCGGCCTACCTCGAGCAGCCACAAGACGCTTCGCTGATCGACGGCTGGCTGACGCGCCTGACCGCGCGGCGCAGTTACAAGGGTGCTATCTGATGCGATTGTCCGAACTGAAAAACGCCGGCCGTCAACCTGAGCTGCCCCTGAAAATTGCCCTGGCCGATGCGGCCGGGCCTGCCGATTTGCAACTGCTGAGTCTGTTGCGGGTGTTGCCGGGCCAGCGCTATGTTGGCGCCGGCATCTGGCGCGGTCGCCCGGTACTGGCCAAGTTGCTGGTGGGCAGCAAGGCTGCTCGGCATTTTCAACGCGAGCTGGGCGGCGTGCGCTTGCTCGCGGCGCAGGGGCTGACCACGCCGCAGCTGTTGGCCGACGGTTTGAAGGATGGCGAGGGCGGCTGGCTGCTGTTCGATTTTCTGGAAAATGCCGAAAGCCTCGGGGATGCCTGGCAACAGGTCGAGCAATTGCCGATGCTGGCGGATGAGCAATCGGCGGTGTTGGCCGATGCGCTGGGCGCGGTCGGGCAAATGCATCGCAAGGGCCTTTGGCAGGAGGACCTGCATCTGGACAATCTACTGCGCCAAGGCGGTCGACTGTACCTGATTGACGGGGCCGGTATCCGGGGCGAAACGCCCGGCCAGCCGTTGTCGCGCCAGAAAGTGCTGGAAAATCTCGGGGTGTTTTTCGCCCAGCTACCCAAGTCGCTGGCGCCCTTCACCGAAGAATTGCTGGTGTATTACCTGTTGAGCAATGGTGAACATGCGTTGCCCATGGAGGCGTTGCAAAAGCAGATCGACAAGGTCCGCGCCTGGCGCCTCAAGGATTATCTGGACAAGGCCGGTCGCGACTGTACGTTATTCAGCGTTCAGCGCGGGCCGTTTGGTCTGCGCGCGACACGCCGCGATGAAGAGGCGGCGATGCTGCGGGTGCTGGAACAGGCCGATGCGTTGCTCGAACAAGGCCACTTGTACAAAACCGGTGGCACGGCCAGTGTTGGCAAGGTCGAGGTCGGCACTCGCACGTTGCTGATCAAGCGCTACAACATCAAAGGGTTCGCTCATTGGCTCAAGCGTTTCTGGCGTCCAAGCCGAGCGTGGCATTCCTGGCGCGAAGGTCATCGGTTGGCGTTCCTGGGTGTTGCGACGCCCAAACCCCTGGCGGTGCTCGAGAAACGCTTCCTTGGATTGCGCAGTCGGGCTTATCTGGTGACCGAGCACTTGTCTGGTCCAGATGTCATCGCGCGTTTTGCGCCCTACGTTGAACGTGGCGATGCGCCCGAAGCCGAGCTGGCGGCCCTGGATCATTTGTTTGCCGAGCTGATTCGCGAGCGGATCAGCCACGGCGACTTCAAGGGCCACAACCTGTTCTGGCAAGACGATCGCTGGGTGCTCATCGATCTCGACTCGATGCGCCAGCACGGCTCAGTGGAAAGTTTCGCCCCGGCCTATGCGCGAGACCGGGCGCGGTTCATGCGTAACTGGCCACAAGGCAGTGCGTTGTATCAGCTGATTGATCAGCGTTTGCCGCGCGATGTTTCCAGCGCTGTCTGAACAGACCAGGCGAGTGGACAAGATTTTGTGAAAAGTCCTACATGATTCTCGGACTCCATGAACTGTGCCCTGAATAAGCCCGATGCTAGTTTGCCCTGACGTTCTCGGAGGGCGAATCTTGACTATAAAAAAGGCGATCATGCTTGGCGTCTGCTCACTGGTTTTGACCGGTTGCGGAACGGCTCTCACGGTGCTGCAGGGTGACGAAGACGCCGCCCGTGGTCTCAGGAAACAGAAAACCTACTGTCAGTCTGTCCCGCGAATCTATAGTGGTCTGGCTTATGATTTCTGCTTGTTGCATGCACCGCCTGATCCAACCGGCATGCTGATTCCATTTGTTCTCCTCGATATCACCCTGTCCGGCGTACTGGACACCGTAGCGCTGCCCTACACGATCTATCGGCAGGCGGCACACGGTAATCTCAGTATTTACTGGCGGGCGGGGCGCGGGTAGCGGGCTTGATCTGCTTTCCTCGCGATCAACCTCACACGGACAATTACCGCTGGGTCATTCCTGCCGTGTTTACGCTATAATCCCGCCCTTTAGCTGCCCGTCGCCCCATCGCGAAGGCACATTAATTTTTGAGGCGCATTGCGCCTGAATGCAGACTTAAGAGGCTAGACCCCTGTGGCATTGACGATTCTTGGCCTGTCCGGCGCCCTTAGCCATGATCCTTCAGCAGCGTTGTACATCGACGGCAAGCTGGTCGCTGCAGCTGAAGAAGAGCGCTTTGTGCGCGATAAACATGCAAAGAACCGCATGCCATACGAATCGGCGAAGTTCTGCCTCGAGCAGGCCGGCATCAAACCGTCGGACGTAGACGTGGTGGCGATTCCGTTCGCGCCGATCAGCCTGTTCGGCAAGGCGCGCTGGCACTATGCCAAGCGTTACTGGTACGCCCCGGATCGTGCGCTCGACGCGATCCTCATGGGCAACCGCCGCTACAAGCGCTATCGCAACAAGATCGTCTGGTGCCTCGAGCAACTGGGCTTCGATCCGAAGAAGATCAAGATCGAACCGGTCGAGCATCACCTGGCCCACGCCTCCAGCGCTTACCACTGCTCCGGTTTTAAAGAGAAAACCGCGATCCTCGGAATCGACGGCAAGGGTGAGTACGCCACAACGTTCTTCGGTTACGGCGAGAACGGCAAGATTCACAAGATCAAGGAATTCTTCGACCCGGACTCCCTCGGCGGCCTGTACGGCGCGATCACCGAGTTCCTCGGTTTCGAGATGCTCGATGGTGAATTCAAGGTCATGGGCATGGCGCCGTATGGCGATGCCGGCAAATATGACTTCTCGCGTCTGGCCTCGTTTGAAAACGGCGAGCTGGTGATCAACACCGACTACGCCAACGTGATCGGCCTGCGTCGCTATAAAGAGAAGGGCAAGGGTTTTTACTTCTCGCCAAAACTGATCGAGTGGCTGGGGCCCAAGCGCGAAGGCGACATTGCCGACGAGCCGTACATCCACTACGCCGCGAGCATGCAAGCGCTGTTCGAGAAACTGGCGTTGCAAATGATCGACCATTACCTGGGCGATGTGCTCAAGGAAACCGGCAAACTCGCCTTCGCCGGTGGCTGCGCGCTGAACGTCAAACTGAACCAGAAAATCATCGCCCGCGATGACGTCAAAGAGTTGTTCGTTCAGCCTGCCTCCGGCGATGCCGGCACTGCGGTCGGTGCGGCGGCGTACGTGTCTCACGCCCGTGGCGTGCCGGTCGAGAAGATGGAACACGTCTACCTCGGTCCGTCGTACAGCAACGAAGACGTGCTCGCCGCCTGCGCTCGTCACCCGAGCAAACCTGTGTGGCGCAAGCTTGAGAACATGCCGGAAAACATCGCCAAAATCATGGTCGATGGTAACCCGGTCGCCTGGTTCCAGGGGCGCATGGAGTTTGGCCCGCGTGCGTTGGGCGGTCGTTCGATCATCGGTTGCCCGAGCGCGACCGGCGTTGCCGACCGGATCAACCACCAGATCAAGTTCCGCGAGCGCTGGAGGCCTTTCTGCCCGTCGATGCTCGATACGGTTGCTCCACAAATGATCAAGATCGATCATCCGGCGCCGTTCATGACCTTCACCTTTGAAGTATCTGAAGAGTGGAAGACCCGCGTGCCGGAAGTGGTTCACGAGGACGGCACTTCCCGGGCCCAGGTGCTCAAGCGCGAATACAATCCGCGCTACTACGACATGATGAAGGCGCTCGAAGTACTGACCGGCAACGGCGTGTCGCTGAACACCTCCCTGAACCGTCGCGGCGAGCCGATGATCTGCTCGCCGACCGATGCCCTGAACATGTTCTTCGGATCCGATCTGCAGTATCTGATTATGGAAGACATTCTGGTGGTCAAAGAGGGCGCAGACGCATATGACACGCTCGGCTGAACGCCATGTGCTGCAGTTCTGTCACGGCTATGACGGGCCGTTTCTGGACTGCGCGCGGCAGTACGCCAGCCTGTTCGCGGGGACCGGCTATCGCGTGACCACGGTGTTTCTGACCGGGGTCGCCGATGCCGAGGTCGCCGCGGGGTGCGCCTCTGACGAAGTGTTGTTCATGGAATACAGCTCCAAGGCCATTCGCGGCCTTAAGCTGGGCGCCATCATCGACTTGCGCAAGATCGCCGCTTCCCGCAATTTCAGTTTTTGCATTGCCCATCGTTTCAAGCCGATCTACATCGCTTTGCTGGGGACATCTTTGCCGGTGATCGGCGTGCATCATGCGCTGGGCGATTACACGCGCGGCACACGCAAACTCTTCGCCGGTATCTTCCGCAAGCGCCTGAGTCTGCTCGGGGTTTCCGATGCGGTGCGCGATGACATCCGCCACAGCTTGCCGAAATGGCCGGCCGGAAAAATCCAGACGCTCTACAACCGCATTGATGTGCTTGCGTTGCAAGAGAGTCAGGTGTCAGTTCGCGAGGCCCGGGAAGCCCTTGGTTTGTCGATGGATGCCTGGGTTGTCGGCAACGTTGGCAGGCTGCACCCGGACAAGGACCAGGCCACGCTACTGCGTGGGTTTGCCGCGGCTTTACCGGGTTTGCCGACGGACAGCCAGTTGGCGATTCTCGGCATTGGCCGGCTGGAGCAGGATCTGAAGACGCTGGCCCGCGAACTGGGGGTCGCCGACCGTGTGCTGTTCCTTGGCCAGGTTCCCGAGGCCCGGCGCTATTTTCGCGCCTTCGATGTGTTCGCCTTGAGCTCCGATCACGAACCCTTTGGCATGGTGTTGCTGGAGGCGATGGCTGCTGGTTTGCCCTTGCTCGTGACCGCGTGCGGCGGTGCGAAGGAAGTGGTCGAAGGCGTCGGCATTCTGTTCCCGCTGGGCGATGCCGAGCGCATGGCTCAGGGCCTGCAACGTCTGGCCGCGATGGATGATCAGGAGCGTCAGCAGTGTGCGCAGCTGATGCTCGACCGCTTGCATGAGCGCTTTTCCGATCGCGCGGTGCGTGACGTTTTCTGGCAGCTGCCCTTCGTCATTGAACGTGAGGCAAGGGCTTGAAGCTGAAGCAGGGAAGACGATGAAAGTTTTATTTCTGGTCCAGAAAGATCAGCGAGCCATTCTCGACCGCTTGTACGAAGGCGTGGCCGCGCACTGCGAATGCGAGATGCGCTGGCTCGGCAGTGAGGAGCAACGCAACCTGCGTGGCTACTTCCGCCGTGAGGTCGACGTGTCGCGCTATGACCGCATCGTTTTCTTTCTGCGCTTCAAGCAGGAGATTCGCCAGGCCGGGTTCATTCGGACAATCCCCAATCTGGTGATTCTCGAGCACGACGCCTATCAGAACTACATTCCCTGCAAGTACACCGGCAAGTTCAGCGCGCATTATCGGCGTATGCCGTGGGCCCGAATCATCACCTCCGGTTTCGTGGTTGGCGAACGCTTGCGCGCAGAAGGCTTTGACGCCGTGTTCGTTCCCAAGGGCTATGACCAGGCGTTGTTGCAGGACCAGGGCCGCGAGCGCGATATCGAACTGGCGTTTGTAGGCAGCACCAGTAGCGCCGCCTACAGCGCTCGCAAGGCATTGCTTGATGAGTTGGCACGTGTCGAACCCTTGGTGGTCACCCGCACCAATTCAGGTGACGAGTACCGCGACACGCTCAACCGCATACGCTTTTTTGTCAGCGCGGATGTCGGCATGGGCGAGTTCATGATCAAGAATTTCGAAGCCATGGCTTGCGGCTGTGTGTTGCTCGCCTATGATCAGGGCGCGGCAGAAAGTAATGCATTGGGCCTGGAGGATATGCACAACGTGGTGTTCTATCAGGACATTGCACAACTCCAGGAAAAGCTGCGCAGGTTACGCGCGGATCCGCAGCTGGCTGAGCGTATTGCGTGCAACGGTCGTGACCTGGCAGTCAGCCAGTTCAGCTTTGCACGTATCGGTCAGCGGATCGTTGAGGAACTCGAGCCGGCATTGCGTGCGCGTGCGCCGTTGAGTTTCCTGCAGACAGTTCGCCTTAATCTGGGCATTTGACAAGGTTCACTCGGCGATTGATATTGCTGCCGACTTCGACTTTATTGAGAATCAGGTGCAATTTTCCCAACAAAGCAACATTACATTGGTGGTCACCAGTTGTGGCCGGCTGGATTTGCTCAAGGCGACGCTCGAGAGCTTTGATCGATTCAATACGGCTGCCATTCGTGAGGTGTTCATCACCGAAGATGCCGGCGACGAGGGCGTTCGCTCGATCATTCCCGCTCACTGGAAGGATCATTGCACGGTATTCGTCAATCGCCCGAAGCTGGGTCAACTGGCGTCCATCGACCTGGCCTATGAACACGTCAAGACGCCGTACATCTTCCATTGCGAAGACGACTGGCAGTTCTATCGCTGGGGGTTCGTCGAAGACTCCATGACCATTCTCGATGCGCGTGAGGAAATTCTCCAAGTCTGGCTTCGCAACTATATTTACGACTTGAAGGTGCACAGCCCCTACATTCATCGTGGAGAAAGGGAAGTCATCGGCGGCGTGGCCTGCTACCCGCTGATCTCCGAAAAACCGGAATGGCAGGGGTTCTCGCTCAATCCCGGGTTGCGCCGACTCAAGGAGTATCGTTTGTGTGCCCCGTTCTCCGCGCACGGTGGCGAGAAAGCGCTCTCGCAACGCTATGCACAGCTCAACCTGAACGCCGTAACGCTCGAGGCTGACGCCGTTTTGCATACCGGTTTCGGTGAGCACGTGCAAACGCCTGCCGAGCGGCAACGCAAGGCGCGCCGCAGTCGTCGCGAACAGATCAGGTCCGCATTATTTTTGTTGCTGGGAGTCTGCATTGGCTGGTTTATCAACTAGGTGCACCGCAGCTCGTTTGCAGATTTCCAGACATTGGCTCCCCCGCCTATGAGTATTCTCAACGTCATGTGGGCCGGCGGAGCGCCGTTTGCCTCGATTCACAAGGTGCATCAGCAGATATTGTCCCAGGCGGACCCTTCCATGCCGATCAAGACCTGGTTGCTGCAGGGTTCGGCGGCCGGTTGCGGCGGCAATGTTGATGAAGCCAAGGAGTGGAAGCTGTCATCCGCCCGATTGAAGGGACGCCATTTCTGGCGCTTGACCAGACCCTGGATGCTGGCCAGGTTCCACAAGGCTTTGAAGGACAGCGATGCGCGCGTGCTGCTGATTGACGGCTTGGGTGTTGCGCGCATCTTGTTGCCTTTACTCCAAGCGCTGCCGCATATCCGCGCCGTGGTGATTTTTCACGGGTCGTCACGACTCTATCCGGCTGACCCGGCGCTCTTTCACAGACTTGCGCCTGGCCAACTCACCCTCGCTGCGGTATCGAATACGCTTGCAGCTTCGTTGAGCCAGGAGCTGCAAATGCCGGTCAAGACGCTGCGTAGCGCGTTTGATCCTGTGGCCTTTCGCGCGGCCGCACTTTCTCGACAGCAAGCCCGGAGTCGGTTGGGGTTGCCCCAGGATGGCTCGCCGGTGCTGGGTGCGGTGGGGCGTCTGGTCGCGGAAAAAGGCTTCGGCTGCCTGCTCGACGCTTTTGCCGCAGCGCTACAGGAGCGTCCCGATCTGCGACTGGTGATCATTGGCGAAGGGTCGGCGCGAGCCGCGCTTGAAGCGCGCGTCGAGCAACAGGGCTTGCGCAGTAGCGTCTCGTTGCCGGGCCATCTGGACGACGCAGCGCTACTTTACCGGGCGTTTGACTGGGTAGCGATTCCATCGTTGAGCGAAGGGTTGGGGCTGATCATGCAGGAGGCGGTCATGGCGGGCGTTCCCGTGCTGGCCAGCGAGCTGCCGGTATTTCGCGAACAACTGGCCAGTGCCGGCTGGTATGCCCCGATTGACGATGTGCGTGGCTGGAGCGATGCCATCGTCAATGCCTTCAGCGTTTCCCCTGAACAAATCGCCGCCGATCAATACAGGGTGCTGGCTCCCGAGGACGCCTGGCTGCGTTTCAGTCAGGACGCCCGTGCATTGCTTTCATGATGCCAGCACTGCCCTTTCCAATGCTTGCATTGGAAAGGTGTCGTTCAGCTTCTCCCGTGCAATATAGCGAGCGAAGTGTTGCAAGTTGCGCTTGACCAGGTGCTTGGGTAAAGGTCCTCGGAAGAAGCGCATATCCGCTACATCAATCAGGCCCATCTGGTTGTCCGGTGTGACCACGATGTTGCCCAGATGCAAGGAGCGGAAATAGATCCCCGACTGGTGCAGCCGGTGTATCAACCCGGTCAGGGCCGGCAGCACCTGTTGCCAGTCGAAACCCTGTTTTTCGGAAATCTGTCGCAGGGTCTCCCCGGCCAGGGGTCGGTAGAGCACAGCGGTCATGCCTGGAGCTGGCAGTCGATGAAATCGCAGCACTTGCAAGGTCGGCACGCCGCGCGTTTGCAGTTTGGCAACATTGTCGATAAAGCGTTTCGAATACGGACGAAACAGCGCTGATGAGAAAAGACGCTTGCGCCGAAACACTTTGAGCATATTCCCATCCTGTAACAGGTAGACTTTCGGCCCAAAGCCGTCGGCCTCCAGTATTCTTGCGCCTTCAATCATCTGATCCAGTGCGACTTGCGGAAGGCGGGAGCATTGCATCGTAGAGAAGCCTTGTTGAAATGGCGGGGCACAGTAGCAGGCAATGATGCCGAAAAGTTTCGGCTTTAACCATCCGGGTTATCGGGTGGACTCTCTCAGGAGCAATCTGATGCACGAAACACGCTGGGCGCAAACATGGATGACGGTGGGGTTGTTGTGGTTTCTGCTGGCCATCGCACTAGCGCCTACGAACAAGGTTTTTCAGCAAGGGCTGATCGCCTTGCTCTGGTTGCCGGCCCTGGTGTTTTGCTGGTCGGCGCGGGTCCGGGTCGTGGAATTGCTCCGTGAGCAACGCTGGGTTTATTTGCCGATGCTCGGGTTGCTGATCTGGTCGCTGATCAGTCTTTCATGGACGAATACGGAAGAACCCAGTCGTGAAGCCAAGCGTCTGCTCTACATCATGCTGTTCTTGCTGTTTTTTCCAGTGTTTGCCAATGGCCGCTCCGAGCGGGTGATTCGCGTCATGCAATGGGGCGGCATCGGGTTGGCGGTCACGGCATTGATGGCCATTATCCGGTTTTACGGGATCAATCAGAACGGCTGGGTTGCGCGCGTCGAAGGATTAGGCGAGTTGTCGCATCCGATTCTGGGCGGTTACGTCATCGGTCTGGCCGCCGTCTGGCTGCTCCATTGGGTGCCACGCTCACGCTGGATGCAGGTGGGCTGGGTGATAGCGCTGAGCTTCCTGTGCGTGTTCGTGATGCTCAGCCAGAGTCGAGGCGCGGCGTTGGCGCTGCTGCTCACGGTACTTGCGATGCCGATCTGGTGTCGCGACAAGCGCAGCCGGGTCATCGCCGTCTCTGCGTTGGTTGTGGCAATGCTGGCTTTCTGGGTGCTCGAACCTCTGGTCCTGGCGCGTGGCGTGTCCTATCGCCCGCAGATCCTGGTCGCTAGTTTGCAGATGATTAGCGAGCATCCGTGGCTCGGACTCGGTCTCGGCGGCAACTACAAGGTGTTCGCTGACAGTGTGTACTTCGATCACTCGCACAACCTGTTCACCCATGTGGCCATCGAGTTGGGGCTGCCGGGGCTGTTGTTGTGGTGCACGGTGTGGCTGGCGGTGCTGCGCGAGGCCTGGAAAGCCAGGGAAACGATTTATGCGCAAGGCGTTATCGGCATCTGGTTGTTTTCCTCGCTGGCCCTGCAATTCGATGCCGCCAACCTGACCGGAACACCCCGGCCCGAATGGTTTATCACTTGGCTGCCCGTGGGCCTGGCCAGCGTTTTGGTCTGGGTGCGGGTCAAGCCCAATGCTTGTGATAAAATTCCGCGTTCTACCTAACCAGTGAGCTCTACGATGAGTGACGCACCGCCCAAAGCGGGACAGGATTCCAGCCTGAAAATTTATTTTCGGCTGTTGGGGTATGTAAAGCCCTATGTGGGCCTTTTCCTCCTGAGTATCGTGGGCTTCGTGATCTTTGCCTCCACCCAGCCAATGCTGGCGGGGATTCTCAAGTATTTTGTCGATGGTTTGAGCAACCCGGAAGCCGTGCTCTTCCCCAACGTGCCCTATTTGAAAGACCTGCAGCTGCTGATGGCGGTGCCGCTGCTGATCATCCTGATTGCCGCATGGCAGGGCCTTGGGTCGTTTTTGGGTAATTACTATCTGGCGAAAGTGTCGCTGGGGTTGGTGCACGATCTGCGCGTCGAACTGTTCAACAAGTTGCTGGTGCTGCCCAACCGTTATTTCGACACTCATAATTCCGGGCACCTGATTTCACGCATCACTTTCAACGTGACCATGGTTACCGGCGCCGCTACTGACGCCATCAAAGTGGTTATCCGCGAAGGGCTGACCGTGGTGTTCCTGTTTGCCTACTTGGTGTGGATGAACTGGAAGCTGACGCTGGTGATGCTGGCAATTCTGCCGGTAATTGCGTTCATGGTCGGCAATACCAGCAAGAAATTTCGTAAGCAGAGCAAGAAAATCCAGGTGGCCATGGGCGACGTGACGCACGTCGCGTCAGAGACTATTCAGGGTTATCGCGTGGTGCGCAGTTTCGGTGGCGAAGGCTACGAACAGCAGCGTTTTGCCAACGCCAGCCACAGCAACACCGACAAACAGCTTCGGATGACCAAAACGGGAGCGATCTACACCCCGATGCTGCAGTTGGTGATTTATACCGCCATGGCGGTGCTGATGTTCCTTGTGCTGTTCCTGCGCGGCGATGCGACTGCCGGTGACCTGGTGGCCTACATCACCGCAGCCGGCCTGTTACCCAAGCCAATTCGGCAACTGTCGGAAGTCAGTTCGACAATTCAGAAAGGCGTCGCCGGCGCAGAAAGTATTTTCGAGCAGCTGGACGTCGAACCCGAAGTTGATAAGGGTACTGTCGAGAAAGATCGGGTCAGTGGACATCTGGAAGTCCGCAACTTGAGCTTCACTTACCCTGGAACAGAACGTGAAGTGCTGAAAAACATCAGCTTCACAGCGGCGCCGGGGCAGATGATTGCGCTGGTAGGGCGCTCCGGCAGTGGCAAGTCGACACTGGCCGCGCTGATTCCGCGTTTTTATCATCACGAAATCGGCGAGATTTTGCTCGATAACGTGGAAATCGAAGACTATCGCCTGCGCAATCTGCGGCGCCATGTCGCTCAGGTGACCCAACACGTCACGCTGTTCAATGACACGGTCGCCAATAACATTGCCTATGGAGACCTGGCCGGCGCACCGCGTGAGGACATCGAGAAAGCCGCTGCAGACGCCAATGCGATGGACTTTATCGCTCAGCTGCCACAAGGGCTGGACACGGATGTCGGCGAGAACGGCGTATTGCTGTCCGGCGGCCAGCGCCAGCGTCTGGCGATTGCCCGGGCACTGCTGAAAAACGCCCCGCTGCTGATTCTTGATGAAGCCACATCCGCCCTGGATACAGAGTCTGAGCGCCACATCCAGGCGGCGCTGGACAAGGTCATGAAAGGTCGCACAACACTGGTTATTGCGCACCGCCTGTCTACCATCGAGAAGGCTGACCTGATCCTGGTCATGGATCACGGTGAAATCGTCGAGCGGGGTACCCATGCTCAACTGCTGGCCGAGGGCGGTTACTATTCGCGCTTGCACGCCATGGGTCTGGACGAACCTGCTCCGCACGGCATCACCTGATTGCCGCTGCGGCATGCTGAACGGCTTTCCGCGTCGCTAAAAACATCCGGTGTACCCTGAGGTACCCGGATGTCCTTGTTTGAACGTGAACATTTACACTTCTTGACTCCAGCCCGGTAAAGCCGCTGCGCAAGCTCTGGCCAACCCTGTGCTAATATCGCGGCCCTGTTCATTTTGTATGTGGGTTGCTCCATGAAGTTGTCCATGCCGCGATTCGATCAAGCCCCTGTCTTGGTGGTCGGCGATGTCATGCTCGACCGTTACTGGCATGGTGGTACCTCGCGGATTTCCCCTGAGGCACCTGTTCCGGTGGTCAAGGTCGAGCAAATCGAGGACCGCCCGGGCGGTGCCGCCAACGTTGCGTTGAACATTGCCGCTCTCGGCGCACCTGCCTCCCTGGTCGGCGTGACCGGCGACGATGAAGCCGCCGACAGTCTGGTCAATAGCCTCAACGGCGCCGGCGTACGGGCTCTTTTTCAGCGCATTGCGCATCAGCCAACCATCGTCAAGCTGCGGGTCATGAGCCGGCACCAGCAACTGCTGCGTATCGACTTCGAAGAACCCTTTGCCACCGACGCGCTGGCGTTAGCCGAGCAGGTCGACGAGCTGCTCGAAGGCATCAAGGTGCTGGTGCTGTCCGATTACGGCAAAGGCGCGCTGAAGAATCACCAGGTACTGATTCAGGCCGCCCGTGCCCGGGGCATTCCGGTACTGGCCGACCCCAAGGGCAAGGATTTCTCGATCTACCGGGGCGCCAGCCTGATTACGCCAAACCTCAGCGAATTCGAAACCATCGTCGGCGGTTGCGCCGACGAGCACGACCTCGTGAGCAAGGGTGCGCAGCTAATGCAGGACCTGGATCTCGGCGCTTTGCTGGTGACCCGCGGCGAGCACGGCATGACCCTGCTGCGCCCGGACTATCCGGCGCTGCATTTGCCAGCGCGCGCACGCGAAGTGTTCGACGTGACAGGTGCCGGTGACACGGTGATTTCCACCCTCGCTGCCGCCATCGCCGCAGGTGAAGAATTGCCGCACGCGGTGGCCCTGGCCAATCTGGCAGCGGGCATCGTTGTTGGCAAACTCGGTACAGCGGCCATCAGCGCCCCGGAGCTGCGTCGCGCCATCCAGCGTGAAGAAGGTTCCGAGCGCGGCGTGCTGGGCCTCGAACAACTGCTGCTGGCGGTCGACGATGCGCGTGCGCACAAAGAGCGGATCGTCTTCACCAACGGTTGTTTCGACATCCTGCACGCCGGCCACGTAACCTACCTCGAGCAAGCACGGGCCCAGGGCGACCGTCTGATTGTCGCGGTCAATGACGATGCGTCGGTCAGCCGTCTGAAAGGGCCGGGCCGTCCGATCAACAGCGTTGACCGCCGCATGGCTGTACTTGCAGGTCTGGGTGCGGTGGACTGGGTGATCAGCTTTGCTGAAGGCACACCTGAAAACCTGCTCCGCGAGGTCAAGCCGGATGTGCTGGTGAAGGGTGGCGACTACGGTATCGATCAAGTGGTTGGCGCGGACATCGTCAGCGCTTATGGCGGGGTCGTAAAAGTGCTGGGGTTGGTGGAAAACAGCTCGACCACGGCAATTGTCGAAAAAATCCGCAAGTCGTAGTCGCTGTTCCGGCATCACCTGAATCGTAAAATCAAGATCGTCCGAATGGACGATCTTTTGCTTTCAAGGGCTGACCTTTTTTCGCGGTACGATTTTCTTCAGCAGTTGCTTCGCTTTACCGCCTAATCGGGCTAACCCGGAATTTTTCCCCGGCGGGCTCAGACCTTGCTGCCGCACCCAATCCTTCCAGCGAATCCGCTCGTCGCGCACCAGCCAACCCTCCTGCCGGGAAAAACTTTCCGCCAGGTACAAGCCGCGGGTACTCGCCGGATAGAGCTGATCTTTTTTCAACGTATACAGTTCGGCCATCGGCTGACCGTCGTGCAGTGGCATCAGATACAGATCGGGGCGCTTGCGATCAAGTCGGGTCACCAGTTGATCACCTTCAAGTCGTTCGTCAACATGGAACAGACTCAGGGATTTGGCTTCTTTCGGCACTTCGAGGCGCAAGTCATAGATCAATTGCAGCGAAGCAGTCGGCAAGTGCACATACGCCCACGGACGCTCCAGCAGTTGCAATTGGCCGCAGCGTACTGGCCTCGGCGCGCCGGACAGCGGGGTCAGACGAAACGGCAGCGCCTCGCGATAGTGAAGCGCCGAAGCATAGGGTGCCGGCAGCCAGGTATCGTTGAAGCGCCCGCCGAGCCAGCCCTCCGGGGTTTCCAGCATGCATTCTTCGGCAATTTCCTGAATTGCGGTGTGTAGCGGCAGGTTCAGTTCGTGGGCCGGCACGTACCCGGAGATCAGCTTGAGCACCACATCGCCACGGTCTTGCCGGCGCTGGCGCACCAGAATCCAGTAATCGCGATTCTGCCAATGCAGGGTAAGTCGCACCGACACCCCAAGATTGGCCAGCTCAAGCGTGAACCGTTCAGGGTCGTCGACGGAGACCGGGCGGCGGCGTTGCAGGGTTTGCGCGAAATTGAGCGGCATCCCGATGCTCTGATAACTCAAGCCTTCGGGAGTCGCTTCGACAGATAACGGCAGGGTCTTGAAGTTGCTCGGATTCTTTCTGATGAGCGTGCGCGGCATGTCGGCTCCTGCTTAAGGCCGCGTGGGCGGCATCAGTTTCTACGTAGGACGTTGGCAACGGTCGCGACGTTGTGGGCGAGGTGCAGCGGATTGATGGTGCCGACAATAGCACTGGCAATACCCGGATGTTCAAACAACAGCTCGAAGCTGGCGCGCACCGGGTCCACGCCCGGGCTCAGGCAGACATGGCCGCTGGCGAGGGCTTTTTTCACCAGGATGGCTTTGCCGTGTGCAGCAGCATAGTCAATGACCGGCTTCTCGTTCTGTTCGTTCAGATTGTAGGTGACCATCGCGCAATCACCTCGCTCCAGAGCCTTCAGACCTCCTTCGACGGTTTTTCCGGAGAAACCGAAACCGCGGATTTTGCCTTCGGCCTTGAGTGCGGCGAGGGTCGCGTAAACTTCGCAGCCTTCAAGAATCGCCAGATCGTTGCCGTCGGAGTGCACCAATACCAGGTCGATAAAATCAGTTTCCAGGCGTTGCAGACTGCGCTCCACGGAGAGGCGAGTGTGCGCGGCGCTGAAATCATGGCTCGATTGACCGTCGACAAACTCTTCGCCGACCTTGCTGACGATCACCCAGTCCTGACGCTGGCCACGCAGTAACGGGCCGAGGCGTTCTTCGCTTTGACCGTAGGCCGGCGCAGTGTCGATCAGGTTGATGCCCAGGTTGCGGGCAAACGTGAGCAGCATGCGTGCTTCTTCGTCATCGGGAATCTTGAAACCGATAGGGTATTTCACGCCCTGGTCACGGCCGAGTTTGACCGTACCCAGGCCCAGCGGTGAAACCGAAAGGCCAGTGCTGCCCAGCGGGCGATGCAGTTCGTGCAGTGTCGGTTGGCTCATGGCAGCAGTTGCTCCCAGGCGGGCACGCCTATCGGTGGTTTTGGCAAGTCGGGCAGGGGCGCGGCCTGGCTCGGCTGGATGCCGTCGCGCTCAAGGCTGGCGATAACGCGATCGGCAAAGTCCGGTGCCAGCGCCAGTTTGGTCGGCCAGCCAACCAGCAGTCGGCCTTCTTCGGCCAGAAAAGCATTGTCCGGGCGGGTCAGGCCGGTTTGCAGCGGTTCGGCACGGTCCACGCGCAATGTCGCCCACTGCGCTGTGCTCAGGTCGATCCAGGGCAATAATTGGCCGAGCTCTTTCTGCGCCGTGGCAATTTGCTCGGCCGGTTGACGGTTGACCCCGTCGGTTTCGGCGATGTCACCGCCGAGGTACCAGACCCATTGGCCATCAGCCGCCGGATGCGTGGTAATGGTGATGCGCGGTTTGGTCCCGCCGCCCAGGCAGTGGGCATACAGCGGTTTGAGGCCGGGGCCTTTGGCAATGATCATGTGCAGCGGCCGGCGTTGCATGGCCGGGCGGCTGATGCCGAGGGTTTCGAGCAAAGTCGCTGTGCCGGCGCCGGCGCTGATGACGATGCGTTGCGCGCGAATCTCGTGCTCATCGACTTTCAGTCCGACCAGTTTTCCACCTTCGAGCAACGGTTCGATGCTGTGACCGGCGAGCAAACCGTCGCCCGCCAGATCGGCCAGCCGCTGGATCAGGCTCGGCACGTCCACGACCAGTTCCGCCAGTCGATAGACCTTGCCCTTGAAGCGCTTGTCTTGCAGGGCCGGCGGCAGTTGGTCACCTTTGACCTGATCGACACGGCCACGCACGGCCTTGCTGGCGAAGAAACTGGTGAGGTTGCCGGCGAGGGTGCCGGGGGACCACAGGTAATGGGCATCGGACAACAGGCGCACGCCGGACAGGTCCAGCTCGCCGTCGCCAGCCAAGGCTTCACGCCAGCGCCGTGGCATGTCGGCGATGGCTTCCGAGGCGCCGGTCAGCGCGCCGTGCAGCGCGTATTTGGCGCCACCGTGGATGATCCCCTGAGACTTTATGCTCTGCCCGCCACCGAGTGTGGCGCTTTCCACCAGCACGGTCGAAAACCCTTGGCGGCGCAGGCGCGCATTCAGCCAGAGGCCGGCGACACCAGCGCCGACAATTAGAACGTCCGTGGAAATAACAGATGGCATGCAGCGACCTCAGTGTTCAAGACGAGGGCGCAGTATACAGATTCGAAGTTTGCAGCGGCCGATGGACCTGTAGGAGTGAGCCTGCTCGCGATAGCGGTATACCCAGCAACAAATGCGTCGATTGGTAAACCGATATCGCGAGCAGGCTCACTCCCACAGATAGCAGTTCGGGCTTTAATGCCCTGCGGTTTTCGAGAACAGCTGGATGACGACGACGCCCAATACGATCAGCGCCATCCCCAGCATCGCCGGCACGTCCAGTTTCTGCCCGTAAATGAACAGCGCCGCGACGCTGACCATCACGATCCCCAAGCCGGCCCACACCGCGTAAGCCACGCCCACCGGTACGGTGCGAACCACCAGGGTGAGCATCCAGAAGGCAATGCCATAACCGACAATGACCAGAATCAGCGGCAATGGCGTGCTGAATCCTTTGACGGCTTTCATCGAAACTGTCGCGATCACTTCGGCGCAGATGGCAATGGCCAGGTAGTAATAAGCGGTCATAGAGGCATCCTCGTGTGAAGTGTTGCTGATGAGGTCGGCATTTTAGAGATTCCCTGGATGCGGTAAAGTCATTACCTATCTGATTCGAAGATGGGTGGTGCGCATGCAGTGGAATCTTGAACAGCTACGCCTGTTCGTCAGCGTCGCGGAACGTCGCTCGTTTTCGGCGGTGGCGCGCGATCAGCGTAAAGCGCAATCAGCGGTCAGCAGCGCAATTGCATTGCTTGAAGCGGATCTGGGCGTGGGCCTGTTCGAGCGCAGCAGCGGTCGTCAGCCAAGGCTGACCGAGGCGGGCACTGCCTTGCTCGACGAGGCGCGGGAAGTGCTCCGCCAGTGCGAGCGCCTCAATGGTCGGGCGCTGGCGATGATGCGCGGCCAAGAGGCTCGCCTGCGGGTGGCGCAGGACGAAGCGATGCCGTATCAGCCGATCATCGAGAGCTTCGAGGCGCTGGCCGATAAATTTCCCAGCCTGGAGGTGCAACTGACCAGCGCCGCGCAGGGCGATGTGGCACGCAAACTGGTGGAGCGCAGGGCGGATCTGGGCTTGCTGTTCTATCACGACCAGATTTCCGAAGCGCTGGAGCGACGAGTGCTCGGCAGCGTCGAGATGGTCACAGTGTGCGGCGTGGGCCATCCGCTGGCGCAACAGCACAAGGTGGACCGTCAGCAACTGGCGCAACACCGGCAATTGCTGATGTCCACACAGTCCAGCGTCTACCCCGGCAGCGAGCCCGCCAGCCCGCAGGTATGGCGGGCTGACAGTTTTTACGTGATGGCCGAGTGGCTGGTACGTGGCCT
>NZ_JMCL01000107.1 GCF_000690905.1 Pseudomonas sp. Ant30-3 | reverse complement strand
GAGGGAGCTTGCTCCCGCTGGGCCGGGCTGGCGCCCCAGTGCGAAACGCCCGCTCTTTTCTACCTGAACAAAAAGGGACTGCTGCGCAGTCCAGCGGGAGCAAGCTCCCTCGCCACAAAAGCCCGCTTTTCGACTTGTGTTTTATTCCTGAATCACGTCCGCACCCTTCGGGATGTCGAACTTGAATTTGGACGCGGCAATCGGTTCGTTGGCCTTCACCCCGGTGAACAGGATGTTGGTGCGCTGACCGACGCTGTCGATCATCTGCATGTCATTGACCAGACCATTGCGGAACGACAGGCGCAGGCTGTCGAACAGGGTATCTTTGGTCTTCGGCTTCAGGGTGAAATCAATCACGCCGCCGGCTTCCTTGGCACTAATGTCGAAACTCTGGCTGATCTTCGACACGTCGCCAGACAGCAGCAGGGCAGGCGTCTGGGTCAGGCGCTGATCAAGGTTCTTGATGGTGGCTTGCTCGAGATCCGGATCCCACAGCGTCACTTTCTTGCCGTCGGAGACCATGGTCTGCTCGGCCGGCGCATCGGTGTGCCAGTAAAACAGGCCCGGGCGCTGCAGCGACATTTCGCCGGTGGTTTCCTGCAACTGAGTGCCGCTGCCATCGAGGGTCAGCTGCGAGAAGCGTGCGGACAGGGTCTGGGATTTTTCCAGCAGTTGGGTCAGACGCGTCACGTCCTTGTCATCGGCGTGGGCCGAGAGCGTGGTCAAAGCCAGTACCGGCAGCAACAGCATGCGGATAAGACGCATGGGAGTCCTCATAACATTCGTGGGAGTGCGGGTGGCGCCACAGGGCGCCACCCCTTCAATTTCAGATCAGTCGCGAACCGGGCCCGGAGCCAGGACTTCACGCGAGCCGTTTGTGTTCATGGAGGTCACGACGCCGGCCATTTCCATGGCTTCGATCATGCGTGCGGCGCGGTTGTAGCCGATTTTGAGCTTGCGCTGCACCGCCGAGATGGACGCCCGACGGCTTTCCAGCACGAACTGCACGGCTTCGTCGTAGAGCGCGTCGGTTTCTGCATCGTCGTCACCACCGCCGCTGCCGCCATTTTCAAAACCGCTGCCGGCTTCTTCGACGCCGGCGAGGATGTCATCGTTGTATTCCGGTGCGCCGCGCAGCTTCCAGGCTTCCACCACACGGTGCACTTCGTCATCGGAGACGAATGCGCCGTGCACCCGAATCGGCAGGCTGGTGCCTGGCGGCATGTAGAGCATGTCACCGTGGCCCAGCAATTGCTCGGCGCCGCCCTGATCGATGATGGTCCGCGAATCGATCTTGCTCGACACCTGGAACGCCATACGCGTCGGAATGTTCGCCTTGATCAGACCGGTGATCACGTCCACCGACGGTCGCTGGGTGGCGAGAATCAAGTGAATACCGGCCGCACGCGCCTTCTGCGCAATACGGGCGATCAGCTCTTCAACCTTCTTGCCGACGATCATCATCATGTCGGCAAATTCGTCGACGACCACGACGATGGTCGGCAGCTTGGTCAGCAGCGGCGCTTCGTCGTGAATGCTTTCGCGTTTGTACAGAGGATCGGTCAGCGGTTCGCCGGCGTCCTGGGCTTCCTTGATCTTGGCATTGAAACCGGCAAGGTTACGTACGCCCATTTTCGCCATCAGTTTGTAGCGACGCTCCATCTCCGCCACGCTCCATCGCAATGCGTTGGCCGCGTCTTTCATGTCGGTTACGACCGGGCAAAGCAAATGCGGAATGCCTTCATAGATCGACAATTCAAGCATTTTCGGGTCGATCATGATCAGTTTGGCGTCTTCCGGCCCGGACTTGAACAGGATCGACAGGATCATCGCGTTCACGCCCACGGACTTACCGGAACCGGTCGTACCGGCCACCAGCAAGTGCGGCATTTTCGCCAGATCGGTGATGACCGGCTTGCCGCCGATGTCGTGGCCGAGGGCCAACGTAACCGGGGATTTGAAGTTGTCGTACTCGGGGGTCGACAGCACTTCGGAGAAGCGCACGATCTGTCGGTCTTCGTTGGGAATCTCGATACCGACAGTGGTCTTGCCCGGAATCACTTCCACCACCCGCACGCTGGTCACCGCCAGCGAACGCGCAAGGTCTTTGGCCAGGTTGGAAATGCGGCTGACCTTGACCCCGGCAGCTGGCTGAATTTCGTAGCGGGTAATCACCGGGCCTGGGTGAATCGAATCCACCGAGACTTCGACGCCGAATTCCTTGAGCTTGATTTCCAGCAGATGGCCAACGGCGGCCAGCGATTCCGGGGAATAGTTGAGCTGCTTCTTCTCCGCCGGATCGAGAATCGAGATCGGTGGCAAGGTGCCTTCGACCGCGCTGTCGACAAACAAAGGCGCCTGCTTCTCTTTTTCTACACGTTTGCTCGGTGCGGACGGCTTCGGCGGTGCGGGGGCGATCACCGGCGGCACCTGCTTTTCGCGGTCCGACATGTGCTTGCTCAGCGCCTGTTCGCGCTCGATCAGGCGTTCTTTGACTTTGGCTTGCTCGCGCTTGTCGGTCACCGTTGGCGCGACCACATCATGCACGCGATCGTCGACTTCTCGCAGTTGCGCGACCAGTTGTTTGCGCTCGACGCGCGCGGCCCACCAGCGATTGGCCGCACCCTGAAACAGTTCGAACAGATCAAGGGTGATCTTGCCGGTGACGTCCATCACCTTGAACCACGACAGGTCGGTAAACACCGTCAAGCCAAACAGGAACAGGGCAATGAGCAGCAAGGTGCTGCCCTGGATATTGAGCGCGTTGCGGGCCAGATCGCCCAGGCTTTCGCCCAGCGCACCACCTGCGCCGGCCGGCAAACCCGTCGCGGCATGAAAATGGATATGAGCCAGCGCAGCACCGGACAGGACCAGAAACACCAGGCCGATCAGACGCCAGGAAAACAGCCAGCCGCTCCATTCCCAGGGTTGATGCCGCTGGCGGAAGATCTGATACGCCTTGACCGCCAGTAACAACGGGAAGATGTAGGCGAAGTAACCCAGCACCATAAACAGGATGTCGGCGCTGTATGAACCCGCGGGACCGCCGAAATTCTGCACGTCGTCGATCTTGCTGTTATGGCTCCAGCCCGGATCGTCCTTGCCGTAGGTCAACAAGGCCATCATCAGGAACAGGCACAGGGCGCCAATGGCGATCAATGCACCTTCCTTGAGTCGGTAGTGCAGTTGCTGGCGCCAGAGCGGCACGACGGCTGGTTTAGGTGCTGCGGTGGATTTCTTCAAAACGCTTCTATTCCTGCGCCAACGGCGCGTCCATCTGTTGAATGACTATGAAAAACTGCCCAATCAAGGCAGGCGAACAGTGAACCGGGGCAACCCGGAATACTTTTAACACTGCGTTCAGACTTTTAAAAACACAGTGCGCACTGAATATTCTGTAACAAGCCGGCATTGTACGGGTTTGCTCGCCGGATGCCATGGTTCGGCTGCCGTGTACGCCCGGTCCAATGAACCTCAATCAGCGGTTCAATTTGATCACGCATTTTCTTTTGTGACAAAGGCTTATGAGGTGAAGTTATAGACGAAGCGATGCGCGGCCGCTGCAGCAAGACACCTCTGGCACTCTGCCGCCGAGCCCGTTTACGACCTTGTTGATGCGGCCAAGTTGCGATTGCATCCTGTTATGTCGCGATTATCCTGAAGGACATTCCGTACGTTTGACGGCACACTGACGACGGGCCCTGGCCCGTCACCCGCCCTCCCCTTCTGCAAGCCTGAATGCCATGCTGACTTGGTTACAACGCAATACCCTGAGTTTCCCGCCGCTGGACAAAGCCATGCGCGATCCCAACGGGTTGCTCGCTGCGGGAGGCGACCTCAGCGCTGATCGTCTTATTCAGGCTTACCGGCACGGCTGCTTCCCATGGTTTTCCGAGGGCCAGCCAATTCTCTGGTGGTCGCCCGATCCGCGCACGGTGCTGTTTCCCGACGAATTGCATGTTTCGCGCAGTCTCAACAAATTGCTCCGCCAGCAACGCTATCGGGTGACCTTCGATCAGGATTTCGCGGCGGTCATCCGCGCCTGCGCCGCGCCCCGGGACTATGCAGACGGCACCTGGATCACGGAGGCCATGCAGGACGCCTACCTCCAATTGCACGCGCGTGGTTATGCGCATTCGGTCGAGGTCTGGGACGGTGAACTGCTGGTCGGCGGACTTTACGGCTTGGCGATGGGGCAGCTGTTTTTCGGCGAATCCATGTTCAGTCGCGCGGACAATGCTTCAAAATTTGGCTTCGCCACACTGGTGCGTCATCTGAAAAACTCGGGTTTCGTCCTGATCGATTGCCAGATGCCGACAGACCATCTGCACAGTCTTGGCGCCCGGGCGATTGCACGCAGGGAATTTGCCGGCTATCTGGCCCGCCATCTCGACCAGCCCAACGGCGCCAGCTGGGTTTGCTGAGCGACTTTGGCGTGCGTGGCTTACACTTAACAAAAGCTTATCCCGAGGGTTGATCATGACCGAGTTGGCGCGGTTGAAGTTCTATGCCACTCAGCCTCACTCTTGCAGCTATCTGCCTGAAGAGCAGGCGACGACCCTGTTCCTTGACCCTAGCCAGCCCATGGATGTGCATGTCTACGCGGATCTGTCGGAAATGGGTTTTCGGCGCAGTGGCGATCATCTCTATCGGCCGCATTGCCAGAACTGCAATGCCTGCGTCCCTGCGCGTATTCCCGTGGCGCAGTTCGCACCCAATCGTCAGCAAAAGCGCATTTTCAAGCGCAACGTCGATCTGCAAGTGCGTCCGGCCAAGCCGAAGTTCAGTGAAGAATACTTCGATCTTTACCAGCGCTATATCGAGCAGCGGCACGCCGATGGCGATATGTATCCGCCGAGTCGCGATCAGTTTTCGACGTTCCTGGTGCGCGATTTGCCGTTCTCGCGATTTTATGAGTTTCGCCTTGAGGGCCGGTTGCTGGCTGTGGCGGTGACGGATTTGCTGCCCAACGGCATGTCGGCCGTGTACACCTTCTATGAGCCCGACGAAGAACGCCGCAGCCTGGGGCGTTATGCGATCCTCTGGCAAATCGCCGAAGCTCAGCGACTGCAACTGGAAGCGGTCTACCTGGGTTACTGGATAAAGAACTGCAAGAAGATGAGCTACAAGACGCAATATCGGCCCATTGAACTGCTGATTAATCAGCGTTGGGTCATCCTGAACTAGAACCCCTTGGCTTAAACCCCATTTTTCGGGCACAATGCACGCCGCTTTTGCCTGGCGCAGTTGCACCGGGCCATTCATTGGACACCGAGGGCTTTACTGCATGTCGAAAGAAGACAGCTTCGAAATGGAAGGCACTGTCGTCGACACCCTGCCCAACACCATGTTTCGTGTGGAGTTGGAAAATGGGCACGTCGTAACCGCGCATATTTCCGGCAAGATGCGCAAGAACTACATTCGTATTCTTACCGGCGACAAAGTGCGCGTCGAGCTGACGCCCTATGACTTGAGCAAAGGGCGTATCACTTACCGCGCTCGCTAATCAAGTCAATACAAGACGCCCGGTTCTGCCGGGCGTTTTTGTTTGCCTGCGATTTAATTGCCCCCTTGTAGGAGTGAGCCTGCTCGCGATGGCGGTATGTCAGTGACGCCAATATTGGCTGGCATGAGGCCATCGCGAGCAGGCTCACTCCTACAGGGATCGCGGTGATTCGATAGACAGCAAAAAGGCGCCTTGCGGCGCCTTTTGCATTGTTGCGGTAAACGTCAGGCCATCTCAGCCGTCGTCTCGAAGTCAAACGTCAACTCACCGTCCTTGATGTCGATGTGAACCACACCGCCATGCTCGGCCAGTTCGCCAAACAGAATTTCTTCCGCCAGCGGACGCTTGATCTTTTCCTGAATCAGACGAGCCATTGGTCGAGCACCCATTGCCGCATCATAACCTCCCGCCGCCAGCCAACTGCGCGCAGCATCGGTCACTTCCAGCAATACGCGCTTGTCTTCCAGCTGCGCCTGAAGCTCGGTGAGGAACTTGTCCACCACGCTCTTGATAACCTCATGACTGAGGCGACCAAACTGGATAATGGTGTCCAGACGGTTGCGGAATTCCGGCGTGAAGCTCTTCTTAATCACTTCCATCGCATCAGACGAGTGGTCCTGATGGGTGAAACCGATCGAAGCGCGCGCCGCAGTCTCGGCACCGGCGTTGGTCGTCATGATGACGATTACGTTACGGAAATCTGCCTTGCGCCCGTTGTTATCGGTGAGCGTGCCGTGGTCCATCACCTGCAGAAGCAGGTTGAAGACTTCAGGGTGCGCCTTCTCGATTTCATCGAGCAACAACACGCAGTGAGGCTGCTTGGTGATGGCTTCGGTCAACAGGCCGCCCTGATCGAAGCCGACATACCCCGGAGGCGCACCGATCAGACGCGATACGGTGTGGCGCTCCATGTACTCGGACATGTCAAAGCGAACCAGCTCGATCCCCAGCGCTTTGGCCAGCTGACGCGCCGCTTCGGTTTTACCGACGCCGGTCGGCCCTGCGAACAGGAACGAACCGACTGGCTTGTCAGGCGACTTGAGACCGGCACGGGACAGCTTGATCGCGGTCGACAACGAGTCGATCGCAGCATCCTGGCCAAATACGGTCAGCTTCAGGTCACGCTCAAGGTTACGCAGCAGCTCTCTATCCGAGGTATTGACGTGCTTAGGCGGAATCCGCGCGATTTTCGCAACGATGTCCTCGACCTGCGGCACTTCAATGCGCTTCACACGCTTCTCGACCGGCTGCAGACGCTGATAGGCGCCCGCCTCGTCGATCACGTCGATAGCCTTGTCCGGCATGTGCCGGTCATTGATATAACGCGAAGCGAGTTCAGCAGCGGCACGTAATGCTTCATCACTGTATTCGATGCTGTGGTGCGCTTCGAAACGCCCCTTCAGCCCGCGCAGGATACCGATGGTGTCTTCCACCGACGGTTCCGATACGTCAACCTTCTGGAAGCGCCGGGCCAACGCCCGATCCTTCTCGAAGATCCCGCGAAACTCTTGGAACGTAGTCGAACCGATGCAGCGAATATCGCCCGAGGACAGCAGCGGCTTGAGCAGATTCGAAGCATCCATCACGCCACCAGACGCAGCACCCGCACCGATGATGGTGTGGATCTCGTCGATGAACAGGATCGCCTGTGGACGTTTTTTCAACTCATTGAGCAACGCCTTGAAGCGCTTCTCGAAATCACCGCGGTACTTGGTCCCGGCCAGCAATGCGCCAAGATCCAGCGAATACACCACGCTGTTGGCCAGCAGGTCCGGCACCTGATTGTCGACAATGCGCTTGGCCAGGCCTTCGGCGATCGCGGTTTTGCCCACGCCTGCCTCGCCGACCAGCAACGGATTGTTTTTGCGACGGCGCGCGAGGATCTGCGCGACACGCTCTACCTCCAGCTCACGGCCAACCAATGGATCGATTCGACCCTGGCGTGCGAGTTCATTGAGGTTGCTGGCATAAGCATCCAGAGGATTGCCTGAAGAAGAAGACTCACCGCCCTCGTCGTCCTGCATATCTTGTTCACCTTCAGAGTGATCGCCATGCCCCGGCACTTTCGAAATGCCGTGAGCGATGTAGTTGACGACATCGATGCGCGCAACGCTCTGCTGTTTCAGCAGGAACACCGCCTGACTCTCTTGCTCACTGAAGATTGCAACCAGCACATTGGCACCGGTTACTTCACGCTTGCCCGAGCTCTGCACGTGAAACACTGCACGCTGCAAAACGCGCTGGAAGCCCAGGGTTGGCTGGGTCTCGCGATCCTCGTCATGAAGGGGGATCAACGGCGTAGTAGAGTCGATGAACTCTTGCAGATCATGCTTGAGTTTGTCGAGGTTGGCGCCGCACGCACGCAATACGGTGGCGGCAGCCTCATTATCCAATAGGGCCAGCAAGAGGTGCTCGACGGTCATGAATTCATGACGCTTCGAACGTGCCTCTTTGAAGGCAAGATTGAGGGTGACTTCGAGCTCGCGGTTTAACATAGCTTCACCTCATACCCAAGTGGTCGGCGATTAACCGTCCTTCTCGATTTCACAGAGTAGCGGATGCTGGCTTTCCCTGGCGTACTGGTTGACCTGCATGGCCTTGGTCTCGGCGATGTCGCGGGTAAACACTCCACATACTGCCCGTCCTTCTGTATGGACGGCCAGCATGACCTTGGTCGCCAGCTCACGATTCAGGTTAAAAAACACCTCGAGCACTTCGACGACGAAATCCATCGGTGTGTAGTCATCATTGAACAAAACCACCTTGTACATCGGCGGCGCCTGTAAAGCAGGCTTGGCCTCCTGAACAGCAATGCCTGCGGAATCGTCGTCGTGTTCCTCCGGGCGATCTTTTTGGAGAGTCGGGCGATCCTGATTGAATGTTAGTCGAATCTGGCTGATTGCATGCATGGAAAGAAAGGTTCGTCAGTTGTGCGAATACAGTAGTGGGGACGGCTTTGAACGATTTCAACTCCGACTGCCTGGTCACCTTGACTATCAGCAAAACGGTGTTACAACCAATAGAGCCCACAGTGGGTAAAAAAGGTCCGCGGAGTCAAACTTATTTCACAGGTTCGACTGCGGATGTACTGGATGATACTCCAGTGATGGAGTCTGTTGCAGAGGGATATGAGCATGTCAGTCGGTAAGGTCAAATGGTTCAACAACGCCAAGGGGTTCGGGTTCATCAACGCTGATGCCGCCGAAGGCCGCTACGAGGATGGTTGTACCATTGATTTCTTTGCGCATTATTCGTCTATACAAATGGACGGCTACAAAACCCTCAAGGCAGGGCAGCTGGTCAATTTCGAAATCGTCCAGGGTCCCAAAGGGTTGCATGCCGTGAACATAACGGCTGTCGTCGAGCAGGCGAGCAAGCCGCAGACAACAATCGCCAACCCCGCTGAGGCGGTGTCTGGCTGACAACAGCAGATCGAAAAAAACCGCCCGAAGGCGGTTTTTTTATGCGCGCTCGCTTACATATGCGAGATCAGCGCATCACCGAAACCGGAAGACGACACCAGCTTCGCGCCATCCATCAGACGTTCGAAGTCATAGGTCACGGTTTTGGCCGAAATCGCGCCGTTGGTGCCCTTGATGATCAGGTCAGCTGCTTCAGTCCAGCCCATGTGACGCAACATCATCTCGGCAGACAGGATCAGCGAACCCGGGTTGACCTGGTCCTTGCCGGCGTATTTCGGCGCAGTACCGTGGGTGGCCTCGAACATGGCCACGGTGTCGGACAGGTTGGCACCCGGCGCAATACCGATACCGCCCACTTCTGCCGCCAAGGCGTCGGAAAGGTAATCGCCGTTCAGGTTCAGGGTCGCGATCACATCGTATTCGGCCGGGCGGAGCAGGATCTGCTGGAGCATGGCGTCGGCAATGGCATCCTTGACGATAACGTTCTTGCCGGTTCTAGGGTTTTTGAACTGCATCCACGGACCACCGTCGAGCAACGTCGCGCCGAACTCTTCAGCCGCCACTTCGTAGGCCCATTCCTTGAAGGCACCTTCGGTGAACTTCATGATGTTGCCTTTGTGCACGATGGTCAGCGAGTCGCGGTCATTGTCGACCACATACTGCAGGGCCTTGCGCGCCAGACGCTTGGTGCCTTCCAGGGAAACCGGCTTGACGCCGATACCGCAGTTTTCGTCGAAACGGATCTTGGTGACGCCCATTTCTTCTTTGAGGAACTTGATGACTTTGGTTGCTTCCGGCGAGCCGGCCTTCCACTCGATACCGGCATAAATGTCTTCCGAGTTTTCGCGGAAGATCGTCATGTCGACGTCGCCTGGCTTTTTCACCGGGCTAGGCACGCCTTCGAACCAGCGCACCGGGCGCAGGCATACATAAAGGTCGAGCTGCTGACGCAGTGCCACGTTCAGCGAACGGATGCCGCCACCGACCGGCGTGGTCAGCGGGCCTTTGATGGAAACCACGTAATCCTTGACTGCGTCGAGGGTTTCCTGAGGTAGCCAGGTGTCCTGATCGTAAACCTGAGTCGCTTTCTCCCCGGCGTAGACTTCCATCCAGGAAATTTTGCGCTCGCCGCCGTAAGCCTTCTTAACAGCAGCATCGACAACCTTGATCATGACCGGGCTGATATCAACACCAATACCATCACCTTCGATGAAGGGGATGATCGGGTTGTTAGGAACATTGAGAGAATGGTCCGCGTTGACGGTGATTTTGTCGCCGACGGCTGGAACCTGAATCTTCTTGTATCCCATGCTGAACTCCATTGTTTGGATTGAACATCTGGCTTCGTTCGAGCGTACCCCAGTTGAATCAGCACGCAAACCCTATGTTCCACCCATCTGCCGCAAAGCTGCGCCGTTCGCGACGTACAAGCCTGAAAGCAAAGGGAAAAGCGCCAAACTCAAGCACGTTCGACGACTCTACGCGCCCTGTTGCCCTGCGACCTTTAGACCAATGGACGAGAATCGTTACCTATGAACCATCGGCAGATTGCCAGCTACCTATGTATAATGCCGCCCGCTGACCACAGAGTCACGACGGCCGACCTCTCTACGACGAGACTTCCAGCCTGAAAAGCAGGACTGTTATCGCAGTCCACCCGCTTGCCGCTCGACTGATGCACCCAACATCACCGCGCACAAATCTCGACATTCGGCTCATGGATGACTTTGAACGAACGCGCTTACCCGGCGCCCCTCGAGTTTCTGCGCACGCTTTAGCAAAGAAGAGAGAGTTAATCCGAATATGCCCACCCGCTCGAAGATCATCTATACCTTCACCGACGAAGCCCCAGCCCTCGCCACCTATTCACTGTTGCCTATCGTAGAAGCCTTCACCGCTTCGGCTGATATCGCCGTGGAAACCCGCGATATCTCTCTTGCAGGGCGCATCCTGGCCAGCTTCCCCGAGCAATTGGGTGACAAAGCCGTAGCCGACCACCTCGCCGAACTGGGCGACCTGGCCGTTACGCCTGAAGCCAACATCATCAAGCTGCCGAACATCAGTGCTTCGGTTCCGCAACTGCAAGCCGCGATCAAAGAGCTGCAAGCCCAGGGCTTCGCGCTGCCGGACTACCCGGAAACCGTGACCAGCGACGCTGACAAAGAAGCCAAATCGCGTTACGACAAGATCAAGGGCAGCGCCGTGAATCCGGTTCTGCGCGAAGGCAACTCCGATCGCCGCGCGCCATTGTCCGTCAAGAATTACGCGCGCAAGCACCCGCACAAAATGGGCGCCTGGGCCAAAGACTCCAAGTCGCACGTTGCGCACATGAGCACCGGTGATTTCTACGGCAGCGAGAAAGCGGCCCTGATCGACGCGGCTGACGCGGTTAAAATCGAACTGATCGCTCAAGACGGCACCACCACCGTCCTGAAAGAAAAGACCACCGTGCAAGCCGGTGAGATCCTCGATTGCGCAGTCATGAGAAAAAACGCGCTGCGCACGTTTATTGCTTCGGAAATCGAAGACGCCAAAGCCAAGGGTGTGCTGCTGTCGGTTCACCTCAAAGCCACCATGATGAAGGTCTCCGACCCGATCATGTTCGGCCAGATCGTTGCCGAGTTCTATAAAGACGCGCTGGCCAAGCACGCAGACGTGCTGGCACAGATCGGCTTCAACCTGAACAACGGCATCGGCGACCTCTACGCTCGCATCAAAGCCCTGCCGGCCGAGCAGCAAGCGCAGATCGAAGCGGACATCCAGGCCGTCTACGCTGTGCGTCCGTCGCTGGCGATGGTCAACTCCGACAAAGGCATCACCAACCTGCACGTGCCGAGCGACGTCATTGTCGACGCCTCGATGCCGGCGATGATCCGTGACTCCGGCAAGATGTGGGGCACCGACGGCCAGTTGCACGACACCAAGGCGGTGATCCCGGATCGCAGCTACGCCACCATCTACCAGGCAGTAATCGAAGACTGCAAGGTCAACGGCGCCTTCGATCCGACCACCATGGGCAGCGTGCCAAACGTTGGCCTGATGGCGAAAAAAGCCGAAGAGTACGGCTCGCACGACAAGACGTTCCAGATCAAGACCAACGGCGTTGTCCGCGTCACCGACAGCAAAGGCACCCTGCTGCTGGAGCAATCGGTTGAAGCCGGCGACATCTTCCGCATGTGCCAGACCAAAGACGCGCCGATTCAGGACTGGGTCAAACTGGCCGTGAACCGCGCTCGCGCGAGCAGCACGCCGGCGATTTTCTGGCTCGACCCGATGCGCGCTCACGATGGCGTAGTGATCGAGAAAGTTCAGGCTTACCTGAAGGATCACGACACTGCCGGTCTGGATATCCAGATCATGGCGCCGGTCGACGCGATGAAGTTCACGTTGAAGCGCACTCGCGACGGCAAGGACACCATCTCGGTGACCGGCAACGTGCTGCGCGACTACCTGACTGACCTGTTCCCGATCATGGAACTGGGCACCAGCGCCAAGATGCTGTCGATCGTACCGCTGATGAATGGCGGTGGTCTGTTCGAAACCGGCGCTGGTGGTTCGGCACCGAAGCACGTTCAGCAACTGCTGGAAGAAAACTTCCTGCGCTGGGATTCGCTGGGTGAGTTCCTCGCCCTCGCCGCATCCCTTGAGCATCTGGGTGTGACGTACAACAACCCGAAAGCGCTGGTGCTGGCCAAGACCCTGGATCAGGCCACTGGCCAGTTCCTCGACAACAACAAGTCGCCATCGCGCAAAGTCGGCAATATCGACAACCGCGGCAGCCACTTCTACCTGGCGCTGTACTGGGCTCAGGCCTTGGCCGCCCAGACCGAAGACGCGGCACTGCAAGCGCAGTTCGGCGATCTGGCCAAGACTCTGACCGAGAACGAGGCGACCATCGTTGCCGAGCTCAATGCCGTTCAGGGCAAGCCAGTAGACATCGGCGGTTACTACCACGCCAATGCCGAGCTGATCAGCAAGGCCATGCGCCCGAGCAACACCTTCAACGCGGCGATTGCTGCGCTGGTGTAAGGTTGTAAGGATGCAAAGAAGCCCCGGCCCAGTGCCGGGGTTTTTGTTTCTGCCTTCTACCCAACCTAACTGGCAAAACCCTCCCTGTGGGAGCGAGCCTGCTCGCGAAAGCGATATATCATTCAACACCGGTTCGTCTGACCCAGCGCTTTCGCGAGCAGGCTCGCTCCCACAAGGGCCGGTTCCTGCATTGAAATTTTTTGCGCATTTGAAATCGAGGATTTTTTATGGACTGGAAACCCCACATCACCGTCGCCACTATCGTCGAAGACAACGGCCGCTTCCTCATGGTCGAAGAACATAAAGGCGGGCGCGTTGTGCTCAATCAGCCCGCAGGCCACCTCGACCCTGATGAAACCCTGATCGACGCCGTCGTCCGCGAGACCCTCGAAGAAACCGGCTGGGACGTCGAACCCACCAGCGTCGTGGGCATTTACCTTTACACCGCACCGAGCAACGGCGTGACCTATCAGCGGATTTGTTTCACCGCCAAGCCAATCAGGCATCATCCCGACTATCAGCTTGACGACGGCATCGTCGGCGCCAAGTGGCTGACGCGGGAGGAATTAATCGAACAGCGGGGCAATTGGCGCAGTGAGCTGATCATCCGCTGCATCGATGATTATCTGGACGGCAAACACTTCGGCCTCGAATTGATCCGCCCTTCTCTTTAGCCTTGTGGCCTTGGGCCTGCTAGAATCGCGTCCTTTTTCAAGACACTCGTTGAATCCCTATGCGTGATCCAGCCCCTTCTGACACACAAAAGAAGCGCGTCATTGTCGGTATGTCCGGCGGCGTGGACTCTTCCGTTTCCGCTCTCCTGCTGATCGAGCAGGGTTACGAAGTGGAAGGCCTGTTCATGAAGAACTGGGAAGAAGACGATGGAACGGAATACTGCACCGCGATGGACGACCTGGCGGACGCTCAGGCCGTGTGCGACAAGATCGGTATCAAGCTGCACACCGCCAACTTCGCCGCCGAGTACTGGGACAACGTGTTCGAGCACTTCCTGGCCGAATACAAGGCCGGTCGCACGCCAAACCCGGATATCCTCTGCAATCGCGAGATCAAGTTCAAGGCGTTCCTCGACTACGCGATGGTGCTTGGCGCCGACCTGATCGCCACCGGTCACTACGTGCGCCGTCGCGATATTGATGGCCGTACCGAACTGCTCAAGGGCCTGGATCCGAACAAGGATCAGAGCTATTTTCTGCACGCCGTCGGCGGCGAACAGATCGCCAAGACGCTGTTCCCGGTCGGCGAGCTGGAAAAACCCGAAGTGCGCGCGATCGCCGAGAAACACGACCTCGCCACCGCGAAGAAAAAGGACTCCACCGGCATCTGCTTTATCGGCGAACGCCGCTTCAGCGATTTCCTCAAGCAATACCTGCCGGCCCAGCCCGGCGAGATCAAGACCACCGAAGGTGAAGTGATCGGCCGTCACCACGGCTTGATGTATCACACCATCGGCCAGCGTCAGGGTTTGGGCATCGGCGGCTTGAAAGACGCCGGTGACGAGCCGTGGTACGTGCTGATCAAGGATCTGGAACACAACGAACTGATCGTCGGCCAAGGCAACGATCACCCGTACCTGTTCTCCCGCGCCCTGCTCGCTTCGGACATCTATTGGGTCAACCCGATCGATCTGAGCGAGCCCCGTCAGCTGACCGCCAAAGTGCGTTACCGCCAGAGCGACCAGCCCTGCACGCTGGAAAAAACCGCCAGCGGTTACCGCGCTACCTTTGATGACCCGCAGCGCGCAGTCACACCCGGTCAGTCCGTGGTGTTCTACGACGGTGAAATCTGCCTCGGCGGCGGCGTGATCGAAGTGGCCGAGCCGTGGACCAGCAGCCAGCCTTCCCAGAGCCAAGCTCAATGAATCCGACTCAGGAGCAACTGACGGCGCTGGGTGGCGTGTTTCTCGCCGCCGTGCTCGTCGACAAGATCGCCAAGACCGGGCAGACCACCGAAGCCGGTCTGACCTGCATGCTCGGCAGCCTGCTGATCCGCGACCCCAAAGACACGCTGGAAGTTTACGGCGGCGACGACCTCAATCTGCGCGAGGGTTATCGCGCCCTGATCGGCGCCCTCGAGCGTGATCCGAGCACCTTGCAGCGCGAACCGTTGCGTTACGCCTTGGCGATGCTCGGCCTCGAACGGCAATTGGCCAAGCGCGACGACATGCTGGACGAGATCGGCAAACGGCTGCCGCAGATCCAGTCTCAGGTCGAGCACTTCGGTACGGCGCACGAAAACGTCATCGCGGCCTGCGGCGCGCTGTATCAGGACACCCTGAGCACCCTGCGCCAGCGAATTCAGGTGCACGGTGACATGCGCAACCTGCAGCAACCGAGCAATGCTTCCAAGATCCGCGCCTTGCTGCTCGCCGGTATTCGTTCGGCGCGCCTGTGGCGGCAGCTGGGTGGTCATCGCTGGCAATTGGTGATCAGCCGTCGCAAATTGCTCAAAGAGCTGTACCCGCTGATGCGCAACGGCTGAGCCACCCTTTGTAGTCTGTAACGCGTAAGACGCTGGTCAGTTGGCAACGGACCGGCGAATTTTTTCATGTATGATACGCGCCCCATTTCGTTGCCCGACTGTCCGAGAACACCCCATGCAGCTTTCTTCGCTCACTGCGGTTTCCCCTGTTGACGGCCGCTACGCCGGCAAAACCCAGGCCCTGCGCCCAATTTTCAGCGAGTACGGCCTGATCCGTGCTCGCGTTCTGGTTGAAGTGCGCTGGCTCCAGCGCCTGGCCGCTCACTCTGCCATCAGCGAAGTGCCGGCGTTTTCCGCCGGAGCCAACGCTGTGCTGAACACCCTGGCGGAAAACTTCTCTCTGGATCACGCCGAGCGCGTCAAAGAGATCGAGCGCACCACCAACCACGACGTCAAAGCGATCGAATACCTGCTCAAAGAGCAGGCGGCCAAGCTGCCGGAACTGGCCGCTGTCAGCGAATTCATCCACTTTGCCTGCACCAGCGAGGACATCAATAACCTGTCCCACGCGTTGATGCTGCGCGAAGGCCGTGATGATGTGATGCTGCCGCTGATGCGCCAGACCGCTGAGGCCATCCGCGAGCTGGCCATCCGTTTCGCCGACGTGCCGATGCTGTCGCGCACCCACGGTCAGCCGGCGTCGCCGACCACCCTGGGCAAAGAGCTGGCGAACGTGGTTTACCGCCTGGAGCGTCAGATCGCTCAGGTCGCTGCCGTCCCTCTGCTGGGCAAGATCAACGGCGCTGTCGGCAACTACAATGCACACCTGTCGGCCTATCCGGAAATCGACTGGGAAGAAAACGCCCGCGCCTTCATCGAAGACGAGTTGGGCCTGGGCTTCAACCCGTACACCACGCAGATCGAACCGCACGACTACATCGCCGAGCTGTTCGACGCAATCGCGCGCTTCAACACCATCCTGATCGACTTCGACCGGGACATCTGGGGCTACATTTCCCTGGGTTATTTCAAGCAGCGCACTATCGCTGGCGAAATCGGTTCGTCGACCATGCCGCACAAGGTCAACCCGATCGACTTCGAAAACTCCGAAGGCAACCTGGGCATCGCCAACGCGCTGTTCCAGCACCTCGCGAGCAAGCTGCCGATCTCGCGCTGGCAGCGTGACCTGACCGACTCCACCGTGTTGCGCAACCTCGGTGTCGGTTTCGCGCACAGCGTGATTGCCTACGAAGCCAGCCTCAAAGGCATCAGCAAACTGGAGCTCAACGCGCAGAAGATCGCCGCTGACCTGGATGCGTGCTGGGAAGTACTGGCCGAGCCGATCCAGACGGTCATGCGTCGCTACAACATCGAAAACCCGTACGAAAAGCTGAAAGAATTGACCCGTGGCAAGGGCATCAGCCCTGAAGCGCTGCAAACTTTCATCGACGGTCTGGACATGCCAGCCGCGGCCAAGGCCGAGCTGAAATTGCTGACCCCGGCCAACTACATCGGCAACGCTGTGGCACAAGCCAAACGAATCTGATCGACCGCTGTACCCGTTTGAGACGCCCGGCTGCGCCGGGCGTTTTTATTCCCGTCTGAAAAATACTTTTTTTCAATAGGTTACACATGAATCCTGATATTCCTCTTCAACTTCTGGGTGGCATCACGGCGCGCGAGTTCCTGCGCGACTACTGGCAGAAAAAACCGCTGCTGATCCGCCAGGCAATCCCTGATTTCGAAAGCCCGATCGATGCCGACGAACTGGCCGGCCTGGCGCTGGAAGAAGAAGTTGAATCGCGCCTGGTGATCGAGCACGGCGAGCGCCCCTGGGAATTGCGCCGCGGCCCGTTCGCTGAAGACGAATTCAGCAAATTGCCGGAAACCGAGTGGACCCTGTTGGTACAAGCCGTCGACCAGTTCGTGCCAGAAGTCAGCGAGATGCTCGAGCAGTTTCGCTTTCTGCCGAGCTGGCGCATCGACGACGTGATGATCAGCTTCGCCGCTCCCGGTGGCAGCGTGGGTCCGCACTTCGACAACTACGATGTGTTCCTGCTGCAGGGCCACGGCAAGCGCAACTGGAAAATCGGCCAGATGTGCGATTCCGAGAGCCCGCTGCTGGAACATGCCGACTTGCGCATTCTTGCCGATTTCCAGGCCACCGATGAATGGGTTCTGGAACCGGGCGACATGCTTTACCTGCCACCGCGCCTGGCTCATTGCGGCGTAGCGATCGATGACTGCATGACGTACTCGGTGGGTTTCCGTGCGCCGAGCGCCGCTGAAGTACTGACCCACTTCACCGACTTCCTCAGCCAGTTCCTGACTGACGAAGAGCGTTACACCGACGCCGATGCGCTGCCTGCCGTCGACCCGCACCAGATCCAGCACGATGCCCTTGATCGCTTGAAGAGCCTGCTGTCCGAACACATGAGCGACGAGCGTTTGTTGCTGACCTGGTTCGGCCAGTTCATGACCGAGCCGCGCTACCCGGAACTGGTGGTCGGCCCGGAAGAAATCGAAGAAGAAGACCTGCTCGCCAGCCTTGAGCAAGGCGCGGTGCTGATTCGCAACCCGAGTGCGCGCCTGGCCTGGTCCGAAGTCGATGACGACTTGCTGCTGTTCGCCAGCGGCCAGAGCCGTTACCTGCCGGGCAAACTGCGCGAGCTGCTGAAGATGATTTGCGCCGCAGATGCGCTGCACATCGACAACCTTGGCGATTGGCTGAACTATGAAGACGGTCGCGGCCTGCTGTGTGAACTGATCAAGCAAGGAAGCCTGGGGTTTGCTGATGAATAAAATTCACGTACGTGTCGCAGACTGGCAAAAGGACAACGCCGAGATCCGGCGCATTCGTGAGACGGTGTTCATCGCCGAGCAATCCGTTCCACCTGAACTGGAATGGGATGCAGACGACGCGACAGCGGTGCATTTTCTGGCCTTCGAAGGCGACTTCCCGATTGGCACCGCTCGGTTGCTGGCCGATGGTCACATCGGTCGGGTGTCGGTGCTGAAAGACTGGCGCGGTTTGAAGGTTGGCGATGCGCTGATGCAGGCAGTGATCGGTGAAGCCGAGAAGCGCGGCTTGAAGCAGCAGATGCTCAGCGCACAAGTGCAGGCCACGGCCTTCTATGAGCGCCTGGGCTTCAGCCTGGTCAGTGAGGAGTTTCTGGAAGCAGGGATTCCGCATGTGGACATGGTGCGGCATTCCGGCTGAGACCGAGTCGCGGCCATCGCGAGCAGGCTCACTCCCACAGTGATTGATGGTGAATTGGAGATTGCAGCAACACCATCAATCCTGTGGGATTGATGGTGAATTGGAGATTGCAGCAACACCATCAATCCTGTGGGAGTGAGCCTGCTCGCGATGAGGCCCGGAACAACACCACCAAACGCCCTGCCATCCACCGATGCCGGGGCGTTTTGCTGTCCGGGATTCAACTTGCCCCACGCCGGGCCGACAAACTGGCAATATCAATCGAAGGGCAAGATCAAAGATCGCAGCCTTCGGCAGCTCCTACGGGCTAATTTATTTGTTGGAGATAACGGACATGTCCCTACGCACCCTGCTCACTACCTTGCTGCTGACCTGCAGCTTTCCGGTCATGGCTGCCACCGAAATCGTGCCGCTGAACTATCACACCAGCGCCGACATGCTGCCGATGGCGCAGGATTTCATTGGCAAGGACGGTCAGGTCAGCGCCTACGGCAACCAGCTGATCGTCAACGCCGATCAGCGCAAGATCGACGAACTCAAAGCCCTTGTCGCCCAGCTCGATACCGCACCAAAGCGCTTGTTGATCACCGTCGACACCAATGAGAACAACGTTCAGGGCGATCAAGGCTACTCGGTGAACGGTGCCAGACCGAGCCAGACCCGAATCATCAATCGCAGCACCAGCAGCCGTGACGGCGGCATTCAGCAAATCCAGGCCAGCGAAGGTGCGCCGGCGCTGATCCAGGTCGGCCAGAGCGTGCCGCTCACCAGCAGCCGCACCGATTCCTATGGCGATCTGCAAAGCCAGACCGAATACCGAAACGTCACCCAGGGTTTCTATGTGACCGCCAGCGTCACCGGAGACATCGTTCACCTGTCCATCAGCACCAATCGTGACCGCATGAGCCAGGAACGTCCTGATGTAGTGAACGTGCAAAGCACCGACACAACCGTCACCGGACGTCTCGGCGAATGGATCATGCTGGCCGGTGTAAACCGCCAGAACCAGGCCGACAAACAGGGCGTGACCCGCAGCTACTCGACTCAAGGCCGGGACGACATGACGTTGCGGGTCAAAGTCGACACCTTGGACTAAACCACCGAAAACTGACTGATTAGTCGTATTAGACCAAAGATGTAGTGCCTGAAAAAAAGCACTACAAAACGTTTGACGAGCCAAAAAAGCAAAGGCATGATGGCCTCGCTCCCGCTAATCAGGGGCCCTGGCAAGGGCCTTCGAAGCGATGCTCGCACCTACCCCGTGAGCCGTTTCGTGTCTGTACCGCCCACAAGGTGTGTTTGACGAGGTTGCCGACTGGAACGAAGTTGTCCCGAGGGACGGAAGCGTAATTAGGTAACCAGGCTCCACGCTGATGTTTGCACCAAGGCCCACGACGCCCGAATGCGCTCGCCAGTTCGCCCTTACCTGCTCACTTCCCCTCGAGCCCATCGTTCATCCCGTCGCCACCCCTGCCAAATCCGACTTGACCGCCTAAGCTTCTGGTCAGCGAGCGCATAGCTTCCACCGCAGAACAACTTTCCATACAAGACGCGACGAGGTTTTTCCCCATGGCACTGACACGCGAACAGCAAATTGCAGCCCTCGAAAAAGACTGGGCTGAAAACCCGCGCTGGAAAGGCGTGACACGCGCTTACTCCGCTGCCGACGTCGTCCGTCTGCGTGGCTCGGTCCAACCTGAGCACACCTTTGCAAAAATGGGCGCAGAGAAGCTCTGGAACCTGGTCACCCAAGGTGCCAAGCCGTCCTTCCGTCCCGAGAAAGATTTCGTCAACTGCATGGGCGCCCTGACTGGCGGCCAGGCTGTACAGCAAGTCAAAGCCGGTATCCAGGCCATCTACCTGTCGGGCTGGCAAGTGGCTGCGGACAACAACTCCGCTGAATCGATGTACCCGGACCAGTCGCTGTACCCGGTGGACTCGGTTCCAACCGTGGTCAAGCGCATCAACAACTCGTTCCGTCGTGCTGACCAGATCCAGTGGAAAGCCGGCAAAGGCCCGGGCGACGAAGGTTACATCGACTACTTCGCACCGATCGTGGCTGACGCTGAAGCCGGTTTCGGTGGCGTTCTCAACGCTTACGAACTGATGAAAAGCATGATCGAAGCAGGCGCCGCCGGCGTTCACTTCGAAGACCAACTGGCTTCCGTGAAGAAATGCGGCCACATGGGTGGCAAGGTGCTGGTTCCAACCCAGGAAGCTGTGCAGAAGCTGACCGCTGCTCGCCTGGCTGCAGACGTTGCCGGCACGCCGACCATCATTCTGGCGCGTACCGACGCTAACGCCGCTGACTTGCTGACGTCCGATTGCGACCCGTACGACCAGCCGTTCGTGACTGGCGAACGTACTCAGGAAGGCTTCTACAAAGTGCGCGCCGGTCTCGATCAGGCCATCGCTCGCGGCTTGGCTTACGCACCGTACGCTGACCTGATCTGGTGCGAAACCGCCAAGCCGGATCTGGACGAAGCCCGTCGTTTCGCGGAAGCGATCAAAAAGGAATACCCGGACCAACTGCTCTCGTACAACTGCTCGCCTTCCTTCAACTGGAAGAAAAACCTGGACGACGCGACCATCGCCAAGTTCCAGCGCGAACTGTCCGCCATGGGTTACAAGCACCAGTTCATCACCCTGGCCGGCATTCACAACATGTGGCACAGCATGTTCAACCTGGCGCACGACTACGCCCGCAACGACATGACTGCCTACGTGAAACTGCAAGAGCAGGAGTTCGCTGACGCCTCCAAGGGTTACACCTTCGTGGCTCACCAGCAGGAAGTCGGCACCGGCTACTTCGACGACATGACCACCGTGATCCAGGGTGGCTCGTCTTCGGTCACCGCGCTGACCGGTTCGACTGAAGAAGAACAGTTCCACTGATCTGATTCGCTTGAGCAAACGGCCGCTGCGGACCGAATAGAAAGCTAACCGCAACGTCGCACTACTGACGCCCCGACTGGTCCGGGGCGTTTTTTTGCCCGCGATTTACCCACAACACAACTCCTTTGTAGCAGCTGCCGAAGGCTGCGTCCGACTGCGAAGCAGTCGTAAATCCGTAACTGCGCATCAGGCACGATGCGCAGACTGGTCTTGCGAGGACTTAGTCCTCGAACGCAGCCTTCGGCAGCTGCTACGAGTGAATGCGCGGCCAATCGACCTCTCGTGCTACTTGCAATAACCGCTATATAAGACAACTTCCCACTTACGCACCCGATAAAAAGTTACAAAACTCGCTCAAACAGTAGTGATTATCATTCAGCGAGAACTATATCCGTTACATCTACAACAAAACTTAATTGATGAAAACCCGGCTAATGCCCGCATCGCATGGCCTGCGCGGCTTCGGGGGGGCGGTATGTCATTATTCTGCTAAATAATTTCGCTACAGGAATTTTACTTGCACCGTGTTGTGCCATAAAATCAGCGGGATTGATTGCTGCGACATATCGTCACTGCGTTGTTTTATTCAAGCTCAGAGACCTTTGCTCTCTGTTAAGGATTATCAGCATGCCCGAAGCGACAGGACTCATGGCCCACAACTGGGGCTTTGCCATTTTCCTTCTGGGCGTTGTCGGCCTCTGCGCCTTCATGCTGGGCGTCTCCAGCCTCCTTGGGTCAAAAGCCTGGGGCCGCAGCAAAAACGAACCGTTCGAGTCCGGCATGCTCCCTACAGGTGGCGCCCGCTTGCGGCTCTCAGCCAAATTCTATCTGGTCGCGATGCTCTTCGTGATCTTCGATATCGAAGCCCTTTTTCTCTTTGCCTGGTCTGTGTCCGTCCGCGAAAGCGGCTGGACCGGATTCGTCGAAGCTCTCGTTTTCATAGCAATTCTGTTGGCAGGTCTTGTCTACCTGTTCCGAGTGGGCGCCCTTGACTGGGCTCCGGAAGCTCGTCGCAAGCGGCAGGCGAAGCTGAAACAATGAGGCTTTGGCAATGCAATACAATCTCACCAGGATCGACCCCGATGCTCCTAACGAGCAGTATCCGATTGGCGAGCGGGAAACCGTTTCCGATCCGTTAGAAGATCAAGTTCACAAAAACATTTTCATGGGCAAGCTCGAAGACGTCCTTAACGGCACCGTCAACTGGGGGCGCAAGAACTCCCTGTGGCCGTATAACTTCGGCCTGTCGTGCTGCTACGTGGAAATGACCACCGCCTTCACGGCACCCCACGACATCGCGCGTTTTGGCGCCGAAGTTATCCGGGCATCGCCGCGTCAGGCGGATTTCATGGTTATCGCCGGTACCTGCTTCATCAAGATGGCGCCGATCATTCAGCGTCTCTACGAGCAAATGCTCGAACCTAAATGGGTTATCTCCATGGGTTCGTGCGCCAACTCCGGTGGCATGTACGACATCTACTCCGTCGTTCAAGGGGTGGACAAGTTCCTGCCCGTGGACGTCTACGTGCCTGGCTGCCCGCCCCGTCCCGAAGCTTTTCTGCAAGGCTTGATGCTCTTGCAAGAGTCGATTGGACAGGAGCGTCGTCCGCTTTCCTGGGTCGTGGGTGATCAAGGCGTTTATCGCGCCGAGATGCCTTCGCAAAAGGAACAGCGCCGCGAACAGCGAATCGCAGTCACCAACCTGCGCAGCCCCGACGAAGTCTGATCCAGCTCTGCTTCTTATATAGAACGAGAACCTGGCTTCATTCTTTACGTTGACCGAAAGCGATAAATAACCATGACTACAGGCAGTGCTCTGTACATCCCGCCTTACAAGGCAGACGACCAGGATGTGGTCGTCGAACTGAACAACCGATTTGGCCCCGAGGCGTTCAGCGCCCAGCCTACCCGCACCGGCATGCCGGTGCTTTGGGTTGCCCGCGCCAAACTCGTCGAAGTCCTGACCTTCCTGCGCAACCTGCCCAAGCCGTACGTCATGCTCTATGACCTGCACGGTGTGGACGAGCGTCTGCGCACCAAGCGTCAAGGGCTGCCAAGCGGCGCCGACTTCACCGTGTTCTATCACCTGATGTCGATCGAACGTAACAGTGACGTGATGATCAAGGTCGCTTTGTCCGAGAGCGATCTGAACGTGCCAACCGTTACCGGTCTGTGGCCCAACGCCAACTGGTACGAGCGTGAAGTGTGGGACATGTACGGCATCAACTTTGCCGGCCACCCGCACCTGACCCGCATCATGATGCCGCCAACCTGGGAAGGTCACCCGCTGCGCAAGGACTTCCCGGCCCGCGCTACCGAATTCGATCCGTACAGCCTGACGCTGGCCAAGCAGCAGCTTGAGGAAGAAGCCGCGCGCTTCAAGCCTGAAGACTGGGGCATGAAGCGTTCCGGGGCGAACGAGGACTACATGTTCCTCAACCTCGGCCCTAACCACCCTTCAGCGCACGGTGCATTCCGCATCATTCTGCAGCTGGACGGTGAAGAGATCGTCGACTGCGTGCCGGACGTTGGTTACCACCACCGTGGCGCCGAGAAGATGGCCGAGCGTCAGTCGTGGCACAGCTTCATTCCGTACACCGACCGTATCGACTACCTCGGCGGCGTGATGAACAACCTGCCTTACGTGCTCTCGGTCGAGAAGCTGGCCGGCATCAAGGTGCCCGAGAAGGTCGACGTCATCCGCATCATGATGGCCGAGTTCTTCCGGATCACCAGCCACCTGCTGTTCCTGGGTACTTACATCCAGGACGTCGGCGCCATGACTCCGGTGTTCTTCACTTTCACCGATCGTCAAAAGGCGTACACGGTGATCGAAGCGATTACCGGTTTCCGTCTGCACCCGGCCTGGTACCGCATCGGCGGCGTCGCGCATGACCTGCCACGCGGCTGGGAAAAGCTGGTGAAAGACTTCGTCGAGTGGATGCCAAAGCGTCTGGACGAATACCAGAAAGCCGCTCTCGACAACAGCATCCTCAAAGGCCGGACTATCGGCGTCGCCGCCTACAACACCAAGGAAGCCCTGGAATGGGGCGTCACCGGTGCTGGCTTGCGTTCGACCGGTTGCGACTTCGACCTGCGTAAAGCGCGCCCGTATTCCGGCTACGAGAATTTCGAATTCGAAGTGCCGCTGGCCGCCAATGGCGATGCCTACGATCGTTGCATCGTGCGCGTGGAAGAGATGCGCCAGAGCATCAAGATCATCGAGCAGTGCATGCGCAACATGCCGGAAGGCCCGTACAAGGCGGATCACCCGCTGACCACGCCGCCACCGAAAGAGCGCACGCTGCAGCACATCGAGACCCTGATCACGCACTTCCTGCAAGTTTCGTGGGGCCCGGTCATGCCGGCCAACGAATCTTTCCAGATGATCGAAGCGACCAAGGGCATCAACAGTTATTACCTGACGAGCGATGGCGGCACCATGAGCTACCGCACCCGGATTCGTACCCCAAGCTTCCCGCACCTGCAGCAGATCCCTTCGGTGATCAAAGGCAGCATGGTCGCGGACTTGATTGCGTACCTGGGTAGTATCGATTTCGTTATGGCCGACGTGGACCGCTAAGCATGAACAGCACGCTTATCCAGACAGACCGTTTCACCCTCAGTGAAACCGAGCGCTCGGCCATCGAGCACGAGTTGCATCACTACGAAGACCCGCGCGCGGCGTCGATCGAAGCCTTGAAGATCGTCCAGAAGGAACGTGGCTGGGTGCCCGATGGCGCGCTCTACGCGATCGGCGAGATCCTCGGCATCCCGGCGAGCGACGTTGAAGGCGTGGCGACTTTCTACAGCCAGATCTTCCGTCAGCCGGTTGGCCGCCACATCATTCGCGTCTGCGACAGCATGGTCTGCTACATCGGCGGCCATGAATCGGTGGTCAGCGAAATCCAGAGCAAACTCGGCATCGGCCTCGGCCAGACTACCGCCGACGGTCGTTTCACGCTGCTGCCGGTCTGCTGCCTCGGCAACTGCGACAAGGCGCCGGCGTTGATGATCGACGACGACACTTTCGGTGATGTGCAGCCTGCCGGCGTTGCCACACTGCTCGAGGGCTACGTATGACCCTGACTTCCTTTGGTCCTGCCAACCGCATCAAGCGTTCGGCCGAGACTCATCCGCTGACCTGGCGCCTGCGTGACGACGGCGAGGCTGTGTGGCTCGACGAGTATCAGGCCAAGAACGGTTACGCCGCTGCGCGCAAGGCTTTCTCTGACATGGCCCAGGACGATATCGTCCAGACCGTGAAAGACGCCGGCCTCAAAGGTCGCGGCGGTGCAGGCTTCCCCACGGGCGTGAAGTGGGGCCTGATGCCCAAAGACGAATCCATCAACATCCGCTACCTGCTGTGCAATGCGGACGAGATGGAACCGAACACCTGGAAAGACCGCATGCTGATGGAGCAACTGCCGCATCTGCTGATCGAAGGCATGCTGATCAGTGCCCGCGCGCTGAAAACCTACCGTGGCTACATCTTCCTGCGTGGCGAATACACCACTGCCGCCAAGCACCTGACCCGTGCCGTGGAAGAAGCCAAGGCCGCAGGCCTGCTGGGTAAAAATATCCTGGGCAGCGGCTTCGATTTCGAGCTGTTCGTCCACACCGGCGCCGGGCGTTACATCTGCGGTGAAGAAACCGCGCTGATCAACTCCCTCGAAGGACGCCGCGCCAACCCGCGCTCCAAGCCGCCCTTCCCTGCCGCTGTTGGCGTGTGGGGCAAGCCGACTTGCGTGAACAACGTGGAAACCCTGTGCAACGTGCCGGCGATCATTGCCGACGGCGTTGACTGGTACAAATCGTTGGCCCGTGAAGGCAGTGAAGACATGGGTACCAAGCTCATGGGCTTCTCCGGCAAGGTCAAGAACCCCGGCCTGTGGGAATTGCCGTTCGGCGTCACCGGTCGCGAGCTGTTCGAAGACTACGCCGGCGGCATGCGCGACGGCTTCACCCTCAAGGCCTGGCAGCCAGGCGGCGCCGGTACCGGTTTCCTCTTGCCGGAACACCTCGACGCACAAATGTATGCCGGCGGCATCGCCAAGGTGGGCACCCGGATGGGTACCGGCCTGGCCATGGCGGTGGACGACAGCGTCAACATGGTTTCCCTGCTGCGCAACATGGAAGAGTTCTTCTCCCGTGAGTCGTGCGGCTTCTGCACCCCGTGCCGTGACGGTTTGCCGTGGAGCGTCAAGCTGCTGCGCGCCATCGAAAACGGCGAAGGTCAGGCTGGCGACATCGAGACCCTGCTGGGTCTGGTCGGTTTCCTCGGCCCGGGCAAGACGTTCTGTGCTCACGCACCGGGCGCCGTGGAGCCGTTGGGCAGCGCAATCAAATACTTCCGCCACGAGTTCGAGGCCGGCATCGCGCCAACCCGCGCAGGCGACCTCCATCAAGTGGTAACGCCAACCATGGTCGGCGTGTAAATGCTTAACCAGGCGAAGGGTCCGTGCCCTTCGCCTTGTCGTTCGATGACGCCTTTGACGGGCTGTTTTGATTCGTCCGAACAACAAGATTCCATTAGCCACGCCCGCTGACACCGGGCCAACGAAGAACTTTGAACCATGGCCACTATCCACGTAGACGGCAAAGAGCTCGAAGTCGACGGGGCAGACAACCTGTTACAGGCATGTCTGTCGCTAGGCCTCGATATCCCGTATTTCTGCTGGCACCCAGCCCTAGGCAGCGTTGGCGCTTGCCGCCAGTGCGCGGTCAAGCAGTACACCGACGAGAACGACAAGCGTGGTCGGATCGTCATGTCCTGCATGACTCCTGCCACCGACGGCAGCTGGATCTCCATCGACGACGAAGAGGCGAAGGTATTTCGCGCCAGCGTCGTCGAATGGCTGATGACCAACCACCCGCACGACTGCCCGGTCTGTGAGGAAGGCGGTCATTGCCACCTGCAAGACATGACGGTGATGACCGGCCACAACGAGCGCCGTTATCGCTTTACCAAGCGCACTCACCAGAATCAGCAACTGGGCCCGTTCATTTCCCACGAGATGAACCGCTGCATCGCTTGCTACCGCTGCGTGCGCTTCTATAAGGACTACGCCGGCGGCACCGACCTCGGCGTATTCGGCGCCCACGACAACGTGTACTTCGGTCGCGTTGAAGACGGCACCCTCGAAAGCGAGTTCTCCGGCAACCTCACCGAGGTCTGCCCGACCGGTGTGTTCACCGACAAGACTCACTCCGAGCGCTACAACCGCAAGTGGGACATGCAGTTCTCGCCGAGCATCTGCCATGGCTGCTCCAGCGGTTGCAACATCTCCCCGGGCGAGCGCTACGGTGAACTGCGCCGGATCGAAAACCGCTTCAACGGTTCGGTCAACCAGTACTTCCTGTGCGACCGTGGCCGTTTCGGCTATGGCTATGTCAACCGCGAAGACCGGCCACGTCAGCCATTGCTGGCCGACGGTGCCAAACTGAGCCTCGACCAAGCGCTGGATAAAGCCGCCGACCTGCTGCGCGGTCGCAATATCGTCGGCATTGGTTCGCCGCGCGCCAGCCTCGAGAGCAACTACGCGTTGCGCGAGCTGGTCGGCGCCGAGCACTTCTACTCCGGTATCGAAGCCGGGGAGTTGGCGCGTATTCGTCTGGTCATGCAGGTGCTGAAAGACAGCCCGCTGCCGATCCCGAACATGCGCGACATCGAAGACCACGACGCGATCTTCGTCCTCGGCGAAGACCTGACCCAGACCGCTGCGCGCATGGCGTTGTCCCTGCGTCAATCGGTCAAGGGCAAAGCCGAAGACATGGCCGACGCGATGCGCGTTCAGCCGTGGCTGGATGCTGCGGTGAAGAACATCGGTCAGCACGCGCTGAACCCGCTGTTCATCGCCAGCCTGGCTGAAACCAAGCTCGACGATATTGCCGAAGAATGCGTACACGCTGCACCTGACGATCTGGCCCGCATCGGTTTCGCCGTGGCGCACGCCCTCGACGCCAGCGCCCCAGCGGTCGAAGGCCTGGACACGGAAGCCCTCGACCTGGCTCAGCGCATTGCCGACGCCCTGCTCGCGGCCAAACGTCCGCTGATCATCGCCGGTACCTCGCTGGGTTCCAAGGCGCTGATCGAAGCGGCCGCCAACATCGCCAAAGCACTGAAGCTGCGCGAGAAGAACGGTTCCATCAGCCTGATCGTGCCAGAAGCCAACAGCCTCGGCCTGGCCATGCTCGGTGGTGATTCGGTTGACGACGCGTTGCAAGCCGTGATCGACGGCAAGGCTGATGCCCTCGTCGTGCTGGAAAACGACCTGTACACCCGCACGGACAAGGCCAAGGTCGATGCTGCCCTGAACGCTGCGAAAGTGCTGATCGTCGCCGACCATCAGAAAACCGCCACCAGCGATCGCGCGCACCTGGTTCTGCCCGCCGCGAGCTTCGCCGAAGGCGACGGTACGCTGGTCAGCCAGGAAGGCCGCGCCCAGCGCTTCTTCCAGGTGTTCGATCCGAAATACATGGACGCGAGCATCCTGGTTCACGAAGGCTGGCGCTGGCTGCATGCCCTGCGTGCGACCCTGCTGAACCAACCGATCGACTGGACCCAGCTGGATCACGTCACCGCTGCCGTCGCTTCGAGCACGCCGCAACTGGCGCGCATCGTCGACGCTGCACCGTCGGCCGCGTTCCGCATCAAGGGCATGAAACTGGCCCGTGAACCGCTGCGTTATTCCGGGCGTACTGCCATGCGCGCCGACATCAGCGTGCATGAACCGCGTACGCCGCAGGACAACGACACCGCGTTCAACTTCTCGATGGAAGGTTACTCGGGCTCGGTTGAACCGCGTCAGCAAGTGCCGTTTGCCTGGTCTCCGGGCTGGAACTCGCCGCAAGCGTGGAACAAGTTCCAGGACGAAGTCGGTGGTCACATCCGCGCTGGCGACCCGGGCACCCGCCTGATCGAAAGCAACGGTGATTCGCTGAACTGGTTTGCCGCCGTACCGCGTGCGTTCAACCCGGCACCGGGCACCTGGCAGGTCGTGCCGTTCTTCCACCTGTTCGGCAGCGAAGAAAATTCTTCGAAAGCCGCACCGGTTCAGGAACGCATCCCTGCCGCTTATGTGTCGCTGGCCAAATCCGAAGCCGATCGCCTGGGCGTCAATGACGGCGCGCTGCTGAGCCTGAACGTTGCCGGCCAGACCCTGCGTCTGCCGCTGCGCATCAACGAAGAGCTGGGCGCCGGTCTGGTGGCATTGCCTGCGGGCATCGCCGGTATTCCGCCAGCGATTTTCGGCAAATCCGTTGACGGTCTGCAGGAGGCAGCTCAATGACCTGGTTCACGCCTGAAGTGATTGACGTGATCATCGCGGTCCTCAAGGCCATCGTGATTCTGCTCGCCGTTGTGGTGTGCGGCGCGCTGCTCAGCTGGGTCGAGCGCCGTCTGCTCGCCCTCTGGCAGGACCGTTACGGTCCGAACCGCGTCGGCCCGTTCGGCGCGTTCCAGATCGCGGCCGACATGATCAAGATGTTCTTCAAGGAAGACTGGACGCCGCCGTTCGCCGACAAGATGATCTTCACCCTGGCACCGGTGGTGGCGATGAGCGCCCTGCTGATTGCCTTCGCGATCATCCCGATCACCCCGACCTGGGGCGTGGCGGACATCAACATCGGCATCCTGTTCTTCTTCGCCATGGCCGGTCTGTCGGTCTACGCGGTGCTGTTCGCTGGCTGGTCGAGCAACAACAAGTTCGCCCTGCTGGGCAGCTTGCGGGCCTCGGCACAGACCGTGTCGTACGAAGTGTTCATGGGCCTGTCGCTGATGGGCATCGTGATCCAGGTCGGCTCGTTCAACATGCGCGACATCGTTGAATATCAAGCGCAGAACCTATGGTTCATCATCCCGCAGATCTTCGGTTTCCTGACCTTCTTCATCGCCGGCGTCGCCGTGACTCACCGTCACCCGTTCGACCAGCCGGAAGCGGAGCAGGAACTGGCCGACGGTTACCACATTGAATACGCCGGCATGAAATGGGGCATGTTCTTCGTTGGCGAGTACATTGGCATCGTGCTGATTTCGGCGCTGCTGGTGACCTTGTTCTTCGGTGGCTGGCATGGCCCGTTCGGCATTCTGCCGCAGATCCCATTCATCTGGTTCGCGCTGAAAACCGCGTTCTTCATCATGATCTTCATCCTGTTGCGCGCCTCGATTCCGCGCCCACGGTATGACCAAGTGATGGATTTCAGCTGGAAGTTCTGCCTGCCGCTGACCCTCGTCAACATGCTGGTGACCGCTGCGATCGTGTTGCTCAACACGCCCGCCGTCGCGGCTCAGTGAGGATAGAGAATCATGAAGTACATAATTGACATCGTGCATGGCTTCTTCACCCAGCTTCGCAGCCTGGTGATGATTTTCGGCCATGCCTTCCGCAAGCGCGACACGCTGCAGTACCCGGAAGAGCAGGTTTACCTGCCGCCGCGTTACCGTGGCCGTATCGTCCTGACCCGCGACCCTGATGGCGAAGAGCGTTGTGTAGCCTGCAACCTGTGCGCAGTGGCGTGCCCGGTGGGCTGCATCTCGCTGCAGAAAGCCGAAACCGAAGACGGTCGCTGGTACCCGGACTTCTTCCGCATCAACTTCTCGCGCTGCATTTTCTGCGGCCTCTGCGAGGAAGCCTGCCCGACCACCGCAATCCAGCTGACACCGGATTTCGAAATGGCCGAGTTCAAACGTCAGGACCTGGTTTACGAGAAAGAAGATCTGCTGATCTCCGGCCCCGGCAAAAACCCTGATTACAACTTCTATCGTGTTGCAGGTATGGCGATTGCCGGGAAGCCGAAAGGCGCCGCGCAAAATGAAGCCGAACCGATCAACGTGAAGAGCTTGCTGCCTTAAGGAAGAAAGATGGAATTCGCTTTCTATTTCGCATCGGGTATCGCTGTGGTTTCCACGCTTCGCGTGATCACTCACACCAACCCTGTGCACGCCCTGCTCTACCTGATCATTTCGCTGATTGCCGTGGCGATGACGTTTTTCGCCCTTGGCGCACCCTTTGCCGGTGTGCTGGAAGTGATCGCCTACGCTGGCGCCATTATGGTGCTGTTCGTGTTCGTGGTGATGATGCTGAACCTCGGCCCGGCCTCGGTTCAGCAGGAACGCGTGTGGCTCAAGCCAGGCATCTGGCTCGGCCCGGTGATCCTCGGCACCTTGCTGCTGGTTGAACTGCTGTACGTGCTGTTCAGCGATCAAAGCGGTCAGGCCATCGGCCACACCACCGTAGACGCCAAGGCCGTGGGCATCAGCCTGTTCGGTCCGTATCTGCTGGTGGTCGAACTCGCCTCGATGCTGCTGCTCGCTGCAGCCGTGACGGCGTTCCATCTCGGCCGTAACGAAGCCAAGGAGCAATGACGATGCCTGCTATCCCTTTGGAGCATGGTCTGGCGGTCGCCGGCATCCTGTTCTGCCTCGGTCTGGTCGGCCTGATGGTCCGCCGCAACATTCTTTTCGTGCTGATGAGCCTGGAGATCATGATGAATGCCTCCGCACTGGCCTTCATTGTTGCCGGTAGCCGTTGGGGTCAGCCGGATGGACAGATCATGTTCATCCTGGTGATCAGCCTCGCGGCCGCCGAGGCCAGTATTGGCCTGGCGATTCTGTTGCAGCTGTATCGCCGCTTCCACACTCTCGATATCGACGCTGCCAGCGAGATGCGCGGATGAATCTTCTCTATCTGACTTTCGTATTCCCTCTCATAGGTTTCCTGCTGCTGTCGTTCTCTCGGGGACGCTTCTCGGAAAACCTTGCCGCGTTGATCGGCGTCGGCTCCATCGGCCTGTCTGCGCTCGTCACCGCTTATGTGATCTGGCAGTTCAACGTTGCCCCGCCGGAAGGCGGCCACTACACCCAGGTGTTGTGGCAGTGGATGGCGGTGGAAGGCTTCACGCCGAACTTCGCGCTGTACCTGGATGGCCTGTCCGTGACCATGCTGGGTGTGGTGGTGGGCGTCGGCTTCCTGATTCACCTGTTCGCGTCGTGGTACATGCGCGGTGAAGCGGGCTACTCGCGCTTCTTCGCCTACACCAACCTGTTTATTGCCAGCATGCTGTTCCTGATTCTCGGCGATAACCTGTTGTTCCTGTACTTCGGCTGGGAAGGCGTGGGCCTGTGCTCGTACCTGTTGATCGGTTTCTACTACAGCAACCGCAACAACGGTAACGCCGCACTCAAAGCCTTCATCGTGACCCGCATCGGCGACGTGTTCATGGCCATCGGCCTGTTCATCCTGTTCCAGCAACTGGGCACGCTGAACATCCAGGAACTGCTGGTGCTGGCACCGCAGAAATTCCAGGCCGGCGACTTCTGGATGGTCATGGCCACCTTGATGCTGCTGGGCGGCGCTGTCGGTAAATCGGCGCAACTGCCGCTGCAAACCTGGCTGGCGGATGCGATGGCCGGCCCTACCCCGGTGTCGGCACTGATTCACGCCGCGACCATGGTAACCGCCGGTGTTTACCTGATCGCCCGTACCCACGGTCTGTTTACGCTGGCCCCGGACATTCTGCATCTAGTGGGAATTGTTGGTGGCGTGACCCTGGTCCTGGCCGGTTTTGCCGCACTGGTGCAGACCGACATCAAACGCATCCTCGCCTACTCGACCATGAGCCAGATCGGCTATATGTTCCTGGCGCTGGGCGTGGGTGCGTGGGATGGTGCGATCTTCCACCTGATGACCCACGCCTTCTTCAAGGCGCTGCTGTTCCTTGCGTCCGGTGCGGTGATCGTTGCCTGCCACCACGAGCAGAACATCTTCAAGATGGGCGGCCTGTGGAAGAAACTGCCACTGGCCTACGCCAGCTTCATCGTCGGCGGCGCGGCATTGTCTGCCCTGCCATTGGTCACTGCAGGCTTCTACTCCAAGGACGAAATCCTCTGGGAAGCGTTCGCCAGCGGCAACCACGGTCTGCTTTACGCAGGTCTGGTCGGTGCGTTCATGACCTCGCTGTACACCTTCCGCCTGATCTTCATCGCGTTCCACGGTGAAGCGAAGACTGAAGCCCACGCAGGTCACGGCATCGCTCACTGGCTGCCATTGTCGGTGCTGATCGTGTTGTCCACCGTCATCGGCGCGATGATCGTTCCGCCGCTGCACGGTGTGCTGCCGCAAAGCGTCGGGCACGCCGGCGGCGATGCCAAGCACAGTCTGGAAATCGCTTCGGGCGCCATTGCCCTGGCCGGTATCCTGCTGGCCGCGCTGCTGTTCCTCGGCAAGCGTCGTTTTGTCACTGCAATCGCCAACAGCGGCATCGGCCGCTTCCTTTCGGCCTGGTGGTTCGCTGCCTGGGGCTTCGACTGGATCTACGACAAACTGTTCGTCAAGCCATACCTTGCGATCAGCCACGTACTGCGCAAAGACCCGCTCGACCAGACCATCGGTCTGATCCCGCGTATGGCCAAAGGCGGTCACAACGCCCTTAGCCGTACCGAAACCGGTCAACTGCGTTGGTACGCGGCATCGATGGCAGCCGGCTCCGTGCTGGTCATCGGCGCCATCGTGCTGGTAGCGGTCTGAATATGAACCTTGCGAACTTGCGAAAGGAATTGAGCCCGTCATGATTCTGCCTTGGCTAATCCTGATCCCCTTCATCGGCGGCCTGCTGTGCTGGATGGGTGAGCGCTTCGGCGCTACCCTGCCCCGCTGGATTGCGCTGATCACCATGTCCCTGTTGCTCGCCATCGGCCTCTGGCTGTGGGCAACCGGCAACTATTCATTTGCCCCGGCGCCTGGCGCCGATCCGACCTGGGCGCTTGAGTTCAAGCACATCTGGATCGCGCGGTTCGGCATCAGCGTGCATTTGGCCCTCGACGGCCTGTCGCTGTTGATGATCATGCTGACCGGTCTGCTGGGTATCCTCTCGGTACTGTGCTCGTGGAAAGAAATTCAACGTCACGTTGGCTTCTTCCACTTGAACCTGATGTGGATCCTGGGCGGCGTTGTCGGCGTGTTCCTCGCCCTCGACCTGTTCATGTTCTTCTTCTTCTGGGAAATGATGCTGGTGCCGATGTATTTCCTCATCGCGCTCTGGGGTCACAGTTCTTCGGACGGCAAGAAAACCCGGATCTACGCAGCAACCAAGTTCTTCATCTTCACTCAGGCTTCCGGCCTGATCATGCTGGTGGCGATCCTCGGTCTGGTGCTGGTCAACTTCAACGACACCGGCGTGATCACCTTCAACTACGCCGATCTGTTGAAAACCAAGATGTCGCTGACCACCGAGTACATCCTCATGCTCGGTTTCTTCATCGCTTTCGCGGTGAAGCTGCCGGTCGTGCCGTTCCACTCGTGGTTGCCTGACGCTCACGCCCAGGCGCCAACGGCCGGTTCGGTCGACCTGGCCGGTATCCTGTTGAAGACGGCGGCCTACGGCTTGCTGCGTTTTGCCCTGCCGCTGTTCCCGAATGCCTCGGCCGAGTTTGCGCCGATCGCCATGACCCTCGGTCTGATCGGGATTTTCTACGGCGCGTTCCTGGCGTTCGCACAAACCGACATCAAGCGTCTGATCGCCTTCTCGTCCGTTTCCCACATGGGTTTCGTGCTGATCGGCATCTACTCCGGCAGCCAGCTGGCCTTGCAGGGCGCGGTGATGCAGATGCTCGCGCACGGTGTTTCCGCCGCAGCACTGTTTATCCTCAGTGGTCAGTTGTACGAGCGCACTCATACCCGCGACATGCGTGAAATGGGTGGTTTGTGGTCGAAGATCGCTTACCTGCCGGCACTCAGCCTGTTCTTCGCCGCCGCTTCGCTGGGCTTGCCGGGCACTGGTAACTTCGTGGGTGAATTCCTGATCCTGATGGGCAGCTTTGCCGCCGCGCCATGGATCACCATCATCGCCACGACGGGTCTGGTTTTCGGTTCGGTCTACTCGCTGATCATGATCCACCGCGCGTACTTCGGTCCGGCCAAATCGGACGCGGTCATGCACGGTATGGACGGACGCGAAATGATCATGGTGGTCGGGCTGGCGGTGCTGCTGATTTATCTCGGCGTGTACCCGCAACCGTTCCTCGATACCTCTGCTGCGACGATGCATGGCGTGCAGCAATGGCTCGGCACCGCCTTCTCTCAACTCGCTTCGGCCCGGTAAGAGCGCTATGGAATTCACGACTCAACACTTTATCGCGCTGGCGCCGCTGCTCATCACCACCATCACGATCATCGTGGTGATGCTGGCGATCGCCTGGCGCCGCAACCACTCGCAGACCTTCCTGATTTCCGTGGCAGGTCTGAACCTGGCGCTGCTGTCGATCCTGCCTGCCTTGAAAGTCGCGCCATTGGCCGTGACCCCATTGCTGCAGATCGACACCTTTGCCTGCCTGTACATGGCGCTGATCCTGGTCGCCACCCTCGCCTGTGTGACCCTCGCCCACGCCTACCTCGGCGATGGCGGTTCGGGTTACCCGGGCAACCGTGAAGAACTTTACCTGCTGATCCTGATGTCCGCCCTCGGCGGCCTGGTTCTGGTCAGCGCGCAGCACCTGGCGGGGTTGTTCATCGGTCTAGAGCTGCTCTCGGTACCGGTTTACGGTCTGGTGGCCTATGCCTTCTTCAACAAGCGTTCGCTGGAAGCCGGCATCAAGTACATGGTGCTGTCGGCCGCCGGTTCTGCGTTCCTGTTGTTCGGTATGGCCCTGCTCTACGCCGATTCCGGCAGCCTGAGCTTCACCGGCATCGGTCAAGCGCTGGCGACCACCGGCCTGCCAAGCTCCCTGGCGCAGATGGGCCTGGGCATGATGTTGATCGGTCTGGCGTTCAAGTTGTCGCTGGTACCGTTCCACCTCTGGACCCCGGACGTCTACGAAGGTGCTCCGGCACCGGTGGCAGCGTTCCTGGCGACCGCCTCGAAAGTCGCGGTGTTTGCGGTGATGGTGCGTCTGTTCCAGATCTCCCCTGCTGCCAGCAGCGGTGTACTGAGCGACGTGCTGACCGTCATCGCCATCGCGTCGATCCTGTTCGGCAACCTGCTGGCCCTGACGCAAAGCAACCTCAAGCGTCTGCTGGGTTACTCGTCCATCGCTCACTTCGGTTACCTGCTGATCGCCCTGGTGGCGAGCAAGGGTCTGGCCGTGGAAGCGATCGGCGTGTACCTGGTCACCTACGTGATCACCAGCCTCGGCGCATTCGGCGTGATCACGCTGATGTCCTCGCCGTACAACGGCCGCGACGCCGATGCCCTGTACGAATACCGCGGCCTGTTCTGGCGCCGTCCGTACCTGACCGCCGTGCTGACCGTGATGATGCTGTCCCTGGCCGGCATCCCGCTGACCGCAGGCTTTATCGGCAAATTCTACATCATCGCCACCGGCGTCGAGTCGCAGCAATGGTGGCTGGTCGGTTCGCTGGTATTGGGCAGCGCCATCGGCGTCTTCTACTACCTGCGCGTGATGGTCACCCTGTACCTGATCGAGCCGAACCTGCGCCGCCACGATGCGCAACTGCATTGGGAACAGAAGGCAGGCGGCGTGATGCTGCTGGCGATTGCTTTGGTTGCGTTCTTCCTGGGTGTGTATCCACAGCCGTTGCTGACACTGGTTCAGCAGTCCGGGTTGGCGGGTTGATGAGTTAGCTGCATTGCGTGGTACAAAAACGGCACCTTCGGGTGCCGTTTTTTTTGCTTCAACATTGAAAGACCACAGCCTCGTTTCACTCGACAGCTCTTACGTTGAAATGCATCCGCTGCGGTATTGAGAGACGATTGGGATATGAGCTGAATGATCCACTCTAGCGCGGCATGAAAACCTCTAATAAACCAAACTACCAGGAACTATAGGTTCTATTCATCCGCCCTCAACTGTCATCTTTGACAGCTGACATCGCTATCCATTGTCGCTAGTTTGACTCTGCCTGCCATACACCAATGCCGCCTCCTCTGGCAGCGCCGGCCACGCATCTGCATCCCCCGCCGCGTTACATCAATGATCACTCCTTGCGGGGCACGCCTTTTACGATCAACAGTTCTAAGACGCGGCGGGCCGACCGCCCACCGAGACGGTGCTGGCAGAAATGCTGCAAGGCAATCCGCCGCAATTGAAGTCGTTACGCTGAGTGCTGCATTACCGCACCTGGGTACACCGAGGCCGTTGATGAGAACGACCTGTTTGGACCACCACCGAACAATGGCGAAGGAACCGGGGGGACAAGTTCTTGAACAGGGATTCGAATACGCCGAGCATGACAGTTATCGACGGTCGCGGCTTGCCGGTGCGGCAGATTGCGTACTGGCGCCATAGTGTCGAAGCCGAAGCGCTGATCACACAGCAGCATCATGACGCGTGCGGATGGCTTGTGGCAAAGCGCGATCCACGATTGATGACTGATGCCTCGGCGCGCGCCAGCCTGGCCATATTTTACTCGCTGTCCGGCCAGGTGCTGAGTACGCTCAGCGTCGATGCCGGGTGGCGAGCCAGCCTGCTGGGGGAAGCCAATCAGCTTGTTCATGGCTGGGATGGCCGGGGCAGTCACCGTCGAATCGAATATGACAGGCAACTGCGACCCAGGGCGCTGTTCGAGCAGGCACTGGATGGCGAACCGTTGTGCACGGAGCGGTATAGTTATGGTGGCAGCAACCAGGCAATCGCCGCACGCAACCAGTGCGGGCAACTGATTCGTCACGATGATCCGGCGGGCATGCGGTTATTTGCGCAGTCAGGCCTGACGGGTGAGGTTTTAGAGCAAACCCGGCATTTTCTGCGCGTACTGGACTCCCCCGACTGGCCCGCACTTGTGGCCGAGCGCGACTTGTTGCTTGAGACCGGTGCCGGTGCCACCAGCCGCTCGGTTTTCAATGCGCTGGGCACGTCCATTCAGCAGACAGACGCCATGGGCAACCATCAATATTTTAGTCAGAACCGCGATGGCCAATTACGCGAGGTCCGCCTGCAACTGGAAAAGGGTTGCGCACCAAAAACTCTGGTCAGCGCCATCCAGTACAACGCGCAGGGCCTCACTGAACGAGAGGTCGCTGGCAACGGCATCGTTACCTCGCGGCAATACTCGCCCGAAGACGGTCGTCTGACCCGGCTGCAAAGCCAACGCGGCAACGACGTCCTGCAAGACTTGCGTTATGCCTACGACCCGGTGGGCAATGTTCTGAGCATCGAAGACGCTGCCCTGCCCATCCGCTACTTCGCAAACCAGCGAATCGAACCGACCATCTGCTACGTTTATGACACTCTCTATCAGTTGATCAAAGCGACGGGATGGGAAACCGGCGGCCCCAATCAGGGTCCGCGGTTTTCGTCTTTCAACGATCCCGCAGCCTGCGCCCATTACACCCAGACCTACCGCTATGACCGCGCAGGCAACCTGCTGGAGTTGACCCACGAAGGTCCGCAAAACCATGGCCATCGTCTGCTCGCCGCCGCGCAAAGCAACCGCTGTTTACCAGTGGTTAATGGCGTGGAACCGGATGAGAACGAGTTTCGCAAGGGCTTCGATGACAACGGCAATTTGCTCAGCCTGCAACCGGGGCAGTTGCTGGACTGGGACCTGCGCAACCAGTTGCGCGAAGTGCGACCGGTTGAGCGTGATCCCGGCGCAGACGATAGCGAGCGTTACGTCTACGGCGCTGACGGCATGCGCCTGCGCAAAGTGCGCTCGACCCAGAGCCATGCCCGAACGCTGACTGCTGAAGTTCGTTACTTGCCGAATCTGCAAATCCGCACCCATAGCGGTACGGGTGAAGTGTTGCAGGTGATCAGCGTCCAGGCCGGGCGCAGCAGTGTGCAGGTATTGCACTGGGAGTCCGAGCCACCCAAAGACATTGTCCACGATCAGCAGCGATACAGCCTGAGCGATCATCTGGGGTCATGCACGCTGGAACTCGACGGCGCAGGTCAGATGATCAGCCACGAGCGCTATCACCCGTTCGGTACCACGTCCTGGTTTGCCGGGCGCGGGGAAGTTGAAGCGAGTTATAAAACGCTGCGCTATTCGGGGAAAGAGCGCGATGCGACGGGGCTTTATTATTACGGGTTCAGGTATTACGTGGCGTGGTGGCAGCGTTGGCTGAATCCGGATCCATCTGGCGCTAGCGATGGTCTGAATCTCTATGGATTCTGTGGAAACAACCCGATCGGCAGAATTGATCCCGACGGGCGCATGTGGCGTAACACCGATGAGATTTCGATGGACAGTGCACTTGAGCAGTATCTGGACAACGAGCCGGGCTTGAGACTCAATTATGGCCTCCCGGCGGTCAGCTTTGCGCCTCCTGAACTAGACGATGATGAGCCGATGGATGATCAACAGTCGCCGGAATCACCTCAGAGCCAAGACTCGCCAGGTGAGTCCTCCCCAGAAAGTCCCGGAAATCCCGGAAGCCCCGATAGCCCGCCGCCCCCGACAGAAGATCAGAAGACTATTCTCAAGCTCTTGAACGGAGCTGCCCCTCAACTGCGTTTCGACTGGAACAGCAGAGGTTTGATTTTCAGGGACAATTTTGGCGGAAAAGTCTACCGCGCAGACCAGAGAGAACCTGATGAAGTACTTCGGGATGGATTCACTGCTTCGGAGGAATTCACAGGTGTTGCAAAGATGATCAGCGGAGATGCCCTGATTGTGTCTGAAACCCTTGAGGGGGCACTATTTTATGCAGCCACAGGTAGTCGGGAATATTACCTCTATGAAATCGATGCCACTGATGTGAGAGGCGCGTCTTTGATGGAGAACCTGGTCATGAATAATTTGGTAATGCTGGCGCATCTCGATGCCGCTCCGGGCGACAGCCCATCCGATCAGACTGGATTGGCCAACAGCATGCATGAGACGCATTTGGATCATGGTGATCTGATACATCACGGCCGTCCTATTGTTTCGCTGGGGCGGCTAACGGATGCAGTCGAACGGGTTCGTCATGCAATGAACCTCTGATCAGTGAATGCTGAACCCACAAATTCTGTGGTTTACGGATGATCTCAAAGCAATGCGCAATTGTGGGGGGCGTGCTCGCGACAGCTCTGGATCAGCCGACATCGAAGCTGACTAATCCACCCACATCGCCAGCAGTTGCTGGCGATAGCGGCGACGGTAGTACCTAAAAACCTTTTTGTTGTTGTGCTTTCAACATCAAGAGATCGCAGCCTCGTTTCACTCGACAGCTCTTACTGGGAATGCATTGCAACGTAGGAGCTGTCGAGTGAAACGAGGCTGCGATCGTTTGATCTTAATGCTCTTCCCTCTTCTCTCCGCCCGCCCCATCCCCTTCCAAAACTACCGAAACTTCCAGCCCGACCTGTCGAATCGTCCTACAGGTGTTTTTACCCCCGGGAGCTACCGTTAAAAGCGGGGACGAAAAGGTTGGCCTCAAGGCCTTGACCGATTCGATTACAGAGACAAGACTATACGTAGGTAACGTACAGAAAATGGATGCTCTATTTATCGAATTACGTATGTTTCAGAAGCATCGAGACGATTATCTGGATGACGATCTGTTTCGCAGCTTTCAACTCGAGTTGCTGAAAAATCCCGAAGCGGGCGACTTGATTGAAGGGACCGGTGGGCTGCGCAAAATTCTCTTCAGCGACCAACGACGCAGTAAAGGCAAGCGCAGTGGCTTACGGGTGATTTATTACTGGTGGTCAGGCTTCAATCAGTTCTGGCTGTTCACCGTGTATGACAAAGACGAGCAGGACGATCTGTCGTCCGCCCAGAAAAAGCTCTTCAGACAAACGCTGGATAGAGAAATCAAAACGAGATCCCACTATGAAACGTGACATTTTTGCCGAACTGATGGATGGCCTGGATGCCCTGGCAGAGGAGCGCCAAGGCAAGATCACGCTGCGAACGCACAAGGTTCATTTGCCAGAACTGATGCCCATCACTGCCGAAGAATTGGTCGCCATCCGCAAACAGCTGAATCTCTCTCGCTCGGTGTTTGCCATGTATCTGCGCACCAATACCCGAACCCTGGAAAACTGGGAACAGGGACGGGCAACGCCTAATGCCCAGGCCACTACCCTTATTCGCCTGGTCGAACGCTTTCCGCAAACGATCGAAAATCTCGCGGCCCTGACTTGAGATAAACGAAAACGGCACCTCTCGGTGCCGTTCGCATTTCACATCAGCACTGTTTACTTTGCCGCCGCTTCCCACAATTTCGCTTCGACCTGACGCAAAAAATAGAAAACGCCTAGCACCATCCAAGACCCTTCCTACAGCCACCATTGACCTCGTTCGCTAATGTCGCGCAGCCCTCGTTGGGCACTGCCGATGGACGAAGGAAAAGATGATCAGTGGCTGGTAACAAGGATATACCGCGGATTCAAAATCCACCCTCTGGCGATGGACATCACATCACCAGTCGCCTCATGACCGCTACCGAGCTGGCAGAGCGTGATGCCAGACAAAACGCTCACGACGCCATGCTTGCAAGGCAACAGGCCTATGAGAACAGTCTTGTTGCACAGACAAAGAAGAAGGACGTCGTCAATAGAGGGTGTGTCTTCGCCAAGTCCTGCAACTTACCGGACGCCATTATCGATTATTCGTACCCGTCGGGAATGGTGCCGGTCGATAGCCTTAAGGATTACGGAGAAATTGCCTGGCTTGGCGCTCGCGAAGCGAACGGCTCCGGGCTGCTGGATCTGCAAAAGATCAGCGGCAACATCGCAGCCCTCGGCGTCGGCCGACTTGCGCTCCGCGCCCCGACAATTGGCGCTACAACCGTAGGCTCAGGCGCAGCCATCGGCGTCGCTGGTGCTACGGTGCTTGCCGGTATAGCCGCAGTGTTCTGGACGCCAAGTCTCGGCGATAGTGCGCTCTATTCCGAAGACCAACTGCGCGCCCTCAAACAAGCCCGCACCCGCGTTCGTCTGCACGTCGAGCAGCAAACCGATGGCAGTCTCAAGGGTTACGGCTTTTACACCGGTAAAAATCACGATTGGGAAATGGTCGATGTCGTGCAGTTTGCGTTGCGCGGCAACCAGCAAGTGGCTGATTTGGGCGACGGGGTCGAACTGATCTGGACCCCGGCCGTGGACGGCTCGGACATCCTGGGTATACCGGCGCTGCAAGCTGCACCACAGGCACCGCACATCTGGGTTTACCCGCCAACGGAAGTCGCCGGCAATATCATCGTTAACCCGATTTACCCGCCTGAGTACAAGGATTTCATTCTTGTGTTTCCCGTGGGGTCGGGGGTTAGGCCGGTTTATGTTGTGCTAAGCCTGCCTCAGCACGCCTACCATCAAAAACCTGATTTTCTTCCAGCTTTTCCAGACACTAGAAGGGCCACGCCCAAAACTCCGATTCAAGGCGGCGGGGGGTTACGCCCCCGCTGGAAGGACAGAAAAGGAACAATCTACGAATGGGACTCACAGCATGGGGCTGTGGAGAAGTACAACAAGCGCGGAAAACATCTTGGCGAGTTTAATCATGAAACGGGTGTCCAAAATAAACCTGCAGATCCAACGAGGACAGTAGAACCATGAAATTCATCGTTATGGGAGTTCCGGAAGGTGAGGACTTTCCTTCATTTGAAAAAGAGATCCCTATCGAGTTAACGGATCTCGCATTGATCATGGGTTGGAAGAATGAAGAAGACCCATTGCATGATTACTTGCTGACGGAACAACACATCACTGCAATAGAAAAAGCGTGTGTGATCGAACTGCCTAAAAATCTCGATTTTTTCCTGACTTCATACCATTAACGATTAACGAAAAAGGAGCGCCCAAGCGCTCCACCGGAAAGAGCTTACACAATGGTACACACGGGGTGTTGTATGGGGCTAAAAATCAGTTTGGAGTGGTACGACAAAAAATCCGAGTTGGGCGTCGGGGAGGAGATGTCACAAGATTTTGGCGAGGACCCCATCGTATTGGAGACACTAGGCATCCCCATCGAGAACAACATAAACAATGGGGGATTTAATGTCGAAGAAGGTTGGATCGTTCATCTTCAGCCTCATTTTCAGCATGCTATCGATCTGTCTGCCTACGACTATCAGGTCGCGTTTGACTATCGTGACGTCTGGTAACTCGAGGTAACAATGGGACTAAAAGTCAGGCTGAACTGGTACGACAAGAAAACGGAGATTGGCGTTGGCAAAGAATACTCCGCAGACCTCGGCGAGGACGGGTCGGTGATCGATGCATTGGGGCTCATGGCGGAACCGGAGATATACGACGGAGGTTTTGACGCCCTGCCGGCGTGGATTCCTGACCTTCAGCCTCTGTTCAACCATCAAATCGAACCTGCCGCTTTTGATTACCAGGTCGCCTTCAGGTATCGGCAGGTATGGCGCGACCTATCCATCACCGGTTTCTATCCAGACGAAAAGCAGGACGACTCATTGCAGTTTGAGTTGACGATAACGAGCCTCGCGTTAAATCAGGCACTGGCTCAACTGACTGAATCAAAATCTTTAGAAGAACTAGAACCGGGCGAGCTTGAGTTGACAGCGGCTCAGATCGCGCGAATATCAGAATTCCTAAAGGTGAAGCTCCCCCAAGATCTGGAATACTTCATCGGTCCCCGTGCTTCACCCTGACTTCAAACACATATCAGACGAAAAACGGCACCTCCCGGTGCCGTTTGCGTTTCATAGTTCAGCTACTTACTTACGCGCCGCCTCCCACGACTTCAGCAGCTCTGCATAACCCACGGTTTCACCCTTCGGCTTCTCATTAGCCAACTTAGGCTTCGGCGCACCCGGTTGATCGAACCAGTACTGCGCGTCCCGCTCAGGATTCATTTTCGGCGCACAGGTCGCTTGCGCTTTTGAACGTTCCAAACGCGTCATGATTGCGTCCTGATCCTTGGCCAAACCATCAAGTGCCTCTTGCGGCGTTTTCTCGCCGCTGGCCGCTTCGGCGATGTGGCTCCACCACAGTTGCGCCAGACGCGGGTAGTCCGGCACGTTGGTCCCGGTCGGGGTCCATTGCACACGGGCGGGGCTGCGATAGAACTCGACCAGGCCACCGAGTTTCGGCGCGAGGTCGGTCATGGCTTGCGAGTTGATGTCCGACTCGCGGATCGGTGTCAGGCCGACGATGGTTTTCTTCAGCGATACAGTTTTCGAGGTGACAAACTGCGCATACAACCAGGCTGCGAGTTTCTGTTTTTCAGGCGTGGATTTGAGGAAGGTCCACGAGCCGGTGTCCTGATAGCCGAGCTTCATGCCCTCTTCCCAATACGGCCCTTTCGGCGATGGTGCCATGCGCCACTTTGGCGTGCCGTCGGCATTCATCACTGGCAGACCCGGTTTGGTCATGTCGGCGGTGAACGCGGTGTACCAGAAGATCTGCTGGGCGATGTTGCCCTGTGACGGCACCGGACCGGATTCGGAGAAGGTCATGCCCGCCGCTTCCGGTGGCGCGTATTTCTTCATCCATTCGACGTATTTGGTGGTCGCGTAGACGGCCGCCGGGCCGTTGGTGTCGCCGCCACGGGTGACGCTGGAACCGACCGGATGGCAGTTCTCGACGCGAATCCCCCACTCGTCCACCGGCAAACCGTTGGGCAAACCTTTATCGCCGCCCCCTGCCATCGAGAACCAGGCATCGGTGAAACGCCAGCCCAGCGACGGGTCCTTCTTGCCGTAATCCATGTGACCGTAAACACGCTTGCCGTCGATTTCCTTGACGTCTTCGCTGAAGAATTTGGCGATGTCTTCATAGGCCGACCAGTTCACCGGTACGCCCAGCTCGTAGCCGTATTTTTCCTTGAACTTGGCTTTCAGGTCGGCGCGTTCAAACCAGTCGGCACGGAACCAGTACAGGTTGGCAAACTGTTGGTCGGGCAGTTGATAGATCTTGCCGTCTGGCGCGGTGGTGAACGAGATACCGATGAAGTCCTTGAGGTCTAGGGTCGGCGAGGTGAAGTTCTTGCCCTCGTTGGCCATCATGTCGGTGATCGATTCGGTCTTGCCGTAACGAAGGTGTGTACCGATCAAATCCGAGTCGTTGACCCAGCCGTCATAGATGTTCTTGTCCGACTGCATCTGCGTCTGCAGCTTCTCCACCACGTCGCCTTCCTGCAGAAGGTCGTGAGTGAGCTTGATCCCGGTGATTTCGCTGAACGCCTTGGCCAGCACCTTGGATTCGTACTCGTGCGTGGCGATGGTTTCCGACACCACGTTGATCTTCATGCCGCGAAACGGCTCGGCGGCCTTGATAAACCATTTGAGTTCTTCGAGCTGCTGTTCCGCCGTCAGGGTGGACGGCTTGAACTCACTGCCGATCCATTTTTTCGCGGCGTCTTCATAGGCATCGGCCCAGGCCGAAGCGCTCAGCCCGCTCATCGCGAATATGGCTGCCAATGAAATGCTATGTCGCAGCTTATTGTTTTTGTCGAACATAGAGACCTCCTGTTTAAGTTTCGGAGCAACGTTGCCGATCGGTGTCGACTAGCCCCAACGCATCACAGCCAACAGCCACACCAGGGATATCGCGAACGCGACCCAGATGCTCCAGTCGGTGGCGCCGATTACCAGCAAATGCAGGTAGGCGCTGCCGAGAAGACCGATAAACAGCCGATCGCCACGGGTGGTGGCAATCGGCAGGAAACCTCGCCGGGGAATGCTTGGCGAACGCAATTCCCACGTCGTCATGCCCACCAGAATCAGGGCGATCACGCCAAAAAACGCCGCCGTCGGGGCGGTCCAGTTCATCCATTCCATCATCAGTTCCTCATACCCGGCCCAAGGCAAAGCCTTTGGCCACGTGGTTGCGAACAAACCAGATCACCAGCACACCGGGCAAAATCGTCAGCACCCCAGCCGCTGCCAGCACGCCCCAGTCGATGCCCGACGCCGAGACCGTGCGGGTCATGACCGCCGCGATCGGTTTGGCATTGACTGACGTCAGGGTTCGCGCCAGCAACAATTCGACCCAGGAAAACATGAAGCAGAAAAATGCCGTGACACCAATGCCCGAGCCAATCAACGGGACGAAAATCTTTACGAAGAACTTGGGAAAACTGTAGCCGTCGATGTAGGCCGTTTCGTCGATTTCTTTCGGCACGCCGGACATGAACCCTTCGAGAATCCAAACCGCCAACGGCACGTTGAACAGGCAGTGGGCCAACGCTACCGCGATGTGCGTATCAAACAGCCCGATCGAGGAATACAGCTGGAAAAACGGCAGCAAGAACACCGCCGGTGGCGCCATGCGGTTGGTCAGCAACCAGAAGAACAGGTGCTTGTCCCCCAGGAAACGATAGCGCGAAAACGCGTACGCTGCCGGCAACGCCACGCTCAACGAGATGACCGTGTTCAGGCTCACGTAATACAGTGAGTTGAGGTAACCGGTGTACCAGGCCGGATCGGTGAAGATCACCTTGTAATTGGCCAAGGTAAAATCCTGCGGAAACAGCGTCAGTCCGCTGAGGATTTCGGTGTTGCTCTTGAAGGACATGTTCAACAGCCAGTAGATCGGCACCAGCAGGAACAGGATGTAGATCAGCAGTGGAATCAGCTTCTTCAAACTCATGGCGCAGCCCTCAGCGGTTGGCGTCTGAGTGAGTCATGGCGGTATAAAACAGCCAGGACACCAACAGAATGATCAGGAAATACACCAGCGAAAATGCCGCCGCCGGGCCAAGGTCGAACTGCCCGATGGCCATTTGCGTGAGGGTCTGGCTGAGGAACGTCGTGGCATTCCCCGGCCCGCCACCCGTGAGCACGAACGGTTCGGTGTAAATCATGAAACTGTCCATGAAGCGCAACATCACCGCGATTAGCAGCACGCTTTTGAGCTTGGGCAGCTGAATGTGCCGGAACACCGCCCAGGCCGATGCCCGATCAATCCGAGCGGCCTGGTAGTACACGTCCGGAATGGCGCGCAACCCGGAGAAACACAACAGCGCCACCAACGAGGTCCAGTGCCACACGTCCATCACCAGCACGGTGACCCAGGCGTCCATGGTGTTCGCCGCATAGTTATAGCTGATGCCCATCGCATTGAGGCTCGAGCCGAGCAGGCCGATGTCGGCGCGGCCGAAAATCTGCCAGATCGTGCCGACGACGTTCCATGGGATCAGCAACGGAATCGCCAGAATGATCAGTACCAGCGACGACCAGCGGCCTTTGGTCGGCATGGTCAGGGCGATGGCGATGCCCAGCGGAATTTCGATCAGCAGCACGCAGCCGGAATAGATGAACTGACGCAGCAGCGAGTCATGCAGACGCGGATCGAGCAACACCTGCCGATACCAGTCGGCACCGACGAAGTAGCGACTGGATTGGTCAAAGATGTCCTGCACCGAGTAGTTGACCACGGTCATCATCGGGATCACCGCACTGAATGCCACCAGCAGAAATACCGGCAACACCAGCCACCAGGCTTTGTTGTTCTGCACCTTGTTCATGGCTGCGCCTCCAGCAGGTAATCATCGGCATAAACCATCAACCACTGCGCCGGAAAACTGATGTACGCCGTGCCTTCCGGCACTGGCTTGTCTTCCGCCAACCGCACTTTGAGCGGTGCGCCGTCGAGATTCAGGGTCATGATCTTGTAGGTGCCGAGGTCTTCGACGTGTATGACGTGTGCCTGCATGGCGTCATCGAAGGGCTCGTCCCACACGTGAACAAACTCCGGGCGAATGCCGACCTTCAGGGTTTTCCATGTCGTATCGGCGATTCGTCGCTGTTGCGCGTCGGACAGCGGCAGATGGGTAGCAGCGAAACCGACACCGCCGGGTTGCGGTTGAACCTCGATCAGATTCATCCCTGGACTGCCAATGAAATAGCCGACGAACGTGTGGCTCGGGCGCTCGAACAATTCCCGTGGCGTGCCGAACTGCACGATCTGGCCGCCGTACATCACCGCGATCTTGTCGGCGAACGTCGACGCTTCGAGCTGATCGTGGGTGACGTAGACCATGGTGATGTTGAATTGCTCGTGGATCTGCTTGAGCTTGCGCCGCAGTTTCCACTTCAGGTGCGGGTCGATCACGGTCAGCGGTTCGTCAAACAGGATCGCCGAGACGTCGTCGCGCACCAGTCCGCGGCCCATGGAAACTTTCTGCTTTTCATCGGCGGTCAGATTGCGCGCCTTCTTGCTCAGCAGCGGCTGAAGGTCGAGCACCTCGGCAATTTCCTGCACCTTGCTGTGAATTTTCGCCTCGGCCATGCCCTGATTTCGCAATGGGAAGGCCAGGTTGTCGAACACGGTCATGGTGTCGTAGACCACCGGAAACTGGAAAACCTGAGCGATGTTGCGCTTCTCCGGGGTCAGGTCGTTGACCACTTTGCTGTCGAACAGCACCTGACCCTGAGACGGGCTGAGCAATCCGGAAATGATGTTGAGCAAGGTCGACTTGCCGCAGCCCGATGGCCCGAGCAAGGCGTAGGCGCCGCCCTGCTCCCAGACGTGATCCATCTCGCGGATCGCGTAATCGTCGGGCCCGGTCGGTGTGCGGGTGTAACTGTGGGCGAGGTTCTGCAAGCGGATTTCGGCCATCAGGCAACCCTCGCGATGCGCCGACCGGGGGCCTGAACCAGCCGTCCCTGGGCATCGAACACAAACAGTTTATGGGTGGGGATGTAGATGCGAATCGGCGCATCGACGTCGTATTCGTGAACGCCGGGCAAGTGCAGCACCAGCAGAAAATGTTCGTTGCGCACATGCAAAAAGGTTTCTGAGCCGCTGATTTCGGCGACTTCCACGGTCACTGCCAGTTCCAGATCGTCGTCGTTGCTGGGCACCAGCGAAATATGGCTCGGGCGCACGCCAAAGCGGAACTCGCCCTCGCCGACCGGACGCAGGTCGACGTTCAACGGGAAGTGCACGAAGTTGGCGAAGCTCACTTCGTTGCCGGCAATGCGGCCTGGCATCAGGTTGATCGGCGGTTCGCTGAACAATTCTGCCGCCAGCACGGTTTGCGGCTGGTGATACACCTCGGACGACTTGCCGCTCTGGATCACCCGGCCCTCGTGAAGAATGGTCGTGGTGCCGCCCAGCGCCAGCGCTTCATTGGGTTCGGTGGTGGCGTAGATCGCAATGGTATGGCGCGCCTTGAACAGCTCGCGCATTTCCTGACGCAGTTCTTCGCGAAGCTTGTAGTCGAGGTTGACCAGTGGCTCGTCGAACAGGATCAGCTCGGCATCCTTCACCAGCGCCCGGGCCATCGCCGTGCGTTGTTGCTGCCCGCCGGAGAGCTCCAGCGGATGGCGCTGCAGAAACTTCTCGATGCGCAGCATTTTCGCGGTTTCCAGCACTTTGCTCTGGATCACCTCGTTGGACACGCCGCCCTGGCGCAACGGCGAGGCGATGTTTTCAAACACGGTCATGGTCGGGTAGTTGATGAACTGCTGGTAGACCATCGACACGTTGCGCAAACGCACCGGACGCTGGGTAACGTCAACGCCGTTCATCAGGATGCGCCCGCTGTCGGGCTTGTCCAGACCGGCCATCAGACGCATCAGGCTGGTCTTGCCCGACAGCGTGCGGCCGAGCAAGACGTTGAACGATCCGGGTTCGAAATTCAGGCAGGCATCGTCGATCCAGGTCTGGCCCTCGACGGTGCGGCTGACGTGCTCCAGGGTGAGTGACATGGCTCGGCCTTTTTATTATTGGGAGTCAAGCAACCTGGATCACAGAGCGACATTCGTGCCAGAAATGGCAAGTCTCTGATCTGCTTCGAAATTGTCTGGTTTGCAGGGAAAACGGCGTTCGCTGCTGAACAGAAATGAACAACCGCGACTGAACAACTGAACACTGCGCCGGTTGACAATGAACAATAGTGAACAACACTCTATGGACCGTTTACGGACCCTTGTAGGAGCCGGCTTGCTGGCGATGGCGATTTCGATGACGCCATCGCCAGCAAGCCGGCTCCTACAGAAATGCGGCGTGCCGTGGAACGATGTGTTGCGCAAAACCCATAAAAACAATAAAAGCTCAGAGATCGATTGCCATGGCCGCACCTGCCTTGCCGCTCTCCCACGACGCCATCATTCAGGACTCATGGTCGCGTTGCCGCGCATTTGGCCTCGATCATCAGAGCGCCCCGGCGTTCGATCAGCTCCCCGCCGCCGATATCGCGCAGTTACTCGAACGTCAGCAGTCATTGGTGCAAACCACGCACCAGGAAGTGCTGCCCTACTATGAAAACATCCTCAGCAATTCCAATTGCCTGATCATGCTCGCCGACAATCAGGGCCAGGTGCTGACCTCGTGGGGCACTCAACGCTTCATCGAGCCGGGCCTGACCCGTGGTTTCAGCGCTGGCGCGAGCTGGATGGAACGCTGCAGCGGCACCAACGCGATCGGCACCGCCCTCGCCTGCGAACAAGCGGTGCACATCGAACACGATGAACATTTTCTGAAAGCCAATCGCTTCATGACCGGTTCCGCCGCGCCGATCTTCGATGCCGAGCGCAAGGTGATTGCGGTACTGGACGTCTCCAGCGACAGCTACCTGCCGCCTTCGCACACCCTCGGCATGGTCAAAATGATGAGCCAGACCGTGGAGAATCGGCTGATCCTCAATCTGTTCCACGGCCAACATTTTCAACTGACGTTCAACACCGGGCTGAACAACCTCGACAGTCAGTGGGCGGGGTTACTGATTTTCGACGAAAGCGGCCAAGTGCTGTCCGCCAACCGCCGCGCCGATAATCTGCTGGGGATCAGCCTGTCGCGGGTCAGCGTTGAAAGCCTGTTCAAGGTCTCGCTGCTGGAATTGCTGAATCAGCCCGAAGGGTTGCCGTTTGCCCTGCAAGCGTCCGGACGCAACCGTTTCCAGTGCCTGCTCAAACGACCCAAGCAGGTGCCCATTCAGGCCCGGGTGTTCGCCGAACCGAGCGAGCCCGCGCCTGCCGCGATCAGCCTCAACTCGCTGCACTTTGGCGACAGCCGCGTGGAAAAAGCCGTGCGTCAGGCCGAGCGCCTGCTCGAGAAGGACATTCCGCTGCTGATCCACGGGGAAACCGGAGTCGGCAAGGAAGTGTTCGTCAAAGCCCTGCACCAGGCCAGCTCGCGCAGCAAACAGCCGTTTATCGCTGTTAACTGCGCGGCCATCCCCGCCGAACTGGTGGAATCCGAACTGTTTGGCTACGAGAAAGGCGCGTTCACCGGCGCCAATCAGAAAGGCAGCATCGGCCTGATTCGCAAGGCTGACAAAGGCACGCTGTTTCTGGATGAAATCGGTGACATGCCGCTGCCGACCCAGGCGCGGTTGCTGCGGGTTTTACAGGAGCGCTGCGTGCAGCCGGTGGGCAGCAGTGAACTGTTTGCGGTCGACCTCCGCATCATCTCGGCGACCAACCGCGCGTTGCGCGAGCAGGTTCAGTTGGGACGTTTCCGTGAGGACCTGTATTACCGGATCGGCGGCTTGACCCTTGAGCTGCCGCCATTACGCGAACGCACGGATAAACAGGCGTTGTTCAAACGCATCTGGGAACAGCACCGGGAACCCGCGCAGTGGGCGGGGTTGAGTCGTGAAGTGATGGACTTGTTCAGCCGTCATCCATGGCCGGGCAATTTAAGACAGGTCAGCAGCGTCATGCAGGTGGCGTTGGCGATGGCCGAGGAACAGCCGGTGCGGCCAGAGCATTTGCCGGATGATTTTTTTGTCGATCTGGAGATGGAGCCGGTGGATTCGCCGGAGCCGATAGCAATGGATTTGAATGATGCCGAGGATTTGAATCGGCAGTTGCAAGCGGCTGGGGGGAATATTTCGCACTTGGCCCGCAGGCTGGGGGTTAGTCGGAATACGCTTTACAAGCGGTTGCGCCAGTCGGATAGCTGACCGCTGCGCGGCCAATCGCGAGCAGGCTCGCTCCTACAGGGAGAACTGCGTCGTACACAAAACTCAAACATTACGAAGATCCCTGTGGGAGTGAGCCTGCTCGCGATGGCGTCGGTCGGGGCACCGCGGTATTTTCGTCCCTGCGCATAAAAAAACCCGCACAAGGCGGGTTTTGGTTTGTAACGACTACAGCAGTCAGTCAGCCAATCGCCAGGTCGTGCCGCCCTTCCCGTCTTCCAGCACCACGCCCATCGCCGTCAACTGGTCGCGGATACGGTCGGACTCAGCCCAGTCCTTACCGGCCCGAGCCGCCAGACGCGCAGCAATCAGCGCATCCACCTCAGCCGCATCCACCCGGCCTTCAGCACCGGCCTGGAGGAAGTCATCGGCTTCCAGCTGCAACACGCCCAGCACGCTGGCGAGTTCCTTCAAGCGCGCCGCCAGAGCCGCCGCCGCATCAAGATCGCTCTCGCGCAGACGGTTGATCTCACGCACCATCTCGAACAGCACCGCGCAGGCTTCGGGCGTGCCGAAGTCGTCGTTCATCACCTGGGTGAAGCGCTCGACGAACGCCTCGCCACCGGCCGGCGCCACCGTCGGCAAGCCTTTCAACGCATGGTAGAAACGCTCGAGTGCTCCCTTGGCGTCCTTGAGGTTGTCTTCCGAGTAGTTGATCGCGCTGCGGTAATGGCTCGACACCAGCAAGTAACGCACAACTTCGGGGTGATACTTTTCCAGCACGTCGCGAATGGTGAAGAAGTTGTTCAGGGACTTGGACATCTTCTCGCCATTGATGCGAATCATCCCGCAATGCATCCACGCGTTGGCGTAGGTCTTGCCGGTGGCCGCTTCGCTCTGGGCGATTTCGTTTTCGTGGTGCGGGAACTCGAGGTCACTGCCGCCACCATGAATGTCGAAGGTCTCGCCGAGGCAGCAGGTCGACATCACCGAGCATTCGATGTGCCAGCCCGGACGCCCGTCGCCCCACGGCGAAGGCCAGCTCGGTTCGCCCGGCTTGGTCGCCTTCCACAGCACGAAGTCCAGCGGGTCCTGTTTCGACTCGTCGACTTCGATGCGCGCGCCGATGCGCAGGTCTTCGATCTTCTTGCGCGACAGCTTGCCGTAGCCCATGAACTTGGCGACGCGGTAGTACACGTCGCCATTGCCCGGAGCGTAAGCGTAACCCTTGTCGATCAGGGTCTGGATCATGCTCAGCATGCCGGGAATATGGTCCGTGGCGCGCGGTTCCATGTCCGGCTTGAGGATGTTGAGGCGCGCCTCGTCCTCGTGCATCGCGGTGATCATCCGCTCGGTGAGCGCGTCGAACGGCTCGCCGTTTTCCTTGGCCCGGTTGATGATCTTGTCTTCGATGTCGGTGATGTTGCGCACGTAGGTCAGGTTGTAACCGCTGAAGCGCAACCAGCGGGTCACCAGGTCGAACGCGACCATGCTGCGGCCGTGGCCGATGTGGCAGTAGTCGTACACGGTCATCCCGCAAACGTACATGCGCACATTGTTGCCATCCAGCGGCTTGAAGACTTCTTTGCTCTTGGTGAGCGTGTTGTAGATCGAAAGCACTTTAGAGGTTCCTTGAATCACTGGCCCCACGAATCACGCAAGGTCACGGTACGGTTGAACACCGGACGACCTGGTTTCGAGTCCTTAATATCCGCGCAGAAGTAACCTTCGCGCTCGAACTGGAAACGGTCTTCCGGCTGTGCATTGCCCAGCGAGGGTTCAGCACGACAACCGGTCAGCACTTGCAGCGAGTCAGGGTTGATGTTGTCCAGGAAACTGGCGCTGTCTTCAGCTTTCTCAGGGTTCGGCGAACGGAACAGGCGATCGTACAAACGCACTTCGCACTCGACGCTTTCAGCCGCCGGCACCCAATGCACAACGCCTTTGACCTTGCGCCCTTCAGGGTTCTTGCCGAGGGTTTCCGGGTCGTAGGAGCAACGCAGCTCGACGATGTTGCCGTCGGCGTCCTTGATCGCTTCGTCAGCACGGATCACGTAGCTGCCGCGCAAACGCACTTCGCCATTCGGCTCCAGGCGCTTGTAGCCTTTCGGCGGCTCTTCCATGAAGTCGTCACGGTCGATGTAGATTTCACGGGCGAACGGCAGCGCGCGCATGCCCATGTCTTCTTTCGGGTGGCATGGCAGTTCGAGATTTTCGACCTGACCTTCCGGGTAGTTGGTGATCACGACTTTCAGCGGACGCAGCACGCACATGGCGCGCGGGGCGCTGTGGTCGAGGTCGTCGCGGATGCTGAATTCGAGCATGCCGAAGTCGACCACGCCGTCGGAACGGTTGGTACCCACCATGTCGCAGAAGTTGCGGATCGATTTCGGCGTGTAGCCACGGCGGCGGAAGCCGGACAGCGTGGACATGCGCGGGTCGTCCCAGCCGTGAACGTGCTTTTCATCGACCAGTTGCTTGAGCTTGCGCTTGCTGGTGATCGTGTAGTTCAGGTTGAGGCGGCTGAATTCGTACTGGCGCGGGTTCGCCGGGACCGGCAAGTTCTCGAGGAACCACTCGTACAGCGGACGATGGCTTTCGAACTCCAGGGTGCAGATCGAGTGGGTGATGCCTTCAATGGCGTCCGACTGACCGTGGGTGAAATCGTAGTTCGGGTAAATGCACCACTTGTCGCCCGTCTGGTGGTGATGTGCGTGACGGATGCGGTACATGATCGGGTCGCGCAGGTTCATGTTCGGCGAGGCCATGTCGATCTTCGCCCGCAGCACGCGAGCGCCGTCCGGGAATTCGCCGGCACGCATGCGGGCGAACCAGTCGAGGTTTTCTTCCACGGAGCGATCACGGAACGGGCTGTTCTTGCCCGGCTCGGTCAACGAACCACGGTATTCCTTGGCCTGCTCCGGGCTGAGGTCGTCCACATAAGCCTTGCCGGCCTTGATCAGCTCGACGGCCCAATCGTGCAACTGGTCGAAATACTGCGAGGCGTAGCGCACTTCGCCGGACCATTCGAAGCCCAGCCATTTGACGTCGCTTTCGATCGCGTCGATGTATTCCTGGTCTTCCTTGGCCGGGTTGGTGTCGTCGAAACGCAGGTGCGTGACGCCGCCGAATTCCTCGGCCAGACCGAAGTTCACACAGATCGACTTGGCGTGACCGATGTGCAGGTAGCCGTTGGGCTCTGGCGGGAAACGGGTGACGATCTGCGTGTGCTTACCCGAGTCCAGGTCCGCCTGGATGATCGGGCGCAGGAAATTGACCGGCACGGCAGGGCCGGTCTTGGCATTCGAGGTAGGGTCGACAGTGGGCTTGCTCATAGGATCCTTGAACGTACAAGTGCGCGGCCGGAAGACAGCCTGACAAAACAAAGCCGCTATCATAGCCGATGCCGTCAAGGCGCTGACAGAGCAGGCCCTAAATCAGCTGCGTTTAATGCACCTGTTTTGAAAAACAGCCTCGAAATTAACGCCTGTCGCGCTAAACTGCGCACTTCGGCTGCTGCTGGCCGGACCGGTTAGAGGCCCAAACGCCTCCAAACCCACGAATTCATTGAACACGCTTCTCCATAAAAGAGTACCGATCATGACCCAAGTCAAACTGACCACCAACCACGGCGACATCGTCCTGGAACTGAACGCTGAAAAGGCACCGCTGACCGTTGCCAACTTCATCGAGTACGTCAAAGCCGGTCACTACGAAAACACGGTTTTCCACCGTGTTATCGGTAACTTCATGGTCCAGGGCGGCGGTTTCGAGCCTGGCATGAAAGAAAAGAAAGACAAGCGCCCAAGCATCCAGAACGAAGCCGACAACGGCCTGCCGAACGACAAATACACCGTTGCCATGGCCCGCACCATGGAGCCGCATTCGGCGTCCGCGCAGTTCTTCATCAACGTCGCTGACAACAGCTTCCTCAACCACAGCGCCAAGACCACTCAGGGCTGGGGCTACGCTGTGTTCGCCAAAGTGGTTTCCGGCACTGAAGTTGTCGACAAGATTAAAGGCGTTGCCACCACTTCCAAGGCTGGCCATCAGGATGTACCTGCAGAAGACGTGATCATCGAGAAAGCCGAGATCATTGAGTGATACTGCTGATTTCAGATTTGCATCTGGAAGAGGAGCGCCCGGACATTACCCGGGCGTTTCTGGATTTGCTCGCCGGACGCGCCCGTTCGGCGAGTGCACTTTATATCCTCGGTGACTTTTTCGAAGCGTGGATTGGCGACGACGCCATGACACCTTTTCAGCGCTCCATCTGCCAGGCCCTGCGCACGCTCAGCGACAGCGGCACGGCGATTTTTCTGATGCACGGCAATCGCGACTTCATGCTCGGCCAGGCCTTTTGCAAACAGGCCGGCTGTACCCTGCTGAAGGACCCCAGTGTCGTGCAGTTTTACGGCGAGCCAGTGCTGTTGATGCACGGTGACAGCCTGTGCACCCGCGACGAGGCTTACATGAAGCTGCGTCGCTATCTGCGGAATCCCGTCACCCTGTTCATTTTGCGCCATCTTCCGCTGGGCACCCGGCATAAGCTGGCGCGCAAGTTGCGCAGCGAAAGCCGTGCGCAGACGCGGATGAAAGCCAATGACATCGTCGATGTCACGCCGGAAGAAGTGCCGCGGCTCATGCAGGCATTTGGTGTGAAAACCCTGATTCATGGGCATACCCATCGACCGGCGATTCACAAGTTGCAGATTGGCGAACAGGCGGCCCGGCGGATTGTGTTGGGCGATTGGGATCGTCAGGGCTGGGCGTTGCAGGTGGATGAGCAGGGATTTGCGCTGGCCCCGTTCGACTTCGCGCCGCCAGCGCAGTTGGCAGCCCCCGCAAACTAACCGCCGAACACAAATCCTCTGTAGGAGCCGGCTTGCTGGCGATAGCGGCCTTTCAGTCAATAAAGTTGTTGAATGATAAACCGCCATCGCCAGCAAGCCGGCTCCTACAGAAATGAGTTGCGCTTAATGACCGCTGGCCGCAGGCCCCGCCTTCGCCGCAAACGGCGGTTTGGCCAGCCAAACGATCACGATCAACCCCATGAATGCCCAACCGAGCAGCGTGAAGTAGTCGACGGTCGATAGCATGTAGGCCTGGCTCGTCAGCACATGATCGAGCTGCGCATACGCCGGATTAGCCGGGCCGCCCAGCGCATTCAGCGCCTCGCGGGTGGCCGGCTCATAAGTGCTGATGCTTTCGCTCATGTAGGCATGATGCTGATCTGCCCGGCGAATCCAGATCCACGTGGTCAGCGATGCCGCGAAACTCCCGCCCAGCGTCCGCAGAAACGTCGCCAACCCCGCGCCATCGGCAATCTGGCTCGGTGGCAGGTCCGACATCAGAATGCTCAGGGTCGGCATGAAGAACAGTGCCACGCCAATGCCCATGAACAATTGCACCAGAGCGATGTGCTGGAAGTCCACCTCGTTGGTGAAACCGGCGCGCATGAAGCAGCTCAAGCCAATCGCCAGAAACGCTAGCCCGGCCAGCAAACGCAGGTCGAACTTGTGCGCGTACTTGCCCACGAACGGCGACAGGATCACCGGCAGAATCCCGATCGGCGCGACGGCCAGACCGGCCCAGGTCGCGGTGTAGCCCATCTGCGTTTGCAGCCACTGCGGCAGGATCAGGTTGATGCCGAAGAACCCGGCATAGCCCAACACCAGCACAATCGTGCCGATGCGAAAGTTGCGATGGGCGAACAGCCGCAGATTGACCACCGGGTGCTGATCGGTCATTTCCCAGATCACAAACACTGCCAGCGCGATCACCGATATCGCTGCACCACCGATAATGAAATTCGACTCGAACCAGTCCAGGTCATTGCCCTTGTCGAGGATCACCTGCAACGCGCCGACGCCGATGATCAGGGTGATCAAACCGACGTAATCCATCGGCTGATAACTCGTCACCACTGGCCGCGCCTTGAGTTGCTGGCGCACTACCATCACCGCAAAAATCCCGATCGGCACGTTGATGAAGAAAATCCACGGCCAGCTGTAACTGTCAGTGATCCAGCCGCCCAGAATGGGCCCGGCAATCGGCGCCACCACCGTGACCATCGCCAGCAATGCCAGGGCCATGCCGCGCTTCGCCGGGGGATAGACCGCGATCAGCAGCGTCTGCGTCATCGGGTACAACGGGCCGGCCACCAGCCCCTGAAGCACGCGAAAACCGATCAGTTCCGGCATCGAGGTGGAAATGCCGCAGAGAAACGACGCGATCACGAACAGAATGGTCGCCCACAGGAACAGCTTCACTTCGCCGAAACGCCGACTGAGCCAGCCGGTCAACGGCAGCGCAATCGCATTACTCACAGCGAAAGAGGTGATGACCCAGGTGCCCTGCTCCGAACTGACGCCCAGGTTGCCGGAAATCGTCGGCAAGGCAACGTTGGCAATGGTGGTGTCGAGCACCTGCATGAACGTCGCCAGTGACAGGCCGATGGTGCTGAGCAGCAGACTGGGCGGCGTGAATGATGCGTTATTGCTCATCGCGGATCCTTTGAAACATGGTTGGCGCTACACCGGATACCCTGGGGCAACGAGCCTCTTTGGTGAGCATGCTTTTGTACATGGAGCATGCTTTCGTGGTGGAGGTAGCTTTTGTGGTGGAGCCTGCTTTTGTGATTGAGCATGCTTTTGTAGTGGAGCATGCTCTTGTGGCGAGGGAGCTTGCTCCCGCTCGGCTGCGAAGCAGTCGCAAAGTTTCAGGGGCCGCTTCGCGACCCAGCGGGAGCAAGCTCCC
>NZ_JMCL01000106.1 GCF_000690905.1 Pseudomonas sp. Ant30-3 | reverse complement strand
GGCGAGGGAGCTTGCTCCCGCTGGACTGCGAAGCAGGCCTGAACCGGCTTCGGCGATCCAACAGTCGAACCGAGCCAGCCGATTTGCGTCTGCTGCGCAGCCGAACGGGAGCAAGCTCCCTCGCCACAGTGAAAATACTTCGCGGGCACCATGTGGCCGTTTGCCGCACTTTTGCCTGCCAGCCCCCGCGCTTGGTTATACTCCCTGCGATCCGCCTGCAGCGCTCATCAGGAGAGCTCATGCTCGCCCCCGTTCAAATCACTTCCGCGACTCGTCAGAACCTCTGGCGCCTGACCTTTATCCGCACGTTGGTCCTGGCCGCGCAGGCCGGTTCGGTGGGTCTGGCTTACTGGCTCGACTTGCTGCCGCTGCCCTGGTTTCAACTGGCTGCCACCCTCGGCTGCTCGATGTTGCTGTGTGCGTTCACGGCGATTCGCCTGCGCACCAGCTGGCCGGTTACCGAACTTGAATACGCCGTGCAACTGGCCTGTGACCTTTTTATCCACAGCGCCTTGCTGTATTTCTCCGGCGGTTCGACCAATCCGTTCGTCTCTTATTACCTGGTACCGCTGACGATCGCTGCGGTGACGCTGCCGTGGCGTTATTCGGTGATCCTCTCGGGCATCGCGCTGACAATGTACACCTTGCTGCTGGCGCGCTTCTACCCGCTGCAGACTTTCCCGATCGCTCGGGAGAACCTGCAGGTCTACGGGATGTGGCTGAGTTTCGCGCTGGCTGCCGCTGTCATCACTTTCTTTGCCGCACGCATGGCGGAAGAGCTGCGCCGGCAGGAAGAACTGCGCGCCGTTCGTCGTGAAGAGGGCCTGCGCGATCAGCAATTGCTCGCCGTCGCCACCCAGGCTGCAGGCGCCGCCCATGAGTTGGGCACGCCGCTGGCGACCATGAGCGTGCTGCTCAAAGAGATGCGTCAGGACCATCACGACCCCTTGCTGCAAGACGACCTCAGCGTGCTGCAGGATCAGGTCAAACTGTGCAAGGAAACCCTGCAGCAGTTGGTGCGCGCCGCCGAGGCAAATCGTCGTTTGGCCGTGGAAATGCAGGACGTCACCGACTGGCTCGACGAAGCGCTGAACCGCTGGCACCTGATGCGTCCGGAGGCCAGCTATCGCTTCCAGCGTCTCGGTCAGGGCGCTGTGCCGCGCATGGCGCCGCCGCCGGACCTGACACAGGCGCTGTTGAATCTGCTGAACAACGCCGCCGACGCCTGCCCCGACGGGCTGCAGGTGACGCTGGACTGGAATGCCGAAGACTTGACCATCAGCATTCGCGACCACGGCGCTGGCGTGCCGCTGGCCATTGCCGAACAGATCGGCAAACCGTTTTTTACCACCAAGGGCAAAGGTTTCGGCCTGGGCCTGTTTTTGAGCAAAGCCAGCGTGACACGCGCTGGTGGCTCAGTGAAACTCTACAGTCATGAGGAAGGCGGCACGCTCACCGAGCTGCGCCTGCCCCGTGTCGCCCGAGGAGATGAACATGAGTGACGAGATCCAAGTCGAAGGTGAAGAACTGCCGCATTTGCTGCTGGTAGATGACGACGCCACGTTCACCCGCGTGATGGCACGCGCCATGGCTCGCCGTGGTTTTCGCGTGAGCACGGCCGGTTCCGCCGAAGAAGGCCTGACCATCGCCCAGGTCGACATCCCGGATTACGCTGCCCTCGACCTGAAAATGGACGGCGATTCGGGCCTGGTGCTGTTGCCGAAACTGCTCGAACTCGACCCGGAAATGCGCGTAGTGATCCTCACCGGTTATTCGAGCATTGCCACCGCCGTCGAGGCGATCAAGCGTGGTGCCTGCAATTATCTGTGCAAGCCGGCGGATGCCGATGACGTATTGGCCGCACTGCTTTCCGAGCATGCCGACCTCGACACGCTGGTGCCGGAAAACCCCATGTCGGTGGACCGCCTGCAGTGGGAACACATCCAGCGCGTCTTGACCGAACACGAAGGCAATATTTCCGCCACCGCCCGCGCCCTGGGCATGCATCGCCGTACCCTGCAGCGCAAACTGCAGAAGCGCCCGGTCCGTCGCTGAACCTGCGCTGAACGAATGCTGGTCACGCCTCGCGACAATCCGAACCGATCATCTATGATCGGTTCGTGTGCGATTCCTTTCTTATCGAGCCTTCACCATGAATCAGAACGCTGAGTATTCCGCGGTCAACGATCGCGTGCGCGGGGATTTTTTTCGCAAGGTCTGGGCAATGATCACGCCTTACTGGCGCAGCGAAGAGAAGGCCAAGGCCTGGACGTTACTGATTGCCGTAATCGCGTTGTCGCTGTTCAGCGTGGCCATTTCGGTGTGGGTCAACAGCTGGTACAAGGATTTTTACAACGCGCTTCAGAAAAAGGACGAGGCAGCGTTCTGGCAGTTGATCCTGTATTTCTGCGGCATCGCCACGGTGGCGATTCTGGGCGCGGTATATCGGCTCTACCTGACCCAGATGCTGACCATTCGCTGGCGCGCCTGGCTGACCGAAAAGCATTTCACCCGCTGGCTCAGCCACAAGAATTATTATCAGCTGGAGCAGGGCGGTTACACCGATAACCCGGACCAGCGAATTTCCGAAGACATTAACAAATTCACCGCCAATACCTTGGGCCTTGGCCTTGGGTTGATCCAGAACATCGTTAGCCTGGTGTCGTTCTCGATAATACTTTGGGGCGTGTCCGGCAGCATCGAAGTGTTCGGCTACACCATTCCCGGCTACATGTTCTGGTGTGCGTTGGTGTACGCCGCCGTCGGCAGCTGGCTGACGCATCTGATCGGGCGTCGCCTGATCGGCCTCAGCAACAATCAACAACGCTTCGAGGCGGACCTGCGTTTCTCCATGGTGCGCGTTCGCGAGAACGCCGAAAGCATCGCGCTGTACAACGGCGAGCCGAACGAAAACCGTCGTTTGAGCGATCGCTTTAGCCTGGTCTGGCATAATTTCTGGGACATCATGCGCGTCTCCAAGCGTCTGACTTTCTTTACTTCCGGCTACGGCCAGATCGCAATCATCTTCCCTTTCATTGTTGCCGCGCCGCGCTACTTCACCGGCAAGATCGAGCTGGGCGAACTCATGCAGATCAACTCGGCTTTCGGCAACGTCCAGGAGAACTTCAGCTGGTTTATCAGCGCGTATCAAGTCCTCGCCGAATGGCGCGCTACCTGTGATCGCTTGCTGAGTTTCCGACAGGCGATGACTGACAATGAAGAGCGGGCACCGGCTATTGATGTGCAGCATGCCGGTACTACGTTGCAGGTTCAGAACCTGGGGCTTGATCTGGCCGATGGTCGCCATCTGCTGACCGATGCAGACATGACGGTGGAGGAGGGCGACCGGGTAATGGTCAGCGGTCGTTCCGGCAGCGGCAAATCGACCTTGCTGCGTGCGATGGGTCATTTGTGGCCGGCGGGCCACGGCAGCATTCGTCTGCCAGCGGCGCGGTATCTGTTCCTGCCGCAAAAACCTTATCTGCCAATTGGCACGTTGCGCGAAGCGTTAAGTTATCCACAGGCTGGCGATACTTACCCGGACGAGCGTTACGCCCACGTTCTGGAAACCTGCCGTTTGCCGCATCTGTTGTCCCGTCTCGATGAAGCCAATCACTGGCAACGCATGTTGTCGCCCGGTGAGCAACAGCGTCTGGCCTTCGCCCGAGCGTTGCTGTTTGCTCCGCAGTGGCTGTATATGGACGAAGCCACTTCGGCGATGGATGAAGAGGATGAGGCAAGCTTGTATCAAGCGTTGATCGATGAAATACCGGGGCTGAGCATTGTCAGTGTCGGCCATCGAAGCAGTTTGAAACGATTCCATCCGCGGCACGTGCGAATCGAGAACGGGCATTTGGTGGACCAGGCTGTGATCGCGTAAACACAGAAGTCCCAGTCGGGCAGATATCTGTGGTGAGGGGATTTATCCCCGTTGGATGGCGTAGCCATCCCGAAGCCAGCAGCCACAGTGCAGCAGTTAAGCCGAGTGTGCAGGTATTGCGACGGCTGCGCCGCCTGACGGGGATAAATCCCCTCACCACAACCGCCGAACGGGATAAATCCCCTCGCCACAATGGGCTCCAACTGTGTAGTGGTGATCGTACAACCGTGTTGAGCTATGATGCGTTCTCAGCCGAATCCTCGAGACCGACGTTCACCATGGAAAACCCGATCGACGTGCCACGCCTCCCTCGCAAGCGCCGCAGCCTCGCACAGGAATTGGTGACGGTGCTGTCCGAGCAGATTCGCGACGGCCAACTCAAGCGTGGCGACAAATTGCCTACCGAGTCGGCGATCATGGATGCCCATGGCGTCAGCCGCACCGTGGTGCGCGAAGCGATTTCCCGACTGCAGGCGGCCGGACAGGTGGAAACCCGTCACGGCATCGGCACCTTCGTGCTGGATACGCCGAGCCCGAGTGGTTTCCGTATCGACCCGGCCACGGTGGTCACCCTGCGTGACGTGCTGGCAATTCTGGAACTGCGCATCAGCCTTGAAGTGGAATCCGCCGGGCTCGCCGCGCAACGCCGCAGCCCCGAGCAGTTGGCTCTGATGCGCGCGGCGCTGGATGCGTTGAACGAAAGCGCGGCGCACGCCAGCGATGCCGTGGCTTCGGACTTCCAGTTTCACCTGCAGATTGCCCTGTCCACCGGCAACCGCTACTTCACCGACATCATGACTCACCTGGGCACCAGCATTATTCCGCGCACGCGCCTCAACTCTGCGCGCCTGGCCCACGACGACCAGCAACACTACATGGGTCGCCTGAGCCGTGAGCACGAAGAAATCTACGACGCCATTGCCCGCCAGGACTCCGATGCCGCCCGCGCGGCAATGCGCCTGCACCTGACCAACAGCCGGGAACGTCTGCGCCATGCGCATGAAGAGGCTGAAGCGCAGCGGGGCTAAATGTGTGCGAGAGATCGTTGCCGCGCAATGCGTGAAAACGATCACATCGCATTAGCTTCGATCAGGCTCTGATATGCAGCAGCACAGGCTGGGAGTACGGTTCGAGGCTCGACTCGTCGGCGAATTTGTAACGCAACTCGATTTCCATATTCCGGTAATCCTCCAGCACGGCTTTCGGGATTTTCAGCTCGATGCCTGTGAGTTTTACCGCGTCATCAATCCTGTCGTTCCAGTACCCCGCCGGTTCCTCGACACCCGTCCAGTCGGGTTCGTCCGGATCCATTCCGAGGATCGGGTACACATCCCAGTTAGGTGCGATGCGCTCGTGATCCGGCACCTCAACGATCAGGTAGTCCTCCAGCATCGACAGGCTGATCACAGCTGACAGGTCGATCTCGTCGACGGTGAATTCAGTGAGGGTTGGTGACAGAAAGTCCATGTTCGATACGCTCCGTGCGAAGTGCTCCACGATCCATTCGTGGCAGGCGCTCGACTTTACCGGGCGATTTCAGCGCGTGCAGCAATGGAGTTTGACCAAGCGTTTCTGACGCCCATGGCGGCTGCCAGATCCAGAATGCGCGGCCAAAAAACCACGATGAGCGGCGCAAATTTCACCCACAACGATGAAATGCAGTTGACGGTTGTTTTTTAAGTTGTACGATGACCTACAACTTCAGCGCAGGCTGACGGTTTATCCACACACAAACAACAACGTAGCTACTCAGGGTGTTCGAATAATGAATCCACAAGAACTGAAGTCCATCCTCTCTTCCGGTCTGCTGTCTTTCCCGGTTACCGATTTCGATGCTCAGGGCGATTTCCATCGCGCTGGCTACATCAAGCGTCTCGAATGGCTGGCCCCATACGGCGCCTCGGCACTGTTCGCCGCAGGCGGCACCGGTGAGTTTTTCTCCCTGGCGGCCAGCGAATATTCTGAAATCATCAAGACTGCCGTCGACACTTGCGAAACCAGCGTGCCTATTCTGGCCGGCGTCGGCGGTTCGACCCGCCAGGCCATCGAATACGCACAGGAAGCCGAGCGTCTGGGCGCCAAAGGCCTGTTGCTGCTGCCGCATTACCTGACTGAAGCCAGCCAGGACGGCGTTGCCGCTCATGTTGAAGCCGTGTGCAAATCGGTAAAAATCGGTGTGGTGGTTTACAACCGTAACGTCTGCCGCCTGACCGCTCCGCTGCTGGAACGCCTGGCCGAGCGCTGCCCGAACCTGATCGGCTACAAGGACGGTCTGGGCGATATCGAATTGATGGTGTCGATCCGTCGTCGCCTCGGCGATCGCTTCAGCTACCTGGGTGGCTTGCCGACCGCTGAAGTCTACGCCGCTGCCTACAAGGCACTGGGCGTGCCGGTCTACTCCTCGGCGGTGTTCAACTTCATCCCGAAAACCGCGATGGATTTCTACCACGCCATTGCCCGCGAAGATCACGCCACCGTCGGCAAGATCATCGATGACTTCTTCCTGCCTTACCTGGACATCCGTAACCGCAAGTCGGGCTACGCGGTGAGCATCGTCAAGGCCGGGGCAAAAATCGCCGGCTATGACGCGGGTCCTGTGCGTGCACCGCTGACCGATCTGACTGGCGAAGAGTATGAAATGCTCGCCGCGCTGATCGACAAGCAAGGCGCGCAGTAATCCGGTTAAACAAGGCCGCTGAGCAATCAGCGGCCTTTTGTCTTCAGGACTGCTTTCAAAGGGGTAAGCCACGTGGCTGATACAAAGCGTTTCGATAACTTCATTAACGGTGAATGGGTTGCGGGCAGTGATTACTGCGCCAACATCAACCCGTCCGAATTGAGCGACACCATCGGCGACTACGCCAAGGCTGACCTGGCTCAGGTCCAAGCGGCCATCGACGCCGCCCGCGCTGCGTTCCCGGCCTGGTCCACTTCGGGTATTCAGGCGCGTCACGACTCACTGGACAAAGTCGGTACGGAAATCCTCGCTCGCCGCGAAGAACTCGGCACCTTGCTGGCCCGGGAAGAGGGCAAGACCCTGCCTGAGGCCATCGGTGAAGTGACCCGCGCCGGTAACATTTTTAAATTTTTCGCCGGTGAAACCCTGCGACTGTCCGGTGATTACCTGCCTTCAGTGCGTCCGGGTGTGAACGTTGAAGTCACTCGCGAAGCCTTGGGCGTGGTTGGCCTGATCACCCCGTGGAACTTCCCGATCGCGATCCCAGCATGGAAAATCGCCCCGGCCCTGGCCTACGGCAACTGCGTCGTGTTGAAACCGGCCGATCTGGTCCCGGGTTGCGCCTGGGCGCTGGCTGAGATCATTTCCCGCGCAGGCTTCCCGGCCGGCGTGTTCAACCTGGTGATGGGCAGCGGTCGCGTGGTTGGCGATGCGTTGGTGCAGAGCCCGAAAGTCGACGGCATCAGCTTCACCGGTTCCGTAGGCGTTGGTCGCCAGATCGCCGTCAGTTGCGTGTCGCGCCAGGCCAAGGTTCAGTTGGAAATGGGCGGTAAAAACCCGCAGATCATTCTCGACGACGCAGACCTCAAGCAAGCGGTCGAGTTGTCGGTGCAGAGCGCGTTCTACTCCACCGGTCAGCGTTGCACCGCGTCCAGCCGCTTTATCGTCACCGCCGGGATCCACGACAAGTTCGTTGAAGCCATGGCCGAGCGCATGAAGTCGATCAAAGTCGGCCACGCGTTGAAAACCGGCACCGATATCGGCCCGGTCGTCTCGCAAGCGCAGCTTGACCAAGACATGAAGTACATCGACATCGGCCAGTCCGAAGGTGCACGTCTGGTCAGCGGCGGCGGACTGGTGACCTGCGATACCGAAGGCTATTACCTGGCGCCAACGCTGTTTGCCGACAGCGAAGCCGGGATGCGTATCAGCCGCGAAGAGATTTTCGGCCCGGTGGCCAACGTGGTGCGCGTAGCGGATTACGAAGCGGCACTGGCCATGGCCAACGACACCGAATTCGGTCTGTCGGCGGGCATCGCCACCACCTCGCTGAAGTACGCCAACCACTTCAAGCGTCATTCCCAGGCCGGGATGGTGATGGTCAACCTGCCAACGGCCGGCGTGGATTACCACGTGCCGTTCGGTGGGCGTAAAGGGTCCTCTTATGGATCCCGCGAGCAGGGTCGCTACGCGCAAGAGTTTTACACCGTCGTAAAAACCTCCTACATCGGTTCTTGATACACGACAACACCTTGTAGGAGCCGGCTTGCTGGCGAACGCATCACTACGGTGTAGATGACACACCGAGGTGCCTGCATCGCCAGCAAGCCGGCTCCTACAGAAAATCAGCGCCTACAGAAATACCGTTACAACCCGCATAAAAATAATCAGTGGGAGTACATCTTCATGCAATCCACCCAAAAGCCGACCCACGTCCGCTATTTGATATTGCTCATGCTTTTCCTGGTGACCACGATCAACTACGCCGATCGGGCCACCATCGCCATCGCGGGCTCCAGCCTGCAAAAAGACCTCGGTATCGACGCGGTCACCCTCGGTTATATCTTCTCCGCATTCGGTTGGGCCTACGTGGCCGGGCAAATTCCCGGCGGCTGGTTGCTGGACCGTTTTGGCTCGAAAAAAATCTACGCACTGAGCATTTTTACCTGGTCGCTGTTCACCGTGTTGCAGGGTTACGTCGGCGAGTTCGGCATGTCCACCGCCGTGGTTGCGTTGTTCATGTTGCGCTTCCTGGTGGGCCTGGCCGAAGCGCCGTCCTTCCCCGGTAACGCACGCATTGTCGCGGCCTGGTTCCCGACCGCAGAGCGCGGCACCGCGTCGGCGATCTTCAACTCCGCGCAATACTTTGCCACCGTATTGTTCGCGCCGTTGATGGGCTGGATCGTCTACAGCTGCGGCTGGCAGCACGTGTTCATCGTCATGGGCGTGATCGGCATCATCTTCTCGGGCATCTGGCTGAAAGTGATCTACAGCCCGCGCCAGCACCCGATGATCAACGAAGCCGAGTTCAAGCACATCGCCGACAACGGCGGAATGGTCGACATGGACCAGGACAAAGGCAAGGGCGCCAAGGCTGACGGTCCGAAGTGGGATTACATCCGCCAGTTGCTGACCAATCGCATGATGCTCGGCGTGTACCTGGGCCAATACTGCATCAACGGCATCACCTATTTCTTCCTGACCTGGTTCCCGGTGTACCTCGTACAGGAACGCGGCATGACCATTCTCAAGGCTGGTTTCATCGCCTCGCTGCCGGCGATCTGCGGGTTTATCGGTGGCGTGCTCGGCGGAGTGATTTCCGATTACCTGTTGCGCAAGGGCCATTCGCTGACCTTCGCCCGCAAGGCGCCGATCATTGCCGGTTTGCTGGTATCGAGCAGTATCGTTGCGTGCAACTATGTCGATGTGGAATGGATGGTCGTCGGCTTCATGGCGCTGGCCTTCTTCGGCAAAGGCGTGGGTGCACTGGGTTGGGCGGTGGTGTCCGATACCTCGCCGAAACAGATCGCCGGCCTCAGTGGTGGATTGTTCAACACCTTCGGCAACATCGCTTCGATCACCACACCGATCGTGATCGGCTACATCATCAGCTCCACCGGTTCGTTCAAATGGGCGCTGGTGTTTGTCGGTTGCAACGCGCTGGTCGCAGTGTTCAGCTACCTGGTCATCGTCGGTCCGATCAAACGCGTGGTGCTCAAAGAGCCACCGGTCAGCGGACCTGAAGCCTCCACTTTGTCTCAAGCACATTCCTGAGGAGCGGCGTCATGCAGTTGATTGAACATTCTGACTCGCCGCGCTACATCCGCCTGCACGAGCGGGACAACGTAGTGATTGTGGTCAACGACCAGGGCGTGCCGGCCGGCACCGAATTTCCGGACGGCCTGGTGACTGTGGATTTCGTGCCGCAGAGCCACAAAGTCACGCTGGAAGATATTCCCGAAGGCGGCCAGGTGATTCGTTACGGCCAGACCATCGGCTATGCGCTGCAGCCGATTCCACGGGGCAGTTGGGTCAAGGAAGACCAACTGCGCATGCCCACCGCGCCACCGCTGGACAGCTTGCCGCTGTCGACCGAAGTGCCGGCGGCGCAAGCACCGCTCGAAGGCTACACATTCGAGGGCTATCGCAATGCCGACGGCACCGTTGGCACGCGCAATATTCTGGGCATCACCACGACCGTGCAGTGCGTGACGGGGGTGCTCGATCATGCGGTCAAGCGCATCAAGGACGAGTTGCTGCCCAAGTATCCGAACGTCGACGACGTGGTGGCGTTGACCCACAGCTACGGGTGTGGCGTGGCGATTACCGCTACCGATGCGTACATCCCGATTCGCACCGTGCGCAACCTGGCGCGTAACCCCAACCTGGGTGGCGAAGCGTTGGTGATCAGTCTGGGCTGCGAAAAATTGCAGGCCGGGCAGGTGATGCACGAAGGCGACAGCTCGGTCGACCTGAGTGATCCGTGGTTGTATCGCCTGCAGGATTCGAGTCACGGTTTTACCGAGATGATCGAGCAGATCATGCAACTGGCCGAGACCCGTTTGAAGAAGCTCGACCAGCGTCGCCGGGAAACCGTGCCGGCGTCCGAGCTGATTCTGGGCATGCAGTGCGGTGGCAGTGATGCGTTCTCCGGCATCACCGCCAACCCGGCGCTCGGTTACGCCTCCGACCTGTTGCTGCGCGCCGGTGCGACGGTGATGTTTTCCGAAGTCACCGAAGTGCGCGATGCGATTTACTTGCTGACATCCCGCGCAGAAACCGAAGAAGTTGCCCAGGAACTGGTGCGTGAAATGGACTGGTATGACCGTTACCTGGCCAAGGGCGAAGCGGACCGCAGCGCCAACACCACCCCTGGCAACAAGAAAGGCGGGCTGTCGAACATCGTCGAGAAGTCGTTGGGCTCGATCGTCAAATCCGGCAGCAGCGCGATCAATGGGGTGCTCGGCCCTGGCGAACGTTTCAAACGCAAAGGGCTGATTTTCTGCGCGACGCCGGCCAGTGATTTTGTCTGCGGCACGTTGCAACTGGCCGCCGGGATGAATTTGCATGTGTTCACCACCGGGCGTGGCACGCCGTACGGGTTGGCGATGGCACCGGTGGTCAAGGTGTCGACGCGAACTGAATTGGCGCAGCGCTGGCCGGATCTGATCGACATCGACGCCGGGCGAATTGCCACCGGGCGGGCGTCGATCGAGGACCTGGGGTGGGAGTTGTTCCACTATTATCTGGATGTGGCCAGCGGGAAGAAGCAGACGTGGGCTGAGCAGCATAAGCTGTATAACGACATTACGTTGTTCAATCCGGCGCCGATTACCTGAGACCGAGTCGCCTGCATCGCTGGCAAGCCAGCTCCTACGAAAGTGTGTCGTATTCATATGCTGTGAACGACAGTGATTTGTAGGAGCTGGCTTGCCAGCGATAGCGGTCGACCAGACGCCGGAGTCCTCAGTGGCTTATCATTAGCCCCCTAACGACGCTCACCCAAGGTGATCCCGGCATGCTGGCTATTTTCCTAGAAACCCTGAACATCACCGCGCCGGTGTTTGCCATGCTGTTTTTGGGTGTGCTGCTCAAGCGCATCAACTGGATCAACGACAATTTCATCCACACCGCGTCGTCCCTGGTGTTCAACGTCACCATGCCGGCGTTGCTGTTTCTGGGCATCCTGCATGCCGACCTGCGCGCGGCGTTGCAACCGTCGCTGCTGATCTATTTCTCGCTTGCCACGCTGGTGTCATTCGCCATTGCCTGGGGTTGGGCGATCTGGAAGTGCCCGCGCGAGGATCGCGGGATCTACACCCAGGGCGCCTTTCGCGGCAACAACGGGGTCATCGGGCTGGCGCTGGCAGCCAGCATGTATGGCGATTACGGTATTTCCCTCGGCGCGATTCTCGCCGCATTGGTCATCCTCTTTTACAACACGCTGTCGACCATCGTTCTGGCGGTGTACAGCCCGGTGATCAAGTCGGATCCGTGGAGCATTTTCAAAAGCGTGATGATCAACCCGCTGATCATCAGCGTTCTGGCGGCAGCGCCGTTTGCCTATTACAAGATTGGTTTGCCGGGTTGGCTGGAGACATCTGGCCAATACCTGGCGCAGACCACGCTGCCGTTGGCGCTGATCTGCATCGGCGGCACGTTGTCACTGGCGGCGATGCGCAAAAGTGGCTCGATGGCGCTCAGTTCAAGCCTGGTGAAGATGATTGGTCTGCCGGTGCTGGCGACGCTGGGCGCGTGGCTCTGGGGATTTCGCGGGGCGGAGCTGGGAATTCTGTTTCTGTACTTCGGCAGCCCGACGGCGGCTGCGAGTTTTGTCATGGCCCGGGCAGCGAATGGCAATCATGAACTGGCGGCAGCGATTATCGTGATCACCACCTTGATGGCGGCGATCACGACCAATGTCGGGATCTTTTTGTTGCAGTGGGGTGGGTGGATATAGCGTCAGAATTTGTAGTGTTCTTTCGGGCCTCATCGTGAGCAAGCCCGCTCCCACATTTGGAATGCGTTCCCTTGTGGGAGCGGGCTTGCTCGCGAAGACGGTAGGCCGGTCGCGACAAATTCGATGATTCACTCCGGCTTCTGGTAACTCTCAATCACTTCCTGCGCCGCGCGAAACGCATCAATCGCCGCTGGCGCACCGGCATACACCGCGCAATGCAGCAGCGTTTCGCGGATCTCCTCAACCGTGCAGCCGTTATTCAATGCGCCGCGCACGTGGCCTTTCAGTTCCTGCGGGCACTTCAACGCGGTCAGCGCGGCGAGGGTGATCAGGCTGCGGGTTTTTAGCTCCAGGCCTTCGCGATTCCACACGCTGCCCCACGCATGTTCATTCACCCAATCCTGCAACGGTTGGGTAAATTCGGTGGCATTGCCCAAGGCGCGATCGACAAAAGCATTGCCCATCACTTGGCGCCGAACTTCAATCCCGGGTTTTTTATTGTCGGTCATGGCAATTCTCTCTTGTGGTGTTGACGACGCCAGGCGCGCAGCGAGGTAAACAGCAGAAACGCCACCAGCGCCGGAAGAACAAAAAACAGCATCAGGTGTTCCAGCTTGCCCGCCAGCGGCATGCCGGTGGTGAACGAAACCACGTGCAGCCCGTACGCCAGGTACAAACCCAGGAACAGCAAGCCCTCGGCGCGAGTGACCCGGTATCCGGAATAAAATACCGGCAGGCATAACACCGCGACACCGAGCATCACCGGCAAGTCGAAATCCAGCGCGTTCGGCGAGACTGATAGCGGTGACGGCGCGACCAGTGCAGTCAGGCCCAGCACGCCGAGCAGGTTGAACAGATTGCTGCCGATCACGTTGCCCACGGCGATATCCCGCTGCCCGCGCAGCGCCGCGATCAACGAGGTGGCCAACACCGGCAACGAGGTACTCACCGCCACAATTGTCAGGCCGATGATCCGTTCCGACAGACCCAGATCGGTGGCGACCGATACCGCCGCACCCAGCAGCAAATGCCCGGCGTAAGCCAGCATCGCCAGCCCCACAACGATCATCACCAGGCTGCGCAGCCACGGTATCTGCAGTGTTTCACCGTGAGACAGCGGACGCGACGAGTGCTGCGACTGGCGTAGCAGCAAACCGAGATACAACACCAGCGCCGCAAGTAACAGCATGCCGTCGGTTCGCGTCAGCTCCTCATTCCAGGCCAGCACGAACACCAACAGGCTGGCGCCGATCATCAGCGGGATATCCAGCCGCACCAGTTCTCGTGACACCCGCAACGGAATGATCAACGCCGAGAGGCCCAGCGTGACGAGGATGTTGAAAATGCTGCTGCCGATCACGCTGCCGACCGCGATGTCCGCGTTGTGTGCCAGGGTGGCTTGCAGACTGACCGCCATCTGCGGCGCGCTGCTGCCCAAGGCGACAATCGTCAGGCCGATAATCAGCGGTCGCACGTGCAGGCGCGCGGCCAGGCGCACAGCGCCGCGCACCATCAATTCGGCGCCGGCAATCAGCAACAGCAGGCCGCCGAACAACTCGATCACGCTGATCAGGGGTAAATCGGCAAGTCCGAAAATAGTCGCGGCTCCATGGGTTAATCGAGGGCTTGCACGCGAACCCGTGCGGTGCCGCTTCTGAGCATACCCAGTTGTTCGGCCGCTTCGTGTGAAACATCGATCAGCCGACCGCGAGTATGTGGCCCGCGGTCGTTGATGCGCACCACGCAGGATCTGTCGTTATTCAGATTGGTGACCTTCACCCGTGTGCCGAATGGCAACTGGCGGTGGGCGGCGGTCAGGGCATTCTTGTTGAAACGCTCGCCACTGGCGGTGCGTTTGCCATGGTGTTTGGCGCCGTAATAGGAGGCGGTGCCGGTTTTGCTGTAGCCGTGCGGATCGATGATGTCATTACTGGCGCAACCGGCCAGAAGAGAGAGCAGGGCGAGAGTGCCGAGTAGACGCTTCATTCAAGGGTTCCCTGAAACAAATGTGGCGAGGGAGCTTGCTCCCGCTGGAGTGCGAAGCGCTCCCAGATCTGCCAGCCTCGATCTTTCTGAAGGACTGAGGTGTCTGGATTGCGGTTGCTACGCAACCGAGCGGGAGCGAGCTCCCTCGCCACAGGGGAATGGAGCCGGGTTCGAGAACGGCTCCATGCGCTCATCAGCTCTCAAGCTTGCTCTTCAGCAATTCGTTGACCTGTTGCGGGTTAGCCTTGCCTTTGGAGGCTTTCATGGCCTGGCCGACAAAGAAGCCGAACATCTTGCCGCGTTTGGCTTCGTCTGCCGCGCGGTATTGCTCGACTTGCTCGGCGTTGGCCGCGAGCATTTCGTCCAGCACCGCCGAAATCGCGCCGCTGTCGGTCACTTGCTTGAGGCCGCGCTTGTCGATGATCTCGTCTGCGCTGCCTTCACCATTGGCCATCGCTTCGAACACCACTTTGGCGATTTTGCCGGAGATGGTGTTGTCTTTGATGCGCAGCAGCATGCCGCCCAGTTGCTCGGCCGACACCGGCGATTGCTCGATGTCCAGGCCTTGCTTGTTCAACAGGCTGCCCAGTTCAACCATCACCCAGTTGGCCGCCACTTTGGCGTCACCGCTGATGCTCACGACTTTCTCGAAGTAATCCGCTTGCTCACGGCTGGTGGCCAGGACGCTGGCATCGTAAACCGACAGGCCGAATTGCTCCTGGAAACGCTCGCGCTTCTGCGGCGGCAATTCCGGCAGGGTGGCGCGCACGTCATTCAGGAACGAGTCCTCAATGACCACCGGCAACAAGTCCGGATCAGGGAAGTAACGGTAGTCGTTGGCTTCTTCCTTGCTGCGCATCGGACGGGTTTCGTCTTTGTTCGGATCGTACAGACGCGTCTGCTGGATCACCCGGCCGCCGTCTTCGATCAGCTCGATCTGACGCTGCACTTCGGTGTTGATCGCCTTCTCGATGAAACGGAACGAGTTGACGTTCTTGATCTCGCAACGCGTGCCGAATTCAACCTGGCCCTTCGGGCGGATCGATACGTTGCAGTCGCAGCGCAGCGAGCCTTCAGCCATATTGCCGTCGCAAATGCCGAGGTAGCGCACCAGCGCGTGGACCGCCTTGACGTAAGCCACGGCTTCCTTGGCGCTGCGCATGTCCGGCTCGGAAACGATTTCCAGCAGCGGCGTGCCGGCGCGGTTCAGGTCGATGCCGGTGGCGCCGTTGAACTCCTCGTGCAGACTTTTACCGGCGTCCTCTTCCAGGTGCGCGCGAGTAATGCCAACGCGTTTGACCGTGCCGTCTTCAAGGGCGATGTCCAGGTGGCCTTTGCCGACAATCGGCAATTCCATCTGGCTGATCTGATAACCCTTCGGCAGGTCCGGGTAAAAATAGTTTTTACGGGCGAACACATTGTGCTGACCGATCTCGGCGTCGATAGCGAGGCCGAACATCACCGCCATGCGCACCGCTTCCTGGTTCAGCACCGGCAGTACGCCGGGCATACCGAGGTCGACCAGGCTGGCCTGGGTATTCGGCTCGGAGCCGAACGTAGTGGAACTACCGGAAAAGATTTTCGACCGGGTGGTGAGCTGGGTGTGAATCTCCAGCCCGATCACGACTTCCCATTGCATGTGTTTCTCCTCAGAAGCCGGTTGGGGTGCGGGTGTGCCAGTCAGTATTCATTTGATACTGGTGAGCAACGTTCAACAGGCGGCCTTCCTGGAAATACGGGGCAAGCAGTTGCACACCGACCGGCAGACCGTCGACAAAACCTGCGGGCATGGACAAGCCCGGCAGACCGGCGAGGTTGGCGGTGATGGTGTAGACGTCTTCCAGATAGGCAGCAACGGGGTCGCTGTTCTTCGCGCCGAGCTTCCAGGCCGGGTTCGGCGTGGTCGGGCCGAGGATGATGTCGACCTCATTGAAGGCCGTCATGAAGTCGTTCTTGATCAAGCGACGGATCTTTTGCGCCTTCAGGTAATAGGCGTCGTAGTAACCGGCGGACAGCGCGTAGGCACCGACCATGATCCGGCGTTGCACTTCGGCGCCGAAACCTTCGCCACGGGAACGTTTGTACAGGTCGATCAGGTTTTTCGGGTCTTCGCAGCGGTAGCCGAAACGCACGCCGTCAAAACGCGACAGGTTCGACGAGGCTTCCGCTGGCGCGATTACGTAGTACGCAGGGATCGCGTGCTGCATGTTCGGCAGGCTGATTTCCTTGATCACCGCGCCGAGCTTTTCCAGCTCCTTGACGCTGGTGTGGATCAGGTCGGCGATGCGCGGGTCGAGACCGGCGCTGAAGTATTCTCTCGGCACACCGATGCGCAGGCCTTGCAGCGAATCGTTGAGGCTCGCGCTGTAATCCGGCACGGGCTCGTCAATGCTGGTGGAGTCATTGGTGTCGAAACCGGCCATGCCTTGCAGCAGAATCGCGCAGTCTTCGGCGGTGCGCGCCATTGGGCCACCCTGATCGAGGCTGGATGCATAGGCAATCATGCCCCAGCGCGAGACGCGACCATATGTCGGTTTCAGGCCGGTGAGGTTGGTCAGTGCAGCGGGCTGACGGATCGAGCCGCCGGTGTCGGTGCCAGTGGCCGCCGGCAACAGGCGCGCCGCGACGGCCGCTGCCGAACCACCGGAGGAGCCGCCCGGAACATGTTCCAGATTCCACGGGTTTTTCACCGCGCCGTAGTAGCTCGACTCGTTGGCCGAACCCATGGCGAATTCGTCCATGTTGGTCTTGCCCAGCGTTACCGCACCGGCAGCCGCCAGTTTGGCGACGACAGTGGCGTCGTAGGGAGCCTTGAAATTATCGAGCATCTTCGAGCCGCAGCTGGTGCGGATGCCTTGGGTGCAGAACAGGTCTTTGTGCGCGATCGGGGCTCCGAGCAGCGCGCCGCTTTCACCATTGGCCCGGCGTGCGTCAGCAGCTTTCGCCTGCTGGAGCGCGAGGTCTTCGGTGACGCTGATGAAGCTGTTGAGCTGCGGATCGAGCTGGGCGATGCGCGCCAGCAGATTTTTGGTCAGCTCTTCGGAAGAAAACTTTTTGTCGGCGAGTCCGCGGGCGATCTCGGCCAGAGTCAATTGATGCATTGCAGGCTCTTTCCCTTTAGTCGATGACTTTCGGAACCAGGTACAGGCCGTTTTCGACCGCTGGTGCGATGGACTGGTACGCCTCGCGATTGTTGCTCTCGGTCACGACGTCTGCACGCAGGCGCTGGCTGGCTTCCAGTGGGTGGGCGAGCGGCTCGATACCATCGGTATTGACCGCCTGCATTTCGTCGACCAGCCCCAGAATGCTGTTCAGGGCCGAAGTGATATGTGGAAGATCGGCATCATTGAGGCCAAGGCAGGCCAGATGAGCGATTTTTTCCACGTCGGAGCGTTCAAGCGCCATGGGAATCTCCAGTGGAAAACAGAACGGACGGCGTCCGTGTGTTAGATTGTCGGAACACTACCGCATTTCTACGGTCATAAGGCCGCGATTGTGGGGGTTGGTGCCAAGAAAAGCGGCCAATTTAACATATTGGCGCCTTGCCCAAAATCCCTGTCGTTGTTAGAGTTTGCCGCACTTTTTTACCCACGCGTTGCCTAGGGTCCCTTTCCCATGTTCAAGAAACTGCGTGGCATGTTTTCCAGCGATCTTTCCATTGACCTGGGCACTGCCAACACCCTTATTTACGTGCGCGAGCGCGGCATCGTCCTGAATGAGCCATCGGTTGTGGCTATTCGGACACACGGTAACCAGAAAAGTGTCGTGGCTGTCGGCACCGAGGCCAAGCGCATGCTCGGTCGTACGCCGGGCAACATTGCAGCCATTCGTCCGATGAAGGACGGCGTGATCGCCGACTTCAGCGTTTGCGAAAAAATGCTGCAGTACTTCATCAACAAGGTTCACGAAAACAGTTTCCTGCAGCCCAGCCCTCGTGTGCTGATCTGCGTCCCCTGCAAATCCACCCAGGTTGAGCGTCGCGCCATCCGTGAATCGGCACTCGGTGCCGGTGCCCGTGAAGTGTTTCTGATCGAAGAGCCGATGGCGGCAGCGATCGGTGCCGGCCTCCCGGTTGAAGAAGCGCGCGGTTCGATGGTTGTCGATATCGGTGGCGGTACCACTGAAATCGCCTTGATCTCCCTGAACGGTGTGGTGTACGCCGAATCCGTCCGCGTTGGTGGCGACCGCTTCGACGAAGCGATCATCACTTATGTGCGTCGCAACTACGGCAGCCTGATCGGCGAATCCACTGCCGAGCGCATCAAGCAGGAAATCGGTACTGCCTACCCAGGCGGCGAAGTTCGCGAAGTCGACGTTCGTGGCCGCAACCTGGCCGAAGGCGTTCCACGTGCCTTCACTCTGAACTCCAATGAAGTGCTGGAAGCTCTGCAAGAGTCGCTGGCAACCATCGTTCAGGCTGTGAAAAGCGCGCTGGAGCAATCGCCGCCGGAGCTGGCGTCCGACATCGCCGAACGTGGTCTGGTACTGACCGGTGGTGGCGCCTTGCTGCGTGACCTCGACAAGTTGCTGGCCCAGGAGACCGGTCTGCCGGTCATCGTTGCCGAAGACCCGCTGACCTGCGTAGCTCGCGGCGGTGGTCGTGCCCTGGAAATGATGGATAAACACACCATGGACCTGCTTTCCAGCGAATAAATCGTTGGGTTGCATCTATGCTGTTGGCGCGCAGGCAGCACTTTGCAGTGCTGCCTGTTGCGTTTATCTTCTGTCAGTCTGTATCCAGGCCGGTCTGCCGTATGAATAAACAAAACATTTGCCTGGGAGGAGCGGCTTATTAAACCGCTTTTCACCAAAGGGCCTTCACTGGGCGTGCGCTTGTTGGTGCTGGCCGTGCTATCGGTCGCGCTCATGGTGGTCGATGCCCGCTTCACACTGCTCAAGCCAGTGCGTAGCCAAATGTCGCTGGCATTGATGCAGTCTTACTGGATCACCGACCTGCCGCAGCGGTTATGGCAGGGAGTGGCCAGCCAGTTTGGCAGCCGGACCGAACTGGTCGCCGAAAACGAAAAACTCAAAACCGAAAACCTGCTGTTGCAGGGGCGCATGCAAAAGCTTGCCGCCCTGACCGAGCAGAACGTTCGGCTGCGCGAGTTGCTCAACTCTTCCGCGCTGGTCAATGAAAAGGTCGAAGTGGCCGAACTGATCGGCATGGACCCCAACCCCTTCACCCACCGCATCATCATCAATAAAGGTGAGCGCGACGGTGTGGTCCTCGGCCAGCCGGTGCTCGATGCCCGCGGCCTGATGGGCCAGGTGGTTGAGTTGATGCCATACACCTCGCGCGTTCTGTTGCTGACCGATACCACCCACAGCATTCCAGTGCAGGTGAACCGCAACGGCCTGCGCGCCATTGCCAGCGGCACCGGCAACCCGGAACGTCTGGAATTGCGTCACGTCGCCGACACCGCTGACATCAAGGAAGGCGATCTGCTGGTCAGCTCCGGTCTCGGCCAGCGCTTCCCGGCCGGTTACCCGGTGGCCACAGTGAAGGAAGTGATCCACGATTCCGGCCAGCCGTTCGCCATCGTCCGCGCCGTGCCGACCGCTGCCCTGAATCGCAGCCGCTATTTGCTGCTGGTGTTCACCGACAGCCGCACTGCCGAAGAACGCGCCAACGAGGCTGCGCAGGCTCAGGAGGCGCTGGACCAATACGGTGGCGGTCCGATGATTCCAGCGAACATGCCCCGTCCTGCCGGCGTCCTCCCGGCTGCCGTTGCGGCACCGGCTGTTCCGGCAGCCGCTGACGTGCCAGCCGCCGCGACCCCGCCCAAACCTGGCGCCAGCCAACCGGTCGCTAAACCACCGGCAGCGGTGAAACCTGCCGCCAAGCCGCCGGTTTCCACGCCTGCAGCCCCCAGGGGAAGAGAATAATGGTCGGTGCAACTGCCTCCCAAAACGGCTGGATCGTCTGGCTGACATTCGCCATCGGTCTGTTGCTCAGCGTTTCGCCGTTGCCGCAATTCATGGAAATCCTGCGCCCACTGTGGCTCGCCTTGCTGCTGGCATTCTGGGCGCTGGCCCTGCCGCAGAAAGTCGGGATGGCTACCGCGTGGTGCCTGGGTCTGGCTGAAGACGTGTTGTATGGCACGTTGCTCGGGCAGAACGCCTTGATCCTCACGCTCATCACTTTTCTGGTGTTGTCGCTGCAACAGCGATTACGCATGTTCCCGATGTGGCAGCAGAGTCTGGTGATTCTGGTGATTTTCGGCCTTGCCCAACTGGCTCAATTGTGGCTCAGCGCCCTGACCGGCAATCGTCAGCCCACGCTGGCACTGGTCCTGCCAGCATTGGTCAGCGCATTGCTTTGGCCATGGATCAGCTACGGTTTGCGCGGTCTGCGTCGGCGCTACAAAATCAACTGATTTGCTCAGACATTTGCCGGTGCAGGGCACTAAACAGGGAGATGTCTTGATGAAACAGCTGTATCTCGCCTCAGGCTCACCGCGTCGGCGCGAACTGCTTACGCAGATCGGCGTGCCGTTTTCCGTCATCGGCGCGGACATAGATGAAACCCCTCTGAATCGCGAAACCCCGGCGGCCTACGTCGAACGCCTGGCGCGCGGCAAGGCCGAGGCTGGGCGCGGCACGCTAGTGTCCGATGTGGACGCCTGCGTGTTGGGCGCCGACACGGCCGTGGTGCTGGACGGCAAAATTCTTGGCAAACCGGTGGACGACGCCGAGGCATGCGCCATGCTTATGATGCTGGCGGGCCAGGAGCATGAAGTGTTGACGGCCATCGCCGTGCTTGAAGGCGAACGCTGTGAGTCGCGCGTAGTGCGCAGTCTGGTGCGTTTTCGCGCCATTGATCGCGATGAAGCGGCGGCCTACTGGGCCAGCGGCGAGCCACGGGACAAGGCGGGAGGCTATGGCATCCAAGGACTTGGCGCGGTGTTTGTCGCCGGCCTCAATGGCAGTTATTCCGCCGTGGTCGGCCTGCCGTTGTGCGAAACCGCAGAATTACTTGGCCGTTTCGGCATACCCTGTTGGCAAACCCTTAACGCGCGCTGAGCGTCGTACTGACAAGATGCGGCCATAATCGTGAATACGCCTGAACGAGACCCTGCCATGAGTGAAGAGATCCTGATCAACATCACGCCGATGGAATCGCGCGTGGCGGTGGTTGAAAACGGTGTTCTGCAAGAGGTTCATGTCGAGCGCACGCAAAAACGCGGGATCGTCGGCAACATCTACAAGGGCAAGGTCGTGCGGGTTTTGCCCGGCATGCAGGCCGCGTTCATCGACATCGGTCTGGACCGCGCCGCGTTCATTCATGCCTCTGAAATCTCCTTGCGCGAAGGTCCGGCGGTAGAGAGCATCAGCGCGCTGGTTCACGAGGGACAGAGTCTGGTCGTGCAGGTCACCAAAGACCCGATCGGCTCCAAGGGCGCACGCCTGACGACGCAGCTGTCGATCCCTTCGCGCTATCTGGTGTACATGCCGCGCACCGCGCACGTCGGTATTTCCCTGAAGATCGAAGACGAAGGCGAGCGGGACCGACTCAAGCAAGTCGTCACCGATTGCGTCGCCACAGAAGGGATCAAGGAAGCGGGTGGATTCATCCTGCGCACGGCCGCCGAAGGTGCCGGAGCCGATGAAATCCTCATGGATATCCGCTACCTGCGCCGCCTCTGGGACCAGATCAACGAGCAAATCAAAACCATCGGCGCGCCGAGTGTGATTTATGAAGACCTCGGCCTGGCGCTGCGCACCCTGCGTGATCTGGTCAGCCCGAAGATCGAAAAGATTCGCATCGATTCCCGGGAAACCTTCCAGAAAACCACGCAATTCGTCGCTGAACTGATGCCGGAAATTGCCGACCGTCTTGAGCATTATCCGGGCGAGCGGCCGATTTTTGATCTGTATGGCGTTGAAGATGAAATCCAGAAAGCCCTTGAGCGCAAAGTGCCGCTGAAGTCCGGCGGGTATCTGGTGGTCGACCCGGCAGAAGCCATGAGCACCATCGACGTCAATACCGGGGCGTTTGTCGGCCATCGCAACCTCGAAGAAACCATCTTCAAGACCAACCTCGAAGCCGCGACTGCCATCGCTCGCCAGCTGCGCCTGCGCAACTTGGGCGGGATCATCATCATCGACTTCATCGACATGGAAGATGAAGAACACCAGCGCCAGGTGTTGCGCACGCTCGAGAAGCAGCTGGAGCGCGATCACGCCAAGACCAACATTATCGGCATCACTGAGTTGGGTCTGGTGCAGATGACGCGCAAGCGCACGCGTGAGAGTCTCGAGCAGGTGCTTTGCGAGCCGTGCAGCAGCTGTCAGGGCCGCGGCAAGTTGAAGACTCCGGAAACCGTTTGCTACGAAATCTTCCGCGAAATCCTCCGCGAAGCCCGCGCCTATCAGGCGGAGGGCTATCGTGTATTGGCGAACCAGAAAGTCGTCGACCGTTTGCTTGATGAAGAGTCGGGCAATGTCGCCGAACTGGAAGGATTTATCGGACGCACCATTCGATTCCAGGTGGAAACCATGTATTCCCAGGAACAATACGACGTGGTGTTGCTCTGATTCGCTGTGCTTCAACCTTACCAGAACAGCTGGCCTCAGCTTTTTGCATTATTTTAGCCATGGGAGCCGACTGACATGGAGCGTCTGACACGCATTTTGGCCGCGCTGACCCGTTGGGGTCTGGGCCTGTGCGCGTTGGTTTTGGTCTTGATGGCGTTGTACGTCAGTCTCGGTCGAGAACTGACGCCGCTGGTGGCCGAATACCGGGCTGAAGTCGAAAGCAAAGCCTCCACTGCCTTGGGCATGCCCATGCACATCGGCGAGCTGGAAGGTAACTGGCGCGGTTTTACGCCGATCCTGCTGGCCCACGACGTGATGGTAGGCGAAGGCGCTAATGCCTTGCGCCTGGATCAGGTGCGCGCGGTGCCGGATCTGTGGGCCAGCCTGCTGGCGCGGGAGGTCCGAATTGACCATCTGGAACTCAGCGGTCTCAAGATCAGCCTTAAAGAAGGCGAAGATGGCAAGTGGGCGCTGGAAGGTTTCCCGGTGCAGCAGGATCAACCCCTCGATCCGGAGCATTTGCTCAATCGTATGCAGATGGTTCAGCGTTTGTCGGTGCTCGACAGCCAGGTCACGTTGCAGCCATTGGATCACCCACCCCTGACCCTGACCTATGTGGGCGCCAGCCTGAAAACCGGCGCGAGTCGCCAGCGCCTCGATGCGCGGCTGACGCTGCCGGACGGCCAGCCGATGGCCATGAGTTTGCGCACGCGGATTCGCGCCAGTCAGTGGAAGGACGGTGAAGCCGACGGCTACCTGAGCCTGCCGCAAAGCGACTGGTCCAAATGGCTCCCCGAGCGCGTTACCCAGCAGTGGAATTTTTCCGAGATCAAGGCCGGTGGCGAGCTCTGGTTCAACTGGAAAAAAGGTGCTTTGCAGAGCGGCGCAGTTCGTTTGAACGCGCCCCTGCTCAAGGGCGCTTACGCCGAGCGCAAACCGATCCAGATCAACAATCTGGCTCTCAACGGTTACTTCCAGCGCAACGCTCAGGGCCTCGTCGCGACGTTCGATTCCCTCGCCATGAGCCTGGGGGAGACGCGTTGGGAATCTCACCTGCAACTCAAGCAAACCGCAGCGACCGACAAGGTCGAGGAACTCTGGCATCTGCAGGCCGATCGCCTCGACCTTACGCCGATTACGCCAGTGCTCAACGCGTTGGGGCCGCTGCCGGAGGGCGTGAGCAAAGCGGTCGAGCGACTGAAGGTCACCGGAGGTTTGCGCAACGTGTTGCTCGATTTCCGCCCCAATGCCACCGACGACAGCAAATTCGCCTTCGCCGCCAACCTCGACAACGTCGGCTTCGATGCCTATCACGGCGCGCCAGCCGCGCGTAATGTCAGTGGCAGCATCAGCGGTGACCTCGGCAAGGGCGAGTTGCGCATGGACAGCAAGGATTTCGTCCTGCACCTGGACCCGATCTTTGCCAAGCCATGGCAGTACATTCAAGCCAACGCACGGCTGACCTGGAAACTCGACAAGCAAGGCTTCACCCTGATTGCGCCCTACCTGAAAGTGCTCGGCGAGGAAGGCAAAATTGCCGGCGACTTCCTGATACGCCTGAATTCCGACCAGAGCCAGGAAGACTACATGGACCTGCGGGTCGGCCTGGTCGATGGCGACGGTAAATACACCGCCAAATACTTGCCCGAAGTCCTCAGCCCGGCGCTGGACGAGTGGCTTCGCACGGCAATTCTCAAAGGTGCGGTGGACGAAGGTTTCTTCCAGTATCAAGGCTCGCTCAACCAGGGCGCTGCCGACGCTGCGCGAAGCATTAGCCTCTTTTTCAAGGTTCACGATGCCGAACTTGCGTTTCAGCCGGGCTGGCCACACGTCAAAAAAGTCAGCGGTGACGTGTTCATAGAGGATAGCGGCGTACGTATTCTGGCCAGCAAAGGGCAGCTGCTCGACACCCAGGTCAGCGATGTTTACGTCAATATTCCTCACGTCGCGGCCGGACAGAAAACCCACTTGTTTCTCGACGGCGCGTTTGCCGGCGGGCTGGGCGATGGCCTGAAAATTCTCCAGGAAGCGCCGATAGGGACCGCCGAAACGTTCGCCGGTTGGGAAGGCGAGGGTGATCTGCGCGGTAAGCTGAAACTGGACATCCCGCTGGATAAAGGGGAAGAACCGAAAATTCTGGTCGATTTCAAAACAGCCAAGGCGCGCCTGAAACTGGCCGAGCCGGTGCTGGAGCTGACGCAGCTCAAAGGCGATTTCCGTTTCGATAGCACCAAGGGTTTGAGCGGCCAGAACATCACAGCACGGGCCTTCGACAAACCGGTGACTGCGCAGATATTCGCCGATGGCAGCCCGGGCAAGCTCAAGACTCGCGTCGCCGCCTCGGGCGAAGTTGAAGTGAAGAAGCTCACTGACTGGCTGAACGTCACCCAGCCATTGCCAGTGTCCGGGGTGATCCCGTATCAGCTGCAACTCGATCTGGATGGCGCCGACAGCCAGTTGATGGTCAATTCCAGCCTGCTGGGCGTCGCAGTCGATCTGCCAGCGCCGTTCGGCATGGCTGCGAATGTCGGGCGTAACACAACATTCCGGATGACGCTGCAGGGAGCGGAGCGTCGTTATTGGGTTGATTACGGCGACCTGGCTGATTTCACCTTCGCGGCACCTGGCGGCAATTTCGCCGACGGGCGCGGCGAGTTGTTTTTCGGTGCGGGCAATGCACTGCTGCCTGGCGCCAAGGGGCTGCGGGTGCGCGGCGAGTTAGCGGAACTGGATGTTGGCCCGTGGAAAGAGCTGGTGGACAAATACGCCGGTCAGGATCCAGGCGGCAATGCCAAGCAATTGCTCAGCAGCGCCGATTTCAAGGTTGGCAAGCTCAGCGGCATCGGCACCACGCTCGATCAGGCCACGGTACAGTTGAACCGTAAAGCGGCGGCCTGGGCTTTGCAGCTCGACAGTCAGCAGGTCAAGGGCGGGGCAAATATTCCCGATGCGAAAGCGGCGCCGATTGCGATCAATCTGCAATACGTAAAATTGCCGGCGCCTGATCCGACCGTTCTCGCTGATGAGAACTCGCCCGACCCGCTCGCTGCTGTAGACCCGACTAAAATCCCGGCGCTGGATATCACCATCAACCAGTTATTCCAGGGGCAGGATCTGGTGGGTGGCTGGTCGCTGAAAGTTCGTCCGACCGAACGGGGCATTGCCCTCAATACGCTGGATCTGGGACTCAAAGGAATTTTGTTGCAAGGCAGCGGCGGCTGGGAGGGTGTGCCCGGCTCGACCAGCAGTTGGTACAAGGGCCGCATCAGCGGCAAAAACCTCGCCGACGTGCTCAAGGGCTGGGGATTTGCGCCCAGTGTCACCAGCGAAGAGTTTCATATGGATGTCGACGGACGCTGGCCCGGTTCTCCGGCCTGGGTGGCGACCAAACGTTTCTCCGGCACGCTCGATGCGTCCCTGAATAAAGGACAATTCATTGAGGTCGAGGGCGGGGCGCAGGCCTTGCGGGTTTTCGGGCTGTTGAACTTCAACTCCATCGGGCGCCGCTTGCGCCTGGATTTCTCAGACCTGTTCGGCAAGGGCCTGAGCTATGACCGGGTCAAAGGGTTGCTGGTCGCCACCAACGGTGTCTACGTCACAAAAGAACCGATCCGGTTGACCGGGCCGTCGAGCAATATCGAGCTTGACGGTACCCTGGATCTGGTCGCAGATCAGGTCGATGCGAAATTGCTGGTGACTTTGCCGGTAACCAACAACCTGCCGATTGCTGCGCTGATCGTCGGGGCGCCGGCCATTGGCGGGGCGCTGTTCCTGATCGACAAGCTCATCGGCGATCGCGTTTCGCGTTTCGCCAGCGTGAAGTACACCGTCAAAGGCCCGTGGAAAGAGCCGAAGATCACCTTCGACAAACCTTTTTGAAGCAAGCCGATGGAGTAGCATGGCCTTAATCAGATTCCGTGTAGCAGCTGGCGAAGCCTGCGTCCGGCTGCGAAGCAGTCGTGAATCCGGATTACACGAAGCGTTCGATAGGTCGTGGTGTCTGATTTTACGGCTGCTGCGTCCGATCGCGGCCCGAGCCGGACGCAGGCTTCGCCAGCTGCTACAGGTTGGCATGCAGACTTCGAGTAAGGAGAGCCCATGTCTTTTTCGGTGATTCAAATGGTCAGCCAGAGTGATGTGCCGGCCAATCTGGCCCGGGCGCGTCATCTGCTCGAACAGGCTGCCGCCGGTGGCGCGACGCTGGCCGTGCTGCCGGAAAACTTCGCCGCAATGGGCCGCCGTGACGTCGCTGACATCGGCCGAGCCGAAGCCGCTGGTCAAGGACCCATCCTGCCATGGTTGAAACAGGCGGCCCGCGACCTCAAGTTATGGATAGTGGCGGGGGC
>NZ_JMCL01000105.1 GCF_000690905.1 Pseudomonas sp. Ant30-3 | reverse complement strand
TAATGTCCTGAATGAAAGACCGCTATCGCTGGCAGGCCAGCTCCCACAGGGTTGGCGCTAAACACAAATTCTGTAGCTGCCCTGAAACTGTGGGAGCTGGCCTGCCAGCGAATAGGCCCTGTCAGTCAATGAAGATTTACTTGGCAACCACCTTCTCGGACTTGCCGTCATAGCGCTTGCGCCACTCGGTCAGGATTGCATCGCGATTCTTCGAGGCCCAGGCAAAGTCATTCTTGATCAGGCGCTGCTCATAATCCGCCGGCAATTCGGTTTGCGGCTTGGCGATGCCAGGCTGCGCAAGGACAGCAAAGTTCTCTTTGTACAAATCCATCGCCGCCGGGCTGGCAGAGAAATCAGCCAGTTTCTTCGCCGCTTCTTCGTGCGGTGTGCCCTTGATCACGGCAGTCGCTTCGATCTCCCAGCCCAGGCCCTCTTTTGGCAGGATGATGTCCAGCGGCGCGCCCTGACGTTTCAGCTGAACAGCCGGGTATTCGAACGAAATGCCGATCGGGAATTCACCTGCCGCGGCCAGTTTGCACGGCTTGGAACCGGAGTGAACGTACTGACCAATGTTCTGGTGCAGGTCGTCCATGTACTGCCAGCCCTGCTTCTCGCCGAAGGTTTGCAGCCAGGCGCTGACGTCAAGGAAACCGGTGCCGGACGACGCCGGGTTAGGCATGACGATCTTGCCTTTGTACTCAGGTTTGGTCAGGTCCTGCCAGCTCACCGGTTTGCTTAAACCCTGCTTCTCCGCTTCGACGGTGTTGAAGCAAATGGTCGCGGCCCAGACGTCCATGCCAACCCAGGCAGGCGGGTTAGCGGCGTCGCGATAGTTGCCGCCGATCTTGTCCAGGTCTTTTGGCGCGTAGGTTTGCAGCATGCCTTGCTGATCGAGAATCGCCAGGCTCGAAGCGGCCAGGCCCCAGACCGCGTCGGCCTGCGGACGGGCTTTTTCAGCGAGCAGTTTGGCGGTGATGATGCCGGTGGAATCGCGCACCCATTTGATCTCGACGTCCGGGTTGGCTTTTTCGAAGGCTTGTTTATACGTCTTCAGCTGTTCGGCTTCGAGGGCGGTGTACACCGTCAACTCAGTGGTCGCCGCGAAGGCGTTCAGGCTGAAAGCAGAGAGGACAGCAGCGGCCAGGGCCAGGGGCTTGAACATGATCTTTTCCTGTTTTGAGTTGAGGGGCTTTCGATTTAAAGGCAGCGATTTAAAGGCTGCGAATCAGTTGCCGGGCGCCGTCTGCCGCCAGGCCTGGGAGCGGCGCAACAAACCGCGCGAGGCCCAGGCCAGCAGCAGGGACACGCCCGCTGAGGTGAACAGAATCAGGGTCGACATCGCCGCCGCGCCGCCGACGTTGCCGGCGTCGTCCATGTTCAGCACCGCCACCGCCGCGAGGATGGTGTCGGGGCTGTAGAGGAAAATCGCCGCCGAGACGGTGGTCATGCCCGAGACGAACAGGTAGCGCACGATGTCCAGCAGCGCCGGCAGGCAGATCGGCACGGTGACGCGCAGGTAATGCCGATACAGCGGCGCCTTGAGCGACAGCGCGGCAGCTTCGAACTCGGCATCGAGCTGACGCAGCGCGGTGGTCGCGGTCATTTGCGCAGTGGTCAAATAGTGAGCGATGGTGCAGACCACCAGCAGCGTCATGGTCCCGTAGAGCACATGCAGCGGGTTGCCCGTAAGGTTGAAGAAGAAAACGTAACCGAGGCCGAGCACCAGGCCGGGGACCGCCATCGGTACAAAGCTGAGCATGCGCAGGGTCAGGTTCAGTCCGCGCTGGCCTTTGGTTTTTTCCATCAGGTAGGCACCGGTGAAGATCAGCACGCTGCCGATCAATGCCGTGCAGATGGCCATCCTCACGCTGTTGCCATAGGCCAGCCAGCCGCCGCCCGCCGTGTCATTGAACTGGTAGTGGTTGAGCGACAGCGACAGGTTGTACGGCCAGAATTTCACCAGCGACGAGAAAACGGCCATGCCGAACACCAGCAGCAACGCCGCGCAGAGCAGCAAGACGATGGTGAGGTAGCAACCATCGCGCAGCCTCGAAGGTGCCGGTTGAAAGACCTGCGCCCGACCGCTCATGGAATCGCCCTGACGCCGACGCAGCCAGGCATCCACCGCAAAACTCAGCAGCGCCGGCAGCAGCAGAACCATGCCGATCAGCGCGCCGCGACCGAATTGCTGTTGGCCAACCACGGCTTTGTAGGCTTCCAGCGCGAGTACTTGATAATCACCGCCGACAACGACGGGCACGCCGAAGTCGGTGATGGTCAAGGTGAACACCAGACAGAACGCCGCGAACACGGCCTGACGCGTCGCCGGCCAGGTAATGCTGCGAAAGGCTTTGGCCGGACTGGCGCCCATGCTGGAGGCGGCATCGAACAGTCGCGCATCCGCCAGGGACAGCGCCGACAGCAGAATCATCAAAGCGTGTGGGAAGGTGTAGATGACCTCGCCGAGCACAATGCCCCAGAAACCGTAGATGTTGTCCGAGAGCAAACCGCGCAGCATGCCCTGATTGCCGAACAGATAGACCAGAGCGATCCCTGGCAACATCGACGGCGCCATCAACGGCAGCAGCGAGATGCCGCGCCAGATACCTTTGCCAGGAATCAACGTGCGCTGCAGGGCGTAGGCAAACAGATAGGCCAGCGGTACGACGATGGCCGCCACACTGAGGGAAACTTTCAGGCTGTTCCCGACCAGCCAGTGAAAATTCGCACTGGTGACCAGCTCCCGTGCGGCGACCCAGCCACCGCCCTGCCCGGCTTCCGAACTGAAGCCGCGCCAGAAAATGGCCATTAACGGCATCAACACCGCTACGCCGAGCAGCACCAGCAAGAGGACTTTGCCGCCGACCACGAACACCCGGTCGCCGATCTCGGCACGGGAGGTCTGCCGAACCTGCTTGTGCGGTATCGGCAGCGCGATGTTCGCGCTCATCAGGCGAACACCTGCAAGCTGCGCGGGGGCAAAGCGACCATAATCTGCTGCGCGCCGAGGCGTGGCATGGATTCCGGCGCCAGCTCGGCGAGCAAGGCGTGGCCGGGCAGTTGATCGAGTTCGAAACTCATGCGGCAGCGATTGCCGAGGAAGGTAATTTCGCGGATTTTCGCCGGGAACAGGTTTTCCTCATGCACCGGCGGGTTGACGTTGATCGCCTCCGGGCGGCAGAACAAACGGCCCGACGCGGTTTTCGCACTGCCGTCGGCCAGACGCATGCTCATGCCGCCGACTTGCGCGTGGCTGTCACTGCTGCGGTTGAAGGGCAGCCAGTTACCCTGACCGACAAATTCCGCTACAAATGGGGTCGCCGGTCGGTCGTAGATGTCTTGCGGCGAGGCGTATTGCTCGACCTTGCCGTTGTTCATCACGGCGATACGGTCGGCCATCAGCATGGCTTCGTCCTGGTTGTGCGTGACCATCAGCGTGGTCACGCCGAGGTTGCGCTGCAGTTGACGCAGCTCGGTGCACAGATGCTCGCGAACCCGGGCGTCGAGGGCCGACATCGGTTCGTCGAGCAACAACAGCGAGGGCGCCGGCGCCAGAGCGCGGGCCAGGGCGACACGTTGTTGCTGGCCGCCGGACAACTGACCAGGGTATTTTTTCTCGCTGCCGATCAGGCCGACCAGTTCCAGCATCTGTCCAACGCGCTTGCGCACTTCATCGCGGCCACTGCCGGCGAGGCCGTAGGCAATGTTCGCTTCGACGGTAAGATTGGGGAACAGCGCGTAGGACTGGAACAGAATGCCGTAGTCCCTCGCCTGCGGTGCGAGGTGAGAAACGTCGCGATCACCGAGGTACAGTTCGCCGCTGTCCTGCTTCTCGAGACCGGCGATGCAGCGCAGCAGCGTGGTTTTGCCACAGCCCGACGGGCCCAGCAGACACACCAGCTCACCGGCCGCGACGTCGAGCGAGACGTTGTCCAGCGCGGTGAAGGCGCCGAAGCGTTTCTGCACGCCCCGCACTTTCATCGGCGCACCGGGGTTGGTCAGGGCAGTTGCGATCAAGTGGTTCATGGACAGGCCTCATCAAGCAGATGAGGCTCATCCTAGGGATGTAATGCGTCTGTCATGTGGCAGTGAGGCAAAAATGGCTGATAGTGGTATTCAGGGATTTGGGTTGGGGTTTTTGGTGCCTGATCTATCGTCATCGCGAGCAGGCTCACTCCTACAGGGGAATGTGGTCAAACTGTAGGAGTGAGCCTGCTCGCGATAGGTCCAGCAGCAATACAGATCTCAAACAGGCGACATCTCCTGCGCCAACCCCAGAAACGCAGCCGGCAATCGCGCGCCTTTGCGTTCCTTGAGGCAATACAAATACTCCGGAATCTGCGGCGCATTCTCCAGCGTCAGCACGCGCAATTGCGGGTCGTGCGGGACTTCCTGACGAGCGATCAGGCTGATGCCGATGTTGCGCAGCACCGCTTCGCGAATCGACTCGCGGCTGCCGATCTCCAGCAACGGGCCGAAGCTGACCCCGGCGCCGGCCAGCAACTCTTCGGTCAGACGCCGAGTGGTTGAACCCGACTCGCGCATCAACAAGGTATGCCCGGCCAGTGCGCTCAGCGGCACATGGTCGTGCACCGCCAGCGGGTGATTACGATGCACCGCCAGCACCAGCGGATCGCTGCCGAGCACCCGGCGGATCAGCCGCGCATCGTCGAGCATCTGCGAAGAAGCGGCAACGTCGACCCGATAATCCTCCAGCGCCTCGATCACTTGCTGGGAATTGCCGATCTCCACCGACACTTCCACCTGCGGCAGACGCTCGCGAAAAGCCTTCACCAGATCGAGAATGTAGTACGGCGCCGTGGCGGCGATGCGCAATGTGCCCTGAACCTGGCCGCTGTTGCGCAGGAAAAACTCGATGTCTGCTTCCTGCTGCAACAGCGCCTTGACCATCGGCAGGAGGCGCGCGCCCTCATCACTGACGCTAAGGCGACGGCCACCGCGATAGAACAACTCCACCGAATACTGGCTTTCCAGCTGGCGAATCTGCGTGGTCACCGTCGGCTGACTGAGGCCAAGCTTCTTCGCCGCCAGGGTGATGCTGCCCAGGCGGGCCACCATATAAAACGCCTTCAGCTCGGCACTCAGCACTGCTTTCCCTCATTGCTCATTTACGCAACAGGCGCAAACCGTTGAACACCACCAGCAGGGCGACGCCCATGTCGGCAAACACCGCCATCCACATCGTAGCGAACCCGGCAAAGGTTACCCCAAGAAAGATCGCTTTGATGACCAATGCCAGGGCGATGTTCTGTTTGAGGACTCGCGAGGTCTGACGCGATAGCTTGATGAATGTCGGAATTTTGCGCAGATCGTCGTCCATCAGGGCGACATCGGCGGTTTCTATCGCGGTATCGGTCCCGGCGGCGGCCATTGCGAAGCCGATTTCGGAACGCGCCAGCGCCGGCGCATCGTTGATACCGTCGCCGACCATGCCGACCCGATGGCCCCGTGCATAAAGTGCCTCGATGGCTTGCAGCTTGTCCGTCGGCAACAGATCGCCCTGCGCCTGATCAATCCCTACCTGTGCGGCGATGGCCTGCGCCGTGTGGGCATTGTCGCCGGTGAGCATCAGGGTTTTGATGCCCAGTTCGTGCAGTTGCCGGATCGCTTCACGGCTGGACTCTTTCACCGTGTCCGCCACAGCAAACAGCGCTAAGGGGCCGGACGAGTCGAGCAGTAACACTACGGATTTGCCCTGTTTTTCCAGGGCGAACAGCTTTTCTTCCAGCTCAGGCGAACACAGGCCGAGGTCTTCGACCAGGCGGTGATTGCCCAGGTGATAGGTCTGGCCGTTGATGTCGCCGCGTACACCACGCCCGCCTAACGCCTCGAAGTTATCCACAGCCAGCGCGGCGAGATTTTTGTCCTGCGCCGCATTCGCAATCGCCAACGACACCGGGTGATCCGAACGGCCAGCCAGCGCCGCAGCGATTGCCGGCGCCGTTTGATCGGCAGTCAGATCCAGCGACAGATAATCGGTCTGGATCGGTTTGCCGTGGGTGATCGTGCCGGTTTTGTCCAAGGCCAGATAATCGAGCTTGTAACCGCCCTCCAGATAGACGCCGCCCTTGACCAGAATGCCTTTGCGCGCCGCCGCCGCGAGGCCGCTGACGATGGTCACCGGGGTGGAAATCACCAGAGCGCATGGGCACGCGACCACCAGCAACACCAGCGCCCGGTAGATCCAGTCAAACCAGACTGCGCCCATGAACAGCGGCGGAATCACCGCCACGCCCAAGGCCATGACGAACACTGCAGGCGTGTAGATTTTTGAAAACTGGTCGACGAAACGCTGGGTCGGCGCCCGCGCACCCTGGGCCTGTTCGACGGCATGAATAATCCGCGCCAGGGTCGAATGATTGGCCGCAGCGGTCACCGAGTACTCCAGCGATCCCGCCTGGTTGATCGTGCCGGCGAACACCTTGTCGCCGAGGGTCTTCTCGACCGGCAGGCTTTCGCCGGTTATCGGCGCCTGATCGATCGTCGAGTTACCCGACACCACTTCACCGTCCAGACCGATTCGCTCGCCAGGCCGAACACGAACCCGCGCCCCGAGGTCGACGGTTTTGACGTCCTGTAAATTCCAGCTGCCGTCGGCCTGCAACACGGTGGCCTGCTCCGGGGTCATCTGCATCAAACCGCTGATGGCGTTGCGTGCACGGTCAAGCGACTTCGCCTCGATCAGTTCGGCGACGGTGAACAGGAACATCACCATCGCTGCTTCCGGCCACTGCCCGATCAGGATCGCGCCAGTCACCGCGATGCTCATCAGCGCGTTAATGTTGAGATTGAGGTTCTTCAGGGCGATCCAGCCCTTTTTGTAAGTGCCGAGGCCGCCGCTGAGGATCGAGACCAGCGCAATCACCGCCACCACCCAGTTCAGCGCGGCGTCGGTGAAGTGGATAACTTCGGCGACCAGCGCGCTCACGCCGGACAGCGCCAAGGGCCACCAGGATTTTTTATCGGGTGCCGGGGCCGGCGCGTCGACGCCCGGTTCCAACGGCTCGGCGTGCATGCCGAGGGACTTGATCGCGTCGATGATGGGCGCCGTGCCCGGCAGGTCGTGAGTGACCCCCAACACGCGGTTGATCAGGTTGAATTCCAGTTGCTGCACGCCGGCGAGCTTGCCGAGTTTGTTCTGGATCAGCGTCTGTTCGGTCGGGCAATCCATTGCGTCAATGCGAAAACTGCTCAGCCGCGCGTCGGCGCTGGGCGCTTCAGTCAACTGGACCAGCGCAGGCGCTGCAGCGTTCGACGAGCAGCAGGCACCGCCATGCGCATGCTTGGGCGCGGGTTCGGGTACGCTGCAGCAAGTATCTGCGGCCTCATGTTTGTGCGTGTGCCGGGAATCGCTCATTGGTTTCGTCCATAAAGGTGCCTGTTGCCAAGTAAAGACCCTGTAGCCACTATAGGGTCAAGCACCTATTCGGAAATGAACCTCATGAAGATCGGAGAACTGGCGAAACTTACCGACTGCGCCGTGGAGACCATCCGCTATTACGAGCGCGAACACCTGCTGCCGGAGCCGGCGCGCAGCGATGGCAACTACCGTGTTTACACCCAGGCCCACGCCGAACGCCTGACGTTCATCCGCAATTGTCGAACGCTGGACATGACGCTGGAGGAGATCCGCAGTTTGCTGGCGTTGCGCGACAGTCCGCAGGATCAATGCGAAAGCGTAAATGCGCTGGTTGATGAACATATCCATCACGTCAAAGCGCGAATTGATGGATTGATGGCGTTGCAGGCACAACTGCTGGACCTGCGCCAACGCTGTGGTGAAGGGCCGGAGGTCGATCAGTGCGGGATTCTGCAGCGGCTGGAAGTGAGTGGCGGGGTCGTGGCGCCGGAGGTGGAGCATTCGCATGTGGGCCGCCGTCACGGGCACTGAGAACACCACAAAACCAAATGTGGGAGCGGGCTTGCCCGCGAAGGCGTCGTGTCAGGCAACACTGATGTCGACTGGCATACCGCATTCGCGAGCAAGCCCGCTCCCACAGGGGTGCTGCGTTGGAGCTTAGACCGCCATCGGCGCGGTCATCGGCGGGTGGTGCTCATACCCTTCCAGCGAGAAATCACCCGGCTCGATCTGTTCCAGCCACTCGGGCTGATACACACCGGTCTTGGCGAACTCCGGCACGCGATCGCTGATTACCAGCTTCGGCATCGGGAACGGCTCGCGCTTAAGTTGCTCGTTGAGCATGTCCAGATGGTTCTCGTAAACGTGCGCATCACCAATGAAATAGGTGAACCAGCGCGGCGTGTAGCCGGTCAGGCGCCCGATCAGGCTCAGCAGCGCGGCGCCTTCAGTCAGGTTGAACGGCGTGCCCAGGCCCAGATCATTGGAGCGGATGTAGAGCGTCAGCGAGATCTCTTTGGTCTCGACATTCGGGTGGAACTGATACAGCAGATGACACGGCGGCAAGGCCATTTCATCGAGCTGCGCCACGTTCCAGCCGTGGAACAGAATACGGCGGCTGCCCGGGTCCTTGATGATCGTGTCGATGCACTGGCGAATCTGATCGATCGCTTTGTACAGCACCACATAGGCCTGGCCGTTCTCCTCGCCTTCGGCGATCTGCCGATAGCCCTGGCTCAGGGTCTGCTCGATGGCGGCATTGTTGCTGATCGGGATCTGCTTGTACGCTGGCCATTTGCGCCACTGCACACCGTAGATTTCGCCGAGATCATCCTCGCCCTGACGGAACGGGTTGGCCAGCCACTGCGCGTTTTCGTTGGCGTTCTGGTCCCAGACCTTGCAGCCCAGCGCACGAAACTCGGCAGCGTTGTTGACCCCGCGCAGAAAACCGCACATCTCGCCGATGGCCGATTTGAAGGCCATCTTGCGCGTGGTGATCGCCGGGAAACCTTCCTTCAGGTCGTAGCGCAGCATCGCACCTGGAAAACTGATGGTGTTGATGCCGGTGCGATTGGCCTGTTTGGTGCCGTTCTTGATGACGTGGGCGACCAGTTCGAGATATTGCTTCATGAATTACCTGTGTCCTTGAACCCGGGGCCGTCGCCCCGGGCTCCAATTTATACGGCCGCTGCTGGCGCTGCCGGTGCGCGGTGATAGGCCAGCCAGATCAGGAAGAGCCCGCCGAGGATCATCGGTACGCAGAGCACCTGACCCATGGTCAGCCAGTTCCACGCCAGATAACCGAGCTGCGCGTCGGGCACGCGGACGAACTCGACGATGAAACGGAAGATCCCGTAAAACAGCGCGAACATGCCGGAGACCGCCATGGTGGGCCGCGGCTTGCGCGAAAATATCCACAGGATCGCAAACAGCGCCACACCTTCCAGCGCGAATTGATAGAGCTGCGACGGGTGACGCGCCAGTTGCGCCGGATCGGTCGGAAACACCATCGCCCAAGGCACGTCAGTGGCTTTGCCCCACAACTCGGCGTTGATGAAATTGCCGATGCGCCCGGCGCCCAGGCCGATCGGCACCATCGGTGCAACGAAGTCCATCAGCTGGAAAAACGACTTGCCGTTCTTCTTGCCGAACCACAATGCCGCTAGCATCACGCCGATGAACCCGCCGTGGAACGACATGCCGCCCTTCCACACTTCAAAAATCAGCGTCGGGTTGGCCAGGTATGCACTCAGGTCGTAAAACAGCACATAACCCAGACGACCGCCGACAATCACGCCCATCGACATCCAGAACACCATGTCGGAGAGCTTTTCTTTGCTCCAGGTCGGGTCGAAACGATTGAGCCGGCGCGACGCCAGCAGCCACGCACCGCCGATGCCGATAAGGTACATCAACCCGTACCAGTGGATTTTCAGCGGACCGATGGCCAGGGCCACCGGGTCGATCTGCGGGTAAGGCAGCATTGCGACTCCTCGTTAGAGTTGAAACCAAAAAAATGCCCGGGCGACGATTTCACGCCAGGATTAAGCCAGTATTGCGCTGCGCGTCAGAGCACAAAGCTCAGGCCGACGCAGAACAACAAAGCGGCGAACAATCTTTTCAGCAGGCGCGGCGACAGACGATGGGCCAGTCGTGCTCCAAAGCGGGCGAAAATCATGCTGGTCAGGGCGATCCCCATCAGTGCCGGCAGATAAATGAAACCAAGACTATGGGCCGGCAACAGCGGATCGTGCCACCCCAGAATCATGAAACTTGATGCACCGGCCAGCGCAATCGGCAAACCGCAGGCCGAAGACGTCGCCACCGCTTGCTGCATCGGTACGCTGCGCCACGTCAAAAACGGAACAGTCAACGAGCCGCCGCCGATGCCGAAAATTGCCGACGCCCAGCCAATCACCGTTCCGGCCACGGTCAGCCCGACTTTACCGGGCACTGTCCGGCTGGCCTTGGGCTTGAAGTCCAGCGCGAGCTGAACCGCAATGATCAGCGCAAACACACCGATGATTTTCTGCAGGTTGGGGCCGGAAATCGCTTCAGCGGTCAGCGCACCAAAACCGGCACCTATCAGAATGCCGACGGTCATCCAGGCAAAGATCGGCCAACGCACGGCGCCGCGGCGGTGGTGCTCGAGTACGGCATTGACCGAGGTGAAGATGATCGTCGCCAGGGATGTGCCAACCGCCAGGTGCGTCAGGATCGAGGAATCGAAGCCCTGCAAGGTAAAACTGAATACCAGCACCGGGACAATAATGATCCCCCCGCCCACGCCGAACAGCCCAGCCAGCACGCCCGCGCAGGCGCCGAGCGCCAGATACAGCAGAAATTCCATGGCCGTCCTGGTCCGCTTCGCAAAATAGGCTCGCATGTTAACGGATGCGTGACCCGAGGCCCACTGCGGATGGCGATGGATCGATCAGCGTCGACTGGGTAGAGTGAGCAAAAAACACACAAGGACCGCCTTATGTGCCTGATTGTTTTCGCCTGGCGACCGGGTCATGCGCAACCGCTGATCGTTGCGGCCAACCGCGACGAATTTTATGCCCGGCCCAGTCTGCCGCTGGCGCAATGGCCGGAAGCGCCACAGGTTTACGCCGGACGCGACCTCGAAGCCGGTGGTACCTGGCTGGGTGTCGGCGCCAACGGACGCTTCGCCGCGCTGACCAACATTCGCGATCCCCATCAACCGCCCGCACGAAAATCGCGCGGCGAACTGGTGGCGCGATTTCTGACTGGTGAGATGCCGATTGATGATTATTTGAGCGACGTTGTCGGACGTTCGCTGGAATATGCCGGGTTTAACCTGTTGATCGGCAATGCTCATGAGCTGTGGCATTTCAATGCCCACGAAACCGAGGCGGTGATGGTGCCGCCGGGTGTTTACGGGTTGTCGAACGCCGGGCTGGACACGCCCTGGCCGAAGTTGCTGAGGGCGCGCGCAGGGCTGGAAGCGCTGCTGGACGATCCGCAGCCGGAGGCGTTACTGGCGTTGCTGAACGATCCGCAGCCTGCGCCGTTTACCGAATTGCCGGACACCGGGGTGGGATTGGCGACCGAAGCACTGTTATCGAGTGTGTTTATTGCCAGCCCGACTTATGGAACCCGGGCGAGTACGGCGCTGATTGTTCAGGCGGATGGGACGCTACATATGGTCGAGAGGAGTTTTGGGCCGTATGGAGGGCATCTTGGCGAAGTCGAAATCAGGGTTTGACCGTTGTTGTTGTCCGGACTGGCCTCATCGCGAGCAGGCTCGCTCCCACAGGGTTTTGTGATCGACTCAGCCCACCTGTGGGAGCGAGCCTGCTCGCGATGAGGCCATCAGTATTTTAGAGAGTCTTGGCCGACGCCGGATTAATCATTCGCGCCAAGCCCAGATTCTTCAGGGCCAATTGCAGCGAGCTGTGGATAACTTGCGGGTTGTCGATGGTCATCAGCTCAGCCAACAATTCCTTGGCCTTGCTCAGATTGATCTGGCGCAGCATCCACTTCACTTTCGGCAGGTTGGTGGCGTTCATCGACAGGCTGTCAAAACCCATCGCCATCAACAACACTGCGGCCGCCGGATCACCGGCCATTTCACCGCAGATACTCACCGGCTTGCCTTCGGCGTGGGCGTCGCGCACCACGTTCTGCAAGGCTTGAAGCACCGCAGGGTGCAGGTAATCGTACAGATCGGCAACCCTTGGGTTGTTGCGGTCAACGGCCAGCAGGTATTGGGTCAGGTCGTTGGAGCCGACCGACAGGAAGTCCACCTGACGTGCCAGTTCCTTGGTCTGATACACCGCCGCCGGGATCTCGATCATCACGCCAATCGGCGGCATCGGCACGTCGGTGCCTTCGTCGCGCACCTCGCCCCATGCCCGGTGGATCAGGTGCAGCGCTTCTTCGAGCTCGTGAGTGCCGGAGATCATCGGCAGCAGAATGCGCAGGTTGTTCAGGCCTTCACTGGCCTTGAGCATCGCGCGGGTCTGCACCAGGAAGATTTCCGGGTGGTCGAGTGTCACGCGAATGCCGCGCCAGCCGAGGAACGGGTTGTCTTCCTTGATCGGGAAGTACGACAGCGACTTGTCGCCGCCGATGTCCAGGCTGCGCATGGTCACTGGTTGCGGATGGAACGCGGAGAGCTGCTCGCGATAGATCGCCAGTTGCTCTTTCTCGCTCGGGAAGCGCTGGTTGATCATAAACGGCACTTCGGTGCGGTACAGACCCACGCCTTCTGCGCCGCGCTTCTGCGCCCGCGCCACGTCCGCCAGCAGGCCGGTGTTGACCCACAGCGGCATGCGATGGCCATCAAGCGTTACGCAGGGCAGATCGCGCAGCGCATCCAGCCCGAGGGAGAGTTGTTTTTCTTCCTCGACCACTTCGGCGAACTGCTTGCGCAGCACGTCGCTGGGGTTGGTATAGACCTCGCCGTGGTAGCCGTCGACGATCATCTGGATGCCGTCGACCTTGGAATACGGCAGATCGACCAGGCCCATCACTGTCGGGATGCCCATGGCCCGCGCCAGGATCGCCACGTGCGAGTTGCCGGAGCCGAGGACCGAGACCAGACCGACCAGCTTGCCTTCCGGCACCTCGCCGAGCATCGCCGGCGTCAGTTCTTCGCTGATCAGAATGGTGTTGTCGGGGTAGACCAGGGTCTGCTGACGCTCTTCCTGCAGATAGGCCAGCAGGCGTCGGCCGAGGTCCTTGACGTCGGAGGCACGCTCACGCAGGTAGGCGTCGTCCATCAATTCGAAACGGTTGACGTGTTCGGTGACCACCTGACGCAATGCGCCCTGAGCCCACTGGCCGGTCTTGATCACGGTGGTGATTTCGCTGCCGAGCGAGGCATCGTCGAGCATCATCAGGTAGACGTCGAACAACGCACGTTCTTCCGGACGCAGCTGATTCGCGAGTTTGGCGGACAACGCGCGCATGTCGGCGCGCACGCCTTCGATGGCAGTCTTGAACAGCCCCAGCTCGGCGGTGATGTCGGTGATGGTCTTGTCCGGTACCACGTCCAGATCGGCCGGCGGCAACATGACCACCGCAGTACCGACCGCCGCACCCGGCGAGCCCGGTACGCCGACAAACTTTGCTTCCTGAATGCCTTTGCCCTGACGGCCC
>NZ_JMCL01000104.1 GCF_000690905.1 Pseudomonas sp. Ant30-3 | reverse complement strand
GGCGAATTGAAAAGCGGCGGTTTTCGTCGTGAGTCCATTCTGGCCGATGCTCTCGAAGCGCTGATTGGCGCCATATACCTGGACGCCGGCATGGACGTCGCCCGCGAGCGCGTGCTGGCCTGGCTGGCCGGCGAGTTCGAAGGCCTGACGCTGGTCGATACCAACAAAGATCCAAAAACCCGCCTGCAGGAACACTTGCAGTCCCGTGGTTGCGAACTGCCGCGTTACGAAGTGGTGGATATCCAGGGTGAGCCGCATTGCCGGACGTTCTTCGTCGAATGTGAAATCACCTTACTGAATGAAAAAAGCCGAGGTCAGGGTGTGAGTCGTCGTATTGCCGAACAGGTAGCGGCCGCCGCAGCACTGATTGCCCTGGGTGTGGAGAATGGCAATGACTGATACAACCGCAACACGCTGTGGCTATGTTGCCATCGTCGGCCGTCCGAACGTGGGCAAGTCCACGTTGCTCAATCACATCCTCGGCCAGAAGCTGGCGATTACCTCGCGCAAGCCGCAGACCACTCGCCACAACATGCTCGGCATCAAGACCGAAGGCGACGTGCAAGCGATCTACGTCGACACTCCGGGCATGCACAAGGGTGGCGAAAAAGCCCTCAACCGTTACATGAACAAAACTGCCTCGGCGGCGTTGAAAGATGTCGACGTGGTGATTTTTGTGGTTGACCGCACCAAGTGGACCGACGAAGACCAGATGGTCCTCGAGCGCGTCCAGTATGTGACCGGCCCGTTGATCGTAGCGCTGAACAAGACCGATCGCATCGAGGACAAAGCCGAATTGATGCCGCACCTCTCCTGGTTGCAGGAGCAGCTGCCGAACGCGCAGATCATGCCGATCTCGGCCCAGCACGGGCACAACCTCGAAGCCTTGGAGCGGGTGATTGCCGGCTATCTGCCGGAAAACGATCACTTCTTCCCGGAAGACCAGATCACCGACCGCAGCAGCCGTTTCCTCGCCGCGGAGCTGGTGCGCGAGAAAATCATGCGCCAGATGGGCGCCGAGCTGCCGTACCAGATCACCGTGGAAATCGAAGAGTTCAAGCAGCAGGGCAAGACCTTGCACATCCATGCGTTGATTCTCGTCGAACGTGACGGCCAGAAGAAGATCATCATTGGCGACAAGGGCGAGCGCATCAAACGCATCGGCACCGAAGCGCGCAAGGATATGGAGTTGCTGTTCGACTCCAAGATCATGCTCAACCTGTGGGTGAAGGTTAAGGGTGGCTGGTCCGATGATGAGCGTGCGTTGCGTTCGTTGGGTTACGGCGACCTGTAAGACTCGGATTTCTGCTACACCGATGAACCCCTGTGGGAGCGGGCTTGCTCGCGATGAGGGCCTGAAATTCAACATCATTGTTGACTGGCGGACCGCATTCGCGAGCAGGCTCGCTCCCACATTGGTTTCAGGTGTTTATAAGATCGCGATCCGTCATTGAGAACTCCATGTCCCAGCCCATCGCTCAGCCCGCCTACGTCCTGCACTCGCGCGCTTATCGCGAAACCAGCGCTTTGGTGGACTTCCTCACGCCGCAAGGTCGGCTGCGGGCGGTGTTGCGCAGTGCGCGGGGCAAGGCGGGCACATTGGCGCGGCCGTTCGTGCCGCTGGAAGTCGAATTTCGCGGACGCGGCGAACTTAAGAACGTCGGCCGCATGGAGGCCGCCGGCGTTTCAACCTGGCTCAATGGCGAGGCGCTGTTCAGCGGCCTCTACCTCAATGAACTACTGATTCGCCTGTTGCCCGCCGAAGATCCGCACCCCGGTGTATTCGATCACTACGCCGCGACGCTGCTCGCGCTCGCCGAAGGTCGTGCGCTGGAGCCGCTGTTGCGCTCCTTCGAGTGGCGGCTGTTGGACGACTTGGGCTATGGCTTTGCGCTGACCACCGACATCCACGGCGAACCCATCGCGCCGGACGGTCTCTACCGATTGCAGGTGGACGCCGGTCTGGAGCAGGTCTATCTGCTGCAACCCGGCCTGTTCAACGGCACCGAACTGCTGGCCATGGCTGAGGCTGACTGGGCGGCACCGGGTGCGCTGTCTGCTGCGAAACGACTCATGCGCCAGGCGCTGGCCGTGCATTTGGGCGGGCGTCCGCTGGTTTCCCGAGAGTTGTTTCGAAAGCCGTAAATTCCTTGTGTATGCTGTGCACCGAACTTTCCCCTCTTCAGGAGCGCTTCCGTGACCACCAGCAATCGCATTCTTCTCGGCGTGAACATCGACCACGTTGCCACGCTGCGTCAGGCCCGGGGTACACGGTATCCGGATCCGGTCAAGGCGGCACTGGACGCGGAAGAGGCGGGCGCAGACGGCATCACCGTGCACCTGCGTGAAGACCGTCGGCACATTCAGGAACGCGATGTGCTGCTGCTCAAGGACGTGCTGCAAACGCGCATGAACTTTGAAATGGGCGTCACCGAAGAAATGATGGCGTTTGCCGAGCGCATCCGCCCGGCGCACATTTGTCTGGTCCCTGAAACCCGTCAGGAGCTGACCACCGAAGGCGGTCTGGACGTGGCGGGGCAGGAGGCGCGGATCAAGGCGGCGGTGGATCGTCTGGCGAAGATTGGCTGCGAAGTATCGCTGTTCATTGATGCGGACGAGCGTCAGATCGAAGCGTCGCGTCGCGTCGGTGCGCCTGCCATCGAATTGCACACAGGCCGTTATGCTGATGCCGAGACGCCGACGGACGTCGCCGAAGAACTCAAGCGTGTCGCCGATGGCGTGGCGTTCGGTCTGGCGCAGGGTTTGATCGTCAACGCCGGTCACGGTTTGCACTATCACAACGTTGAAGCGGTCGCAGCGATCAAGGGCATCAACGAGCTGAACATCGGTCATGCCCTGGTGGCGCATGCGTTGTTTGTCGGGTTCAAGTCGGCGGTATCGGAAATGAAAGCGCTGATTCTGGCGGCTGCGCTGAAGGGGTAAGACCGAGGCGCTCCCATCGCCGGCAAGCCAGCTCCTACAGAAACGTGTTGCAAACCTGACCTGCGCAGCGACCCGAACTTGTAGGAGCTGGCTTGCCGGCGATAGCGTCTTCGAACATCGCGCAAATCTAGAGCTGCGGGCTTTCCTGATTCGGCTTGGATTTGTCGATCGCCGGTACGTGCAGGTTGCCCTCGGCGACCTGATCACCTTCGAGCTGCGGCTGCGTCACCCACGTGAGAATGTCGTAGTAGCGACGAATGTTCGCCACGAAATGCACCGGCTCGCCGCCCCGGGCATAACCGTAGCGGGTCTTGCTGTACCATTTCTTCTCGGACAGCCTTGGCAGGATTTTCTTCACGTCCAGCCATTTGTCCGGGTTCAGCCCTTCCTTTGCCGCCAGTTTGCGCGCGTCATCCAGATGGCCGCTGCCGACGTTGTAGGCTGCCAGAGCGAACCACGTACGATCCGGTTCCTGAATGGACGAATCGAGCTGATCTTTCATGTAAGCCAGATACTTGGCGCCGCCCATGATGCTTTGCTTGGGGTCCAGACGATTGGACACGCCCATGGCCTGCGCGGTGTTCTGGGTCAGCATCATCAAGCCGCGCACACCGGTTTTAGACGTCACCGCGGCCTGCCACAGCGATTCCTGATAACCCACTGCGGCCAACAGGCGCCAATCGACTTTTTCCTTCTTCGCGTAATTTTTGAAGTGCTGCTCGTATTTGGGCAGCCGTTGCTGCAGATGCTGTGCGAATGTAGTAGCGCCGACGTAGCCAAGCATGTCAACGTGACCGTAGTAGCGGTCCTTCAGGCGTTGAAGGGTGCCGTTTTTCTTCACCTTGTCGAGGTACGCGTTGATCTCGTTGAGCAGGCTGTTGTCATCGCCGGGGGCTACCGCCCAGCTCTGATTGCTGGCGTCACCGAGGTCGAAGGCCACCCGCACGTTCGGGAAATAAACCTGGTTCATCGCCACTTCGTTGGAGTCGACGAGGGTCAGGTCGATCTGGCCCTCATCCACCATGCGCAGCAGGTCAACCACCTCAACCGCGTCGGATTCTTCGTATTCAATGCCGGGAAACGTCTGCTTCAGCGCTAGCAGTTGCCCGGCGTGAGTGCTGCCCTTGAGCACCATGATCTTCTTGCCCACCAGATCCTTCGCATCGGTCGGCCGCGACTGGCCGTTGCGATAGATAATCTGCGGGGTGACTTCCAGGTAAGAGTGGGAAAACCGCACCTGCTTCTTGCGTTCTTCGCTGCTGACCAGGCCGGCAGCCGCCAGCACCGGGCCGGTGGGCTTGCCGACCTGATTGAACAGGTCGTCGAGGTTGTCGGCAGTTTCAATCTTGAGCTCGACCCCCAGATCGTCGGCAAAGCGCTTCACCAGCTCGTATTCGAAGCCGGTTTCACCGTTGCGATCCTGGAAGTAGGTAGCGGGGCTGTTTCGGGTAACCACCCGCAGCACGCCATCCTCCTTAACGCGCTCAAGCGTGTTGGGTTTATCAACACAGCCACCGAGCACCAGGAAGAGTCCGGTTGCGATCAGCCATTTGGCGTACCGCGGACGCAAAGCCGTTGGAGAAAACATCTGCGCAGTATACGCAAAGGACAACGAGCGCCATATCTCGACAGCGAAGGGCTTGTCTGCTAGAGCGCAAGAAACTTGCCCGCAGCCCGTAGGAATAGGCTCCGGGGGCAATTTGTCACATAAAAATTAAGCGCCCGGAAGTGCTCCTCCAAGGCGCGATTGGCCTGCCCGACGTCCGGGGATTGGCGTGCGTAGCGTTTCGGGTGATGTCGCGGGCGGTTTAGGCTAGAATGCACGGCCTCAAAGCACACCCCTTCCCGAGGCTGTCCCGAAGATGTTGATCCTGCGCGGCGCTCCTGCCCTTTCTGCCTTTCGCCACAGCAAACTCCTTGAGCAACTGAGCCAGAAGGTCCCGGCTGTCAGTGGCCTGTACGCTGAATTCGCTCACTTCGCCGAGGTTACCGGCGTCCTGACCGGCGATGAACAGCAGGTGCTCGCGCGCCTTCTGAAGTACGGCCCGACTGTCCCGGTACAAGAACCCACCGGCCGTCTGTTCCTGGTGTTGCCGCGTTTCGGCACCATCTCGCCATGGTCCAGTAAAGCCAGCGACATCGCACGCAACTGCGGCCTGAGCAAGATCCAGCGCCTGGAACGCGGCATCGCGTTCTACGTGGCGGGCCAGTTCAGCGACGCCGACGCGCAGTTGATCTCGGCTGCTCTGCACGACCGCATGACCCAGATTGTCCTCGACAACCTCGAACAGGCCGCAGGCCTGTTTAGCCATGCCGAACCGAAGCCACTGACCGCGATTGATGTGCTGGGTGGCGGCCGTGCTGCGCTGGAAACAGCCAACACCGAGCTGGGCCTTGCGCTCGCTGAAGACGAAATCGACTACCTGGTCAACGCCTTCATCGGCTTGAAGCGCAACCCGCACGACATCGAACTGATGATGTTCGCCCAGGCCAACTCCGAGCACTGCCGTCACAAGATCTTCAACGCCAGTTGGGATATTGACGGTCAGAGTCAGGAAAAAAGCCTGTTCGGCATGATCAAAAATACTTACCAGATGCACAGCGAAGGCGTTTTGTCGGCGTATAAGGACAACGCCTCGGTGATCGTCGGTAACGTCGCCGGCCGTTTCTTCCCGGACCCGGAAACCCGCCAGTACGGCGCGGTGCAGGAGCCGGTGCACATCCTGATGAAGGTTGAAACCCACAACCACCCGACCGCGATTGCCCCGTTCCCTGGCGCATCGACCGGCAGTGGCGGCGAGATTCGCGACGAAGGCGCGACCGGTCGCGGTGCCAAGCCCAAGGCTGGCCTCACCGGTTTCACCGTATCGAACCTGCAGATCCCCGGTTTTGAACAGCCGTGGGAAGTGCCGTACGGCAAGCCCGAGCGCATCGTTACCGCCCTGGACATCATGATCGAAGGCCCGCTGGGCGGTGCCGCGTTCAACAACGAATTCGGGCGTCCGGCCCTGACCGGTTATTTCCGTACCTTCGAGCAATCGATCACCACTCCGCGTGGTGACGAAGTTCGCGGCTACCACAAGCCGATCATGTTGGCCGGTGGCATGGGTAACATCCGTGCCGAACACGTCCAGAAAGGCGAGATCACTGTCGGCTCCAAGCTGATCGTGCTCGGCGGCCCGGCGATGCTGATCGGTCTGGGTGGCGGTGCAGCGTCCTCGATGGCCACCGGCACCAGCTCGGCCGACCTCGATTTCGCTTCGGTGCAACGCGAAAACCCGGAGATGGAACGTCGCTGCCAGGAAGTCATCGACCGTTGCTGGCAACTGGGTGACAAGAACCCGATCAGCTTCATCCACGACGTAGGTGCGGGCGGTCTGTCCAACGCCTTCCCGGAACTGGTCAACGACGGCAACCGCGGTGGCCGCTTCGAACTGCGCAACATTCCAAACGACGAGCCGGGCATGGCCCCGCACGAAATCTGGAGCAACGAATCCCAGGAACGCTACGTTCTGGCGGTGGGTCCGGCGGATTTCGAACGCTTCCAGGCGATCTGCGAACGTGAGCGTTGCCCATTTGCGGTTGTGGGTGAAGCCACCGCCGAGCCGCAGCTTACTGTTACAGATAGCCACTTCGGCAACAGCCCGGTGGACATGCCGCTGGAAGTGCTGCTGGGCAAAGCCCCGCGCATGCACCGTTCGGCCGTTCGCGAAAACGAACTGGGCGACGATTTCGATCCGTCGACGCTGGACATCGCAGACTGCGTCGAACGCGTCCTGCATCACCCGGCCGTGGCAAGCAAAAGCTTCCTGATCACCATCGGCGACCGCACCATCACCGGCCTCGTGGCCCGTGATCAGATGGTCGGCCCATGGCAAGTGCCGGTGGCCGACGTTGCCGTCACCGCCACCAGCTTCGACGTCTACACCGGTGAAGCCATGGCCATGGGCGAGCGTACTCCGCTGGCGCTGCTGGACGCTCCGGCGTCGGGCCGCATGGCCATCGGCGAAACCCTCACCAACATCGCCGCGTCGCGCATCAACAAGATCTCCGACATCAAGCTGTCGGCGAATTGGATGTCCGCGGCCGGCCACCCGGGTGAAGACGCGCGTCTGTACGACACCGTGAAAGCGGTCGGGATGGAATTGTGCCCTGAGCTGGGCATCACCATTCCAGTGGGCAAGGACTCCATGTCCATGGCCACACGCTGGAACGACGAAGGCGTCGACAAAACCGTGACGTCGCCGATGTCGCTGATCGTGACCGGTTTCGCGCCAGTGGCTGACATCCGTCAGACCCTGACCCCGGAACTGCGCATGGACAAAGGCACCACTGACCTGATCCTGATCGATCTGGGCCGTGGGCAGAACCGCATGGGCGCCTCGATCCTGGCCCAGGTTCATGGCAAGCTCGGCTCGCAAGCGCCGGACGTCGATGATGCCGAAGACCTCAAAGCCTTCTTCGCGGTAATCCAGGGCCTCAACGCCGACGGTCATCTGCTGGCCTACCACGACCGTTCCGATGGTGGTCTGCTGACCAGCACCGTGGAAATGGCGTTCGCCGGCCACTGCGGTCTGAGCCTGAACCTCGACGGTCTTGCGGAAACCTCTGCCGACATCGCGGCGATCCTGTTCAACGAAGAGCTGGGCGCGGTCATCCAGGTTCGCCAGGACGCTACCCCGGACATCCTCGCGCAATTTAGCGCTGCCGGTCTGGGCGATTGCGTGTCGGTGATCGGTCAGCCAATGAACAACGGCCAGATCAACATCACCTTCAACGGTGACACGGTGTTCGAAGGTCAGCGTCGTCTGCTGCAACGTCAGTGGTCGGAGACCAGCTACCAGATCCAGCGTCTGCGTGACAACGCCGATTGCGCCGAGCAAGAGTTCGACGTGTTGCTGGAAGAAGACAACCCGGGCCTGAGCGTCAAGCTGAGCTACGACGTCAATCAGGATGTCGCGGCGCCCTACATCAAGAAAGGCATCCGCCCACAGGTGGCGGTGCTGCGTGAGCAGGGCGTCAACGGTCAGGTGGAGATGGCAGCTGCGTTTGACCGCGCCGGTTTCAACGCGATCGACGTGCACATGAGCGACATTCTGGCCGGCCGTGTCGACCTGAACGAGTTCAAAGGTCTGGTGGCTTGCGGCGGTTTCTCCTACGGCGACGTACTGGGTGCCGGCGAAGGCTGGGCCAAGTCCGCACTGTTCAACAGCCGTGCTCGCGATGCGTTCCAGGGTTTCTTCGAGCGCACCGACAGCTTCACGCTTGGCGTGTGCAACGGTTGCCAGATGATGTCCAACCTGCATGAACTGATCCCTGGCAGCGAGTTCTGGCCACACTTCGTGCGCAACCGTTCCGAGCAGTTCGAAGCGCGCGTGGCGATGGTTCAGGTTCAGGAGTCGAACTCGATCTTCCTGCAGGGCATGGCCGGTTCGCGTATGCCGATCGCCATCGCTCACGGCGAGGGGCATGCCGAGTTCTCCAGCGAAGAAGCCTTGCTCGAAGCCGATCTGTCCGGTTGCGTGGCAATGCGTTTCGTCGATAACCACGGCAAGGTCACCGAAAGCTACCCGGCCAACCCGAATGGCTCGCCGCGCGGGATCACCGGGCTGACCAGCCGCGACGGTCGCGTGACGATCATGATGCCGCACCCGGAGCGCGTGTTCCGCGCCGTGCAGAACTCGTGGCGTTCGGAAGACTGGAACGAAGACGCGCCATGGATGCGCATGTTCCGCAACGCTCGCGTGTGGGTGAACTAAGTACTGTGTACAAGCTGAGTTTTTTTGTTCCTGACAGTCACGTCGACGGTGTCAAGAGTGCCGTATTCGCCGCCGGTGGCGGTCGGATCGGCGCTTACGATCACTGTGCGTGGCAAGTGCTGGGCCAAGGCCAGTTTCGTCCGCTGGAGGGCAGTCAGCCCTTTATCGGTGAAGCGGGGCAGGTCGAGCAGGTTGAGGAATGGAAGGTTGAGCTGGTAGTGGCAGACGAGTTGATTGTGGCCGCAGTAGCCGCGCTGAAACTCAGCCACCCTTACGAAACACCGGCTTATGAAGTGGTGCGGTTGGAGGAGTTCTAGGTCTCCGGTCGCTGAAATGAAAAACCCGCTGATGCAGATCAGCGGGTTTTTTATTGCCCGGTGCGGCGTTATCTCTCAGGGCCTCTTTCGCGAGCAAGCCTGCTCTGACATTTGTTCTGTCGTATACCGATCAAATGTGGGAGCGGGCTTGCTCGCGAAGGCGGTCTGCACGGCGCCAGACATTCAGGCCTACGGGCGAATCTCGATCATCGTGCCGTCTGGCACCAGATCCCACACTTCGCGCATGTCGACATTGCGCATGGCGACGCAGCCGTCAGTCCAGTCCAGGGTATGGAACAGGTCTTCGGGGTTTTCCTCTGAATGCGGAGTGCCATGGATCATGATCATGCCGCCCGGCTCAACGCCCTCACGGCGGGCTCGCGCGGCATCGCTGATGTTCGGATAGGAAATGTGCATCGAAAGGTTGAATTTGTCGCTGGTCTTGCGCCAGTCCAGCCAATAAAACCCCTCCGGGGTGCGTTTGTCGCCTTCTATCAGTTTCGGGCCTTTCTTCGCGCCTTTGCCCAGGGAGATGCGATAGGTCTTGAGTGCCTTGCCGTCGTTGATCAATTGCAACTGGTGGGCGGATTTGAGAACCAGGACTTTCTCGATGACTTTGCCGTCATAGGTTCCCACGGGGGACGCTTGGGACACTGCAACCAACGACAGGCAAAAAAAGGCAAGCAACCAGCGCATCAAAACGGTATCCCAAAGAGTGTCGCGATGTTTGTAGGAGCTGCTGCAGGCTGCGATCTTGCCACGTCTGCGCAGAGTGCGAATCAAGTCAGGGCGGATTGCACCAGTGGTGGAATCGACTCCGAACGCACGGGATAGACCTCATTGCGCCGATCGGCGAAGAAGCATTCTAAAGTACGGCCCACCGTGCGGAAAGCCAGCTCGGACCAAGGGATGTCGGTTTCCTCAAACAAAGCCACTTCGAGACTTTCGGGGCCGGCAGCAAAATCCAGGTCAACCAGTTCGGCGCGAAAAAAAACGTGCACCTGACTGATGTGCGGCACGTCGATCAATGTATAGATATTCAAATCACGCACCCGCGCGCAGGCTTCTTCCGCCGTCTCGCGGACGGCTGCCTGCTCGATGGTTTCGCCGTTTTCCATGAAGCCGGCCGGCAGCGTCCAGTAGCCGAGTCGCGGCTCGATCGCGCGGCGACACAGCAACACCTTGCTGCCCCACGTCGGCACGCAACCGGCCACGATGTTGGGGTTCTGGTAATGAATGGTCTGACAGCTGTCGCAAACAAATCGCAGGCGTGAATCGCCTTCTGGAATGCGCTGGGTCACCGGTTTGCCGCACTGACTGCAAAATTTCATGCTTGGGTTCCTGAAGTCTGCGCCTATCTTGGCGTGTGGCGGTGTCAGTCGGCAAGTTGTCGTTTCGCGACACGAGGCTGTTCGGGGGTTGGGCGGCCGATGTGATTGGTGCATGATGCAAGGTAGCGAATAAATCGAGAAGACTCATGCTGGACGAGCTACTTCACCGTGTAAGCAATCACACGCCGCGAACGCTGGAAACCGATAAACGTTTCCCCGAGGCCGCCGTCCTGGTGCCTATCACCCGCAGCGATGAACCGGAGCTGGTGCTGACCCTGCGCGCCAGCGGGCTCTCGACTCACGGCGGCGAAGTCGCATTCCCCGGCGGTCGTCGTGACCCCGAAGACCCGGACCTGATTTTCACAGCCTTGCGCGAAGCCCAGGAAGAAATCGGTTTGCCGCCGGGCCTGGTCGAAGTGATTGGCCCGCTCAGCCCGCTGATTTCTCTGCACGGCATCAAAGTGACGCCCTATGTCGGGGTGATCCCTGATTTCGTCGAGTATCAACCCAATGATGCCGAGATCGCTGCGGTGTTCAGCGTGCCGCTGGAGTTCTTTCGCGAGGACCCGCGCGAACATACGCACCGCATCGATTACCAGGGCCGCAGCTGGTATGTGCCAAGCTACCGTTATGGCGAGTACAAGATCTGGGGTTTGACGGCAATCATGATCGTCGAGTTGATCAACCTTCTGTATGACGCGAAAATCAGCCTGCACCAACCGCCCAAGAGTTTCATCAATACCTGAAGCCATTCGTATGGTGTGAATTAGCGTGTGAGCCTGCCTGGCCCTTGAGGACAATAAAATGAAATATCGCTTGGGCGACGCCCGCGTCGAAACCCACCCACAGAGCTGGGTCGCGCCTAACGCCGTGCTGGTGGGCAAGGTCAAGCTGGAGGAGGGCGCCAACGTCTGGTTCAACGCCGTGTTGCGTGGCGATAATGAGCTGATCCTGATCGGCAAGAACAGCAACGTGCAGGACGGCACGGTGATGCACACCGACATGGGCTACCCGTTGACCCTCGGCACCGGGGTGACCATCGGCCATAACGCCATGCTTCATGGCTGCACGGTGGGTGATTACAGCCTGATCGGGATCAATGCGGTGATCCTCAACGGCGCCAAAATCGGCAAGCACTGCATCATCGGCGCCAACTCGCTGATCGGCGAGGGCAAGGAGATTCCCGACGGTTCGCTGGTCATGGGGTCGCCCGGCAAAGTGGTGCGCGAATTGACCGAGCAACAGAAGAGCATGCTCGAAGCGAGCGCCGCGCATTACGTGCATAACTCGCAGCGTTATGCCCGCGATCTGGCCGAGCAGGAGCAATGACCACAGCGGAGCGCCCGGTCCGCTCACCCTGCGTGAATATCTGTGCGCTGGACGAGGCGGACATCTGCACCGGGTGTCAGCGCACCGTGGAAGAGATCACGCGCTGGAGCCGGATGAGTAACGACGAGCGCCGAGCGGTGCTGGGGTTTTGTCATGAGCGGGCCAAATCCAGTGGGCTGCTCTGGATGCTGGGAAAAACCCCCGACCTGTAGCAGCTGGCGAAGCCTGCGTCCGGCGGCGCAGCCGTCGTGAGTTCAGGCGACGCGGTGTTTCAGAAAGACCTCGCGCTCAGGTTTTACGACGGCTGCGCCGCCGAACGCAGGCTTCGCCAGCTGCTACAAAGACCGTATCCAGGTTTGGCAGCTGTGGATGGCTGCAGTACCCTGCGCACCAAACTGACAGGTATCACCCGCCAACATGCTCTTCCTGATCGCCTACATCAGCAGCGTCGTGCTGATCAACTACGCCTTTTCCACCGCGCCACACCTGGACATCATCTGGTCGGCGTGGGGCGGGCTGGTGTTCGTTCTCCGCGACATGGTGCAAATCCGCTTCGGCCACGGTGCAATTGTGGCAATGCTAGCTGCGCTGGTACTGTCCTACGTCACCTCCGACCCCTCCATCGCCTTGGCCAGCGCGACGGCATTCGCTGTGTCGGAGTGCATCGACTGGCTGGTGTTCACCATCACGAAACGCCCACTGCACGATCGCCTGTGGATAAGTTCCGCGCTGAGCATCCCGCTCGATACTTTCATCTTCTTCGGCATGATCGACGCCTTCACCCCGGCCGTGATAATCACCGCCATGGCCTCGAAATTTGCCGGCGTCACGGCCGTGTGGCTGATCATGGCGTGGCGTTTGCGCAAACAGGCCGTCACCGGCTGAGCGAAACCCTCCGGTTCATGTAAAATGCCGCGCTTTCTCCCCATGGGAAGCGTGCCAGGCTCGCGTCCCTCGCTGATCCGCTTCTTTGAGGACCTGAGATGACCCGTATCGGAACTCCATTGTCGCCCACCGCGACCCGCGTATTGATGTGTGGCTGTGGCGAGCTGGGCAAGGAAGTGGTGATCGAGCTGCAACGCCTGGGCGTTGAAGTGATTGCCGTGGATCGCTACGCCAACGCACCGGCCATGCAGGTGGCCCATCGCAGCCACGTGATCAACATGCTCGACGGCGCTGCCCTGCGTGCGGTCATCGAAGCCGAGAAGCCGCACTTCATCGTGCCGGAAATCGAAGCCATCGCCACTTCGACCCTGGTCGAGCTGGAAGCTGAAGGCTTCACCGTGATCCCGACCGCGCGCGCCGCGCAGCTGACCATGAACCGCGAAGGCATCCGTCGTCTGGCCGCTGAAGAACTGGGCGTGCCGACCTCGCCGTACTTTTTCGCCGATACCTTCGAGGACTACAGCAAAGCCGTCGAAGACCTCGGTTTCCCGTGCGTGGTCAAGCCGGTGATGAGTTCGTCGGGCAAAGGCCAGAGCCTGCTGCGCAGCGCCGATGACGTGAAAACCGCCTGGGATTACGCCCAGGAAGGTGGTCGCGCCGGTAAAGGTAGGGTGATCATCGAAGGCTTCATTGATTTTGATTACGAAATTACCCTGCTGACCGTGCGCCACGTCGGCGGCACCACCTTCTGCGCACCGGTGGGTCACCGTCAGGAGAAGGGCGACTATCAGGAATCCTGGCAGCCGCAAGCCATGAGCCCGGTGGCACTGGCTGAATCCGAGCGTGTCGCCAAAGCCGTCACCGAAGCCTTGGGCGGTCGTGGCCTGTTTGGTGTCGAGCTGTTCATCAAGGGTGATCAAGTGTGGTTCAGCGAAGTCTCGCCGCGCCCGCACGACACGGGTCTGGTCACGCTGATTTCTCAGGACTTGTCGCAATTCGCTTTGCATGCGCGGGCGATTCTGGGCCTGCCGATTCCGTTGATCCGCCAGTTCGCGCCTTCGGCATCGGCGGTGATCCTGGTGGAAGGGCAGTCGACGCAGACAGCGTTCGCCAATCTCGGTGCTGCGCTGAGCGAACCGGATACGGCGTTGCGTTTGTTCGGCAAGCCAGAAGTGCATGGCCAGCGTCGGATGGGTGTGGCGCTGGCGCGGGATGAGTCGATCGAGGCTGCTCGCGCTAAAGCGACCCGTGCTTCGCAGGCTGTTGTTGTAGAGCTTTAAAAGCATCGCGAGCAAGCTTTGCTCCCACAGGTTCGCGTCGCACGCATAATTGGGTGTCGACATTGACCTGTGGGAGCAAGGCTTGCCCGCGATGGCGGTCTATCAGGCAACCCGATTCAAATCGTTATCGCGCGTCTCTTTCAGACACAGCACCGCAATCAGACTCAGCACCGCTGCTCCCGACACATACCCGCCGACGTAACTCAATCCGCCCATCGCCACCAGCTTCTGCGCAAAAAACGGCGCCGCTGAAGCACCGACGATTCCGCCAAGGTTGTAGGCCGCCGACCCTCCGGTGTAGCGCACATGCGTCGGAAATAACTCGGGCAGTAGCGCCCCCATCGGCGCGAACGTTACGCCCATCAAAAACAACTCGATGCACAGGAACAGCGCCACGCCCCAGGTCGAACCCTGGGTGAGCAACGGTTCCATCAGAAACCCGGACAGCACCGCGAGCACGCCACCGACGATCAGCACCGGTTTGCGCCCATAGCGATCGCTCGCCAGCGCTGACAACGGCGTTGCCGCCGCCATGAACAGCACCGCGAAGCACAACAGCGCGAGGAAGGTTTCGCGGGTATACCCCAGCGTCGACACGCCATAACTCAGTGAGAACACGGTCGAGATGTAGAACAGCGCGTAACAGACCACCATCGAGCCGGCGCCCAGCAACATGGGTGCCCAGTATTGGCTGCACAGTTCGACCAACGGGATTTTTACCCGTTCCTGGCGGGCCATGGCGTTGGCGAATACCGGCGTTTCATGCAGCTTCAGGCGCACGTACAGGCCCACCATCACCAGCGCAGCACTCAGCACTCAGCAGGAACGGGATGCGCCAGCCCCATGAGCGAAACTGTTCGTCATCCAGAGTCATGGCCAGCGTCAGAAACAGCCCGTTCGCCGCCAGGAAACCGATCGAAGGGCCGAGCTGCGGAAACATGCCAAACCAGGCACGCTTGCCTTTGGGCGCGTTCTCCGTCGCCAGCAATGCCGCACCGCCCCATTCGCCGCCCAGTCCCAAGCCTTGGCCAAAGCGCAACACGCACAGCAGAATCGGTGCCCAGGCGCCAATGCTGTCATAACCCGGCAGCACGCCAATCAGCGTCGTGCACACGCCCATCAATAGCAACGAGGCGACCAGCGTCGACTTGCGCCCGATGCGATCACCGAAATGGCCGAACAGCGCCGAACCCAGCGGGCGGGCGAGGAAGGCGATACCGAACGTGAGGAATGCCGAGAGCATTTGCGCGGTGCCGGAGGTCTGCGGAAAGAACACAGGGCCGATCACCAAGGCGGCGGCCGTGGCGTAAACGTAGAAATCGTAGAACTCGATGGCCGTGCCGATAAAGCTCGCCGTGGCCACGCGGGTGGCGGAGTTGGTCGGTTGTTCGGGCGTGGTTTCGCTGTAAGTCGTGCTGGTCGTCATGCGTTAATCCCTGACAGTCATGCCCCAGTGGAGAGAATTATTATGGTGGAACACCCAGGGATGTGGGTTTGACTCGGGGTGCGGGTAGCACGGGGTGGGGCGGGGCTTGGGTAAGCGGATTCGATTATAGGAAGGCGGCTAACGATTGAACAAGGGGAACAACCTGAAAAGATCGCAGCCTCCAGCGGAGCACATTCCAACTGTGGGAGCTGCCTCAGGCTGCAACCTTTTTGATATCTAGCGGGCGGGCACAACGGTTGGAACGGTGCTGTTATGCCAGATCAGCACGCGCGTAACGCGGTTGTCCTCGGTTTCGAGAATCTCCAGCCGATAACGTCCGATCTTCAGGCACACCGGACTTTTGGGGATCGTCTCCAGCGCCTCGGTGACCAGCCCGTTGAGGGTTTTCGGGCCGTCACTGGGTAAGTGCCAGCCGAGGTTCTTGTTCACATCGCGAATCGACGCGGCACCGTCTATCATCATGCGCCCGTCGGCCTGCGGATGAATGTGCGGATTCTCCAGGCTGTGCTGGCTTTCGAATTCGCCGACAATTTCTTCAAGAATGTCTTCGAGGGTGACAATACCCAGCACTTCACCGTACTCGTCGACCACCATGCCCAGGCGTCGCTGCTGCTTGTGAAAATTGAGCAGTTGTAGCTGCAGAGGGGTGCTTTCCGGCACGAAGTAGGGGTCGTGACACGCGGCCAGCAGCGCTTCGCGCGTCAGCTCGCCACCGGCCAGCAGATGGCGGATCTGCCGGGTATTGAGCACCGCTTCCACCTGATTGATGTCGCTATGGAATACCGGCAGGCGCGTGCGTCGGTTGGCGCGCAGCTGTTCTAGGATTTCTTCAATCGAGTCATCAAGGTTGATCCCGTCGACTTCGCTACGCGGCACCAGAATGTCGTTGACCGTAATGTTGTCCAGTGCATGGATGCCCGGCAGCGGGTGCGGGCGACTGACCTGGCTGTCATGGTCCTCATTGCGGTCAGTCGGCGCTTCGTCTTCGCTTTGCTGCACCACTTTGCTCTTGCGTGCGAACGGTCGCGTCAGCAGCTGGCTGATGCCGCTGAGCAGCCAGGCGGCAGGGTAAAGAATTTTCAGAGGGATGCGCAACAAAGTGTTGCCCAAGGCCAGCACGGCATCCGGATAGCGCACGGCGAGGGTGCGCGGCAGGTAGTCGGCGAATACCAGCAGAATCGCGGCTGCGCCAAGGCATGCCGCCCACGGACCGTTTTCGGCCCAGGTGAAAATTGCCAGCAAGGTGCAGATCACCACCACGAGCGAGCGGCATAGCGTGTTGCAGAGAATCAGGCTGCTGAGTGGAAAACTCAGCTTTGCCAGCGGCTTGTCTTTGGCGCGCGACGCCGTGCGCTGGGCGAGCACATGTTGTTGTGCCGCTTCGATCGCGGTAAACAGGCCCGACCATAAAATCAGCAGGGCCACCACTGCGAGCATCGGCCCCAAGGGCAAGTCGTCCATTAGTGCCGCCCGTCAGATGTGCAGAATGTATTCACGGACCAGCTTGCTGCCGAAGTACGCCAGCATCAGCAGGCAGAAACCGGCGAGGGTCCAGCGAATGGCCTTGTGCCCGCGCCAGCCGAGGCGGTTGCGACCCCACAGCAGCACGCTGAAAACAATCCAGGCGAGGCATGCCAGCAAGGTTTTGTGCACCAGATGTTGGGCAAACAGGTTTTCGACGAAAAACCAGCCGGAGATCAGTGACATCGACAGCAAGGTCCAGCCGGCCCACAGGAAACCGAACAGCAGGCTTTCCATGGTTTGCAGCGGCGGGAAGTTCTTGATCAGCCCGGACGGGTGCTTGTGCTTGAGTTGATGGTCCTGAACCAGCAGCAACAAGGCCTGGAACACCGCGATGGTAAACATGCCATACGCGAGGATCGACAGGAGGATGTGAGCGAGAATACCCGGTTCTTCGTCGATGATCTGCACCGTGCCGGCCGGCGCGAACTGCGCCAGCAAGACGGTTGCAGCGCCCAGCGGGAACAGCAATACCAGCAGGTTTTCCACCGGAATCCGTGAGCAGGCCAGCAGCGTCAGGGCGATGACCGCAGCGGCGATCAGGCTGGCGGCACTGAAGAAGTCCAGGCCCAGGCCGATCGGCGTCAACAGGTGAGTCAGCAGGCTGGCGCTATGGGCCAGCACCGCAAGCACGCCGAGCGTGACCAGCAGGCGCTTGTTCGCCTTGGCGCCGGTGGCCAGACGAGTGCCTTGATAGAGAGTCGCAGCGGCATAGAGGCAGGCGGCGGCGAGGGTGGTAAGCAAACTGGGTGACAAGGGGAGCATAAATCCTGTTAGGCAAGCCCGAAAGGCGCTGAGTTTGGCATAGAACCCCCACACCACGAAAGTGCGAGGTGTCCGCCAGACGCAGTCTTCGCTATAATCCGCGACCTGCCCACGCCGCAGGCTCGCCGAGCTCATGTTTATCACGGTCCGGGCCGCCATTATCCCGGTCAACACAGGGCCTGAAAGGATCGCGCAATGTTTGAAAACTTAACCGACCGTCTCTCGCAGACGCTGCGCCATGTCACCGGCAAGGCCAAGCTGACCGAAGACAACATCAAAGACACCCTGCGCGAAGTGCGCATGGCGTTGCTCGAGGCTGACGTTGCCTTGCCGGTGGTGAAGGACTTCGTCAATTCGGTCAAGGAACGCGCTGTCGGCACGGAAGTGTCGCGCAGCCTGACGCCGGGTCAGGCGTTCGTGAAAATTGTCCAGGCCGAACTCGAAAGCCTGATGGGCGCGGCCAACGAAGACTTAAACCTGAGTGCCGTGCCACCCGCCATCGTCTTGATGGCCGGTCTGCAGGGCGCGGGTAAAACCACCACCGCCGGCAAACTTGCGCGCTTCCTTAAAGAGCGCAAGAAGAAGTCCGTCATGGTGGTGTCCGCGGACATCTACCGTCCGGCAGCAATCAAGCAGCTGGAAATGCTGGCCGGTGAAGTCGGTGTGACCTTCTTCCCGTCCGACCTGAGCCAGAAGCCGGTCGAGATCGCGCAAGCCGCTATTAAAGAAGCAAAGCTCAAGTTTATTGATGTAGTCATCGTCGATACCGCCGGTCGTCTGCACATCGACGAAGAGATGATGGGCGAGATCAAGGCGTTGCACGCCGCGATCAATCCGGTCGAAACCCTGTTCGTGGTCGACGCCATGACCGGTCAGGATGCCGCGAACACGGCCAAGGCCTTCGGTGATGCATTGCCGCTGACCGGTGTGATCCTGACCAAGGTCGACGGCGACGCCCGTGGCGGTGCGGCGCTGTCGGTTCGCGCCATCACCGGCAAGCCGATCAAGTTCATCGGTATGGGCGAGAAGAGCGATGCGCTCGAACCGTTCCACCCTGAGCGGATCGCTTCGCGCATCCTCGGTATGGGCGACGTGCTCAGCCTGATCGAACAGGCTGAACAGACCCTCGACAAAGACAAAGCCGACAAGCTTGCTAAAAAACTGAAGAAGGGCAAGGGCTTCGATCTCGAAGACTTCCGTGATCAGCTGCAACAGATGAAGAACATGGGCGGCCTCGGTGGCCTCATGGACAAGCTGCCGAACATCGGCGGTGTCAATCTGGCGCAGATGGGCAATGCCCAGGGCGCGGCAGAGAAGCAGTTCAAACAAATGGAAGCCATCATCAATTCCATGACCCCGGCCGAGCGCCGCGACCCTGAGTTGATCAGCGGTTCGCGCAAGCGCCGGATCGCCATGGGTTCCGGCACCCAGGTGCAGGACATCGGTCGCTTGATCAAGCAGCACAAGCAGATGCAGAAGATGATGAAGAAATTCTCCGCGAAAGGCGGAATGGCCAAAATGATGCGCGGCATGGGCGGTATGTTGCCCGGCGGCGGCATGCCGAAAATGTAAATATTTCGCGCAAAAGTCCGCTTTTGCGCAGCCCACACGGAAGTGGGATCAACAGCAAACCCGCACTTGGCGGGAGCTGACTGGCCGTTTTCAACGACGGCTCTATAGCAAATCTGGATGGCGGCTGGTAGAGCGCTGGAAAAAGACATTTGCAAAAGTCCGGATATTCCTTAGAATATGCGGCCTTTCGGGCACCTATGCCCGCTGTGCCTTTAGATTTGCAGCACCGACTACAGGAACGATGTTCACATGCTAACAATCCGTCTTGCCCTTGGCGGCTCCAAAAAGCGCCCGTTTTACCACTTGACCGTAACCGACAGCCGCAACCCGCGCGACGGTTCGCACAAGGAACAGGTTGGTTTCTTCAACCCTGTTGCTCGTGGTCAGGAAGTTCGTCTGTCCGTGAACCAAGAGCGCGTAGCCTACTGGCTGAGCGTTGGTGCACAACCTTCTGAGCGTGTTGCTCAGTTGTTGAAGGACGCGTCTAAGGCTGCGGCCTGAGCAATATGAACGCGACGCCAGCGGTTGCTGATGATTTGATCGTTATCGGCAAGATTTATTCTGTTCATGGCGTTCGCGGCGAAGTGAAGGTGTATTCCTTTACTGATCCGACTGAAAACCTGTTGCAGTACAAAACCTGGACGCTCAAGCGCGAAGGCAATGTCAAACAGGTCGAGCTGGTCAGCGGACGTGGGAACGACAAGTTCCTGGTCGCAAAGCTCAAGGGTCTTGATGATCGTGAAGAAGCGCGTCTTCTGGCCGGTTATGAGATCTGCGTGCCGCGTAACCTGTTCCCTGAATTGACCGACGGCGAGTACTACTGGTACCAGCTGGAAGGTCTGAAGGTTATTGATCAACTTGGGCAAATGCTCGGGAAAATCGATCATCTTCTGGAAACCGGCGCCAATGATGTAATGGTGGTCAAGCCTTGCGCTGGCAGCCTGGATGATCGCGAACGCCTGTTGCCCTATACGGAGCAATGCGTGTTGGCCGTCGACCTTGCCGCAGGCGAGATGAAGGTGGAATGGGATGCGGACTTCTAAGCGTGGCTAACTTGCGCGTAGAAGTGATCAGTTTGTTTCCCGAGATGTTCTCCGCCATCAGCGAGTACGGCATCACCAGTCGTGCGGTGAAACAGGGGCTCTTGCAGCTCACCTGTTGGAATCCGCGAGACTACACGACGGATCGACATCACACTGTGGACGATCGCCCATTTGGCGGTGGCCCGGGCATGGTGATGAAGATCAAGCCCCTGGAAGATGCTCTGGTTCAGGCCAAGGCAGCAGCCGGGGAGGCGGCGAAGGTGATTTACCTGTCCCCCCAAGGCCGTCAACTGACTCAGTCGGCGGTACGCGAGTTGGCGAATCTGGATGCATTGATCCTGATTGCCGGCCGTTATGAAGGCATTGACGAGCGTTTTATTGATGCTCATGTCGATGAAGAGTGGTCGATTGGCGACTATGTACTGTCTGGTGGCGAGCTGCCGGCGATGGTCCTGATCGATGCGGTTACACGACTGCTGCCTGGAGCTTTAGGGCATGCGGACTCCGCCGAGGAAGATTCCTTTACGGATGGTTTGCTGGATTGCCCGCACTACACCCGACCGGAGGTGTATGCGGATCAGCGTGTTCCCGACGTATTGCTAAGTGGCAATCACGCGCACATCCGGCGTTGGCGTTTACAGCAGTCCCTTGGTAGGACCTTTGAACGACGCGCCGATCTTCTGGAAAGCCGCTCGCTTTCTGGAGAAGAGAAGAAGCTGCTCGAGGAATACATCCGCGAGCGGGACGATAGTTAACAACGTATCGATGGTAAATCCGACGATTTACCTTAGGAGCACAGCATGACTAACAAAATCATCCTTGCACTCGAAGCAGAGCAGATGACCAAAGAAATCCCTACCTTTGCCCCGGGCGACACCATTGTCGTTCAGGTGAAAGTGAAGGAAGGCGACCGTTCGCGTCTGCAAGCGTTCGAAGGTGTTGTTATCGCCAAGCGTAACCGCGGCGTAAACAGTGCTTTCACCGTGCGTAAAATTTCCAACGGTGTTGGCGTAGAGCGTACTTTCCAGACCTACAGCCCGCAAATCGACAGCATGGCCGTTAAACGTCGCGGTGACGTACGTAAAGCCAAGCTGTACTACCTGCGTGACCTGTCTGGTAAAGCAGCTCGCATCAAGGAAAAACTGGCTTAAGTCCAGCTTCCCGATGCAGAAAAAAGCAGCCTACGGGCTGCTTTTTTGTTGGCCGCCGTTTATGCGATCCCCTGTAGGAACTGCCGAAGGCTGTGATCTGTTGATCTTGCATTCCTCTGCGGTCCACCCTTTATGAGCCATGCCCATGACCACCCGTGAACAGGAAATCGAACGCCGCACCGAACTCTCGGTGAGCCGCGTGACCAAGGCGGTTTTCCCGTCGACCACCAATCACCACAACACATTGTTCGGCGGCACGGCGCTGGCCTGGATGGACGAAGTATCGTTCATCACCGCTACACGCTTCTGCCGCTTGCCGTTGGTGACCGTGTCCACAGACCGCATCGACTTCAATCACGCGATCCCTGCCGGTTCCATCGTCGAACTGGTGGGGCGCGTGATTAAAGTGGGCAACACCAGCCTGAAGGTAGAGGTCGAGGTGTTTGTTGAAAGCATGAGTTGCGATGGCCGCGAGAAAGCCATTCATGGGCAGTTCAGCTTCGTGGCGATCGATGAAGATAAACGACCAGTGCCGGTGCTGCCGGGTTTCGCCGCCTGACATACCTTGGTGGTTCCGCGAATGAACGGGCTGTGAAAGACTTGCTGTCTGATTCCCGTTGCCTGAGCGCTTATGCCCGCCATCGATCATCCATTGATAGACCAGTTCCTTGATGCCCTGTGGCTGGAGAAAGGCCTTTCCGACAACACCCGTGATGCCTATCGCAGCGATTTGGCGCTGTTCAACGGCTGGATGCAGGAACAAGGGCTGGAGCTGCTAAGCGCGGGCCGCGAATTGATCCTCGATCATCTGGCCTGGCGTCTGGAGCAAAACTACAAACCACGTTCCACGGCGCGATTTTTATCCGGCGTGCGTGGCTTTTATCGCTATCTGCTGCGGGAAAAGCTGATTGCTGTGGACCCGACTCTGCGTGTCGATATGCCGCAATTGGGTAGGCCGCTGCCGAAGTCCCTGTCAGAAGCTGACGTGGAAGCATTGTTGAAAGCGCCGGACTTGAGTGAAGCCATCGGTCAGCGCGATCGCGCCATGCTCGAGGTGCTTTATGCCTGTGGGTTACGGGTCACCGAGCTGATCAGTTTGACGCTCGAGCAGGTGAATCTGCGCCAGGGCGTGCTGCGGGTGATGGGCAAAGGCAGCAAGGAACGGCTGGTGCCGATGGGCGAAGAGGCAATTGTCTGGGTCGAGCGCTATATGCGCGATGCGCGTGGCGAACTGCTGGGCGGACGTCCCAGTGATGTGCTGTTCCCCAGCCTGCGCGGCGAGCAGATGACCCGACAGACGTTCTGGCACCGCATCAAGCACCAGGCCAAGGTGGCCGGGATCGGCAAATCACTGTCACCCCACACCCTGCGCCATGCCTTCGCCACGCACCTGCTGAACCACGGCGCCGATCTGCGCGTGGTGCAAATGCTGCTCGGCCACAGTGACCTGTCGACTACGCAAATCTATACCCACGTCGCCCGCGCACGTCTGCAGGACCTGCACGCCAGGCACCACCCCAGAGGCTGAACAAAATCCCTGTAGGAGTGAGCCTGCTCGCGATGGCGGTTTGTCAGCCACCGCTGTGTTGGCAGGACTAATGCTATCGCGAGCAGGCTCACTCCTACAGGTTCTTCGACGCTCTGAACATCTCTGGCGACAGCCGCATTCGGCCACAGGACCCTTATGTGATAGGCTTTGCCGGTTTGCACGGTGGGCGGTTATGACCCGGTGTTTCGGCACGGGCGTTCTGATCGACCCATTTGTCCGTCTTCAGGAGTTCTCATGCGTCTGACCCAGATTTTCGCCGCCGCAGCCCTTGCGTTGGTCAGCACCTTTGCCGTCGCCGATGACGCGGCCGACAAAGCCATCCGTAAAAGCCTGGAAAACCTCCAGCTCGAAGTCCCGGTAGAAAGCATCTCCGCCAGTCCGTTGCCGGGCCTTTACGAAGTCAAGCTTCAGGGCAGCCGCGTGCTCTACGCCAGCGCCGATGGCCAGTACGTGGTTCAGGGTTACATGTTCCAGCTCAAAGATGGCAAGCCGGTCAACCTGACCGAGAAAACCGAGCGCCTCGGTGTGTCCAAGCTGGTCAACGCCATCCCGCTCGCGGAAACCGTGGTTTACTCGGCCATCGGCGAAACCAAATCGCACATCACCGTCTTTACCGACACCACTTGCCCGTACTGCCACAAGCTGCACGCCGAAGTGCCCGAGCTGAACAAGCGCGGCATCGAAGTGCGCTATGTGGCGTTCCCGCGCCAGGGCCTTGGCTCGCCGGGTGACGAACAGTTGCAAGCGGTGTGGTGCTCGAAAGACAAGAAAGCGGCGATGGACAAAATGGTCGACGGCACGGAAATCAAAGCCGCCAAATGCGATAACCCGGTTTCCAAGCAGTTCGCCCTCGGTCAGTCGATCGGCGTGAACGGCACACCGGCCATCGTTTTGGCGGACGGCCAGGTCATTCCGGGCTACCAGCCTGCGCCACAAGTCGCCAAACTGGCGCTGGGCGCGAAGTAAATTCGCATCGTCACGGCCAGCCTTTGACGATCATGGTCCGGCGGCATTATTGCCGGGCCATTAATAGAGAGCCGCGAGCTTGCGGCTGTTTTCACGGCCGGCCTTGAGTCGGCCGTTTTATGGGGAGTTCACAGTGAAACCGGTCAAAGTAGGCATCTGTGGGTTAGGGACCGTCGGTGGCGGAACCTTCAACGTACTTCAGCGCAACGCCGAGGAAATTGCTCGTCGTGCCGGGCGTGGAATCGAAGTGGCACAAATTGCCATGCGCACGCCAAAGCCTCAGTTCCAGACGACCGGTATTGCGATTACCAACGATGTCTTCGATGTGGCCACGAACCCTGAGATCGATATCGTCATAGAGCTGATGGGCGGCTACACCGTTGCCCGCGAGCTGGTACTCAAAGCGATCGAGAACGGAAAACACGTAGTAACCGCGAATAAGGCGCTGATCGCCGTTCACGGCAATGAAATTTTCGCCAGGGCTCGCGAAAAGGGCGTGATTGTAGCGTTCGAAGCAGCCGTAGCCGGTGGCATTCCGGTGATCAAGGCGATCCGTGAAGGCCTGTCTGCTAACCGCATCAACTGGGTCGCCGGCATCATCAATGGCACCGGCAACTTCATTCTCACGGAAATGCGTGAGAAGGGTCGTACCTTCGAAGACGTCCTCGCGGAAGCGCAAGCGCTGGGTTACGCCGAGGCGGATCCGACCTTCGACGTGGAAGGCATCGACGCGGCTCACAAGCTGACGATTCTCGCGTCCATCGCGTTCGGCATTCCGCTGCAGTTCGACAAGGCTTACACCGAAGGCATCACCAAACTCACCACCGCCGATGTCAATTACGCCGAGGCGTTGGGCTACCGCATCAAGCACCTCGGTGTGGCGCGCAGTACGGCTTCCGGCATTGAATTGCGCGTGCACCCGACGCTGATCCCGGCTGATCGTCTGATCGCCAACGTCAATGGCGTGATGAACGCCGTGATGGTCAATGGTGATGCCGCCGGCTCAACCTTGTTCTACGGTGCCGGCGCCGGCATGGAACCGACCGCTTCGTCGGTGATTGCCGACCTGGTCGACGTGGTTCGCGCCATGACGTCCGACCCTGAAAACCGCGTGCCGCACCTGGCCTTTCAGCCGGATTCGCTGTCCGCGCACCCGATACTGCCGATCGAAGCCTGCGAAAGCGCCTATTACCTGCGCATTCAGGCCAAGGATCATCCGGGTGTGCTGGCGCAGGTCGCAAGCATTCTCTCGGAACGCGGGATCAACATCGAGTCGATCATGCAGAAGGAAGTCGAAGAACACGACGGCCTGGTGCCGATGATCCTGATCACGCATCGTGTGCTCGAGCAGCACATCAACGACGCGATCGCCGCGCTTGAGGCCTTGGCGGGTGTGGTCGGTCCGGTTGTACGGATTCGTGTCGAGCACCTGAACTAAGCCTTCAACGTTCGCCGGGTTCTCTGAAGGGCCCGGTTCTACGAACACTGTCTATTGGAGCCAGTCATGCGTTATATCAGTACCCGCGGCCAGGCACCGGCCCTGAATTTCGAAGATGTCCTGCTGACCGGTCTTGCCACCGACGGCGGTCTGTACGTCCCGGAAAACCTGCCGCGCTTCACCCAGGAAGAGATCGCATCCTGGGCCGGGCTGCCGTATCACGAGCTGGCCTTCCGGGTGATGCGTCCGTTCGTTACCGGCAGCATTCCCGATGCTGATTTCAAAAGAATTCTGGAAGAGACCTACGGTGTGTTTTCGCACAGCGCCGTCGCACCGTTGCGTCAGCTGAACGGTAACGAGTGGGTTCTGGAACTGTTCCACGGCCCGACGTTGGCGTTCAAGGATTTCGCTCTGCAACTGCTCGGTCGTTTGCTCGACTATGTGCTGGAAAAGCGCGGCGAGCGCGTGGTAATTGTTGGCGCGACCTCGGGCGATACCGGCTCGGCGGCGATCGAAGGCTGCAAGCACTGCGAAAACGTCGACATCTTCATCCTGCACCCGCACAACCGTGTGTCCGAAGTGCAGCGTCGGCAGATGACCACCATCTTCGGCGAGAACATCCACAACATCGCCATCGAAGGCAACTTCGATGACTGCCAGGAAATGGTCAAGGCGAGCTTCGCGGACCAGAGCTTCCTCAAGGGCACGCGTCTGGTGGCGGTGAATTCGATCAACTGGGCGCGGATCATGGCCCAGATCGTTTACTACTTCCACGCGTCCCTGCAGTTGGGTGGCCCGGCGCGTTCGGTGTCGTTCTCGGTGCCAACCGGTAACTTCGGCGACATTTTCGCCGGTTACCTGGCGCGCAACATGGGCCTGCCGATCAACCAACTGATCGTAGCCACTAACCGCAATGACATCCTGCACCGCTTCATGAGCGGCAATCAGTACGCCAAGGAAACCCTGCACGCGACGCTGTCGCCGTCGATGGACATCATGGTGTCGTCGAACTTCGAACGTTTGCTGTTTGACCTGCATGGTCGCAACGGCGCGGCGATTGCCGGTTTGATGGACAGCTTCCGCCAAGGGGGTGGTTTCAGCGTCGAACAGGAGCGCTGGACCGAGGCTCGCAAGCTGTTCGATTCGCTGGCAGTGGATGACGCGCAGACGTGCGAGACCATTGCCGAGGTTTACGAGCAGACGGGTGAGTTGCTGGATCCGCACACTGCAATCGGTGTGAAAGCTGCGCGCGAATGCCGGCGCAGTCTGGATACTCCTATGGTGATCCTGGGGACGGCGCATCCGGTCAAGTTCCCGGATGCGGTGCTGAAAGCGGGCGTGGGTAAAGCGCTGGAGTTGCCGGTGCATTTGACTGATCTGTTTGAGCGGGATGAGCGTTGCACGGTGTTGCCTAATGATTTGAAGGCGGTGCAGGCGTTTGTTGCTCAGCATGGGAATCGCGGGAAGCCGCTTTGACTTGTGTGTCTGACTGACAGGTCCTAGCCGTCGCTTGCGAGCTTTGTGGGAGCAAAGCTTGCTTACGATGGCTTGTCTGGATTCGGCGGATTACCAAGGACGTCCGCGGTCCACTGTGGGAGCTGCGGGCGGCGTTCCGACTTGCCAGCGATGGCTGTGTCTTGGGCTGCAAGGTTATGTGGGTGTACATATCCCTTTCTGCTGCGATGGCTGATATTGGTTTCGCCCTTACGGCGAGTCACTTGGAGAAGCACCAAGTAACCAAGTGCTCTTGCCCCTGACGTACGGTAGCTCGCTAGTGCTCGCCATGCCTTCGCTCCGGTCCTGCTCCGTGGGCCCGGCGCGATCGGCCATCCTTGGCCGTGCGCGCCTAACCCGGCATCCATGCCGGGTTGCCCACTGCGCAGAACCTCCACTCAGCCTCCCGACGGTGCGCTCAAATCTACAGCGCGCCGAGGCGGCCTACGGCCGACCTGGCTGCGCATGTTACGTTGCGCCGTATGCTGATCGTTCCCACGCTCTGCGTGGGAATGCATCCCGTGACGCTCTGCGTCACGACGGTGCACGGCTGCAGTCTTGCGTCGGCTTGGAACGCGGAGCGTCCCTGGCGGCATTCCCACGCGGAGCGTGGGAACGATCAGCCGCGGGGCGTGAATCTGGGCTTTGCTTTGCTTTGCTTTGCTTCAGATCTTGATATTGATCTGCCCCGTCGGAAGGCCGAGTGCAGGTTCTGCGCAGTGGGCAACCCGGTAAGGATGCCGGGTTAGTCGCCCCCGGCCATGGATGGCCGATGGCGACGGGCCCACGGAGCAGGACCGGAGCGAGGGTATGGCGAGCCTAGGCGAGCCACCGTACGTCAGGGGCGCAGGCGCTTTGGTTACTTTGGCGCTTTTCCAAAGTGACCCGCCGTAAGGGCGGAACCAATATCAGCCATCACCGCAGCAACGGATATGTACACCCTCAAAACAGACGTGGCCTGTTACATCGCCATCGCGAGCAAGCTCAGCTCCCACAGTTGATCGAGTGCATCCGCAGGGGAATGGTCGTCTATCAGCGAGCTATCGCTGGCAAGCCAGCTCCTACAGTTGGTCGAGGACATTCGCAGAGGTTTGTCGCCTGACCCAACGCCAACGCCAACGTCATCAGCTCCGCTCCCACACAGTGCAAAGCCACCCCAGGCAGTCACTGTTTTCTCCCTGTCATATTCGCCATGCATGCTCAGTCAACCAAACACACCAAAGCGCTCGCAGCGCAAATCCAGAACTTTCCTAACGGCCCGGTGGTCATTTACTGTGGACACGCCCCCAGGCACATTGTTTTCGGACTATTGAGTGGTGATCGAGATGGAAAGTATCAGTCTATTGCTCGGCGAGGCTCTGAGCCCTTATCAGGTTTCGTTGACGCCGTCGGGCGCGCAGGGCGAATGCCTCGTGACACTCAAGAGCTCAACCGGCGCAATCGTGGTCGAGCGCGAATTCAACCAGGCACAACTGAGCGACAAACGCCTGCTCACGGACGTGGTCGACGGTCTGCGTCGCGATCTGATGATCGCTGAAGGACGCCTGGAGCCCTGCGTCATCGCAGCGTTGCGCAATGCCGCTCAGGACAAGGTGCTGGCCGGCCGAAATTGAATTATTTTTGGTAGGAAACTTCCTGCGTTGACGTCAGTCAGAGCATGTAACGACGGGATCGAGCATTGTGCTCCGGTGCTTGTAGCCTGGCGTTACTGGTCTTTATAGACCACGTTTAACCCCGAGTTGTCTCCCCACTTCTCGGGGTTTCTTTTGCCTGCGATTTGTCACCAAGCGTCGTGCTCGATAAAGAACAACCTGCTGGCTTCCAGATAATCATGCCGACTCTCAGGGTCGAGCCAGGCGGCGTACGCCTGGCTCACGGCTGCGCGAGGGAGGGTGCGCAGCAGTTGATCGATCTCCCGGATCACCTGTCGACCCTGTGTTGTGGCGCTGCAGCCGATGTAGCCGGAGAGGTACTTGCCCGTGTCGCGAATCGGAAAAAACTGCAGTTCGTCTTCGGCGATGCCCTGATGCCTGGCCTGGTAGCGGATCTCCGGGCGGTAGCCCAAGAGCATTCGCAAACGTCCCAGGCGCTGCATCTGCAACAGACTGCCAAGGGCATCATTTCCGTAATGCAGGGTCAGCGAAGAGGCCGGCGCATGTTGGATCACGGCATCGAGATGGTCGCCATAATTGCGCTCGGCAATGACGCCGAGCTTCTCGTCACCGTTGGCCAGTAACGCCCCGAGGTCAACTTCGCCTTCCTTGATGAAGGGTTTGAGGAATTCCTGATCGGAGCGCCGCACCGCCAGCACGTTACTCATTGCTCGGAAAACCGGGGCGGTGAAAACAATCCACTGTTCGCGGACCTCGCTTCGGTTCAGCGCCGCATCGCAGACGAGTGTCTGCTCCTGAAGTATTTGCAAACCGCGCGCGCGATTTACCCGCATCAGGATGTGTTGGTATTGCGGCATCCGCGCGATCAGCAACGGCAACAACTGATCGATGACGCCGCGACTCTTTTCCGGCCCTTCGAAAATCATCAGCGGCGGCAGATCGCGCAGTAGCCAGACGAGCGTTTGCTTTGGTTGCGCGAACGCTGACGAAGTCGGCGTGGCGAGCAGCAGCAAAACCGCGAGCGCACGATGGCCGAGCATCGCGCAGGCAAACAGGCGTCTCAGCTTAAATGGCTCCGTCTGTACGAAGCTTCGCGATCTGTTGCAAGTCGTAGCCAAGGTCGTTGAGTACCTGCGCATTATGTTCGCCCAACTGCGGTCCGACCCATTCCGAACTGCCGGGTGTCTCAGACAGTTTCGGCACGATGCCCGGCATCTTGAAATCTTTGCCATCCGGCAGTTTTGCCTTAAGGAACATTTCCCGCGCCAGGTACTGCGGATCACTGAACATGTCTTCGGCACTGAAGATACGGCTGGCCGGTACATCGGCCTGATTCAGTTGCTCGATGATGGTGTCCAGCGGCAACGAATTAGCCCAGCGATCAATCACGCCATAGAGCTCGTCGCGCCGGCTGTCACGGCCGTCGTTACTGGTCAACAGGGGATCGTTGGCGAGGTCTTCGCGGCCGATGATCAGCATGAAACGTTTGAAGATCGCATCGCCATTGGCGCCGATCTGCACGTGTTTGCCGTCCGCGCTGGTGTGAATCGAAGAGGGCGTGATGCCGGGCATGATGTTGCCGGTTCTTTCGCGGATGAAGCCGAACACGTCGAACTCCGGGACCATGCTTTCCATCATCGCAAAGATCGCTTCATACAATGCCACGTCGACCACTTGGCCGAGACCGCCGTTGACTTCGCGATGACGCAACGCCATCAGCGCGCCAATCACACCCCACAGCGCGGCGATCGAATCGCCGATGGAAATCCCGGTGCGCACCGGCGGGCGGTCTTCGAACCCGGTGATGTAGCGCAAGCCGCCCATGGATTCGCCGACCGCGCCAAATCCTGGCTGGTCTTTCATCGGGCCGGTCTGACCGAAACCCGAAAGTCGCACCATCACCAGCTTCGGGTTGAGGGCGTGCAGAACGTCCCAGCCCAAGCCGAGTTTCTCCAATACGCCGGGGCGAAAATTCTCGATCAGAATGTCGGCTTCACTGAGCAGTTTCTTGAGAATCGCCAAACCCTCCGGGTGTTTCAGGTTCAGCGTCAGAGACTTCTTGTTGCGCGCCTGGACGAACCACCACAAGGACGTGCCTTCATACAGCTTGCGCCATTTACGCAACGGATCACCGCCGTCGGGCGACTCGACCTTGATCACGTCGGCCCCGAACTCGCCGCAAATGCGCGAGGCAAAGGGCCCGGCGATCAAGGTTCCCAATTCGATGACTTTCAGGCCTGAGAGCGGTTTGGCGGTGAACGGCATGCTGGCTCCTGTAGGACAATGGTTGACTGGTAGAGGGTTTTAGCACAGCCCGTCGTCAGTCGCTCGGGGTTGATCGCCTTCTATTCGATGATTGCCCGCTGCATCGGTTAGACTTGCCGCCTTTCCACGTATCAAGAAGCCCGTTCATGGCCCAGCCGTCCACCACTTACAAGTTCGAACTGAACCTTACCGACCTCGATCGCAGCGTCTACGAGAGCGTGAAGCAGACCATCGCCCGTCACCCTTCGGAAACCGAAGAACGCATGACCGTTCGGCTGCTGGCCTACGCCTTCTGGTACAACGAGCAGCTGTCGTTTGGCCGCGGTCTGTCAGACGTGGACGAGCCTGCCCTGTGGGAAAAGAGCCTGGACGATCGCGTTTTGCATTGGATCGAAGTCGGCCAGCCTGACGCCGACCGTCTGACCTGGTGCTCGCGGCGCACCGAACGCACCAGTCTGCTGGCCTACGGCAGCCTGCGCGTCTGGGAAACCAAAGTGATCCCGGCGATCAAGAACCTGAAGAATGTGCACATTGCGGCCGTGCCTCAGGAAATCCTCGAAACCCTGGCCAAAGACATGCCACGCGTTATCAAGTGGGATGTGATGATCAGCGAAGGGACGATTTTCGTCACCGACGACCGCGGTCAACACGAAGTCCAGTTGCAGTGGCTGAGCGGCGAACGCGGCTGATTTCCGTCGCTTCATCCGGTTTTATCCTACGTCTAGAAGAGAAGCACCTGTCACCCCATGCGCATCGAACCTCGCCTGTTGCCCGACACCCTGCCATTCCTTGGTGATCTGCCACCGCTTTTGACCCGTTTATATGCGGCGCGAGGCGTGCAGTCTGAAGCCGAACTGGACAAGAGCCTGGCGCGGTTGATCCCGTTTCAGCGACTCAAAGGCATCGATGCCGCAGTGGATTTGTTGGTGACGGCGCTGGAGCAGCGCCAGCGGATTCTGATCGTCGGCGACTTTGACGCGGACGGTGCCACGGCCAGTACCGTTGGCGTACTGGGCTTGCGGTTGCTGGGCGCAGCTCATGTCGATTATCTGGTGCCGAACCGTTTCGAGTATGGCTACGGTCTGACCCCGGAAATCGTCGAAGTGGCGCTGACGCGAACGCCACAGCTGCTGATCACGGTGGACAACGGCATCTCCAGTGTCGAAGGCGTGGCCGCCGCGAAACTGGCTGGCCTGCAAGTGCTGGTTACCGATCACCATTTGCCAGGCGACGAGTTGCCATTGGCCGACGCCATCGTCAATCCGAATCAGCCAGGCTGTGAATTTCCGAGCAAGGCGCTGGCCGGCGTCGGGGTGATTTTTTATGTACTGATGGCCTTGCGTGCACGGTTGCGCAGTTTCGGTTGGTACGACAACACGCCGCAGCCGAACATCGGTGAGTTGCTCGATCTCGTGGCATTGGGCAGCGTCGCCGACGTGGTGCCACTGGACGCCAACAACCGCATTCTGGTGCATCAGGGACTGGAGCGGATTCGCGCAGGGCGTGCTCGGCCGGGCATCAAGGCGATCCTCGAAGTGGCCAAGCGTGATCACGCGCGCATTACCTCCACCGACCTGGGCTTCATTGTCGGCCCGCGCCTGAATGCGGCGGGCAGGCTGGATGACATGAGCCTGGGCATCGAATGCCTGCTGACCGACAGTGCAGCGCTGGCGCGGGAAATGGCGGTGCAACTTGACGGCATGAATCAGGATCGCAAATCCATCGAGCAGGGCATGCAACGCGAAGCGCTGGCTCAGCTCAAGGATTTGCCGGTGGATTCGATGCCGTTCGGTTTGTGCCTGTTCGATCCGGAGTGGCACCAAGGCGTCATCGGAATCCTCGCGTCGCGTATGAAAGAGCGCTATTTCCGTCCGACATTTGCCTTCGCTGATGCGGGAGACGGCCTGCTCAAAGGCTCGGGACGATCGGTTCAGGGCTTCCATATCCGCGACGCCCTGAGCGTGGTGGCGGCACAGCATCCCAACCTCATCAGCAAATACGGCGGCCACGCCATGGCAGCCGGTCTGACTTTGCCGCAAGCGAATTTTCCGTTGTTCGCTGAAGCCTTCGATGCAGAAGTGCGCCGGCAATTGCGCGAGGAAGACCTGACCGGAAGAATGCTCTCGGACGGCACGCTGGCCGTGGAGGAATTCCATCTGGAATTGGCCCGCGCGCTGCGGCATGCCGGGCCTTGGGGCCAGCATTTTCCGGAGCCGCTGTTTCATGGCGTGTTTCAGTTGGTCGAGCAGCGAGTGGTCGGCGAGCGACATTTGAAAGTGGTGCTCAAAAGCGAATGCGGTGCGGTGAAGCTGGACGGGATCGCGTTTGGCATTGACCGCGAGGTGTGGCCGAATCCGACCATCAAATGGGTGGAGTTGGCGTACAAGCTGGACCTCAACGAATTTCGCGGGAATGAAACCGTGCAGTTGATGATTGCCCATATCGAACCGCGTTGACCCCTTCGCGAGCAAGCCCGCTCCCACATTGGTTTTGTGCTCAACGGAGATCCACTGTGGGAGCGGGCTTGCCCGCGAAAGCGATCTTCCCTCACACCGAATCGCTATGAACCCTCGCTCATCCCGCGATGTCGACTAGGCTCTAAGCACTGCTTGAAATCCTTGTGACGTCTTGTCGAATTTTTTGCCCGCGGGGGCGGGTGCTGTGCCTTCTTTTCTGTCACTCGTCGACTTTTCAAACAGAACCCTGGAGCCTGCCCACTGATTTGAGAGGTGCCCCATGAGTCTGCTGCTTGAACCCTACACACTTCGCCAATTGACCCTGCTCAACCGCATCGCGGTCTCGCCCATGTGCCAGTACTCGAGCGTTGATGGTCTGGCCAATGACTGGCACCTGGTCCACCTCGGCAGTCGCGCTGTCGGCGGCGCCGGGCTCATTTTCACCGAAGCCACGGCGATCACTGCCGACGGCCGTATCACGGCCGAGGACCTCGGCCTGTGGAACGACGAACAGATCGAACCCCTGCAACGCATCACTCGCTTCATCGCGGCTCAAGGGGCTGTGGCTGGTATTCAACTGGCGCACGCCGGGCGTAAGGCCAGCACTTTTCGGCCATGGCTGGGCAAGCATGGCAGCGTCAAACCGGACGACGGCGGCTGGACCCCGGTCGGCCCTTCGCCGATTGCCTTCGACCCGCAACACACTCAGCCCAAGCCACTCGACGAGGGCGCGATTGCCGAGGTTATCCAGGCTTTTGTCGACTCGGCGAAGAGGGCACTGACGGCGGGTTTCAAAGTGGTGGAAATTCATGCGGCGCATGGTTATCTGCTGCATCAATTTCTTTCACCGCTGAGCAATCAGCGACGCGATCAGTATGGCGGATCGTTTGAAAATCGTATTCGTCTGGTGCTGCAGGTGACCGAAGCGGTGCGTGCGGTATGGCCTGAGGAGTTGCCGCTGTTCGTGCGGGTGTCGGCTACCGATTGGGTAGAGGATGGTTGGAATCCGGATGAAACCGTTGAACTCGCGCGACGGCTCAAGGATTTGGGCGTGGACCTGATCGACGTTTCTTCAGGCGGCACTGCGGCCAACGCGGAGATTCCTACGGGGCCGGGTTATCAGACGCGGTTTGCCGAGCGCGTGCGCAAAGAATCGGGCATGGCCACCGGCACGGTGGGGATGATTACCGAGCCGGCGCAGGCTGAGCATATTTTGCGAACCTGTCAGGCGGACATTATTTTCCTGGCGCGGGAGTTGCTGCGGGATCCGTATTGGGCGTTGCATGCGGATGATGATCTGGGTGGCCGCAAGGCAATCTGGCCAGCGCAGTATCAGCGGGCGACGCATCGGGATCAGCCGATTCATGAGTCGGATTTGCGGGATTGAGTTGAGCTGGTTCTGAGGTGAGCCCTGGTTTTTGGTGACTGGGGCTTTTTTTGTGGGGCTTGGTGTCGATCGCCGCTCACCGATCGTTCCCATGCTCCGCGTGGGAATGCATCCCGTGACGCTCTGCGTCACACTCATGCATGGCTGCAGTTTTGCGTCCATTCTGGAACGCTGAGCGTCCCTGGCGGCATTCCCACGCGGAGCGTAGGAACGATCCTCAAAGCCACAGTGCGCCGAGGCTGCGTGAGGAGGAACGGACCCAATATCTGCCCTATTTACGCCGGAATGGCGGTAAGCGGGCGATTCAGACGCTTGGTGAAATCCAGCCACGCCCCGAGCAACGCCATCAACCCGACCCCCAAAAACGCCGTCGTGATTTGCATGACGACAGCATCGTCAGCCATCGCATTGACCATATCCGCCAACGGCGCCAACAGCACACCCAGGCAAAAAATCTCTAGCGAGTAGCGCCCCATTCGACAACTCTGCTGTGCCGCCCAGTTCTGCGTCCAGCCCCCGTTCGGCAACAGCTTTGCAGTGACATAAGCGATGGCTAAAAAGTGCAGCAACCGCACCGGTGACAGATCGGTCTTGCTGATCGGGTACAACACACTACTCAGACTTGCTGGCATCAACGCGTCGTGAACGTCCGGCCAGCGCCACAGCAGCGTAATGATCCCGGTCACCAACGCGTACAGTGCCGCCACCCTAAACAGCGGCTGACGCCACACGGGCCGCGTCTCCGGCACGCGTGGGCGCTGCCCCTGAATCGCCGCAAATCCGCCCAGCACAAACAGCAACTGCCACGTCACCGGGTTGAAGTACCAGACGCCGTCCTTGATCGCCGCAAGGTTCCAGCCGAACGCAGGCGCGAGCAAATACACCGTCAGCGATGCCCCAACGACCGCCCAAGCGCTACGCATCATCAACGGCAACACCAGCGGCAGGCCCGCCAGCAGCACGATATACAGCGGCAGCGGGTCCATCAGGTTCGGTTTAAAGCGCAGCAGCAACTCGTCCGTCAGCGCCTGTTGAGGATTGCTGATGAAGTGTTGCAGCCCCATCTCCTCGACCAGGTCGCGGGTCTCCACGTGGCTGTTGGCGAAGAACACAATGCCCATCAGCATCGCCAACAGGAAAATGTGTACTACATAGAGCACCCAGGCACGGCGTAGAATTTTCACGCAGGCGATCAGATAACCGTCGCGCTGAAGGATTTTTCCGTACGCCAGAACGGCTGCATAACCGGCGAGAAATACGAAGATCTCGGCGGCATCGCTGAAGCCGAAATTGCGCGGGGTAATTTGCCCCAGCGGGTTTTGCGGCACGTGATCCCAGAAAATGAAGATCAGCGCCAGGCCTCGAAAAAAGTCGATTCGGTGATCGCGTTCAGACGTCATGGCTACGGTCTCGTGAACGGGTATTGAGTAATGAGTCGTTGGTTCAGGCATATCGCGCAAGCAGGTTGTACGACGGTTTCGCCGCCGAACGGGGGCAAGCCCCCTCGCCACAGGTGCAAGGCGGCGCGCAGGGTGGCGCGAATTGCAGAGAATTGCAAAAAAACGGCTATTACTGAATGTCTCGATTACGGCCCGCAGGCGGGGTCAGGCTGTACATCCGCAATGGCTCGCGGAGTGGACCGGTGGGTTCCGGCGCCAACCGCCGGAAATGGATTTTCAGGAAGCCACTTGATATCCGCAGTCACTCCTCAAGCGGCACAGGCGTCAGGGGAATTTGCAGGGTAAACCTGGCACCCTTGCCCGGTCCGTCGCTGTGGGCGCTGAGTTGCCCATTCATCTCGATCGCGGCCAAGGCGCAGCTGTGCAATCCGAAACCATGGCCTTCTTTGCGGGTCGTGAACCCGTGGGCAAAAATGCGCGTCATGTTCTCCGCAGCGATGCCTTCGCCATCGTCCTTGACGCTGATCTGCAGGGTCGTCTCATCGATGATTCTGACACTCAGCGTCATTTCGCGCGGTCGCTTTTTGAGGTCGGACATCGCGTATTTGGCGTTGCTGATCAGGTTAATCAAAATCAGCAGCAGGCGGTGCTTGTCGCCCATGACCGACGGCACTTCGCTGTAATCTCTGACCACGACGACCTGATGCCGGGTCAGCGCGCCGGCATTCATGCGCAGGGCATCTTCCAGCAATTCGCTGATGTTCAGCGGCTCCATCGGGCTGTTGGCACCAGCGTAGGATTGCTGGGTGGAAACGATGTCCTTGATGTGATCGACGCTTTTACTCAACTGCGCCAGCTCCTCAGCCATGTCGTGCTGCTCCTGAGCAATCGCATCGACCAGTTGATTGAGGTAATTGACCACTAACTTGCCTTTCTCGTCGCGGGTCGGGTCAGGAAAGTGCCGAGATCATCTGGATGTTCGTTGATCAGTTGCATGGCTTTACCCAGCCCCAAGGCTTTGCTGCCGCGCAGTTTGCGACTGACCTGATCCGCCGAGATGTTCACGCTGTTGAGTACATTGCCGACGTTGTGCAACACATTCGTCGCGATCTCTGCCATGCCGGCCAGGCGCGCTGTGTCGAGCAGTTCGCTTTGTGTGTCCTGGAGTTCACGCGTGCGTTCTTCGACCCGTACCTCCAGTTCGTCATTGGCGGTTTGCAGGTCGTTGTTGACCCGATGAATCACCGTGAAACTGCGCATCAGGTGAATCGCCAGGTACACCAGCAACAGCACCAGCAGCACCGAAAATAACAGCATGAGGAAGTGGTAGCGCTGGTCGACCGCATCAGCCTGCTGCTGATCCGCATTCAGCAAGTGGGTGATCTCATCCAGGCGTTCAGCCACAGGAATCGCTTCAATACGTTGGAGCAGATCGTTGACCACCGGCTGCTCGCGCAGGATCAGCCCGATGTGGTTGCTGAGAATCTCGATGGGGCTGTGAAACTGCTCGGGCAGACGCAGCTTGTTCACGGCCAGCTTGTTCAGGCCGACTAAAATGTCGGCGGCTTTTTCGTCGGAAGTGACCTGGGCAAACTCGAGGCTGCTGAGCAGCAGATCGTAAGTATCGGTGGCGAAGTTCTGCAGTTGCAGTTTGTCGCCATCGACGAGTTGAGCGAGTTGCTCTTGAATAGCGTCTTCAGCCGCCGGCAGAAAGGCCAGTGAGTTGCGCAGCAGTGCATTGTGGGATTTGAACTGCTCGACCAGTCGGATTTTTTCCGCGAGTGCATCGCTGTAGCCCGCATGACTGGCGCGCCAGACTGGCGAGACGTTACGGCCGTGATTCGATTTCATGGTGTCGAAGCGTTCCCACAACTCGCTCATCTCGGCCAGCGGTATCACCAGAAGATCGTAATTGGGATCGGTAGCGACCCTGGCTTTGAGAATCTGTAACTCCCAATGCGCGTTCAGCTGTTTGATCCGGCCGATGAGGTCTCGCGACTCTGCGTAGGTGGATGTCTGGTTGGAGTTTGATTTGAGGTACAAGAAAAGCAGGGTCGATGCCAGTAGAACAGCAACGACACTGAGCAGTATCAGGCTGCGCCCGCGGGACATCTTCATAACGGTTTGCCCTCCCACTCACCGGTCAGGGTCTTGAGAAACTTGATGATCAGCGTCTTGTCTTCGGCAGAAGGAATGCGCCCCAGCTGGTACCTGAACATGACCTCTACCGCTTCTTCGAGGGTTTCTGCCGAGCCGTCATGAAAGTACGGCGCGGTCACGGCAACGTTGCGCAGGCTAGGCACCTTGAACACGTTGCGGTCCATGTCGTCCTTGGTGACTTGATAGCGTCCCAGGTCAATCGGGGTGGGATTGCCGCGAGCCTTGAAGTAGTCGCCCATCACGCCGAATTTCTGCAGCATGTTGCCGCCGATGTTCACCCCTTGATGGCAGGCTATGCAGCCGTTGCTTTTGAAACGCTGGTAGCCATATTTTTCCTCCTGGCTGAGGATCCCGGTATCGCCTCGCAGGTACTGGTCGAAACGCGAATTGCTACTGATCAGCGTCCGTTCGTAAGTAGCGAGCGCGTTATTTACGTTGCTTTCAGTCACCCCGTCCGGATACGCCTTCTCGAATGACGCCCGGTAGTTGGCATCGGCGCCCAGCATCTGCACCACGTCCCTCCAGTTGCCGCTCATTTCGCCCGGGCTCTGCACGGCTTCGTGTACCTGGGCGCGCAGCGTCATGCTACGCCCGTCCCAGAAGTGGCTGAAGTTCAGCGCAGCGTTGAAAATGCTGGGGGTGTTCACCGAAACCGGCAGGCCCAGGACGCCCACTGAAAAGGCTACGGTATCAGCCCCGCCTTTGTTCAGTTGATGGCAATTGGCACAAGACAGCTTGCTGTTGGCGGATAGCCGTGGTTCGTTGAACAGCTGGCGCCCCAGTTCGACCTGTAATGGATTGAGCTGCGGTACGGCCGGTAACGGTTTGATCGGTTCGTTGAGCATCCCGGCCTGGGCGTTCAGGCCGAGCCCAGACAGCAGCATCAGAATCAGGCAGAGCAGGGACGGCGATATCATGTGATTCCTTGGTTGAACGCACGCCTGCCGTTGGGCACCGTTCACAGAGGGGCAGAGGAAGCGGTCTTCACCGATTTCAGGTATTGCACGAAGGCATCCGGTTCCACCGGTTTGCTGAAGTAATAACCCTGCACTTCCTCACATTGGCGGGCCTTGAGAAATTCCAGTTGTTCGAGCGTTTCCACACCTTCGGCAATGATGGTCAGGTTGAGGCTGCGGCCCAGGCTGATAATCGCGCTGACCAGCGCCGCGTCATTGCTGTCGCTGCTCAAGCCACGGATGAATGACTGATCGATTTTCAACACATCGATCGGGAAGCGACGCAGGTAACTGAGGCTGGAGTAGCCGGTGCCGAAATCGTCGATGGCCAGGCGAACCCCTAACGCTTTGATCCGGTTCAACGTATTGACCGTGGCTTCGACGTTTTGCATCAGTACGCCTTCGGTAATCTCCAGCTCCAGGCAGGTCGGGTCCATACCGGTTTGCTGGAGGATCTGCTCGATACTTTCAACGAAGTCGCGTTGGCGAAAGTCGATCGCCGAGATGTTTACCGACATGCAGATCTTTGGCAGACCGGCCTTACGCCAGGCACACGTTTGTCGACAGGCCTGGACCAACACCCACCGGCTGAGGGGGACGATCAGGCCGCTGTCTTCGGCAACCCCGATAAAATCCGAAGGGTAGATATAACCCTGCCCCGGTTTCTGCCAGCGGATCAGCGCCTCGGCACCCACCACCTGGCCACTGCTGAGGCCCAGTTTCGGCTGGTAATGCAGGACAAATTCGTTGCGTTCCAGCGCCAGCCTAATGCCGGTTTCGATGCTTTGCTGGTCCCGGGCACGCTGGTTCATTTCTTCGATGAAGAAGCTGAAATCGTTCGGGCCGCTTTCCTTGACGTTGCGCATTGCGGTTTCGGCTTTCTTGATCAGATCGATGGCGTCCACACCATCGTCCGGGTAAATGCTGATGCCCAGGCAAGCAGTGACGCTTAAATCGTGGCCGGCAATGTGCTGCGGACGGCGGATGGACTTGAGCAGCTTTTCGGCAATGCCTTTGGTTTGTTGCGGATGGCGGATGTCAGAGAGGATCAGCACAAACTCGTCCGAGCCGTAACGAAACACCGAATCGGACCCGCGCACGGTCGCCACCAGGTTTTGCCCGACCCGTTTCAGCATTTCATCACCGGCCGGATGACCGAGGGCATTGTTGATGCGCTTGAAACGGTCGAGCCCGAGAAACATCACCGCCAGTTGCTTGTCATGCCGACGCGACAGTGCCAGCGATTGATTCAGGCGGTCGCCAAGCAAGGTGCTGTTGGGCAACTCGGTGAGAACATCGAACTGCAGGAGATGGGAGACCTTGAGCAGCTCGTGAACCCGAGCCTCGATGGTCTGCTCCAGGCTGAGCATCTTGCTGGCCGCGTCCTGAGCCATCTGCCATTTCCAGGTGAGGGCGCTGGCCATCTGGCGGATTTCCAGGCTGTCGAAGGGCTTTTTCAACACCAGCAACTGGTCGCCGAACTCCAGTCGATCGGCCATGGCTTCCCAGCTGTAGTCGGAATACGCCGTGCACAACGCAATTTGCAGGTGCGGATCGACTTTCCACAGCTGTTCGATCGTCTCCAGACCGTCCCAGCCCGGCGGCATGCGCATGTCGGTAAACACCAGCGAATAGGGGCGGCCCTCTGCCAGCGCACGTTTTACCAGCTGCAGGGCTTCTTGGCCCTGATAGGCGGAATCCAGTTCAAAGGTCGGCCGTTGTGGCTGCAAGGTGCCGAACAGAGCTGCTTCGGTGTCTGCCAGAGATTGCTCGCCGTCCGGTACAGGGCCGAGGATTTTGCGAAAATCCTGATGGATGGAGGGCGCGTCGTCGACGATCAGGATGCGCCGATTGGCCCGGGCCAGCGGCCTGCTCATCAACATCTGCCTGCAATGGCAGGGAGTGGGTGTGAAACATTCATACGGGGCATCCTTTCCCTGATCACCTGGCGAAGGGGAGATTGTGGATCCGAGTCAATGGAGCATAGTCGCCCGGCTTCGACTTCGCGTAGCTGACTGAGACGAATCATTTCCGGAGCCTTGGAATCTCCTTTCCGTTGCCCCGGTGATGTCACGCTGGCGCCATTGACACAAACCTCATCCTGCCGTTTGATCGAGGTTCGCCAAGCGCGACCATCTACCCATTCATGTCAAAGGGACTCGCCATGATTCCGCTTCAAGATCTGCTGATCTTCGCCGCCGCCGCACTGATCATGGTGCTCACGCCGGGGCCGAACATGATCTATCTGATCTCCCGTTCGATCTGTCAGGGCCGCAGGGCCGGGGTGACCTCGCTGCTGGGCGTGGTCGCGGGTTTTTTTGTGCACATGTTCACGGCAGCCGCCGGTTTGACCGCAGTGTTTCTGGCGGTACCGATGGCCTACGAAGTCCTCAAGTGGGCCGGTGCCTTGTACTTGTTGTGGCTGGCGTGGCAGGCGGTCAGACCGGGCGCCCGTTCGCCGTTTGAAGCCCGGCAATTGCCACCGGACTCCTCGCGAAAACTGATCACCATGGGTTTTCTCACCAGTGCGTTAAACCCGAAGATCGCGGTTTTTTATCTCTCGGTGTTTCCGCAGTTCATCACGCCGGAGCATGGCTCGTTGTTCGCCCAAAGCATTGTGCTGGGGCTGACCCAGATCAGCGTCAGTTTCAGCGTCAACCTGCTGATCGCGCTGTTTGCGGCAGGTATTGCCTCATGGTTCGTCAGTAACCCGACGTGGCTGGCGGTGCAGCGCTATTTGATGGGGTTCGTGCTGGCGGCGCTGGCGGTGCGGCTGATGCTCGAGCAACGCAGGACGGCATGACGATGTGGATCGAGCGATTGGATGTCAGCCATGCGCTGGATTATCGGGCGCTGATGCTCGAAGCCTATGACCTGCATCCCCAGGCGTTTACTTCCAGTGTCCGCGAGCGCGCGGTGACGCCGCTAAGTTGGTGGGAATCGCGCCTCACCGGCAAGCTGGATGTGGTGCTCGGTGCATTCGACGAGGCGGGCCTGGCCGGCATCGTCGGCCTTGCGTTCGAACCTCGAGAAAAAGCCTGGCACAAGGTGACCCTGTTCGGCATGTACGTGTCGGCCAGAGCCCGTCAACGTGGGCTGGGTGCTCAACTGGTGCGGGCAGCATTGGCTGAAGCGAAAAACCATCCCAAGCTGAGGCTGATCCAGTTGACCGTCACGGCCGGCAACGACGCAGCGTTCAAGCTGTACCAGCGCTGCGGTTTTGTTCAGTTCGGACTGGAGCCGATGGCTGTGCGGGTGGGCGAGGATTATTTCGACAAGATCCACATGTGGCGCGAGCTCTGAAACTTCCCCGGTGATCGTTTCGCCAAGTCCCCTCGCCACAGGGAGCGTGGCGTGATCAACGAACTGCACTGACCCCGTCGAGCGTCGAGAACGAGGTGTCCTTCGCTGTCAGCAAAAAATCACGCATGTACGGCGCATCCAGCATGTCCGCGCGAATCCCCGCATACAGCGTCGCAAACAGACCTTTCTCACCCAACCGCTTGGCTTTCACGTAACCCCGTGAGCTGTATTCATGCAGCGCCCAATGCGGCATGCCGCACACGCCGCGTCCGCTGGCGACCAGTTGCATCATCATCACCGTCAGTTCCGAGGTGCGCACCTGCGCCGGTTCGATATCGGCCGGCTCAAGGAAACGAGTGAAGATATCCAGCCGATCGCGCTCCACCGGGTAGGTGATCAGGGTTTCGCTGAGCAGGTCCTCCGGGACGATATAAGCCTTGCTCGCCAAGCGGTGCTGATTGGCCACCGCGAGCATCGCTTCATAGGTGAACAGCGGCACATAAGTGATGCCCGCCAGCTCCAGAGGATCGGACGTCACCACCAAATCCAGATCGCCGCGGGCCAGGGCTGGCAGCGGTGCGAAAGCAAAACCTGACGCCAGGTCAAGTTCGACTTCCGGCCAGGCATCGCGGAACTGGTCGATGGTCGGCATCAACCACTGAAAACAGCTGTGGCATTCGATCGCCATGTGTAGACGCCCTGCGGTGCCGCCCGCCAGCCGCGCAATGTCGCGCTCGGCGCCGCGCAGCAACGGCAGCGTCGCGTCGGCCAGTTGCAGCAGGCGCAAACCGGCGCTGGTGAACCGCACCGGTTTGGTCTTGCGCACGAACAAGGGCATGCCCATGCGCTCTTCAAGTTCCTTGAACTGGTGCGACAGTGCCGATTGTGTCAGGTGCAGGCGATCAGCCGCATCGACCAGGCTGTCGGCTTCGCGCAAGGCATGCAGGGTTTTCAGGTGACGGATTTCAAGCACCGGCGGCTCCATGAGGAAAATTTGTGATCAACACGAAAAGGTTGAGTTTGTCTCATGTTGCTTTAGCTGTCGACAATGGCGCCATGGTTTACAGCATCTTTTATGGAGCGCAATTTCATTATGGTCTTGGCACACACACTTGGTTTCCACCATCAGGTTCCGGACTTCAGCGCTGAACAGTCGTTCAAACTGAGCTGGGAGCAGCTGTTCGATGAAGTCTGTGAAGCCCGGGCACTCGGTCAGGTCAAACCGGTGATCATCGGCCCGCTAACTTACCTTTGGCAGGGCAAGGTCAACCCCGGTGGCAAGGGCGATGGCAAGGACTTCGACAAGCTCGACCTGCTGGAGCGGTTGCTGCCGGCTTACAACGAAATTCTTGTGCGCCTTGCCGGGCAAGGTGTGGAATGGGTCCAGATCGACGAACCGATTCTGACCCTCGACTTGCCGCAGGCCTGGAAGAACGCGTTCGAGCGTGCTTATCACATCCTTCAATACTCGCCGTTGAAAAAACTTGTGGCCACTCACTTAAGTGGTCTGGGAGGCAACCTCGGCCTGGCAGTCAGCCTACCTGTGCAAGGCTTGCACATCGACGCAGTGCGCGCGCCGGATCAACTTGGTCAGGTGCTGGATCGCCTGCCGACTTACAAAATTCTGTCGGTGGGCCTGGTCAGCGCTGCCAACGCCTGGCGCTGCGAACTGGAGCAGGCGCTGGCGCAACTGCAACCGGCGCAGGAACGCTTCGGCGACAACCTGTGGGTCAGCAGTTCCTGTTCGCTGCTGCACAGCCGGCAGACCTCTTTCGCGAACACAATCTCGACCCGGAACTGATCAGGCGGCGCGGCAGTTGCCTAGCCAGCCGCAATACGACCGCTCAGCACTCTTCATCAAACTGTCACGTAACTGTGGCAGCGCGCTTGAACAAAATTCATCAGACTCGCGCTCTACTGGGGTTCTGTGTTTCGGTGTTTTTTCATGCGTGCTTTGTTTTTATCAAGGGCCATATTTTTGGCCGCGTTATTTTTCGGCTTGCCGTCCTTTGCGGCTTCGCGATGTGATGTCGATGTTCCCACCGAGCGGGTCGATCTGGCGCAGGTCAGCCTGGCGTACCAGAGCATCGGCCGTGCGTCGGACCCGGCGCTATTGCTGGTGATGGGCCTGGGCGGACAGTTGATTCACTGGCCGGACGAGGTGGTGGTCGCCCTCTGTCAGCAAGGCTTCCGGGTGATTCGTTACGACAATCGCGATGTCGGCCTGTCCACTTGGCGGACCTCACCGGTGGACGCCAACCTGACCTTCGAAGTGCTGCGCTACAAACTCGGCTTGCCCGTCGCGGCGCCTTACACGCTGACCGATATGGCCGGTGATGCCTTCGGTTTGATGGACGCGCTGCACGTCGAGCAATTTCACGTGCTGGGCGCAAGCATGGGCGGCATGATCGCCCAGCACATGGCCGCCATGGCGCCAGAACGGGTCGAGACCCTGACGCTGATCATGACCACCTCCGGTGCCGAAGGACTGCCGGCGCCGACGGCGGCATTGGTGCAATTGCTCTCGCGCCGCAGTGCACCGAATCGCGAGGTGGCCCTTGAGCAACAGGCGGATTTGCTTGCGGCACTGGGCAGCCCGACGATCAACGATGACCGACAGGCGTTGCTGGAGCAAGCGGCGCAATCCTATGACCGGGCATTCAACCCTGAGGGCGTAAAGCGCCAGATCATGGCGATTCTTGCGGAGCGGAGCAGGGTGGCGCTGCTCAATCAGTTACGCGTGCCGACCCTTGTCGTGCATGGCACGGCGGACCCTTTGTTACCGGTGATGCATGGCGTTCATCTGGCGGCGCACATCCGGGGCAGTCAGTTGAAATTGATCCCGGGGTTGGCCCATCGCTTTCAGGAGGCGTTCAAGGTGCCACTGCTCGCGGCTGTGTTGCCGTACTTGCAGGCGCACCGCGAAGACACGTCGCATTGGGCGCAAGTCGATCCCGCGCCGATTCCCAACCTGTTGTAGCGTCGCCCTCCACAGCTGATTGATTCAGCCGTGGATTCGCACCCAGACCGAGACCAGCGCCGTGGCCGCCATCAGCCACGCCACGGCCGCTACCGCCAACGAAGCCTCCAGGCGCATCCGGTCAACCATCACGTACAACGTCGCCAGGTAAATGAAATACGGAATGATCGACCACATGCCAAACACGATGGTGGCTTTGAGGTCCTCCAGCGAACGTCCCTTGCCGACAATGTAGTGAGCGATTAACGCAAACGTCGGAAACAACGGCACCAGCCCGGCAATGTAATAGTTTCTGGTTTTGGCCAGTGCGGCGAGGATCAATACCACCCCGGCGCCGAGGAGCGCTTTGAACATCAGGTCCATCAGTGGCTCAACCCGTATTTCTTCACTTTGTCGAATAGCGTGGTTTTGGCCATGCCCAGTTCCTGGCTGGCTTGAGTCAGGTTGCCGCCACTGCGCTGCAAGGCATCGCTGAGCAGATTGCGCTCAAATGCTTCGACCGCTTCGGCAAACGCCAAGCCTTGATTGCTGCCGCTCGGACCAGTCTTCTTGAAGGCTGGCAGGCCGAGGGCGAAGCGTTCGGCGACGTTGCGCAGTTCGCGCACGTTGCCCGGCCAGTCGTGGCTCATCAGGTTCGACAGGGTCTGGTTGTCCAGCTCCGGCACTGCACGGTCGAAACGCAGCGATGACTGCTGCAGGAAATGTTCGAACAGTTGCAGGATGTCTTCGCGACGTTCACGCAACGGCGGCAGTTCGAGGGTTACCACGTTGAGGCGGTAATACAGGTCACTGCGAAATTCGCCGGCCTTGCTCGATTCATCCAGGTCGGATTTGGTCGCGGCGATTACCCGGCAATCCACGGCGACGCTCTGGTTCGAGCCGAGGCGTTCGAGGGTGCGTTCCTGCAGGACCCGCAGCAATTTGATCTGCAGCGGCAGCGGCATGCTTTCCACTTCATCAAGAAACAGCGTGCCACCGTCGGCGTGTTCGATCTTGCCGATCCGCCGTTTGCCCGCGCCGGTGAAGGCATTGGCCTCGTGCCCGAAAATTTCACTTTCGAAGAGATTCTCTGGCAAACCGCCGCAGTTGAGTGCGACAAACTGTTTGGTGTGGCGCCGACTGAAATCGTGCAGACAACGCGCGACCAGCTCTTTACCAGTGCCGGTCTCGCCTTCGATCAACACATTGGCCGAGGTGTCGGCGACGTTGGCGATCAGTTCGCGCAGGTTTTGCATAGCGGGCGAGCGGCCAATGATTCGCCCTTCGAGGGAGTCGCGCTCGGCCAGTTGTCGCCGCAGCGACGAGACTTCCCGCGCCAGACTGCGCTGCTCCAGCGCGCGGCGGGCGACGTCGACCAGGCGTTCCGGGGAGAACGGTTTTTCCATGAAATCGTAGGCGCCTTTTTGCATGGCTCCGACGGCCATGGAAATGTCACCGTGGCCGGTGATCAGCACCACCGGCAGACTGCGGTCGCGGGCCTTGAGACGGGTCAGCAGTTCCAGGCCATCAATGCCCGGCAGGCGAATGTCGCTGATGACGATGCCGGCAAAGTTATCCCCAACGCGTTCGAGCGCTTCTTCGGCACTGCCGACGCCCACGCAGGGAATGTCTTCGAGGGTCAAGGCCTGCTGGCAACCGAGCAGCACATGGGGATCGTCTTCGACGATCAATACACTTAGGTCTTTGTTCATATTGGCTCGGCGGGAGAAAGGCTTACCAACGGTAAACTGAGAACGAAGGTGGTACCGCCGCTGGACGGATGCTCGACACCCAGATGTCCACCCGTGGCAGCGGCGAGGCTGGCGGAAAGTGTCAGGCCGAGGCCCAGACCCTGTTCGCCGGGTTTTGTCGTGAAAAACGGTTCGAACAAATGCTTGCGCGCTTCGGCATCAATGCCATGGCCGTTGTCGCGCACGCGCAGGCGATATTTGTCATCGAGTGTTTCGCCTTCCAGCCATAACGCCGGCGACGGCTGCGCCTGCATGGCGTCCAGCGCGTTTCCAATCAGGTTGACCAGAATCTGTTCCAGCCGGGTCTGGTCGATCTGCACCTGGACGTCGGCGAAATCGCGAAGCACTTGCAAGTTCGCGCTTTCAATACGACTGCCCAGCAATTGCAATGCCGCCTCAACGGCTTTAGCGAGGCTCGCCTGACCTTTGTCGTCGCCGCGACGGGCAAAGGAGCGCAGGCTGGCGGTAATCCGGCCCATGCGGTCGATCAATTCGTTGATGGTTTTAAGGTTGGTACTGGCGACGTCCAGCTGACCGCGCTCGAGAAAACGCACGGTGTTGCCGGACAACGTCCGCAGCGCGGCGAGCGGCTGGTTCAGTTCATGGGCGATGCTGGTGGACATTTGACCGATGGCCGCCAGTTTTCCGGCCTGCACCAGTTCATCCTGAGCGCGGCGCAAGGTCTCTTCAGCCTGCCGCCGCTCGCGGATCTGGCTCTTGAGCCGATCGTTGCTGGCGCGCAGATCGGTGGTGCGTTCGGTAATCCGACGCTCCAGTTGATTGTTGGCTTCCTGCAAGGCTTCCCGCGCGGCGAGGCGGGTGGCGATGACCTTGCGGCGTTCATTCCAGGCGATCAGCAGGAAGGCCACCAAGGCAAACGCGACCGCCACCAGAATGCCCTGATTGATCGCCTCACGGCGCAAATCCTGCAACGGCGTGAGCAGAGTGAAATTCCATGGGGTGTCGCTCAGCGGGCGGGTTTGCGAGAGGTAGCTGATGTCTTCCGCCTCGGATTCCACCTCACTGTTGGCGGGGAAGGTCAGTTTCTCCACCCCTTCGGCAAGTTTCTCCCGGGCGAGCGGTTGCAATTCGTTCAGTGGAAACCAGTAGTACTGCAGGCTTCGCGCCAGTTTTTCCTTGGTTTCTTCGCTCAGCGGTATGACTGACTTGAGGCGTCGCGCCGGATCGCTGGAGAGAATGATGATGCCGTTTTCGTCACTGACGAAGGCTTCCAGGCGCGCTCGCTGCCAGCGTTCTTCCATGGCTTCGAGGCGCACTTTGACCACGGCCACGCCGATGATTTTGCCTTGTTCCTCGAGGCCGTGGGCCAGGTAGTAACCCGGCTCGCCATTGGTGCTGCCGATGCCATAGAAGCGTCCCGGCTGACCGCGCACGGCGTCCTGAAAATAAGCGCGAAAGGACAGGTCTTCTCCAAGGTAGCTGTCGAAGTCACGCCAGTTGCTGCTGGCCATGACACGACCGGTGGTGTCCATCACGTAGATGGCCCGGCTCCGGCTGCGTCGATTGAGGCCTTCGAGGTATTCATTGACCGTTTGCCGGTTCGCCGCAGAAGGCTCGGCCAACAAGTCGGAAACACTGGATTCGAGTTCCAGCAGGCTGGGCAGGTAAGTGTATTTGCTGATTTCGCTTTCCACGGCGCGGGCGTGCAGTTCGAGCTGTCGCTGGCCGTTTTCGCTGAGACTGCGAATTCCATAATGTTCACTGACCCAATAGCCGACATAGCCCAATCCGATCATCAGGGCGATGACCAGCGGCGGCAGGAACAAATGACGGATCAGACGGGGTTTCACGGCGAGTGATGGCGGCGCGGCGCGATAAAGAGTGGGGTCGCATTTCATCACAGATGCCTTGGGTCAACCACAACACAAAATACGAAGCCTCTACCAATCCCATTGTGGGAGCGGGCTGTTGTGGTGAGGGGATTATCCCCGTTGGGCTGCGAAGCGGCCCCAGAGTTTCAAAGGTGGACCAAGTGTACGGTTTAGACTGCTTCGCAGCCGAACGGGGATAAATCCCCTCACCACAATGCCCGCTCCCCGTGTGGGGAGCGGTGTACCTCTTAGTGCTGCAGAATTTTCTCGAGGAAATGCTGCGCACGTTCGGAGCGGGCGCTGATGTCGCCGAAGAATTCCTCTTTCTGGCAGTCTTCGATGATCTTGCCCTGGTCCATGAAAATCACCCGGTCGGCCACTTTGCGAGCGAAGCCCATTTCGTGGGTCACGCACATCATGGTCATGCCTTCGTGGGCCAGTTGCACCATCACGTCGAGCACTTCGTTGACCATTTCCGGATCGAGCGCCGAAGTCGGTTCGTCGAACAGCATGACGATCGGGTCCATCGCCAGCGCACGGGCAATGGCCACACGCTGTTGCTGACCACCGGAGAGCTGACCCGGATGCTTGTGGGCGTGAGCGGAGAGGCCGACGCGCTCGAGCAATTGCATGCCTTTCTTGGTCGCTTCTTCCTTGCTGCGGCCCAGCACCTTGATCTGCGCGATGGTCAGGTTTTCGGTGATGGTCAGGTGCGGGAACAGCTCGAAGTGCTGGAACACCATGCCCACCCGGGAGCGCAGTTTCGGCAGGTCGGTCTTCGGGTCGGCGATGGATGTGCCATCAACCACCACGTCGCCTTTCTGGAACGGTTCCAAGGCATTGACGCATTTGATCAGGGTGGATTTGCCGGAACCCGACGGCCCGCACACCACGATCACTTCGCCTTTTTTGACCTCGGTGCTGCAATCAGTCAGTACCTGGAAGTCCCCATACCACTTGTTGACGTTCTTGATAGAGATCATACGGCGAACCTTTTTTGCAGACGCTTGACCAGCTGCGAGGCGGCAAAGCTGATGATGAAGTACACGAGACCTGCGAAGATCAGGAACTCATTGGAGCGGCCGATGATGTCGCCACTGGCCCGCGAAGCATTGAGGAAGTCCACCAGGCCGACCGCGTATACCAGCGAGGTGTCCTGAAACAGGATGATGCTCTGCTGCAGCAACAGTGGGGTCATCTTGCGGAATGCCTGCGGCAGAATGATCAGACGCATCACCTGGCTGTAATTCATCCCCAGCGCCTGGGCTGCACCCATCTGGCCTTTGGGAATGGATTGCACACCGGCGCGGACGATTTCGCAGAAGTACGCGGCTTCGAACATCATGAACGCCACGATGCACGAAGCGAACGCGCCGATCGGGGTGTCTTCGCCGGTGATCCAGCGCAGCACGAACGGCACCGCCAGGTAGAACCAGGTGATCACCAGCAGCAGCGGAATCGAGCGGAAATAGTTGACGTAGGCGCCCGCGATGTTCGACAGCAGCTTGCTGTGGGACAGACGCATCAGGGCCAGGATCGTACCGAGGATGATCCCGCCGACCACGCCCAACACCATCAGTTGAAGGGTCATGACCATACCGTTCCACAAACCCGGCAGGGAAGGGATGATGCCCGAGAAGTCGAATTCCATCATTTACCCCCAACGGAGATCAGGCCCGGTACGGCGACTTTCTTCTCGACCATGCGCATCAGCAACATCAGGCTCATGTTCAGGGTGAAGTAGATCAGGGTCGCCAGGGTAAAGGCTTCAAAGAGGTTGGCGGAGAACTCGGCAGTCTGTTTGGTCTGCGCGAGCAGCTCCATCAGGCCGATCAGCGACGCAACCGAGGAGTTCTTGAACACGTTCAGGAATTCGGAGGTAAGCGGCGGAATAATGATCCGGTAAGCCTGGGGCAGCAGCACGTTCGAGTAGATCTGTGGCAGTTTGAAACCCATCGCGCGAGCGGCGAATTCCTGACCACGAGGCAGCGCCTGGATCCCCGTTCGCACTTGCTCGCAGACGCGGGCAGCGGTGAACAGACCGAGGCAGACGACCACGCTCAGGTAAGCGGATGTGGTCGGATTGAGGTCTTGCTTGTACCAGTCCTGCAGGTTTTGCGGCAGCAGGTCGGGTACCAGGAAGTACCAGACGAACAGTTGAACCAGCAAGGGTACGTTACGAAACAGTTCGACGTAGCAGGTTGCGATGCCTGCCACGAAGCGGTTAGGCACGGTGCGCATGACGCCCAGAATCGAGCCCAGCAGGAGGGCAATGATCCAGGCCACAATGGCGATGGCAATGGTCCAGCCCAAACCGGAGATGTACCAGTCGAGATACGTCTCGCTGCCCACACCGGTGGACCTGAAGAACACGCTCCAGTCCCAGTTGTAATTCATCAGGGGTCTCCCCTCGGATACGATCAATGTACAAGTGCCCGCCTGGGGAAGTCCGTTCCCGTCCGACCTTGACGGTCAGACACACACGAGCGGCTCGACAGCGACCGGTTCGAGTGTTTCCAAAAATGCCAGCAGGGAGTGACAAACCCCTGAAAGGGCAGCTGCCCTCTCAGGAGACAACATTAGTCAGTAATCAGGATTTCTTGTCGTCAGCCGCTTTGTCGGTCGGATTGGCGATCAGGGCCTTGAGCTCGTCGCTCATCGGGAAGTTCAGGTTCAGGTTTTTTGGCGGGATCGGTTGCATGAACCATTTTTCGTAGATCTTGTTGATGTCGCCAGACTTGTAGGTGGCAACGATCGCGTCATCTACAGCTTTCTTGAACGGTGCGTCACCCTTGCGGACCATGCAGCCATAGATTTCGTAGGACTGCGGATCGCCGGTCACTTCCCAGTCAGCGGCCTTCTTCGCCTTGGCCGCTTCGCCTGCCAGCAGTGCGTCGTCCATCATGAACGCGACGGCACGGCCCGATTCCAGCATCTGGAAGGACTCGCCGTGGTCTTTGGCAGAAATTACGTTCATGCCCATCTGCTTGTCAGCGTTCATCGACTTGAGGATGCGCTCGGAGGTAGTGCCCGCCGTGGTCACGACGTTCTTGCCTTTCAAGTCAGCGAAGTTTTTGTACTGGGAGTCTTTCTTCGACAGCAGGCGGGTGCCGATTTCGAAGATGCCAACGGAGAAGTCGACTTGTTGCTGACGTTCGACGTTGTTGGTGGTGGAGCCGCACTCAAGGTCCACGGTGCCGTTCTGCACGAGCGGGATGCGTGTCTGCGAGGTCACCAGGTTGTATTTGACCTGCAAATTAGGGATGTCCAGGTCTTTTTTGATGGCTTCGACAATTTTCAGCTGAATATCGTGGGAGTAGCCAACCGGCTTGCCGGAAGCGTCCGCGATGTAGGAAAAAGGAATGGAGGCGTCACGGTGCCCGAGGGTGATAGTGCCGGACTCTTTGATCTTCTTCAGTGTGCCGGTGAGTTCGGCAGCGAAAACTGGAGTGGTAATCAGAGCGGCAGCAATGGCTGCGCCCAGGATATGGGGAACGATGCGCATCAAATTTTCCTCGACATTGTTTTTTTTATGGAGCCAGTTCATCGGCCCTTTTGTGCTTCGATTGTCTGCCGGCTCCCAGGAGGATGCACGACAGGCCTTCGCTTAAGAGTGTAGAGCATGACTCGTGCCAGGCCAGGCTGAACACGTCAAGGGATTGATTTTTATGGAGATTAAATATTTAAGATAGGTTTGCGGAAGCCAGCTAATCCGGTTAACCGAATCGACCGATGAGTCGCGTTCGGAAAACCGAATGAGCGGGTGACTCGAATTGGGCAAAAATGGCGACAAATGCAAAAAGCCCCTGATGGGTAAGATTCAGGGGCTTTGCTGTAACCGACTTAAGCGATCAGGCCGCTTCGATCTTGCTGCGGTTCTGTTCAACCTTGCTCAGGTAATCCGCGAGTTTCTGCTGTTCTTCCGGGGTGGTGAACAAGCCGAGCTTGCTGCGGCGCCACAGAATGTCATGGGCGGTGGTTGCCCACTCTTCACTGCACAGATAATCCACTTCGCGGGTATAGAGACCGCCGCCGATGTGTTCGCCCAGATCGTTCAGATCCTGCACGCCTTCGAGCATCCGCCAGGTGCGGCTGCCATAGGTGGTGGCCCAGCGCCGCGAGATTTCGCTCGGTATCCAGTCAAACTGGTCACGAATACGCAAGCTCAGTGCCTGCGGCGTGGTCATGTCTTCACCGCCAGGCAGCGTCGCGCTCGCCGTCCAGCTTGGCTGGATGTGCTTGAAGTAAGGAGCCAGTTGCGCAAGCGCCGATTCGGCAAGTTTACGGTAAGTGGTGAGCTTGCCACCGAACACCGACAGCAGCGGCGCCTCTTCGCCGGCGCCCGAGAGTGCCAAGGTGTAATCGCGAGTGACGGCTGAAGGGTTATCGGATTCGTCATTGCACAGCGGACGAACGCCGGAATAGCTGTGCAGGATATCGTCGCGGCTGACCTGCTTTTTGAAGTGGGCGTTGACCACTTTCAGCAGGTAATCGGTTTCACCTTCGGTAATTGCCACTTTCGCCGGGTCGCCGGTGTACTCGCGGTCCGTGGTGCCGATCAGTGTGAAGTGGTTCAAGTATGGAATGGTGAAAACGATGCGCTGATCTTCGTTTTGCAGGATATGCGCGTGTTCACCTTCGTAAAGTTTCGGCACGATCAGGTGGCTGCCCTGAATCAGACGAATGCCATACGGCGATTCCATCTTCAGGTCGTCCCGAATGAACTTGGCGACCCAAGGGCCCGCCGCATTCACCAACGCTTTGGCACGAATCGAAAACAGGCTGCCATCGGCGCGTTCCAGGTGCAGGTGCCACAAACCCTTGGTGCGACGAGCGCTGACGCAGCGGGTCTGGGTGTGAACGTGCGCGCCTTTTTCGCGGGCGGCCATGGCGTTGAGCACCACCAGACGCGCGTCATCGACCCAGCAATCGGAGTATTCAAAGCCCTTGGTGATTTCGCTTTTCAGCGCGCTGTCCGCACCGAACTTCAGGCTTTTCGAACCTTGCAGTTGCTCGCGTTTGCCGAGGTTGTCGTACATGAACAGGCCGGCGCGAATCATCCAGGCCGGACGCAGATGCGGACGATGCGGCAACACGAAGCGCATTTGCTTGACGATGTGCGGCGCCTTCTTCAGCAGCACTTCGCGCTCAGCCAGCGCTTCACGCACCAGACGGAATTCGTAATGTTCGAGATAGCGCAGGCCACCGTGGATCAGCTTGCTGCTGGCCGACGAGGTATGGCTGGCCAGATCGTCCTTCTCGCAAAGGAACACCGAGAGGCCGCGGCCGGCTGCATCTGCTGCGATTCCCACGCCATTAATCCCGCCACCAATCACGGCGACGTCGTAGACCTCTGCGAGAGGGGGCGTAGGCAAGGTAGAAGTTGGCATCGGCTGGCCTCGGGCTTTATCGGTTTTATGTTTGGAATTCGAACATTAATGTTCATTTGCGAAAATGGTAGCCCATAAAGACGCGCACAGCCAGCTTACTTCGATTGAAAATACTGATCGAAGAGCGCTTAAAGGAAAATTTCCGAACATTTATATGCGTAGGAGCGATATATCGAGGTTGCCGGATAGATCGCCATCGCGAGCAGGCTCACTCCCACAGGTCCAGCGCAATCCTTGTGGGAGTGAGCCTGCTCGCGATGGCGTCGGTGCAGACGAAGACAATAGGGCAGTAAGTTAAACCACTTCCAGACGAATCTTGTGCTGCGTCAGCAACTGCGCCAGCGCCGGGGAGGGCGGCTGATCGGTTACCAGGCAATCGATCAGACTGATCGGCCCCAGGCGGATCATGGCATTGCGTCCGAATTTGCTCGAATCCGCCGCCAGAATCACTTGCCGCGCGTTGGCAATGATCGCCTGCGAGACACGAACTTCCTGATAATCAAAATCCAGCAGGCTACCGTCTTCATCAATGCCGCTGATGCCGACAAGGGCAAAATCGACTTTGAACTGGTTGATGAAATCGACACTTGCCTGACCGACCACACCACCGTCGCGTCGCACATTGCCACCGGTCAGCAGCACGTCGAAATCGTCCTTGGCACTGAGCATCGAGGCCACGTGCAGGTTATTAGTGATGATCTTCAGATGATTATGATTGAGCAACGCCCGGGCAATCGATTCGGTGGTAGTGCCGATATTGATGAACAGCGAGGCGTGATCGGGGATCTGTGAGGCGATGGCTTCACCGATACGCTGCTTCTCATCGCGCATCTGATCGGCACGCATTGCATAAGCGGTGTTTTCGACACTGGAATCGTAGGCCGCGCCGCCGTGATAGCGGCGCAACAGATTGGCTTCCGCGAGTTGATTGATGTCGCGGCGGATGGTTTGCGGTGTAACAACGAACAGCGTAGCCATTTCCTCAATGCTGACATAGCCGCGTTCGCGGACCAGTTCGAGGATTTGCTGCTGACGGGGAGGCAGATTCATGGGGCGTCCTTTGGGCTGCCGTGCAAAATTTGCCCATGATGACGCAGGAATCTGCTCCCGACCAGTTACAACCTTTTACGATCCCGGTTTGTGGCTTATTCAGCGTCTTCACGTGCCCAGTCGCGGGTACGGCTGACTGCTTTTTTCCAGCCTTTATAAAGCTTTTCCTTTTCGCCTTCGTCCAGAGTCGGTTCGAATTCGCGCTCAATTACCGCTTTGTTGCGCAGTTCATCCAGGCTGCCCCAGAAACCGCACGCCAGGCCTGCAAGGTACGCCGCGCCAAGGGCTGTGGTTTCGCGCATTTTCGGCCGCTCGACTTGAGTGCCGAGGATGTCCGCCTGGAATTGCATCAGGAAGTTGTTCGCTACAGCGCCGCCGTCAACGCGCAGCGCCTTCAGGCGTTCGCCGGAATCCTGTTGCATGGCGTCAAGTACGTCGCGGGTCTGGTAGGCAATCGACTCCAGCGCGGCACGAATGATGTGATCCACGCGCACGCCGCGAGTCAGGCCGAACAGCGCGCCACGGGCATAGGGGTCCCAATACGGAGCGCCCAGACCGGTGAAGGCCGGCACCAGGTACACGCCATTGCTGTCCTTGACCTTGCTGGCGAAGTATTCGGTGTCATGGGCATCGGCGATGATTTTCAGCTCATCGCGCAGCCATTGAACGGTCGAGCCGCCATTGAACACAGCGCCTTCCAGCGCGTAAGCCACTTCGCCGCGTGGACCGCAAGCGATGGTGGTGAGCATGCCGTGGTTGGACTTCACGGCTTTGTCGCCCGTGTTCATCAACAGGAAGCAGCCGGTGCCGTAGGTGTTTTTCGCCTGACCGGGCTCGACACACATCTGACCGAACAGAGCCGCCTGTTGGTCGCCAGCAATACCGCCGATAGCGATGCCGCTTTTAGTGTGGCCGTAGATTTCCGACGAGGATTTAACTTCCGGCAACATCTCGCGCGGAATATCCAGCACCTCCAGCATCTTCGCGTCCCACTCCAGCGAATGAATGTTGAAGAGCATGGTGCGCGAGGCGTTGGTGTAATCAGTGACGTGTACTTTGCCGCCGGTAAATTTCCAGATCAGCCAGCTGTCGACGGTGCCGAACAGCAGTTCGCCGTTGCGCGCGCGTTCGCGACTGCCCTCGACGTTGTCGAGGATCCACTTGAGCTTGGTGCCGGAGAAGTACGGGTCGGTGACCAGTCCGGTGGTTTCACTGATGTATTGCTCGTGACCATCGCGTTTGAGCTGCTGGCAGATTTCGGTGCTGCGGCGGCACTGCCAGACGATGGCGTTGTAGATCGGGCGACCGGTGGTTTTGTCCCAGACGACGGTGGTTTCGCGCTGGTTAGTGATGCCGATGGCCGCGACCTGATCGTGATGCAAGCCGGCCTGCGCCAACGCTTCGACCATTACCGCGCTTTGCGTGGCGAAGATTTCCATCGGGTCATGCTCGACCCAACCCGCCTGTGGGTAATGCTGAACGAATTCGCGCTGTGCGGTGCAGACCACGTTCGCATCGCGATCGAAAATGATCGCGCGCGAGCTGGTCGTGCCCTGATCAAGGGCAATGATGTAGTTCTTATTCTGAATGTCGGTCATGTCGATTGCCTTGCACGAAATAAAGGAGAGGTCGGGCGCGGGATCACGAGGGCAGGATCACGCGCCTACGGTATCAAGAAGTTCTTGGTTTGCCGTCAATGGCCGGTGCTGCGTCCTTTGTAGCAGGTTCGGCGCTGGGCAAATGACGGGCTATGAGCCCGCGATACGCGGCAGCGCCAAGGCAGGCACCGACAATCGGTGCAAAAATCGGAATCAGGAAATACGGAATATCACGGCCGCCGGTGAAGGAAATTTCACCCCAGCCAGACAAGAAAGTCATGAGCTTGGGGCCGAAGTCTCGGGCCGGATTCATCGCGAAACCGGTCAGAGGGCCCATCGAACTGCCAATCACCGCAATCAGCAACCCGATCAGCAACGGCGCCATTGGGCCATTAGGCAGGCCATTGTTGTCGTCAGTCAGGGACATGATCACGCCCATCAGGATGGCAGTGATGATCATCTCGACCAGGAAAGCCTGTGCAGTCGACAGAGCCGGGTTCGGGAACGTGGAGAAAACCGATGCCAGTTCGAGGCTGGCTTGAGTGCCGCGAACCATTTGGTGAGTTTGTTCGTAATCGAAGAATAGATTGCTGTACAGCGTGTAGACCAGCAATGCGCCGCAGAAGGCGCCGGCGATCTGCGCCAGGATATAAAAAGGCAGTTTGCGTTTTTCGAAATCGGCAAAAATGCACAAGGCGATGCTGACCGCTGGGTTGAGGTGAGCCCCTGATACCCCGGCAGTCAGGTAGATCGCCATGCTGACGCCGACCCCCCAGATGATGCTGATTTCCCACAGACCGAAGCTCGCACCCGCGACCTTGAGCGCGGCAACGCAACCGGTACCAAAAAAGATCAGCAACGCAGTGCCCAGAAACTCGGCCATGCATTGGCTGGAGAGTGACGGTTGTCGTAAAGCAGTTGTCATGGAAAACCTCATTGTTTTTGTTGTCTGGCGCTTCTTTCGTTAAGGCCAAAGCGCGATTTTCACCGAGAGAGGATCCCCATCCTGTTCTCGGCCTGCTGCAATCTCAAAGCATTGGTACATTTGTACGGTATTCAGATTCGAAAAAATATAGACAAGAAACGCTACTGTCAAAGGTCGAAAGTGAACTGCCAGTCACATTGAAGCTATTAGTCACATGAATGATCGTTTTGTTTTACGGCTCGACCATTCACTGACGAACGGTCCAGCAGCCCGGCAACTCTTTGAAATGCAGTCATTTCGAGCCTTTCGCTGAATGTTGGCCTAGAATTCAGCGCAGGATTTTTCACCTCCGATCAGTCTGGAGCTGTCATGACCCCCGCATTGGATTTGTTGAAAAAAGTTCGAGCCGAACATCGCGTGCACAGTTACGAACATGACCCGAAGGCGGCTTCATATGGTCTGGAGGCTGCGGAAAAACTGGGGCTGGACCCGGCTCAAGTGTTCAAGACGTTGCTGGCAGCCAGCGAGAAAGGCGAATTGCTGGTTGCCGTGGTGCCGGTCGTCGGAACCCTGGACTTGAAAGGCCTCGCGCATGCCGCAGGCGTCAAAAAGGTCGAAATGGCTGACCCCGCCGCAGCGCAACGCTCGACCGGTTATCTGCTCGGAGGCATCAGCCCGTTGGGGCAAAAGAAGCGTCTGCGTACGTTCATCGACAATTCGGCTCAGCCCTTCGTCAGCATTTTTGTCAGTGCCGGGCGGCGCGGACTGGAAGTCGAACTGGCACCGGCGGTGCTGGCCGAACACACCCAGGCGAAGTTCGCCGACATTGGCCGCG